>NZ_CP019436.1:710760-1421521 GCF_002201895.1 Methanopyrus sp. SNP6 | reverse complement strand
GAGGTTATAATATCCAATGAGTCAGTTGGGTTCAAGCTCGAGGGTGACAAACTATCGGTTACAATAGACGGTGAGACAATCGACACTATAAGACTAAACCCGGACCATACTTACGCTTATATCGAGTTAGTAGGAGAATCTAGTGGTATTCCAATTGTACCCGATATAGAACACGATTGTTGTACTCCTGCTAATTTACTTATAATAAAGAACCGCAAAGTGTATGTATTTTACCATCCGCATAACACTACTACAATCCCAATTCCAGAAAACATTATTACCAGTCAAGCGGTAGGGATTGACTTTGGGGAATATCTGAAGGAGGGACTATATCAACCTGATTTCATCCTAGGCGTTGATCATCAGGATGATATTGTAATATTCTACGTTTATAGGAGTTCTAGTAAGGAGTTTTTCAAGTTATACTGTGACTTGTCGAGTGGTAGGGTTTGGAAGAGTTCACCGTCGAGCGAGGAGTTAGAGAAGCTGAAGAACTTGGCCAGTAGAGTTGATGAGGAGCTTGGGGGCTTGAAAAGTATGTTGGAATAAACATATTATATGACATGGATAGTGGTAAAGTAATCATGGTAGTTGGTAGAGAAAGTATCATTGAAGAGTTTAAGGAGTGTAATCCTAGATTGTACGAGTTTGTTAATTTCCTGGACTCAATTATTTCTCTGTATGATTCTTACTCCTCGTGGGATTATTTCGGGCTTTGTGCTAAGGCGTTCGAGTTCAAGGACTTGTTGGAAGAGTCAGGGTTAATCAAGTTGAAACCGGTTAGATTATTATTACGCCCGTGGTTATTACCGAGCGCGTACGTTATTACTAGCGTGCCGTACTTGATGACATCACTGGCTTGCTTAATGTTACTAAAACACTTGTGGAAGTTTATAATATCAAATACGGTTCGTGAACCAATTCGTGGTATCGTACTTGAACTACTACCGTTAATAGGTCACCATGTAGCGGATCGTGTTTCGAAGTTATTGGCTGAGATTTTGTTGGGTAATGATAAGATAGCTTCTAAGGTTTGGAATGATGTGAGTGTAGGGATTGGTATTCCAGTGATCTGGGAACCCTTGAAACGCTTGATTATTATTAAAGTTACTAGACCATCGATTCTTCCTCCACGCATCCTGAAATTGTTAATTGATGAGTGTTATGAAGTAATGGAATTGACTTACAAATTGACTTTTAAAGAGGAAGCTATGAGTAAATCGAAGGATCTACCGTTATTAATAGAAACGTTGCTACACTCGATTCACGATTCGGGAATATCATTAGATGACTGGACAAGCCTACTAAGGCCGATACTATCTGCTGTAGGAGGAGTTGTAATAAGTGCAGTGATCGGGTTGAGATAGGCGATGACAGTGTTCGCTATTGCCCCGCTTCCTTCGTACCTTCATGCTCACCGTAGGCTATAGATATAGAAGACGCTAGCTAAATTCTCAACGCGGAGGCATTCATAGTGCCTAAGAGTACTCGGAAACCGCCCGTAGTGGCCCCACTTCCATTCGCGATGCCGTTCACGACCTTGTGGAGTACCCGAACCTTTCTGCAATTACCACTGTACTGGGAAGGCTGGCGTAGGGTATGAGCGTGACCTCATCGTCGGGCTGAGACTAATAGCCCGACTCCGATCACCGCGGAGATCGCGGCGAGTACTGCCGGCACGGTCGGAGTCCCGGTCTTGTACTCTCCCACGACTGTCCCCTTCGTGATCTTACTCTCTTCGAACTGGGCCGGTCCCTCCTCCTCGTTCTTCGCATAGACGTAGATTGTGTCCCCGTCTACCACCTTCGCCACGTGGGCTTTGAACCCCCTGGGGAACCATCTCGGGAGCGGGTCTGGCTTCGGGTACTTGCGGTACTCGGCGAGTCCCCTTTTCGACTAGCATCTCTGAGAGGGTTATCTCTTCGTCGTCTGGGTAGACGTCTGCGATGATACGATGGTACTTTCCTAGACCGTACGCCCGGCACTTCACGTAGCCGCCGGAATCACGGATTTTCTTTTCCACGAACTCTCTAGCCTTCAGCCCGAGCCGGTACTCCTCCTCGCTCGACGGGTGGAATATCTCCGGCGCGTTGATCCGTGCGAACCGGACCCTTACGGCGGGTTTCCCGTCGAAGTACCTCACTGGCACACCAAGAGCCTCCAGCTTCCTGAGTTGGTTGTCCGTGAGATTCAGCCATGGAACACCGTTACCGGGTGCGGGTTCCGGCTCCTCTGGGTTGACCCATGGCGGAGCTCCCAGCGTCGTCGTCCCGGAGAGCGCCAGTAGGGTCGCCAGGGCCACGAGCAGGGCTCCGACGACCTTTCGCAAGGCGCTCCCCCTAGTCGTCGGCGCGTCGTCGGTTCATAAGGTTACTTCGTTCGTAGTCAATCGTGGATCTTCGACCCACCGACACGGGTTTTTCGAACTATTCTCACCTCGTCCCAGACGATCGACTTCGTCCCGAGGGACTAGTCTCGCCGTCGATTAGTTACTACCTGAAACTCGGGCACAGTCCTCAGCCAGAAACAGGTACCGGTTCGTACGGTATCTTCTCTGTCGGTGAGGCACTCACCGTCACCTCGGGCTACGTGCACTCCATCACGGTTCGTGACCTTCACGTTCATGATGTATCCTGTCAGGTACCTAGTCTGGTGTAGAGACACCATCGACGGTCACCTAACCCGCTCGTCCCTCATCCCCCGGACGATCCCTTTATCCTATAGTCCACACGACGGACGGAGTCGTCCTTCGGTGTCAGCACGATCACCACCATCACGTCGTACGGGCCGTCACCGTAGAGACTAACGGTTCGGTACCTTCGTTATATCGGCTCACCATCGAGCGCGGTCTTAGGATCTGGACCTTATACTCTTCCCCATTGATTACGATATCATCACCAAAGAACTCAAGTCACCGAAGACTTACACGTCGACAGCTCACGCGCTCTTGGATCAACTCACGACCTCACTCCCGAGCACGTACGTCGCGACTGTCTGGTTGTGCTGGACTAACTTACCGGACGGTGTCATCCCGTACTCGCCGAAACAGTTGAATCCGAATATAGTCACGTCCTCGCCTACCAAGTCTCGAAGAAGGCGCACAGCGTCGTCAGTGTCGACGATCAGATGTCGAGCCGCGCAGTTGAACACGAACACGACCTCTAGCTCCTTTGGCGAGCCGGCGTCCTCCAGCTCCCTCTGTACCGCCATCTTGAGCGATCCCTCAACGTCGCCTGGCTCCATGATCCGGGCGGCGACGCCGTTCGGGAGGGGCGACACCAGTTTCATGGCTTTTCTCTCCACATCCGCGTCGATCGGCGTCCTGACTAGGTAGTACGGACGCGGTCCTGGGTCTATGATCCCCAACGGGTGCTTCAGGAGGGTTTCCATCTCGGGCTTCTCTCCCACGATGTCGATGTAGACATCCAAGGCTGGCTCGCCGTTCATCTCGATCACATCTACACCCTCAATCTCGATGATCATCGGATCAGATAACGGGACGAAACCGTGATCGACCGCGTGCCCACGCTTCACTGATGAGTACAAGACCAGTACCGCCAACGCGTCCTCGTACACGTCAGAATTATCGAAGACGTACGTGTGTTCGAACTCGTACTCGTCCGCGGTCATTCCGCCGATGATTCTTGGTACCGTACCAAGACAGTCCATCACACCATTGAGCACACCCATTGACGCCTCCGGATTGTTAAAGCAGCATAGACCGTCGGCGAAGAGTAAAACGTCGACTAGAGAGTGTCGAACCACGTCCATGTTACCGGTTACGAGTCCCGTTGCCACCGGGGCGAGCGATGCGGAGACGTCTACTTTCACGCTCCCAACTGCCCTAGTCACGGTCTCCCTCGCGACTCGGTACGGGTCCTTCGAGAGGCCCGTGCCGATCGCCATTCCGAAGGCCATGAGCTTGGACAGCTCCATCGCTAGTATAGCCACCGATCCGTCGCTGAACCCGTCCGTGGTGATATTACCGGCGGACGAGAGACCTAGGATCAGGCAGTCACCGTTCAGGTACTCTACGAGCGCCTCACGGACCTCGTGTGGGGTCGTGTCTAGGCGAGAAGGTGCAGAGAACGACGTCGATCCTGTCGAGATCCTCGGCGGCCTCTTCCAGCGCTTCTTCCGGGCTGGATTTCGACATTCCGACCCCAGCTTTAAACGGGGTGAACATGCGTTCCTTCCCCCGTAAAGCGGCCGGGACGCGTCGGTTAACGCGATGGATGACATATTCTTTACGGGAACTAAAGACGTACTATTCCGATACGACCGCAGCGGTATCAAAAACGGGAACATGTGGGTGGGCACGCGAAAATGGCGTGGGATCTCAGCGAGTCTGGCGATTCCGTACTCTAGTCACCTACAGGGTGATCTGGGTTTGTGGCCTATACACGCTTCAGCGTGAACGCGCACAGATCCTCATCGACGTTCATCTCAACGAGTTGATACTTGGCGCCGAAAGTCATCTTTGCGAGCTCCAGGATGGTCGCAACGTAAGGACACACTACAGGCACTTTATCCCGATCCAGGAGCTCACGGCGTACCTCCTCGAACGGACACGACTCGATCACAACTTCGAGCTCGTCTTCGGACCCTTCAACACGCACTTCAGCGTCGTCCGCGTGCCTTAAGGCCTCCTCGATGTCTTCGGAGAGGGAGTTCTTGTTCTCCCCCGATACCTCCAGAAGTCCATCTTCTTCGAGCAACTCGAGCATCCGTAGACCGGCAATCCGGTTCAACGCTAGGGCCATCTCGCCGTGCGTTTCGAAGAGAGCCTCCTGAAGCCTACCATGAACGCCAAATAGATGTCACGACGCACCAACCTCGATCCCTACACCCGGGAGATGACACCTTATGTTATTAGTTTAGAGGGCGGGGCCGATTCCGCTGAATCGCTCGCGTGCGATCCTCTCTCATGGAGGATCAAAACACGTACTTAGCAGGTTTGGATCTCGTGAGCGCTTACATCGCCCCCCTCCTACCGACGAGCCGTCGGGATACTGTCGTCAATCCTTGAGGAACCGGCACCTTCGACGCCGTCGGTGCTCTATAGTCGATGGAATCGGGCGGTCGTCGGCGTGGGTGGTGCGCAGTCGGTCGCCCGGTATCGACGAGAAAGTAGGTCGTGCCGTTCTAACGCGTGGGCGTAGACGATGAGGGTCGTGTCGGTCGAAGGGTGTCCGAAATCCGGTCTCGAACGGTGATGAACCGGGAAGTCCCGTCGAATCGGATCCCGATCACTGACCGACGACGTGTCGCACTCGTCGATACGTGACGGCGTGTCCCGAAACGGTTATCCTTATAGGGGGTGCGGGGGGCGGACTGGGGTCCACCAACGTTGAGGGTCACGGTCGCCGTCCTGACCGCGTTCCTCGCGGTGTTGAGTACCGCGGCGGCGGAGTATCCTATCAAGGGCGAGGTGTCGGGGACGTTCGAAGTACGCGTCGAAGTGAGCCCCGGTACGCAGGTGGATGCAGGAGAATATGCAGTGGTACCCGGGAAGGAATATCTCTACCTAGTCATGGTGGAAAAGGACGATCTAGCAAGTTCTGGAGAGTTCAAGACGCAACCATTCCTGGTGCCCGTACCGATGAAGAAAGTAGAGGTGTGCGGGTCACTGGTCAAGTTCCCGAACGGCCTAGATGAAGTGTTCGCGGCGTACTGTCTGAACCCGATGGGGCGTCATCCGAGAGGCGAGATGGTAGTGCCGAAATGGAGCGAGATCGAAGCGAGGTACGTTGGGATCAAGGTGGTAACCACGGAAGGTACGCACACCGAGGAGCGGCATCTCACCACGGAGTGGGTTAAAGCCGTCTGCGACCGCGTGGATGGTGTGGTCGACCCGAAGGAGTGGAAGAGGGATTCCCAAACGATAGTATGGATGACGGAGGCCGCCATCCCGGAGCGTGTGAACGTCGACACCAAAGCGAGGATCGACGTGAACGCGACGGTACAGGTGAACGCGCAGGCTTTCTTCGATATAAACAGGAGCGAGCTGAAGGAGCTCGCGGAAGCAGGTGATGAGATGGCACGACAGCTGCTCGAGTTCTTCAGCAGTAAGGAGGAACTGGAGCGGATGATCGATACCGCGCGGGACGCGCTTAACTTCGTTGAGCAGCACCTGAACGACGTAGTCACAGCTGCGCAGACGGCGAAAGAAGTGTACGAGACGGCGAAGGGCGTTCTAGGGAAAGTTCCAGTTCCGCCGATAGTGACGGCGACGGCGTTGGTTGCGCTGGCGATTTTCGGGCGCCGCCCGTGAGTCAGGACGCTTCTCCTCCCCCACATATCGTCATGGAAATCGAAACGATACCGACGACACCTCCGTGAGCTCGACTATCGGCGGGATTCTGGAACGTTAACCCGAGATCAACACTCCGGGACAGGCGGGAGAGACTCGAACTTCGATCCCTCATGAGGTAGTGATCCAGTGATGTGGAACGCCCTCGGTTCTGACTCCAGGATGATGAAGGCGGACTTAACTGAACCGACATCTTTCTCGTCATCGAAGGACGAAGACCACCCGAAAGCCCCCACCTAACCGCGTCCCCTCGACGATCCTTACAAACGGCGGGCTTTGGGGTGGAATCTCGCGTCGAAATCTCGTGAATATCACGCGTGCTAAGGCGGCAGGTCTCCCGAGTCCGCGAGATGTTAAAACAATATTTGGTAAAGAGGCGGTCTGAGGAGCGAGGGCGCGAGTCGTTGTATACGCGTTATACCTCCACGTCGGCCACCTTGCGTTCCCTATAGAATTCCATGAACGTGCGAGTTCCCTGCACCCCAACCCCACAGGGTTCCAACGAGAAAACAGTCTCAAGGAGATCCAAGGCCTTATCCACGGGCTTCAAGCTCAAGGCTTTCCGGACGATCTTAGTCACATCTTCCACGGAGTATCCCCGGAGGATCGCCATCGCGACCACCCTGACGATCCTCTCCAGTATATTCCGTCCTCTCGGGAGGTCCTTATCGACATCATCCTTCTCGTCCATCTCCTCCAGTTCCAGTGGTACGACGTGGTCTTTCACGACCTTGGCCGGCATAACTCGGGTTCACCCCCGACCGGTAGGGAGCCCCACCACGAACTCAAACGAACATCCACTAACACAAACGAGGTCCGGATTCTAATTACTCTTTCGTCGATAACCTTAGGTTAATTTCACGGTCGCTCACTCCTCGTACTCTCTCAGGAATTCGAGCACACTTATGTGTCTTTCCACGAGCCTACTCACGCGATCCGGGTCCACCCTCATCGCGCCCCTGGGCCGGAACTCTGGTCGGTATCCGAGCAGCTCGTTCAGCTCACTCGCCGGCAACGACACAAGCCGGACCTCCGCCAGCATGACCAACCTCTCCCATCTATCGTCTCCCCATAGGATCGTGGAGACTTTAGGATCATTGCACTTGCTTGCAACCACGCCACAGTACCGGTAGCGGTCCTCGCCCCTATCGTCCCTGAAGAGAAGCACGTCTCCCTCACCGAGACTTTCCCACACCTTCTCGCCGGGGCCGAATCCCCAGACACCCCTGAACGTCCCGAAGGTACTAGGGATCTTCCGGAGCCTGTTCCCGGGATACACGCTGTTAGTTATTCTCCTCCTATACTCAGCCGTTGGTTTTCTCCAAATGAGGACGAGGTTCTCGACTTCGGGATCCCTTCTCTTGCGATCTCTCCCAAGTATGGACTCTATCAGCGTCTCCTTTTCTTCATTCGATATCCGTTCCATGCTGCTCCTGAGCGCCTCCCAAAGCTTGCGTCGCATCTCCTCCTCGTTCTTCACGATGTACAAAGTCCTACGACCGGATCTCCGCCTCCCGATGAGCTCCCTGAGACCGGACATGTACGCGTGGACGGCGTGCTCGCTGATCTCGTAACCCACTGACTCGAGCACGTCACGGATGTCACCTGCGGATATGTGCTTCCCATACATTTTCCAGGCCAAGTACACGACCGCCGCCACAGCCCACTTCTTGCGAAGTCTGCGCCCCCTGAGGGCTTCGCGAAGTTCGCTTTCTAATGAGGTCATGGGTGGCACTCTTACCCCCCGAAGTTCTGACCCTCCCCCAGTGATCACGCGTCGCCAGGACCATCGGGAACAACATCCTTCCGCATACTGGTTCCTGCGCCACTCGGTCGAAACCGACATCTATAACTTTGCGCCATGATTGTACGCGCTCGAGCGCGTAGGGGGGTGCATACTTGAACCTTGACTTGACCGCACTGTTCGGTAGGAAAAAAGTGATTATCTACCACTACTACGGTTACCCTGGGTACGGACACCATTACTACCACGGATACCATCTCTACGGACACAAGGCCGGCCCGCTGGGAAGCCTGCTGAAACTAGGGCTTCTGGCGATCATCGCCGTAGGACTGCTAGTCCTACTACTGATGGCCTTTGGTCTATACCTGATCCTGAAACTCCTGCGAAGGCGACGAGAACATCAGCCAGCGACGTAGTCACCTCACGAACCGACATCGAGTTTTAACTCCCACACGTCGGAGAACTCGTGCCGATGTAACGCCTGCCTCCGCCCGTACGCTCGGCACGACCTCGGAATCTCCGGTGCCGGTCACACTCTTGTACTACCCGTGGAGATGCGGGCGTCCACGTGAAGGTATCGAATAAAGTCAAATCAAAAGGAGTTAAAACGAGAATCCTGAGACTACACGGCTGAGAGAGTTTTCCGATACCGGCTCAGTCGGACGGGAACACTGTGAGGATTTCGGGAAACGGCTCCCTAAACTCGGAAGAGGTAACTGTGGGATCGCATCCGTTGCTGTTCACGTAGTTTCGAATGGGAGGTGAAGAGGGTGTGCTTACCCTCGCTTCAGCTCAGTCTTGAGGTCCCTGTAATCCCGCTTCAGCTCTCGCACCACGTCGGCCGGTCGCAGACCCAGCAGGCGCAGCACCACGTACGCTATCAGTCCCAGCACGGCCAAACCGACGGTCAGCTTCAGGGCCGCGAACACCGGCCACAGCATCCATTCGAACCCCATCATCGATCCTCCGTAACCGCACATAGGGCATCCCATGGGACAGAACATGTAGCCGAAGGGCGGCATCCGAGCTCACCCCAGTCCGTTCTAACGTTCGACAGTCGATAGTGTTCGGAAGCGTTAATAAGGTTGTCCCGAAACGCCGATCCGTCGCGAGTTTCCATCCGCCGGGCACCGTGTGAGACATCTCACGATCCTTCCGTGTGCAGAACGTTCCTACCCGTTCCGTCGCGGCTCACCAGTGGCTTCTAGGTACATCGCTAGAGCCGCCTGTTCAACCCTCTGAAGCACGATCACCGGGTGAAAGGGGAACGTAGCTACGGTCCCGATTCGCGCCCGGACGGCGACGTCTCACACTTCTTCCTCTAAAACGAGGACCACATCGTGAGATTACCTCGGAAGATGGCGGTTCTACTCGGAGCTCATTCAGCGGGACGCCACCAATCGAGCCTACGATCACTATGACTGGGAGCTCGCCGAGCTTGCGTACCGTCCGCGACGACGTTCTCGGGACTCCTTTCTCGCACTCCAGATGGGGGATGCGCAGGCCGTATCTGAGCCTGTCGGAATCGAAGGACGTGGAAACGCGTTTCCAGGTCAATACTATCGCGATGGCCGCCAACGCGGTCAATACCGGGACCAGCGCAGGAAGGTTATACATAGATGAAGACGGAGGTGAGCCCGGGCGTGCGGAATCTCGAACGTATCGGCTCCGATGCCCGCGTAGGTATTAAGCTCAACCGTTCGGGAACCGAAGGGGGACGGAACCCGGGTCGTCCCGGCGGGTCCGAGGGCGGGGTGTCCCCCCGCCACTGTGAGGGTCCCGCTGATAATCCCGGGGACACCGTCCCCGTCCAAATGCACACCCAACAGGGCATCACGTGACCGTCAGGACCCACCCTCGCCCGGATGACTTCGTGCGTTAAGACACCCGGAGGTTAGCACAACGTGAAAGCAGCTACCGGTTCCTGCCACCGGCCTCGGTAGCTGTGATAAGCTCAGACGCCGCACGTCGGGACGTCTCCAGTCGGACCGATGAGGAACCTACCCCGAGGCTGAACCGTGACGAGGGACGGGGTGTCCGAGGCCCGTCGTCCCGGTCCCCCGTTCTCACGATGATCCGACCGTGTCCCGTGAGGAGATCGGCAAAGTAGCGACCCTCACACCACGTTGACACGTCAGGAATCACTTGGCACCACCAGAAGTGGAAGGTGTGTCGAGACGTTCCATGGACCGTTCTCGACTCAGATTCGGACGAGATCGCGGGTCGAGGATCGCACGATCCTCTACTCTGGATTCTCTCCTCGGTCGCCGTAGAGCTCTTTCACGAGGTACGTCGAGCTCATAACAGGTCGGATGGATCCTCTGGGATGAGGATGGGTCGGTGGTCCGTGGGTTGGACGCTCGTCTCGACTTGTTCATCCCGACATGGACGTCAGGACCCTCCTCGACGGGACTATATCATGGGGCTCGTGTGGTTCCGAGGTGGGTGAAGTCGACGGGCACGTAGCCGATCGTATGCGAGGAAGACCGGTAGAGGTGAGTTCGTTAGCGGTCGGTGACCCCCACCGTCGTCACAAGTCCGCGAGCGCCAGGTTGAATCCTCATCCCGCCACCGACCCGGGCCGGATCGCGCCGTCCGAAAATACCTCCGGTGGGCTCGGTCGCTTCTGGCCCGAGCCCGGACGAGTGCGATGAGTCCGTATCCTTGCCGATCTGATGTCGAACAGTGCGCGACGGGACCGTGGGCACGGACCGAAGCCCCACCGAGGAGCTCGGGCCACATCGTTCTTACACCGGAACCGCACCCTCTGAAGCGACCGAAAGACGGAAAGTCCACACCGGTCGAACTTCCCGTGAAGTTCGTGGTTTCACGAACGCCACCGAATCGACGGGGCCGATGGCCCTTGTATGGGGTGCCGATCCCGGCGTTCGTCGCGATACCGTTCTACCTCGCGGCGGTGGGTCGGGGAATATTGGCTCTCAAGTGGGCGTGGCGCGCCGGGAACACCGTCCGAATGGCCTCCATCGTGACGTCCCTCGCAGCTTTAACGGCGTTCTACCTCTCCGTGCCGACGGTCACGGTCGCGGCGATCACGCTACTAGTCTCGACCGTGCTCTTTTACATTTTCAGCACCTTCATCCCGCAGTACGATCGCTTCTACGTCGAGTACCGAAGACGCTGGGGGTACGATGAGGCTCCCAAGCACGAGGTCCTGAAGCTCGCCCAGGAGTGTCGCCTTGACGTGCTTCCACCGGCCCTCAAGCTGCTGGACGGAACCGCGTACCTCGAAGCCTACAACGATCGGAATAACCCGAGTGGATGGGACCCCATAGACAAATTCCATAGGCTCCTACTGGAGTTCGAGGAAGGGTCGTGGGAAGGTGGCTACGTCGGGCCGAACGCGTGGCGGATTGTGTGTGACGTTGCCGAGCTATCCTTTGATCATCCGGAAGTGGAGCTCGCCCGCCGCCTCAAGGAGGGTGGGTAAGCGCGTCCGGCCTCCCGAGACGCGCCTCCTTCGAAAGCTCTTATGCTCCTTAACACTCGGATTGAACGCTACAATCCAACGAAAATCAGGAGCGACCCCCATGCGACTCGGAGTCGTGGATTCGTACGCCTGTGCACGGCTCGGGCACCGTCGTCGAAGAGGTAGTACGAGATCTCGCACGGCAGCTCGACGACAGTCGACTAACCCATCTTATCTTGGGTGGCGAACCCACACTCACGTGCGGACCACGCTCGCGTTGAACAATTTAGAAACTAGAAACCAAACTCTAATTTTATGATACATACTTCTAGATTCGGAAACACTTAAAGTCCCAAGAACTACGGGAACTACGACGGGTGTCGACGATGGATACCTGTCCGGACTGAACCCGGTGAGGAATGGCTATGATCCCGAGGCCATATCTCATCGCGATAGTCACTATCGCGGCTCTTCGTACTTCGCCCTTGGCGCCGACGGGAGCGCTCGGAGATGGTTTCACTGGCCGTGACCCGCTCGGAGTGTTGTGCATTGAGAACACCTCCTTCCGAGGTGAGCCCGCTTTCGTGAGCTAGGTGGAAGTCCCGGTAAACGTCTCAGACGCTTGAACCTGAGTTACCGGAAGTTGAATGTTCATACTTGCTCTCGAGCGATTCCCGGGCTGTGGAAAGTCACTCTTTCGAAGGTTGATGTACGAGCTCTTCCTCGTCTTTCCTCCAGTTGTCGTGTTCTTCCAAGTGATGTTCTTGCTCGCCGTGATCTCCCGACAGGACATGCCCTCACTCGATCACCGTCCTCACAACAGACCCGCATCGCCTCACCTCCTCACCGTCCAGATAGAGGTAAACTCCGACATCATGAGATCCAGATTGACATTTCCACATGTCCGAACCTGTCCATAATTCCCTTACCGACGCTAATACGTCCTGTAAAGTACCTCACAGTCGACTCTTCGCGACCACGGTGAATCATGCACAGATCCTTCGGTACACGTAAAGCTCGTCAGTGACTCTCTGGAAGTTCCATCTCAGGTCGAACCTCGCCGTCTCGGACCACGTACCAGCTTTCGGGCGGACGCTTACCCTCATTCGAGGGTCAGGGCTCGCTTCCCGCACTTCCACGGCCGGGTATCTCTCCGCGACGATGCTTGTCACTGCGACGAGCACGACGATAGCGAGAATGACGACGAGCCTCGGCGGGATCCCATCCCCATCGTGGTACGCGCGTCGAACGGTATGAAGCCGTGTCGAGATCTTGATGAGCTACGCGACTGTAACATAGTGCGAATTACGTCAAAAGTAACATAAATTCTGGACTATATGAGTGCTCATGAAAGTTCGACGGCGATCATGCCCCATCGTCGTGTCGGGATCGGCCCGGTACTCGTACTCAGGTCATGCGGAGATTGAGAACTTGCGAACACAGACACTGGTCGGTAAGTTAAAAAACAGTACGCTAATTCGGGCGCCGCCTCCTGGCCCTCCGAATCGGGCGTCGCGGACTCTTAGGTTTTATATCAGCTCGCCGTCGGCGACCGGTCGGGGGCCGGGGGAGTAAGCCGCGGGGGGAATCCGGGCCCGTCCCGATGTAGGTCGGCGGGAACCCCGAACGAGGGGACCGTCGACCCGAAGGGCCCCCACGCGGGGGTTCGGGCCCGGGGACCGCGGCCGAAACCCCGGTCCCCACTCCCGGTTCTCCGCTACCGAAGGGGGTGAGAACCCGTGGTCCGGATGCGGTTCGTCCCACAGGTGTGCCCCTTCTGCGGGTGCGGGTGCGGCGTCCTCGTGGGCACCGACGGCGAGGAGATCAAGTTCCTCGAACCTTGGAGGCGACACCCCGTGAACGAAGGTAGACAGTGTGTTAAGCTCTGGGAGCTGCCCGAGGCCGTGCGGAGGGATCGATTGGAACGACCGGTCAAGATGAGCGAGTCGGGCGAGCCACGCAGGATCTCCTGGAACAGGGCGCTCGAGGAGGTAGCCGAAGTCCTCTCGACACACGAACCAGAGGAGGTGTACTTCGTCACTTCGGCGAAGGCCACGAATGAGGACAACTACGTGGCGCAGAAGCTCGCACGAGCCATTGGAACGAACAACGTGGATCACTGCGCGCGCCTATGACACGCTCCTACGGTGGTCGCACTGTCCGAGCTCATGGGTTCCGGAGCGATGACTAACTCGATCCCGGACCTGACCGAGGCCGACTGCTACCTGGTCGCGGGTTCGAACACGTCGGAGCAACACCCGATCGTGTACCGCCGGATCCTTCAGAGCATCGAGAAGAACGACGCGGACCTCATCGTCCTGGACCCGAGGCGTACGCAGATCGCGGAGCTGGCCGATATACACCTGCAGGTAAAGCCGCGGACCGACCTGATCGTGTTCCTCTACATGGCCAAAGTGATCGTCGAGGAAGGTATGTACGACGGGACGTTCATCGAGGAGAGGACCACCGGGTTCGAGACGTTCAGAGAATACGTCCTCGAGGCAGTCTCGGAAGAGGACGTTCGTGGGATCGCCGGTGTGGATCCCGGAGACGTACGTGAGGCCGCCGTGCGCTACGCCGAGGCGGACCGCGGATGCGTCCTCTACTGCATGGGGATCACGCATCACGATATCGCCACCCGAACCGTCCGCGCGTTGTGCGCGCTCGCCCTCTTGACGGGCAACGTGGGAAGGCAGGGCACGGGCGTCAACCCTCTCCGAGGACAGAACAACGTCCAAGGAGCGTGCGACGTAGGCGCCCTGGCGACCCTGTTCCCCGGGTACCGGCCGATCAACGCGGAAACAGCGAATGAAATATCGAAAATTTGGGGTTTTGAGGTACCGGACGAACCCGGCCTCAAGCTCACGGAGGCCTTCGACACGAACGAAGTCACCGTCATGTACGTCGTCGGCGAGAACCCCGCTGTCTCGGAGCCGAACATCCACCACGCGATCGAGAAGCTCGAGAGCCTCGAGTTCCTGGTAGTTCAGGACCTGTTCCTGACGGAGACTGCGGAGTTGGCGGACATCGTGATGCCGGCGGCTGGCTGGGCGGAGCGTACGGGTACGTTCACGGCGACCGATCGCCGCGTCCAGCTCGCGGAGAAGGCCGTGGAGCCACCGGGTGAGGCCCGGCCCGACTGGTGGATACTCGAGGAAGTGGCACGCCGGCTGGGTCTTGAGGGTTTCGACCACTCGTCTCCCCGGGAGGTCTTCGAGGAGATCCGCCGTGTCGTCCCCCAGTACCGCGGGATCACGTACGATCGACTGCGAAAGCGGCCGGGTGGGATCCACTGGCCCTGCCCTAGCAAAGATCATCCAGGCACACCGGTCCTCCACACCGAGAAGTTCGCCACCGAGGACGGGAAAGCCAAGTTCCCAGCACCCGAGGACCTGGAGTACGAGGAACCGGACCGCGACGTCGACGATGAGTACCCGCTGATTCTCACCACGGGCCGCGTGTTCGCGCACTTCCACACCAGGACGGTCACCCGGCGGTCGCGGCTCCTGTGTAGGGAAGTCCCGGAACCGTTCGTCGAGGTTCATCCGGAGGACGCGGAGGAGTTCGGCGTGCGAAACGGCGATCCAGTGGTCGTCGAGACACCGTACGGGGAGTGGAAGTGCCGCGCCGAAGTCACCGATCGGGTCAGGAAGGGCGTGATCTTCACGCCGTTCCACTTCGGAGAGAACGTCCTAACACCCCACAACGTCCGCGACCCGGAGTCCGGTATCCCGGAGTACAAGCGCGTCCCAGCTCGCATCAGACCAGCCTCCACGGACTCCTAAGGGGGTTCTCGATGCCCCGTCTCGACGTTGAAGTCGGCGGATGCTACCTCGTCAGGTCTTCGGACCCTGAGACCGTAGAGGTAGCCGCGTGTGGTGGCGCCGTCACGGAGCTCCTGAGGTACGCTCTGGAAGAAGGCTTGTCGGACGTCGCCGTCTGCGTGGAGCGCGGTGCCGACGTACTGGACGGACGGCCAGTGGTCGTGGACGATCCGTCCGAGGTCCCTTCGGGTTCGTACCACTGCGCGCCGGTCCAGTTGGCCAGGATCGTGGCGGAACTGCACCGGGAGGACCCAACGCTGCGTGTCACGGTCACCTGTAGACCTTGCGACGCCAGAGCCCTCGAGAGGCTCGCCGAGAGGGACCTCGTGGACCTGAACAGGGTGTACCGGATAGGCCTCAACTGCGGTGGAACCTTTGAACCGTGGGTCGTGCTGGAGATCTTGGAAGAGCACGGTGTCGATCCCTCGAACGTCGAACGAGAAGAGATCGTCAAGGGGCGCCTCATCCTGGAAACGGAGGACGGTACCGAGGTCTCCGTCCCGATCGACGTATTGGAGGGAAGTGGTTCCGGACGCAGGGAGAACTGCCGAAGGTGCGACGAAAACGTGCCTAAGAGCGTCGACCTGGCCTGCGGTAACTGGGGAGTCCCACAGGATCTCCGCGGCGAGTGGACTTTCGTCGAGGTTAAGACGGAAGTGGGTGCCGGGCTGTTAGCGGGGGCTCGGGAGGACGGTAGGGTGGAAATCAGGGAAGCACCGGACGAGTCGATGCGGACCAGGGAGAAGATCGACGGGATAATGCGGAAGATGGCCGAGTACTGGAGGAGCGAGACACTGGACAAAGGTTCCTTGACGGAGGCTTTGGAAGCCCTCGACCGGTGCGTCAAGTGCCGGAGCTGCCGAGAGGTGTGTCCAGTATGCTCGGCGTGCGAGGAGGGTTGTTGGGAGTTCTCGGGTCGGGGTAGAATACCTCCTAACCAGTTCTGGCACGCTCACGTGGCCCAATGCGTCGCCTTGTACTGCGTGGAGTGCGGGGCGTGCGAGACGGCATGCCCGGCCGAGATCCCGTTGACGCGGGTTTACCACACCCTACGTCGGGAGCTCCCGGACATCGTCGAGCGCATGACGGGTCGGCGGGAGAGTGACTCGGAAGATGTTCACGATTCCATGGCGTGACTACCACAACTCTCCACCGCGAAACTTGCAAGCTCAGGGTGGCCACCGCCCGGTGCGTGTTCACACCCACCACGAACCACCGAGATACGGGCCCGGCTGATTCACCCGTTTTCCTTGCAGTACTATAGGTCTTTGAGACGGCGCCAGGAAGCTTAGGCGTTACCACCCGACATTGCCGTCCTTTGACGGACGGGAACGTACGCCGGGACGTGTATCACATGTGTTTTCATGTACGTGTACGGCACGATGGGACCGATTCACTTCGAAGTGCTTGTATCACTGCAATAACTGGGAGCGAGAAACCGTGGAACCGGCAGGGGACGACCGTCATCACTCCGTCCCTGACCGGTCGGAGATCAACCGTTGGACGCAAGACCCTGGCTCCGTCTCACCGGACAACGGAGTAACCTCGGGTTTCATCCGTACGTCCCATCCCTTCCGTTTCGCGAGCTCATTGAACAGTAGTACGAACGGACATGGCGGGACCTGGCGTATAATTTCGAGTTCCTCTGGATCCGCCACGTCTCGGATCAAGCTCGAGTAGCACAGACGACAGCCCTCCACCCGAAGTTCGTCTTCCTCCAACTCCACCTCCGCAAACGGTTCCAGTAGCTCGATCAGCGCCTCCCGTGGATCGTCAGGTAGATCTTCGTGGAGCACATTATCCTTGCCATGACTCGACGAGTCGCGTTCCCACGCTCTCCGAACAGCCTAACCGTGGCCAAGGTTATCGCACACTCCATAGCCCTCACGAACTCCCATTCGACAGCCATCGAACTCCCTCCTGGGCGTCGACGGTTCGACTTTAAGCCTCTTCGGTGCACGGGGGCCCATACACCCACGAACTTTGGTCGAGTGTTCCGACCCAAGGCTTCGATCCTGCCACGACGCGGGTTCACTCCATTATCCGAGTAACCGCCTGTCACCGGACCCACGGACCAGTACTACGACCCGAAACGGGTGAGATAAGTGAAGTATCGACTATCGACACGTCCCTGGTGCGTATGTAGATTGTAGAATTGTAAACACCGCGTCGGTGACACGGGAAACCTACTGTGACTCGTGGACCCCAGTCCACTAGCGTGGAGGAAGGTCGGTTCGAGCCCGTTGAGCTACCGTCGTCTGGGAACTCGTGGAAAGGACAATAGTGTTGAAAGGTAATTGCCCGACGGCAGTTGAGGGATCGGAGGGGGAGTTTCCACGCGTATAACCTCCTAGCGCGGTCCACCCCAGACCGTGCCGCCACTCTAATTCAAGTACTGCCTGACGTAACCCATAGGAGGTGGCTATCTGACCGAGACGCCTCGGGACGATCGAGTGCAATCGAGACTGTCGTCGATGACTCACACCGAGGGCTGTGAACGACGTGATCACGGCAACATCCTTTCGGTGTCCCCCGGTTTTTCCGATCTACGCTCCTCCGTCTCGATCCCGGTACGCACGAGCTTCCGAACCAGCACGACTAGGTCGGACATCGGGTCTTCCAGTTCCTCCTTCTTCCACTCACCTATCGGGTCGTCCCGGTACCACGCTTCCCTCATGTTCGTTACGACAGCCGCCGGCTCCAAGTCCGAGTTCCGTTCGATGATCGCTCGGACGTACCGGAGCGCCCTACGCAGGTCCTCGTCCGTGATTTCGACGCCTGGGAACCCCACATTCACGACTACGGGCCTGCGATCCACGACCAGTAGATCTACACGACCTCTAACCCCAGGGATCCTCACCTGAGCGACTGCGGCTAATCCTTCCTTCCGAAACCAGTGATATACCTCGTTCACGAAGCTCCCTTCGGTGACCTCGATCTCCAGCCCGTTCAGGTTTACACGCGAAGGGTATCCCCCCGTTAGGGGTTGTGCTTTTCCGGAATCTAACAACAACCTACGGTCGTTCCACTTTAACTCCACTCGGCGTCGGATTCCTCGATCTTCAGTCGGTTTACACCGAACGTCGGGTGTGGTGAGCTCGAGCTCGGCGCTCCCCTCGCCCCATCCTACGACCTTCCCCCGTAGATCCGGACCTGGTCGTCCGACTCGGCTTCGATCCTGTCTCAAGGTGGACCCGACGGTCTCGATCGGAGGCGTGAAATCTGTCCAGAAGACTATGACCCGCTACGACGCCGCCGATCTCCTCAATTCAACCAGTGGGTCGTTACGAGTTACAAAACGATCCGGAGCGGACCTCTGTCTCGGACCCTTCCTCAGACCAGGTGAAGTTCGACCGCGACCCCCATCAGACAGAAGACGAGGTCGGAGGTGACGAGTGGGTTCCCTCGTCCTAGCGTCAGCCTTCACCGACCATCCTCAGATGGATAGGACAGTTCAGGCATCTCCCACACCTCATGCAGTCGAAATCGTTTGGGAACGCTTCGGCCGGGTCGAGGGCTTTGGGACATACCGTGCAGACCTTGCAGCCTTTGCAACCCTTTCGAACGAGTTCCGTTTTGTCCTTAAGGAGCGGATCGAGTAGACTCCAGCCGTTCGCCAGGCGCAGGAGGACACCGACCGGACAGATGTAACGGCATACGAACCGTGGAACGAACACGGACGCTCCCAGTATACCGAACGCTGCTGACATCTTGAGCGCCGAGTAAAGGCCGATCTCTTGCCGTCCCAGCAGGATGTAGGATAGGTAGTGCATCGGGCAGACCTTGTACCAGAGCTTATATGTGGCAAATGGTCCGAGCACCAGAGTGGCAACCAGGATTACGTACCTCAGGTATAGGAGCACCTCATGACCGGGCGGGCGGTGCACGATCAGGCCTAGTCTACTACCGAGACCCTCGAGCGCGTCTTGGACAAGCCCCAAGGGACAGATCCAACCGCAAATGGAGCCTCCGACGAGGATCGCCGGCACGATCCAACCCACCAGTGCGATCGCCGTTAGCTGCGTCAGGGCCACGAGCCCGGCCGCCACGACCGGCAGGATCAAGAGCACGGTGCCCGTGTCGATGATACCGGCGCAGCCCGCCGCGATTCCGGGTACCACAACCTTGAGCCCGAACGCTACACCGACGGCAGCCACACCGGCGGAGATGAGCTGGGCCGCCACTCTCAGCTTTCGGATCTCCATACCCGACATCCTCCCCTACACGTCCGGTGTTAGACGGACGTTCACGGGTCGGATAAATAGGCGGATAACGGACAATTTACGGTTCGGAAGAAGAGCGGAGCTCAGTGACACGGGTTCGGACACGCCGCGCAGTTGCCCGTGCAAACGAAACTACCGGACGAGCCGCTGCCGGCCGACCCTCCACCTGTCGAGCCGGGAGACTCTCCCTCCGGGCCCTTGCCCCCTCCCACCGATCGCTGTTCCTGTTGAATCCCTTGATCGTTCTGATCGTTCTTCTTCTCCGCCATCGCCTCTTTGGCGTCTTCGGCGGGCTTCCCGGCCCACGTCAAGTGTGAGGGAACCATCAGGATATAGGCCAGAATAACCATCATGATCGCCGCCCTGGACCCGAATGTCTTCAGCATGTCTTGAGACCCCTTGCCAAGAGATAAACTGAAAGGGCGTGTGGGCTAGAGGCGCCGCAGCAGCACCGCCGCGATTACAAGACCTGCGATCACGGCGACAAGGCCCACAGGAGCTGTTGATGAGGTCGCATTCGTGGCGGAAGATTGCTGTTCCGACGTGCTACTCGTCGAGACTTCTCCAGACTCACTCGTCTCTGCACTCGTTTCTCCGCTCAGAACCCGTAGGTTGTCGCAGTACCCATCACCGTTTTCATCCACGAAGTTGCCACAGTGCTTCCCTGGGGCTGTGGAGTCGTCGAAGTACCGACCGGTAACCGGACAATAGTACGTCGTCGCGGACGCAGCACCTAGGATCGCCAGCGCTGCGATCAGCAGGGCGATGGTACGCATGATTATCCCCCAATGTTCGTCTTTCAATCACTTCCGAACATGTGTTCCTACGCCTTAAGGTTTGTCCGAAGCCCGTGCACCGCCTAACTCGACGTACGATAGTACCATTGTACGCCGATAGAGTGCTACGATTAAACCGCACACCACCCGAAAGCGCCCGTATACCGTCGGAAGTAGAAGAACCGGACTCTTCCCACATGAACACAGGGCTTCATACCGTCCGTCGGATTCCACCACCCCAGAACGAACGGCGCGTTTCGGGTGAGATCTACGGGCTCCGATGGACTCTCAAAGTTCTCAACGCGAGCCGAGATCGACATCTCGATAGAATCCGGAAACGACGGTAGCACGACACGATACGTTACCATCGTCGCTCGAACACGAAGGCGCATCCGGGTGAGACTTTCTCCTCTAATCCCCCCTCCGATGTGGCTTTACCCATGGACCTCCGTAGGAGCCTCGAGTTGACGTGCTTCCGTTTCCCTTCCCGTCCACGTCTCCCGAAGCCTCAAGACGAGCAGCTCGAGCAACCGCGGTCCCGAGACCCACGTTCTTCACGGCTCTCCCGATCACCGCCCCGGGGTGTCCGCCCGACAACGCCCGGAGCACCTCAAGGTAGTCCTTGGGAACGATCTCCCCTTCGAGCTTCTCCTAAGCTCGCTCTAGCTCCGCACTGGACGTGGGTCGGACCGTATAGCTGGCGAGCTCGTCGAGGAGTTCAGACCAGGAACACCTCGGTCGCGTCGGCCAACTTACCTTCCCGGCAGTCCACGGTTTCCAATCGCAATTCCCCATCCTCCGCGCAGCGCACACCCTTCGGTCGACGACCCACGACCGGCTACGCTCCCGAACCCGTACTTCGGTAGCCTACCGATCTGCAACCCCAACTCTTTTAACCGCTCCCCGAGATTCAGCCTCAAGCAACACTCTTTCACGCTGCCGATCGGGGAGCTCCAGGGTCCCGTTGACACACAAGGCCGTCATCCTCCGCGCGGCCGTCCCCGACACCGTCAACCTGGAGTTAAAACCGTTCTGGAGCCCATATCCATACCCTTCACGGACCGGCAGCGTCTCCCGACGAGGTCCCGATGCTCCCGGAAAGCGCGCGACACACTCGCGAGATTAGCGGCCAGACGATGAACACACGAGATCGTTAACCACGGGACGACCCGGATACACTGGAAAAAAGAGCCGTGGAGGCGGTAGCCCGGTCCCGTTCGATCCAACCCTTTCATCGGGCTGTCGGACCGGTCGAAGCGATCCTCACATCGGAGGGGTCCGGCGGTGAACATACCCAAGGATCCCCGCGGATCATCCACCAACCGACGGCTCCTGTAGGAAACAAAACTAGAAATAGCCCCCTCTTCCGCCCTAAAGGGGCGAGGCTTCCGTGAGTGAGGCCGAACTCGTCCGGGAGTTGATCGAGGAGCTCCGGGCCCTCCGACACGAGATATACATGCTAAGGATGGAGCTCGAAAGGCTACGCGGCGAAGTCGAAAAGGTGGAACCCGAGGACGACATCTCGGACTTGCTCCAGCGGGCAGAACGAGCGGCTGAGATAGCGGTTGAAGATATCGACCTGGAGCTAGAGTCCGATGAGAGGGATAGTAGGTGGTCCCTCTTATGATCGCGTCCTGAACCACCCCGTCGACCAGAGCTAATTCGATTTCGTACTCAGTTTTTACCAAATGACACCATTACACAACCTCAGAACGATCCGGTGGGCTCGCGCCGAACGTCTAGGGACGACACCACTAACGGTCAGCTCGCGGTGAAACGCTCGCACGAAGCACGAACGGTCCTGGGCTAGGCCCTCTCACCGATGACATACTCTAGGTAGCGTAGCCTGTATGGGATAGCGCGGTAACCGCTCACGGCGTTCCCCTCGAGAAGTCGCTATAAACGGGCCGACGTGTACTGGTGGTGCGGCCAGGGCGAGTTCCGCAATCCATTCGCATCGCGGGATCCGGGATGAAGAGGTCCCGCAGAGCCGACCCAAGGATGAGGAGAGGGGCCCGACCGACCGTGGCGGTGTGATATGGGGGTTGCACCTTGAGGACGTACCTTATCTTATTGACGGTACTCCTAGCGTGGGTACCCGTCTTATCCCAGTGGATCGTGGGGGAGGTAATGGTAGAAAGCACCGGCATACCCTTCGCCACGTACTACCAGGACGTGAAGATGAACGAGGTACTGCAGAAGCGGCCGAGAGTCCTCGTCCTCGACCCGTGGTGCGGCCTTAATGGACGCCCGTGGACGAAGGAAGAGCTCCAGAAGGTCGAAAACGCAGGGGTGAAACCTATCGCTTATCTCCCAGTGTGTGTGGTCGCAGAGTACCATCCGACCATGTACCGCGAGGCCGAAAGGCGGAGTCTGCTGGGTGTCGACGATCCCGAGTGGCCAGGGGACTACGCCGTCAAGTTCTGGGAACCGGCGTGGAGGAATGTCCTCCGCTCCGAGTTGGTCAGGTTCAAGGAGTTGGGCTTCGAAGGCGTGTTCCTGGACGTCGTGGATGCACACTCACATAGCTGGTACGTGCGGTGGTACGATCGAGTCAATCCGCACGGTGATCTCAGGAAGGACGAGCTGAACGCCGTGAAATGGATCACACGAACGGCTCACGGTCTCGGTCTTCACGTTATGGTCAACGCGGGTGCGTGGGCATTCGAGGGGGATGATATGGCCAGGTTGCAGTCAGAGCTTGGGTTCGCGTTAGTCGTCGAGAGTGTGATCTCGGACGGTTCCGGGAGGCTGTACTCACGGAGCGAGCTTGAGAGCAACCTACGGGCACTGTCCCGGTTCCAAGGACCGGTATACGTGATCGAGTACGGGCTCGATCCCGACAACCCCAACGTCCGTAGGGCCGCCGAGAGACTGTTCGATGGAGCACGAGCCACGTGCGTGTACATAACTTCCGTCAAGCACGACGGCATAGGAGTCGCACTCGTCCCCTTCCGGAAGTGGCTCTGGGACGTGACGCTAGGACCGCTGCTCGGGGAATCACTCTCCTGGACCAAGAGCGGCCAGTGAGCTACCACTTCACCCGGAACGATTCATCGTCCAGAAGGCGGGGCGTCCCCGCCCCCTCCCCGACGGGGTTCCCGGCCCGGGTTTACCCCGCGGGTCACAGGGGTATGGGCTGACCCCCGTATTCCCTTCTGGCCCTCTCCAGCGCCTGGGCGGTTACTATCTTCTCGGACGGGGCGTATCCACCTCCGCCCTGGAACACGAACCTCAGGTCTGAGTGTACGTTGGACACGTCGAATTCCGCCGTCCCCGTTCACCCTCAGACCTCCTCGGTGATGACCCGCCAACGTCCTCCCTCTCGGACGTACATCCGTACCGTGGCACCCGGCAGGGCGTCGCCGGTCCTGGCGTCCACCACGGCCACGTACACGCGGTCGTTACCTGCGTACCAGGCGCGGATTCTCGTGGGGTTTCCGGCGTGGTGTCGTCACAAGCCCGAGGATAGCCAGTCCCAAGAGGCCTACCACCACAGGTGCCACCCAGCGGTTCAGGTGGTTCACCCCCATCACAGCATTACCAGATTCGTCTCAGGGATCACGACGTCGTCTGTCGTCTAAGAGGATAGTTCATCAGTCGTTGAGGATGGAGATGGATCATCCCTTCAGGAACCGGGCCTCACTGAGCTCAATGAACTCTCGGCAGACCTCCTTCGGGTCGCCCTCCATGACGATCTCACCATCGTCGACGAGGACGACGCGATTGGCCGTCTCCTCGACGAACCTGACGTCGTGGCTGACGAGGATCGTAGCGATCTTCTCGCGGTCGACGATACGCTTGATGGAGTTAGCGACGCTGCGGAGCGTGACGGGATCTAGATCTCCGAAGGGCTCGTCGAGGAGGAGCACCTCTGGTTCGGTGGCGAGCTCGAGGGCGATGGCGACACGTACTTGCTGTCCACCTGATAGCTCGCCGAACTTCATGTCTAAGACCTCCATGGGGAGGTCGAATTCCTCGAACACCGGACGGGCGAACCTCTCGACCTCGTCGGAAGGGAACTTGGGGAAAAGCTCGTCGAGGATGTCGGGATTGAGGTCGAGCTCCTTGAGCTTCGCCTCGGCCTCCTTTCGGGGTAGGTCGGTCAGCGCGTAGAGCACGTCGAGAGCCTCCTCTCCGAGCCCGAGCTCCTCCGCGCGGCGCCTGGCTTGCTCGAGGACGGTGGAACTCTTAACTCCCAAGCGACCGGCGAACAGGTCCCGGACGGTGGCGTGGTGGACGTAACCGAACTCCTGATGGACGATTCCGACGCGGCGGCGGACCTCCATCCTGCCGTAGCCGAGGTCGGTCATGCTGACCCAGTCGCCGTTGACGCGGACCTCAATGTCGCCCGAGTCGGGAAACTCGAGCCCGGCTATCATGCGGAGGAGCACCGTCTTACCCGCACCGCTCGGTCCGACGACCGCGAGGATCTCGCCACGTCTCACCTCGAGCTCGATCCCGCGCATGTGGAAGGTCTCACCGCAGCGGACTAGAGCGTACCGCTTCTCGAGGTCCCGCACGCGGACGACGACCTCATCCCGTGGCTCCGGCGCCCGCTCAGGCTCGGGCATACCTCGGGTGAGCCTGTCGACGGCCTCACGCGGACTCCCGTGTAGGACGTCTCGCCCGTCCTCGAGGAGAGTCGCGGAGTCGCACAAGTACTCGATGATCTCGGTCAAGTGGGATACAACTATCACGGTGATCCCCTTCTCCTCGTTCGCGTTCCTCACCGCGTCGAGCAGCTGCTGCTTAGTGCCGGGACACGCCATGGCCGCAGGCTCGTCGAGGAGAAGCACCTCGGGGTCCTTCGCGAGCTGACGCGCGAGGAGCAGGCGCTGCTTCTCACCTCCGGACAACACGGGCGCGTAATGGTCGGCCTTGTGCTCAAGCCCGACGATCCTCAGGTACTCGAGGGCCTCCTCGTAGAGCTCCTCGTACTCGGAGGAGTCCTTCGGGGGGAGTTCTTCGGCACCGCGGCGCTTCCAGTAGAGCTTACGCATCACGTTCTCGGCAGCGGTCTCGGGCCACAGGCCGAATTCGCGCTGCGGGTGGATCGCCGTAATCCGCTTCACCTCGGTGAACCGCGACTTGGGGGAGTCGTGAGTGAGCTCGATCCCGCACACCTCGACTCGACCCTCGTCGAACCGCTCGACCCCGCGTAGTATCCTGATAAGCGTGCTCTTACCGGCCCCGCTCCGACCCAGGATGCCGTGAATCTCGCCCTCCTCCACCTCCATATCGAAGCCGTCGAGCGCAACGATCTCACCGCGTGTCTCGGTCTCGTAAATCTTCGTCAACCCCTCCACGACGACCGACGAGGTCAAGTTCCTACCCCTCCTTCAGCGCGTCGAGGAGCTCGCGCAGGGCGCCTACCACGTCCGATCGTACGATCCTACGTGCGGTCATCTCGTTCAAGAACTCCCGCAACACGAGGCACATCACGAGCTCGTTCCTGGAGATCCCGAGCCGGTCCGCGACTTCATCCAGCTCCCTCACGAGGTCTTCGGGAAGCTCCAACGATGTCGATAGGCGACGACCGTTACCCATATCGGCCAGCTCCCGTAGCGTTACCCGCGTAAGCTCGTCTTCCAAACACTTACGGACGTAACCGGCCACGCTCCCGTGTTCCCTCCGGATCCGCCGGTGTACGGGACCCGGCAGCCGGACCGTGACTCGCAAAACGCCCTGCATCATATGTGATGCTTAACTATTAAAGTACTGCGGCAAAACTTATGCATACGACCCCCGGTCGTGCGCCGAGGGATCGGGTTGGTACCGGACCTTCTCGGGATCGAGGCCGGAATCCTGAGGGAAAGCCACGGGCTGCTCTACCCTTGGATGCGTTTCCTCTCCGAGACCTCGTTCATGGTCACCCTCATCATCCTCGGCTGGACGTACCTTCGGGACCGCCGTACCTCTTACGTGCTGGCCACAGCCGTCGTCGGTACGATCCTGATCACGGTCGTTCTTAAAGGGCTGATCGGTGAGCCGAGACCCTTCGTCCTTCACGTGGTCTCACCACTCACGAACCCTGACGAGCCCTACGGGAGTTTCCCCAGCGGGCATACCTCCCGTTCCTTCGCCCTCGCGGCCGCTTACCACCTGGAGCGTCGGGACGCGCTCACCGCGATCCTCTGGACCTGGGCAGCACTCGTGGGATGCTCTCGGGTGGTCCTCGGCGTGCACTGGCCGCACGATGTGATCGGAGGGGCCCTAATCGGTATCATGATCGCTGTCGCCACGCACAGGACCGCCTGGTTATGGGTTAGGTTTCTATCGACCATCGACCCGCTCGCCCGGGGCGTTCGGTCTTGGCGACGGTCCAGGAGGTGATCGATTTCGTGGAGGAGCTGGCCCCGCCGGACCTGGCCGAGGATTGGGATAATCCCGGGATTCAGGTCTGTCCTCCCGGCGGTCTGGACAGTGAGGCGGAGCGAGTCATGGTCGCCCTGGACGCCACCCACGCGCTCGAGCGAGCCGGAGACGCGGACCTGGTGCTAACCCACCACCCGCTCCTGTTCCGACTCCCTAGGAGGATCAGCGGTCGCTGGTACCGGGTGCTCCGGGCGGTCCTGGAGACTGACGCCGTGTTCTACGCGGCCCACACCAATCTGGACCGGGCCGAAGGCGGCGTGGCCGACACGCTCGCCCGTCGTCTGAACCTGCGCGTCGAATGCGAGGCGTGCGACGGGTTCGGGCGTCTGTGCAGGGTGCCCGGATCGGAGGAGGAATTGCTCAACGCGCTCCGGAACCTCTCACCGTTGACCACGGTCCACGGGGAATGGGAGGGTGTTGGTCGGGTGCTCGTGGTGCCAGGGGCCGCGCCGGACGGACTCGTGACGGAGTGCCTGCGGTGCGGGGTCGACGCGGTGATCACGGGTGAGATCAAGTACCACGCGCGGGCCGAGCTCCTCAAGGAGGGGATCACCGTGGTCGAGCTGGGCCACGAGTACAGCGAATTGCCCGGTGTCCAGGAGCTGGCGCGCCGCGTGCGGGAGGAGTTCCGTGGTCTGAACGTGGAGGTGGCGCCGCCACCCGATCTCACGATCATCCGGTGACCGTGTCGCCACGGTTGAACTGCGTGCGTTCCCCGTCGACGCCGTCGTCGGTGTTCGAGGGTAGTGATCCGAGGCTCCGGCCCCGCACCTGGATCCAACCGCGTAAAAGGTAAGTCCGAGAGTCGGCGGTCGGAAGTCCACACTCCTCGAACTTCACGATGATCCGATGATGTACCTACAGCACGCCGAGCGTTCCGTGACGACCACGGGAGCGGCTGAGGGTGACCGGATTGGAGAGGAAGATCCTGGTGATCGTAGGAGACGGAATGGCGGATCGAGCTGTATCTGAGCTCGACGGAAAGACCACGCTTCAGGCCGCCGACACTCCGAACATGGACCGGCTCGCGAGGGAGGGGTCAGTGGGTCTGCTCGACCCGATCCGGCCCGGAGTACGTCCGGGTAGCGACACCGCGCACCTCGCCCTACTCGGTTACGACCCGTTCGAGGTCTACCCAGGACGCGGCCCACTGGAAGCCCTGGGTGCCGGTGTCGAGGTGAGACCGAAAGACGTGGCCTTCCGCTGCAACTTCGCGACGGCCGAGGAACGGGACGACGAGCTGGTCGTCGTGGACCGCAGAGCCGGCAGGATAAACGAGGACGAGGGCACGCGGGAGCTGGCCGAGACGATCAATGAAGAGGTCGACCTGCCGGTAGAGTTCGAGTTCAAGGAGGCTGTCGGTCATAGGGCCGTCCTGGTGCTGCGAGGCGACGATCTCTCCGCCGAGATCACGGACGCGGACCCTAAGCGCGCCGGCGAGCCCGTGAAGGACGTGAAGCCGACCTCGGACGATCCAGCGGCGGCTCGGACGGCGGATATAGTCAACGAGTTCGTCCGCAAGGCGTACGAGGTGCTGAAGGACCACCCGATCAACCGAAAGAGGGAGCGACGCGGTAAGCCGCCGGCGAACGTGATCCTCCCTCGCGGAGCCGGTCAACTCGAGGAAGTCAAGCCGTTCTCGGACCGCTACAATATGAGCGGGGCCGTGGTCGCGGGTGCGTCCCTGATCAAGGGGATCGGCCGGATGCTGGGGATGGACGTGCCCGAGGACGACGCGATCACGGGTCGTAAGGACACCGACCTGAAGAGGAAGGCCGAGCTAGCATTGGAGGCCCTGGACGACCACGACTTCGTGCTCGTCAACTTCAACGCTGTGGACGAGGCCGGGCACGACGGTGACGCCCGCGGCAAGGTCGAGATGATCGAACGGATGGACCGGGAGCTGGTAGGAACGCTCCTGGAGGGGGTAGACCCGGAGGAGACTGTGGTGTGCCTGACCGCCGACCACTCGACGCCGGTGGTCGTCGGTGATCACACGGCGGATCCCGTGCCAGTGGTTATCTGGACCGCGGACACGCGACGCGACCCCGTGGAAAGGTACGACGAGATCTCGGCGGCACGAGGGTGCCTCGGGCGCTTCTCGGGGCCCCACCTGCTGAACGTGCTCCGTGACCTGGCCGACCGCATCGAGAAGTTCGGGGCGTAGTCGGATGTCGATCACGGAGACGCTCGTGGCTTACTTCATGGACTTCGAGCGGGCCATGGGCCTACCAGGGATGCTCGTGATTACCGCCCTGGAGTGCAGCGTGCTCCCTGTCCCGCCAGAACCGTTCGTCTTCCCGTTCGCGATGCGGATGAACCCGTGGGTTCTGGCGACTCTCGTGACTCTCTCCTCGATCGCAGGTAGCCTGCTCGGGTACGCGATCGGTTACTTCGGAGGACGACCGATCGCCGTCAGGATGGTGGGCGAGGCCAACCTGACGAGGGCCGAGTCCAAACTGACCGAGCACAGGTTCTCCGCCTGGGCCGCCGTCTTCCTGGCCGGTCTCCTGCAGTTCGTCCCGTTCAAGCCGTTCACGATCGGCGCCGGCCTGGTGGAGATGGACCTGCGACTGTTTATAACCGCAGTCGTGATGGGTCGTTTCCTACGGTTCTTATTCCTGGGATACGTAGCCCAGTCCGAGACAGTCCGCAACTGGATTTCCTACTATCTGGGGCCAAAGGTCCTGAAGATGCTCATGAGTACGGGGTGACCGGGAATGGTCGACGTTCTGATCGTTCTGGGAAGTAGGAGCGATCGGGACGTTGCCGAGAAGGCCGCTAAGGTTCTCGACCGAGCCGGCGTCGATTACGACGTGCGGGTGACCTCCGCTCACCGGACTCCGGAGCGTATCGACGATCTGATCGAGGAGTACGAGCCCGACGTGAAGGTGTACATTGCGATCGCGGGTCTGGCAGCTCATCTACCTGGTGTGATCGCCGCCAAGACCCTGAAGCCCGTGATCGCTGTGCCGGTGGAGGCGAAACTGGGTGGCCTGGACGCGCTCCTCTCGACCGTGCAGATGCCTCCGGGCGTACCGGTGGCGGTCGTCGGCGTGGATCGTGGGGAGAACGCGGCTCTATTAGCCTTGCAGATCCTGGCGCTGGAGAACGAGGACACCAGGTCCTTCTTGGAGGAATACAGGGAAGAGATGAAGAAGCAAGTGGCCAGGGACGACGACACGATCAAAGAGCGTTTCCGGTGACGTAGTCCACCAGGGCGTTGAACGCCGCTACCGCGAGCGGTGTTCCACCGCGGACTGAGACGTTCGTTACTACCGGAACCCCGGCGTCCACCGCGGCTCGCTTCGTCTCTATCGCACCGATCCCCACCGGGAACAGGACCGATACAGCGATCGACTCCGGGTACTCGGCGACCTTTTCCGCGGCCGTCGGGGCGTTCCCGACGACGACCGCCACGTTCCGGTGGTCCTCCAGGATCCGACGCATGCCATCCCCGGTTACAGTGTCCTCGTGGACCCGCTCGCCGACCTCCGAGGCGATGACGGTTTCCAACCCGATGCGATCTACCGATCGACGGATTCCGGCCGCCACCATACCCACGTCCACCGCCACTACTTCAGCGGACTCCAAACCCTCCACGACGGCTTCTTCCGAGGGCTCGATCCTCAGGGTCTCCGACACGAACGGATCCCACGTGGCATGAGATATGCGGAGGGAGAGAAGGTCCTCCAAGTTCTCGGGCTCACCGAGCTTCTCGATCCACCGCTCGAGGCTGCGCTCGGCGATCGAACGGCCCCGACCTGTCCGCTCTCCGAGAGTCACCGCAGTACGGCCCCTTCATCGGCTCCGCGGACGAGCTCCCTGTACCTCCTCAAGTACCCCGTGACTTCGTCCTCCGGGGGCTCCCACTCCTCCAACCTGGCCTCCAGTTCCTCGTCCTCGACGTCCACCTCGAGCCGTCGCTCCCGCACGTCGAGTCGGACTGTATCTCCATCCTCCACGACCGCGATCGGTCCGCCCCGGTACGCCTCCGGTGACACGTGCCCCACGCACGGACCTCGCGTACCGCCGGAGAACCTCCCATCCGTCACGAGCGCCACGGAGTCGTCCAGTCCCATCCCGCACAGTGCCGCCGTAGGTGTGAGCATCTCACGCATTCCGGGACCGCCGGCGGGACCTTCGTACCTGATCACGACCACGTCACCCGAGTCGATATCGCCGTTCAATATAGCCTCCGTCGCTTCCTCCTCCGAGTCGAACACCACCGCCGGACCCTCGTGCTCGTACATTTCCTCCGAGAGCGCCGCCGTCTTGATAACCGCTCCCTTCGGGGCGAGGTTCCCGTACAGGACGACGATACCACCTTCCTCACGCACGGGATCCTCCTTCGGCCTGATCACCTCGCGATCCTTCACCTCGGCCAGTTCGACCCGTTCTCGCATCGATCGACCTGCGAAGTCGATCCTGTCCAGGTGCAGGTCGTCCGCCAGTTCCTTCATGACCGCGGGGACGCCACCCGCTTCGTACAAATCCCGCATCGTGTAGGGGCCACCCGGACGCATTGCGCATAGATGCGGCGTCTCCCTACTCAGCTCGTCGAAGTCGTCGAGTGAGAGCTCGACGTCGGCCTCACGCGCGATCGCGAGCAGATGCAGCACGGTGTTAGTGCTCCCACCCAGCGCCATATCGACACGGATCGCGTCCAGGAAGGCCTCCCGCGTGAGCACGTCCCGTGCTGTGATCCCCTCCCTGATCGCCTCCACGATCCGCATGCCCGTAAGCTTCGCGACCCGCAGCTTCTCCGCCTCCGTCGCCGGGGTCGCAGCGCAGTTGAACTCAGACATTCCCAGCACCTCGGTCATGCACGCCATCGTGTTCGCCGTGAACATCCCAGCACAGGATCCGGGTCCAGGACACGCGCGCCGCTCCAGCTCCTCGAGTTCTTCCTCCGAGATCTTCCCCTTCTCGTACGCTCCCACCGCCTCGAACGCATCGATCAGGTCGACCCGCTCGCCGTCCACGCGCCCGGGTTCCATCGGGCCCCCGGTCACGACCGCCGCGGGTAGGTCCAGCCGCGCCGCCACCATCAACGCTCCAGGCACCATCTTATCGCACGAGACGATCGCCACGAACCCGTCGAACCGGTGCGCCTCGATCACGGTCTCGATAGTATCGGCCACGAGCTCACGGCTCGGGAGGGAATATTTCATACCGGGAGTGTTCATCGCGATACCGTCGCACAGGGCGATCGTCTCGACCTCGAACGGTACCCCGCCGGCCATGCGGATCCCGGCTTTGACGGCCTCCGCCACCTTGTCCAAGTGCATGTGTCCCGGGACGACCTCCGAGTACGTGTTCACTACTGCGACGAACGGTCGGTCAATCTCCTCGTCAGTGAGTCCGCACGCACGAAGCAGCGCCCGGTGCGGCGTCCGTTCTACGCCCTCCTTGATATCACCACTGCGCAACCGGAGACCCCCCCGGCCAACCCAGAGGCGCGTAAGTTAAACGCTTATGGCTGGGGTTGAAGGTCTTGGACCCGTACAGCGTGCTCAAGGGTGTAATCGAGCTCTTCGTGGTCGTCGACCCCATCGGGAACGTGCCGGCGCTCCTCGCGGTCACTTCGGAACTCCGACCACGGGATCGCGTACGCGTCGTCCATAGAGCCGTCGCATTCGCCGCCGTGCTCATCCTCGGCTTCGCGGTCGCCGGTAAAGCAACGCTCGATTACCTCGGGATCTCCGTCGAGGCACTCATGATAGCCGGCGGTGTCCTCTTACTCCGCGCATCCTTCGGTATGGTCGAGGGAGATCCCACGGGCTTCCGCATAGAACCGGAGTCACGCATCGACGTGGCTTACGTCCCCCTTGGAACGCCCCTCCTCGCGGGTCCCGGCGCAATCGTCACTGTGATCATCATGCTCCACCGTCATGGTCGCCTCGAGACGATGCTGGCCTGCCTCATCGTCATGCTCCTCACCTTGGTGATCTTCCGAGCCGCGGAGCGTCTCGCCCGGTTCCTCGGTCGCTCCGGCATCCGAGTCCTTACGCGCGTCATGGGGGTCCTGCTCGCGGCGATCGGCGTTCAGATGGTCCTCGACGGTGTCAGCGCCTTCGTGCGGGGGTGACTGTGTGCCCGCCAACCTACCCCTCGAGTACCACGAGCTCGAGGAGAAGTACCGGAAGGCCAGCTCCCCTGAGGAGAAGCTTAGGATCACCGAGGAAATGCTCGCCGTCGTCCCCAAGCACAAGGGAACCGAGAACCTTCGTGCCCTACTCAAGCGTAGACTAGCCAAGCTCCGCGAGGAGGTCGAGAAGCGCCGTCAGCAGAAGTCGGGTGGTGGGCCCGATTACAACGTGAAGAAGGAGGGTGCGGCCCAAGTCGCCCTCGTCGGACCCCCCAACGCCGGTAAGTCCACACTCCTCCGCGAGCTCACCAACGCCGACCCCGACACCGCCCCCTATCCTTACACGACCAAGGAGCCCGTGCCCGGTATGATGGAATACAAGGACGTTCAGATACAACTGGTTGAGATCCCGCCGATCTACGAGGGGTTCACCCGCGGTGACGGCTCCAAGTTCGTCGGTGTCATCCGCAACGCCGACGCGCTCTGTCTGATTATAGACCTCACCGAAGACCCCGTCGAACAACTCGAGACGGTACTCCGCGAGCTCGAGTCGGCGGCCATCAAGCTCAACCAGGACCCGCCCGCCGTCACCATCGAGGAACGCGTCACCGGCGGTATCGAGATACGCGGCGAGGATCGCCTCGACTGCGACCCGAACGACGTCAAGGAGCTCCTCCACGATGCCGGGATCCACAGCGCCGTCGTCATCATCGAGGAGGACGGTATCACCCTCGAAGATGTTGCGGACGCCCTCGACAAGCGCATCGAATACAAGCCGGCCCTCCTGGTCGCCAATAAGGGCGACGCGCCGGGTTCAAAGGAATCGTACGAGCGGCTCGTGGAACGCGTCGATGACCTGGAGTTCGACCTCCCCGTCGTCCCCGTCTCCGCCGAGAAGGGCATCAACCTGGACGAGTTCAAGCGTCGCCTCTACGATACGCTCGGCATCATTCGGGTCTACACGAAGAAACCCGGTGGGAAACCGCAGAAGCCGCCAATAGTCCTAACTAAAGGCGCTACGGTCGAGGACGTCGCCCGAGAGATACACTCCGACCTAGCTAAGAACCTCAAGTACGCCCGCGTCTGGGGTAAGTCCGTCAAAAAAGACGGTATGATGGTCGGGCGTGATCACGTCCTGGAGGACGGTGACGTCGTCGAACTCCACGGGTGAGGACCTTGAGGGTCGCCGCGTGTGTGCTCGCGGCCGGACGTTCCACCCGCTTCCGCGAGGCCCTCGAGGAGCGCGGTGAGGAGCCCGTGAGTAAGCTCGTGTACCCAGTCGCCGGTAAGCCCATGGTCGCCTGGGTCGTCGAGCGGGCCTCCAGCGTCGTCGACGAGCTCCTCGTCGGTCTCGGTTACGACGCAGGACTCGTCTGGGACGTCGTCCGGCGGCACGCGACCGTACCCGCACGCCCCGTCCTCAACGACCCCGTCGACGTCCCCATGGCCTGTACTACAGCCAACCTCCTCCGACGCTCCGACGCCGACGTAAGTCTTATCCTCGCCGGCGATCAGCCCACCGTCACGGCCGAGACCATGCGTCGTCTCGCCGAGACCGCCGCCGAACACGGGGCCTCTGTACTCGATCGTGGCGCCCCGGACGAGGAGATCTCCGGCGACGATCTCCTAGGTCACGGGCCGCCGCTCGCCCTCCGGAAGGACGCCGTCCTCGAGTTCCTAGAAACGATTGAAGAACTCGCCGCCGACGTCCGCGGTCCCAACGCTCTCAACCTGAACCCGGTTCTCCGGGAGTGCGGTCTGACCTTCCGGGTCGTACCACCCCGGGACGACGCCGAACTCCTGAACGTCAACACCCCGGACGAGCTCCCCGAGGTGGAACGCGTACTTCTTAGGTCCGATTAGTCATCCCGCTTCTCCTTTCGACGCTCCTCAGCCTCCAACTCCCACTCGACGCGCCGCTGCGCTCGCCTGTACTCCCCTACCGCCTCCCCTATCGCACGTGCCAGTTCTGGAAGCTTCTTCGGGCCGAACAGGAGCAATATCACCGCCAGGATCAACAGCAGTTCCGAGGTACCCAACCCTCCTATCATCCTCTTTTCACCTCCTTTTTCGCGGTTAGCACCCCTACCTCGTAGAGGAGCAGTACGGGGACCGATACCAGCACTTGCGTACACGGGGTAGGGTCTGGGGTGACTACGCCTGCTATCGTCAGTACCGCCACACACCTCTTTCCTGCGCCTCTTGAGCGTCTCGGGATCTATCAGCCCTGAGCGTGCGGCTAAGTAAGTTATCAAGGGAAGCTGAAACACGATTCCCATGATGAAGATCACGGTTACCACGAAGGATACGAACTCTTCAAGCGACATGAAGGGTTCGGCACCTACTCCGGGGGCAAACGAGTACAACACCCTTATAGAGACCTTCAAAACACTATGTATGAAAAAGCTGCCCCGATGAGGAAGAGTAGGTACGAACAGGGCAACATATACCGTACCACACAGGCTTCTTCTTTGTAGAGTGCCGGCCTGATGTACCGGTATCCGGGAGTTCGTCCACCCCTCTTCTTCACCACCTTCACGATTGTGTGGGACGCACAGGAGTTGCACGGGTTGAAGCTCCGAGCCGCCCTACACGCATCCCCGAGCAGCAGGCGCTCGGATTCGGACACCTGACGCTTCACGGCCGCCAGTTTCTCGTCGATGTACACTCTTTCCCCGACCATGGACTCCTCGATCGGCGCGTGGTTGAGGTTTGTCGGCGTGATTATCTCGTAACCTACCACCTTGCCGTCCGACCCGATGGACACCTTGTGGATCAGGGTTCCCCTCGGAGCCTCGATGACACCGGTGCCAAAGCACCCGGAGCGGCGCGAGGGATCCTTGTACGTGGAGCCCGTGGTTGGGAGGTCGTCTATCCAGTGCAAGGCCAGACGCGTCAGGAGCAACGCCTCCAGTATTCTCGCCATGTTCCTGTTACGGGCACACGGTTTCAAGAGTCCCCACACTTCCACGTCAAGCTTCTCACTCCAAGAGTCCAGGAACCACCTGACGTTTTCATCCCCAGCTTTGTAAGCTACCGCTAACCTGGCTAACGGTCCCGCCTCGCACGCGTACTTGGTACCGTTCCACTCGTAATATCCGACTTCGGAGTAGGAGTAGCATCGCTCGTTCAGGTTCGACCCCCGAGCCAGCTTTATTTTACCCACCCTATCGTGGTAGAACGGCACCAGTCGGGCACGCTCCACGCTCCCCTGGTCCTTGGTGTCGGCTATCAGTACACCTCCGGACGTCGCAAGGTACGGGTGGACGTATCCTGAGGTTAGACCGGAATAGAACGGAGTACCCGAGCTGATCATGTGAGCGGGACGATCGCCGACGTCGTCCGGCAGATACGCGCTCAGGTACTTCCAGAAGGTCGGTATTACCGACTCGAGGAAGGACTGCATCGACTCCAACCTGCTCCTCACGGTCGAGTAGAGGCTCGACAGCTTCTCTACGTCTCCCGTGTAGCCACCCACGCACACGGAGGCGGGATGCACCGGCTTACCCGTAAAGACCGCCACCAACGCCTGCGCGTCGCCGTGATACTTCACGAATTGGTCGTAGAGGTCGTCGACCACGGTGTCGGGTAGGAAGTCCCTCGAGATCAGTAGCGACCACAGTAGATGGTCTTGAATTGTGTGAATTGCACATAGGAACCGCCTAACCTTCCAGGCGGTGGTAGGGAGGACTGTGTCGTATGCGTCCTCGACAGCCTGAACGGAGGCTAAACAATGGGCTAAGGAACATGGACCACAGACGCGGGAGACGAGCTTCGGAACGTCCTCCGGCTCCTTCCCTTTCGCGATTTCCTGGATCCCACGGAGGTCGGTGACCACATACTTCGGGTACCTGCCTTCAGGGTCGAAGTGATTCAGCTTCCCGTCCCGCTCGATGTTCCTCCCGACTACCACACCGTTCTCCTCCAGCAGTAGGAGTTCACAGTGATGCTCGACCCGTGTCAGTGGGCGCACTTCCACTTTACCCACCCGTCATTCCCCCAATCATTGGAGCAAGTTCCTGAAGAACTCGGCAATACTATGGTAAGCCGGGATACCGACGAACGGTACGGGGATGGTAGAGGGACCCTTCTCCGTTGTGGTCACGGGCTTCGACGGCACTCGGGCCAGGTACTCGTAGAACGGCAGCTTAGGGAACTGATCCGAGTAACACCCGATGCACAGGTCGCCCGTCGCCGTGCACGGTGAAACACCGGCGGTGCTTTTCGAGGCCGCGCAGTTTGGGGTTTCAGCCCCCTTTGCAGCCGATAGCTCCCCTACATCCGGGTTCGGCTAAGGTGTTCGCAATCTTCCTCGTCCTACGCCACACACACGTCCTACATACGGTCTTGAACCCCGGTTCGGAGCGACTACCTCCCAGCTCCGTCGAAGATGGTGGCTCACCGATGGCTCCGCCGGTCATGGCGTACCAGATGTGCTCAGGCCTGGGAGGGCACCCCGGCACGTACTCGTCCACCACAACCGCGTCGGATACAGGTCTCAACCCGTACGGACTCAGACGGTTCACTCCGGCCGTCCACGCGCAGTTACCCACTGCTATCACCGTATTGGAGATTTCACGTGCGTGTTCCACAACTGTCTCGAAATCGTGGATTGTGGGCCCTACACTTCCCGTGATCAGCGTAACGTCTACACTGCTCAGTCGGAGAAAATCATCCAATGATCGATCTGTGAAACTGGGACAGTAGATCAATGAGCGCCTGAGAGTTCCGAACACGGGATCTGCGTTGGCGAGCGCCTTGAGATCAATACCGATCTCGACCAACGTCGTGGTACAACCTCCACACGACCCTCCGAAAACCATGGCCACGGACCTCGGGACGGATTTAATCAGCGCCCGAACAGGTTCCTCCGACACCAGGACGGACAACACGCCTGTGAACGCAAGCTTCAAGAACGTCCTCCTGTCGACGGGAGTTTCCAGGAGATCATCGAAACTCACTGAGCACTCCCCCGAAAATGGCGGAACTCGCCTCCGCGCCGCCCCTCCACCGGGCCGTTCAAGGCTTTTTCGGTTTTTCTCGAAAGTGTGAAAATCGAACACAGTGTAGAAGCCAACCTCCGACCCGTACTAGCGATTCCGGCAACTCGTACCGTTCCTCCTCCATCATCTTCAGTGCGACCGTCGGGTACCGCTCTATCAGTCCCACCGCCAGTTCCACCGGCGGTCGCACGGCGTACACCAGATCAGGACGTAGTGTCCGCAGTATCCATCTTGACTCCTTGATAGCGTCCGCGTTGACCGAAGGTATTCCTTCATTCAACGCCCGTCGGACGTGCTGTATATCGATCTCTACCCCATACGCGTCAATTCCGAGCCTCATCAGTTCCTTGAGGTATCGGAGGTTCCTCCCGTGACCCACCTCCACCACGCGTCGTGCGCGCAACCAACTTACGATTTTCAGAAGATCTCTCATTTTAGAGCCCCGAACGTTCCGGTCGTCGTAACATTCCCGCGGGCTACGGAAACGTCGGCGATTTCCGATCAGTACGCTAGCACGAGTCAGTCCCTCCAGGGCGGCTTATTCGGGTTCCTTCTGGCCATCTCCAATAAACCCCCCTGTTCCCAGGCTCGTAGCGCGAACTTGGGGGGCTCGCGCAGCGGTACCTCCTCTGACCCGACCCGGAGAACCAGCTCGTCCAAGTCTACGGTGACCCGGTCGCCATCCTCCACCACCTCGGTAGGATCCTTCTCGGCCTCGACTGTGGGTAGCCCGCGGTTGATCGCGTTCCGGTAGAAGATACGGGAGAAGGACCTCGCTACCACACAGGTGACCCCAGCCTGCTGGAGTGCCATGACGGCTTGTTCGCGGGAGGAACCGCAGCCGAAGTTCTTCCCGGCCACGATCACGTCGCCCTCACGGACCTTCTCGGGGAACTCCGGGTCAACACCGGTCATGGCGTAGCGGCCGAGCTCATCGTAAGAGACCCTCCTCAGGTAACGTCCGGGGATGATCTGATCGGTGTCGACGTCGTCTCCGAACACGTGTCCCCTACCGCTCCACTTCACGCTCTTGCCCCCGTATTTCCTTGAAATGAGCTTCGAAGTAGTCGGGTGAGTACTTGAGTACGACGACGCGTGACACGACGAGTACTGTCAACATAGCGGTCACCGAGAGCAGCTCGACAGGCTGTATGACTCCTCGGTAGTATTTCAGGAACGTCTCCCGAAGTATCATGATGATGGTGATGTCTACAACGTACCGCAGCGGCACGCGTCGGTGACTGAGAGTTTCGAGTACGCTCTGATAGACCTCAAGGAGCAGGAGCACATCGAACACACACTCCACGATGAGTCCGAAAGTCATGCGGAAACGAACCTGGTAAGGACTGGTGAGGAAAGTCTTCACAATGTCGTACACGCCTACCCCGAAGATGAAGAGGGTGATGGCGAGGATGAGGATCATCACGACGTGTACCGTGATGTCGAGGAGTCTGTACGCTAGCTTGTTCATCCGTTCGCTCAAGAAGCTCACCTTAGGACGTCTTGTGGGTCTACCAGCTCTCCCTCCGCCGCTGCGACTGCGGCCGTCACGGGACTCGCCAGGTATATCTCGGCCCCCCGGGATCCCATCCTACCAGGGAAGTTCCGGTTCGCCGTGGAGACGCAGATGTCGTCGTCTCCGAGCACTCCGAGGTGTTCACCTAAGCAGGGCCCGCAGCCGGGTGGGGCGATCGTGACGCCCATACGGATCAGTTTCAGGGTTATCCCAGTCTCCGTCATGCGCTCGAGCACTCGGCGAGACGCCGGTACGACTACGATCCGCACATCGGGGTGGGGACCGCCGAGTTCCTCCAGGATCTCGGTGAAAGTCTTCACGTCTTTGTAGCGACCGTTGGTGCAGGATCCCACGAACACCCTGGTCACCTCCACACCTTGGACGTCGCCCACGGGTCGCACGTCATCGACGCGGTGCGGGACCGAGACCACTGGCTCGACCTCGGAGGCGTCCAGCTCGATCACCTCGTCCGCGTCCCCAGGTCGGAGTTCCTCGGGACCCCCTTCCGGTGGTACGTACGCGGACTTCGCACCGGCCTCCGTGGCCAGGTTACACAGGCACATACGGTCGCCGAGCGGCATGCGCTCTGGGAACCCCGTGTACTCGAGGACCGCGTAGTCCGCGTACCCTGCACCCAACTCGCCGACCACGGTCAGGGCCAGGTCCTTGGCGGTGGTGGGTTCCTTCAGCTCGCCCTCGACGTGCACTCGCACGGTCCTTGGGACCCGAATCCAGAGCTCGCCGTAGAGGAGGGCGAAGGCCATGTCCGTTCCTCCGAACCCGAACGCGAGGGCGGAAACGGCTCCCGCGGTCGGGGTATGGGAGTCGCCGCCGAAAATCACCCGACCGGGTCCAGCGTACCCCTCCTCGACGAGCACCTGATGGCATACACCCTCGTCCACGTGGACGTGCTCGATCCCATGGCGTCGGGCGAACTCGAGGAGCTCGTTCTGGCAGTTCGCCGCCTCCACCGAGCTGGGAGGTACGGAGTGATCGAAGATTAGAACGACTTTCTCCGGACTCTCGACGCGTTCCACACCGAGCTCTCGCAGCGTCCTGAGGGCGGTCGCTCCGGACCCGTCGTGCAACATGATCACGTCGGGTTCCACGTACACGGCCTCGCCGGCTTCGACATGTTCTCCGACCCTCTCCGAGAGGATCCTCTCCGCGACGGACGCCACGTCCGCTCCCCCTTCGGGGGGTAGGCTGGGTTGATAGTGATACGATCTCGGCAGGAGGATTGCAGGAAGCTCCTCCGTCGGGCGTTGTGCGAGGTGGTACTGCGGGAAGTCGGTCACCCGGCCTTCGCATGTCCTATCGGGGGACCTCCTTACTGTCATCCGCGAGACGTCGGTAAGTACCGGCCGCGGGGCTACCTCTCGATGTGGGACCTAGAGGCGGCTGGCAGGATCCTTGAGTCGGGTCGCCGTTACCTGTACGAAGAAGACCTTTACGTGACATGTCTAGTGTGCGACCTCCTCGGACCGGTGGGCAGGTGCGCGCTGCCGATGGAACCGTTGGAGAGGTCGGGACGGCGCGTCTCGGGGTTACGGATAGCGCCCACCGGGGACGACAGACAGGACGGGCTGGTGAAACTTGCCCTGAGATGGCTCGCCGCGAACCCTTCGGCGTCGATCGAGGGGTCCTGGCCCGATAAGGCGGACGCGTTCCTGGAGTACGCGGAGGAAGCCTGGGGACTCATCGATTACCTGGATCGTCTCGGTCACCTCTCGATCCCAGCACGTTCCGGACGACCTCCTCGAGCTTGGAGTCGGTGACCCTGACCCGCCGGTCCCCGAGAGCTTTGATCCTCCTGAGGACCTCCTCGACGATCTCCTCCTCCGGTTCCACGCCCAGCTCCTCCAACTTCGCGACCACCGCCTTACGTCCGGTGTGCTTACCGAGGACGATCTTCCGGTCCATACCAACCTCGTTGGGATCCATAGGTTCGTAAGTGCGCGGCTCCTCCAGGACCGCGGCCACGTGGATCCCGGACTCGTGCCTGAAGGCGTTCTCGCCCACGACGGCTTTGTTCGGGGGCACGTCGATACCGGAGTACTCCGAGACCTTCCTCGAGAGTTCCGCAAGTACCTCGATGTTGAACCCCGGGTCGATCCCGTACAGCTTCTTGAGTGCCATGATAACCTCTTCGAGGGCCGCGTTGCCCGCGCGCTCACCGATCCCGTTCACGGTGGTGGAGATCGCCTGTGCCCCCACCTCGACGGCGGCCAACGAGTTGGCCACGGCCATACCGAAGTCGTCGTGGCAGTGCACGCCGATGGGTAGGTTCACGATCTCGCGGATCTTCGTCACGAAAAGGCGCATCGCCGCAGGGATCATGACGCCGACGGTGTCCGTCGCGTGGACGCGGTCCGCCCCGCACTCTTCCGCAGTCCGGTACACTCTCTTCAGGAACTCGAACTCCGTCCTTGTCCCGTCCTCCGCGGAGAACGCCACCCACAGCCCGTGGTCCTTCGCGTACTCGACCGTGTCGGCGATCCGCTCGAGCACCTCCTCCCTCGACATCCGGAGCTTGTACTTCAGGTGCAGCTCGGAGGTCGCGATGAAGGTGATGACACCATCCACATCGCAATCCAGCGCCGCGTCCACGTCACCCCGTAGCGTCCTAGCCAGGCACAGTACGTCTGCGTCCAATCCCTCGGAAGCTACCATGCGCACGGCGTCCCGCTCACCCTCGGACACCACCGGGAACCCGGCCTCGATCTGCTGCACACCCAGTTCGTCCAGTAGGTGTGCGATCTCCAGCTTCTGCTCGGGCGTGAAGCTGACACCCGGAGTCTGCTCACCATCCCTCAGCGTCGTGTCGTAGATTATAACCTCGTCCGGCAGGTTCATCTCCCTCACGGCCTCGCGTACGTACGGACTCTGCACGTGCTCACCCCTCCAGGTCGTACGCGACCTCTAACCGCTCCAGGGTTACGACGCCCACGTCGAGACGCTCTTTGAGGAGCTCCAGAAGGCGCTCGACCTTCTCCAGACTGTCCACCACCTCGACGACCACGGGCAGGTTCATCGACGTCCTGAGGATACGCGCCTCTGAGTGCCCGCGACGGCCGCAGCCCGCGAAGCAGCGGTATACGGTGGCTCCTCTCAGTCCAAGCTCGCGTACGCGTTCGAGGATCCAGTCTACCGCCGGCACTCCATCGACTCTGTCCCCCTCGAGCAGGTACACCTTCAGTCTCACCGGCTCCTCGATCTCCCTGACCAACCTCACGCCCTCCCCGACCATACCACGTGCGCCGCCGCCATACCACCGATCATGGCCGCGATCCCGAACACGATGTTAGCTGTTAAGTAGAGAATGGAGAGTACCGGTGAGGCTTTTAGCAGCTCCACGGTCTCGTACGCCATCGTGCTCAGCGTGGTTAGGCTCCCGCAAAACCCCACCATCGCGAGCGCTCGGATCTTGGGGGAGAGCGAGCCGAACATCATCAACCAGGCTAGGAATCCGAAGATGAACGACCCGAGGGTATTCACGAGGACCGTCCCCACAGGGAACCCACGCACCTGCGGCACGAGACCTGACAGCAAGTAGCGACAGACAGCCCCCAACGCGCCTCCGACCGCCACGGCGGCCAACTCCCGGACCCCGATTTTCATCACCCCTCTCAGATCATCTTGGCCGCTAGCGGCACTAAGAGCGCGATCCCACCCAATAGCAGGCACACCTTCGAGAAGTCGAGACGCCTCGCCACCCGCAGCAGCGCCTCCATACAGATCAAGCTCACGACGAAGGACACCACTATCGCCGTCACCATCCACGTCGTGCCCATCTTCGTGGCCGCGCTCAGCCCCTCCTTAAGCTCCAGAGCCGTCGCGCCTAACATCGCCGGACCGGCCAGGTAGAACGACAACCATACTGCCTCTCTACCGTCGAACTTACGCCAGAGCAGGAGCGCCATCGTCGTACCTGATCGGCTGATCCCGGGGATCACCGAGAACCCCTGCCCCAAGCCCACGGTGATGGCGTCCACGACGTTGACATCTCTGCGGTCCCTCAGTCCTTCGGGCGATATCCGAAGGGGGAGTCCCGTGACGATCAGGGCACCTCCGATAGCCATCTGGATCGCGTCTCCCGTGGCGGCCGAGAAGATACCCTTCAATGCCTTGTAGACAGGGAGCCCGACGACGGCCGTACAAACCGTGGCAACGATCAAGAACAGTCCCGGTCGCCGCCACGGTCCGCCCGTCAGTAGGTCCTTCACCGTCATCCAGTACGGGACTCCGAACCGTAACAGCACGGCGAGCAATGTGCCGGCGTGGAGCCAGAGCGCCAGGTCCATCGCGGTCGAGGGTGGGATACCTAGTACCTTCATCATCGTCATTGTCGCCTGACCTTCGCTGCTGATCGGTAACCATTCCGTGATACCCTGCACCACGCCGGCCAGGACGGCGGTCAATAACTCGATCTCCCGCACCCCCTCCACCACCGAGACTGCCCGAAGTTAAATCTCTGTTCGGAATTCGGAGTCGGAAGGCGATTACCGGTATCTGACGTCGCGGGTCGGGTACTTCCACGAGCTGTCGGAAGGCCCGTTCCGCAGTTCGACGTCGAAGCGGCGTCCGCACTCCGTCCCGGTCCTCGGGCCCTTCGAGGAAAACCTTTCTGACGGTCGCGATCACGCTCCTGGGGGCATCGAGTTGACCCGCGCGGTGGTGACCGTGATCGGTGCGGACCGACCAGGTATCGTAGCCGGAATCTCGAGCGTTCTGGCCGAACACAACGCGAACATCGAGGACATCTCCCAGACGGTACTACGTGACCTGTTCGCGATGGTCATGCTCGTCGACCTCTCAGAGGCCGACGTGAGTGTGGGTGAGCTGAGGAAGGAGCTTCAAAAGGCTGGCGAAGAGCTCGGTGTCGACGTGATCGTTCAGCATGAGGACGTGTACCGCGCGATGCACCGGGTGTAGGCCTCATGTCCAGTCTGGACGTGGAGGAGGTCATCGAGACCATCGAGATGATCCGGATGCGGAACCTCGATGTCCGAGCGGTGACACTTGGGATCAACCTCCTGGACTGCGCCCACCCGGATCCGGAGGAGCTGGCGCGGGGCGTTCGCGAGAAGATCGTCGAGGTCGCCGGTGACCTCGTGGAGGTCGTAGAGGAGGTGGAGGACGAGCTTGGAGTGCCTGTGGTGAACAAGCGAATCGCCGTCACACCATGCTCACTCGTGGCCGCGTCTGCCATCCGGAAGGAGGGGCGCGAGGCCGTCCTGACCATCGCGGAGGCGTTGGACGAGGCGGCGGAGGAGGTTGGTGTCGACTACCTCGGTGGGTACACGGCGCTCGTTTACGACGGGTTCACGGAGGCTGACGAGGCCGTACTGGACACTATCCCGGAAGCCATCGAGGAGACGGAGCGGCTCTGCGCGTCGGTCGTGGTCGCGGACGAGCGCTACGGGATTAACATGGACGCGGTGTACAGGACCGCGGAGGCCGTCAAGGAGACCGCGGAACGCACCGAGGGGCACGGTTGTGCCAGACTCGTGGCGCTGACCAACGCTCCCGAGAACACGCCGTTCATGGCCGGAGCATTCCACGGGGTCGGACAACCCGAGGCGTGCGTCAACGTGGGGATCTCGGGACCGGGCGTCGTCCGAGCAGTCGTCGAGGAGTTGAAGGACGCCGACTTCCGGACGCTGCACGACGAGATCAAGCGGACAGCGTTCAAGATCACCCGAGTGGGCGAGTTGGTGGGCCATCGGGTGGCGGAGCGACTAGGGGTGGAGTTCGGGGCCGTGGACCTGTCGCTGGCCCCGACCCCAGAGGACGGCGACAGTGTCGCGGAGATCCTGGAGAGGATTGGCCTAGAATCGTGCGGTTGTCCCGGAAGCACGGCCGCGCTGTACCTGCTGATGGACGCGATCAAGAAGGGTGGAGCGGCCGCGACCTCGAGACACGGCGGTTACAGCGAGGCGTTCATCCCGGTGAGCGAGGACGCGGGGATGGCCCGAGCGGCGGAGGAAGTCCTCACCCTCGAGAAGCTTGAGGCCATGACCGCGGTGTGCTCCGTTGGGATCGACATGGTTGTCGTGCCCGGAGACACCCCGGTCGAGACCATCGCGGGTATCATCGCTGACGAGGCGGCGATCGGCGTGGCTACGGGCAAGCCGACGGCGGTCAGGATCATCCCAGCGCCGGGCAAGGAGCCCGGGGACGAGTTCGAGATGGGCGGACTACTCGGCAGGGCCCCGGTCATGGACGTATCGGACTACCGACCGACCATGTTCCGCAGGGACGGTCGGATACCGCCCAAGTTCCCGCGATGATGGCCGATGACGAGGCCGGCTCTGCGAGATCGGTGACGAGGATTGGCCTTTCCGAGGCCCGACGGGGGTGAACGCGTCGCCGACCGTCGTGGTCATTCCAGGGGACGGGATCGGACCGGAGGTCATCGACGCGGCCCTGAAAGTCGTTAGGGCGGTCCTGGGCGACGAATTGGAGATCGTGGAGGAACAGGCCGGGTACTCGCTGTGGAAGAAACGAGGGATCACGATCGAGGACGAGACGGTCGAGCGCTGCCGCGAGGCGGACGCCGTTCTCTTCGGCGCGTGCACGACCCCGGAGGGTCCGGAAGCCGAGAGCCCCATCGTGACGCTGCGGAAGGAGCTCGAGCTATACGCCAACGTCCGCCCGGCCCGTTCCTGGCCCGTACCGAGACCGGTCGACACGGAGTTCGATCTAATGATCGTCAGGGAGAACACCGAGGGCCTCTACACCGGGTGTGAGTGCGAGGTACACGACGGTGTCACCGTAGCCCTACGTAAGATCTCCGAGGAAGGTACATGTAGGGTCGCCAAGATCGCATGCGACTTAGCCGAGGAACGCTCCGGCCGCGTGACCATAGTTCACAAAGCCAACGTGCTGAAGCTCACGTGCGGGACGTTCAAGCGCGTCGCGGCGGAAACCGTGGAGCGCCGCGGTCTGGAGTGGGACGACGAGTACGTGGACGCGGCGGCTTATAAGTTGGTGCGTGAGCCGAACCGCTTCGACGTGATCCTCACCTCCAACCTGTTCGGGGATATCCTCTCCGACCTGGCTGCGGGCCTGATGGGGAGCCTCGGCCTAGCGCCCAGCGCGAACCTAGGGGACGACGCGGCCCTCTTCGAGCCCGTACACGGATCGGCACCCGACATCGCAGGCAAGGGGATCGCGAACCCGGTAGCTGCGATCCTCTCGGCCGCCATGATGCTGGATTACCTCGGTTATGGGGAGGAGGCCCGTGCCATCGAGCGTGCTGTTGAGGAAGTACTGCGTGAGGGCGTGAGGACCCCAGATCTCGGAGGTTCCGAGACCACGGAGGGGGTGGCCGAGGCGATCGCGAAGCGCGTGGCTACCGAGTGAGTGGAGAGCGTAGGGAGACCGGCTCGTACCTGGGATCGCCTCCGAGCTCCACGAGGGCCACCTCGGGTAATCCCTTAACCCTGCGTGCGAACTCCCTGCTGCGCCCCTCGATCAGCAGCTCGGCCAGCTCCGAGGCGAGCTCGATTTTGTCCCGGAAGCAGCACCTCTCGGTCTCGGCCACGGCCGGGTCGTTGAATGTGATCATCACGGGTTCTTCCCCACCGAGCTTCCTGCCGGCCTCTCCGGATCGTACATCCAGGTATGTCGGGTCCTCCGTGAGCTTCAACACCCGGGAGTCCGCGTCGTACCTGACGCTGTCCCCGGAAACCGGCTCCAGCTTCCTCGCGCTCTCCATCGCGAGCCTCAGGAGGTCCTGACATGTCGCGGACCGGAAGACCTTAACCTCGGGGATTCCGGACATTGCCGATCACCCCACGCAACATCGTCCGACACGAGCTCATCGGCCTGAAGTGCCGAGTGGTGAAGTCGCTAGGACCTCCGTACGAGGGCCTGGAAGGCAGAATCGTAGACGAAACGAAGAACACCCTGGTATTGAAGACGGAGTCCGGTGAAAAGGTTATAGTGAAAGATCGGGTGCTGCTCGAGTTCAAGCTTCCGTCGGGCGAGAGGGTACGCGTTGACGGTGCCCTGCTCGTGGGTCGTCCGGAGGAAAGGCTTTCTAAGCGGATCAAATACGCGGAGATCGCGCGCGGTAGGTTCGATCCTGAGGACTACCTGGATTGACGGGGGAGTATCGAATGGTGAAAGACATCGGGCTCGGCGTCAAGCCACCGCGGAGGGAGTGCGACGATCCGAACTGCCCGTTCCACGGTAACCTGAGGGTCCGTGGGATGGTCCTCGAGGGTGTCGTAGTGAGCGACCGAATGGACAAGACGGTGATCGTGGAGCGCGAGTACTACCGGTACGATCGGAAGTACGAGCGTTGGGAGCGTAGACGCTCCAGGATCCCGGCCCACAACCCGCCCTGCATAGACGCCCGGGAAGGTGACAAGGTCCGGATCGCGGAGTGCCGTCCCCTGAGCAAGACGAAGAGTTTTGTCGTGGTCGAGGTCCTCGAACGTGCACAGTAGAGGTAGGGGTGAGCCGCCGTGAAGGCGATCAAGGCGAAGTCCCCGCGTGCCGCGCTACCCGTGGGCGCACGACTGACCTGCGCGGACAACACTGGCGCCAGGGAGCTCCAGATCATCGCCGTGAAGGGTTACAAGGGTGTCCGTAGGAGGCTACCGAACGCCGGGATCGGCGACATGGTAGTGTGCTCGGTGAAGGAAGGTACTCCGGACATGCGGAAGGAGGTCGTGAACGCCGTCATCGTACGTCAGCGCAAGGAGTACCGTCGTCCCGACGGAACTCGAGTGAAGTTCGAGGATAACGCGGCCGTCATCGTGACGCCGGACGGCGCCCCGCGAGGCTCCGAGATCAGGGGCCCCGTGGCCAAGGAGGCCGCGGAGCGCTGGCCCAGGATCGGTAGCATCGCGAGTATCATAGTTTAGGGGGACGTCACACTTGCGCTGGACGAAGTCCAGTCAGCCGAGGAAACAGCGTAAAGCCTTCTTCAACGCCCCGCTGCACAAGCGCCAGAAGCTCATGAGCGCTACGCTCCACCCGGAGCTCAGGAAGAAGTTCAACCGACGGAGCCTGCCGGTCCGAAAGGGAGACGTGGTCAGGATCATGCGAGGTGACTTCAAGGATCACGAGGGCGAGGTCGTCGAGGTGGACTTGAAACGCCTACGTATCTACGTGGAGGGCGCCACGATCGAGCGGGCGAACGGAGAGGAGGTGTACTATCCGATTCACCCCTCCAACGTGATGATAATCGAGCCGAACTTGGACGACCCGATGCGGCGTAAGATCATAGAGCGCTCCGGCGGTACTCCTGAGGTCGAGTCCGTACCCGAAGAGGAGAAGGAGGAGAAAGAGGAAGAAACGGAGGAGGAAGAGTCCGAGGAGTAAGGGGGGTGAACCCGCTTGGGTCGCGCGCGTAGCGGTCCGAAGCGTCACGTGAAGCGCCTCGCAGCCCCGTACGCCTGGCCGATCCCTAGGAAGGAAGGTGGTAAGTTCGCACCGAGGCCGTACCCTGGACCGCACACCATGGACACGAGCGTGCCGCTGCTGATCCTGGTACGCGACATGCTGGGATACGCCGACTACGCGCGGGAAGCCCGGAAGATCATCACGCGCGGTGAAATCTACGTTGACGGCGTGGTGAGGAAGGAGCCGAAGTTTCCGGTGGGCATCATGGACGTGGTAGAGATCCCGCGTACCGGAGATAGGTACCGCGTGGTCATGAACGAGCACCACCGCCTGGACGTCGTCCCGATCTCAGAGGAAGAGGCCAGGGTGAAAGTCTGCCGAATCAAGAACAAGACCTACGTGAAGGGAGGTAACCTCCAGATCACGATGCACGACGGCAAGAACTGGCTCGTCGAGATCGAGGACCCGACGGATCCGAAGGAGGACGTCTACAGCGTGGGAGACAGCCTCGTGCTCGAGCTCCCGGAACCGGACAGCGGTGAGAGATGGGAGGTCGTGGACCACATCCCGTTCGAGGAGGACGTCTGGGTGTACGCGATGACCGGCCGACACTCGGGCGAGGTAGGTCATGTCGTCGAGATCCAAACCTTCGAGGGTCCGCAAGAAGACCTCGTCACCGTCGAGAACCCGGAGGGAGACAGATTCCAGACCACGAAGGGCCGGCTCATTGCGATCGGTAAGGACGAGCCGATAGTCACCGTGAGGAAGGAGGAGTAGGGGGATCCCCAGTTGGCCGTCGTCGACGAGGAGATCCGGCGTAAGATCCTGGAGGACTGGGAGAGCAACCCGATGCGGAAGCCGCACGTGGGCAAGGTCACCGTGAACATAGGCGTCGGCGAGTCCGGGGATCGGCTGCAGAAGGCCTACGAGCTCCTCCAGGAGCTCACCGGACAGAAGCCCGTCTATACCAGGGCCAAGCAGACGAACCCGAGCTTCGGGATCCGACGCGGCCAGCCTATCGGAGTGAAGGTGGACCTGCGACGAGAGCGGGCGATCGAGTTCCTCGACTGGACACTGGACGCCGTCGACAGGGAGCTCCACGAGTCGCAGTTCGACGAGTTCGGTAACGTGTGCTTCGGTCTGGAGGAGCACATCGCCCTTGAGGGCGTCGAGTACGATCCGGAGATAGGCATCTTCGGTATGGACATCGCCGTGACCCTGGAGCGCCCGGGCTTCCGAGTGATGAGGAGGCGTCGCTGTCGTCGCCCCGTCCCGCGCCGGCACCGGCTGACTAAGGAGGAGGGCATAGTCTTCATGGAGGAGGAGTTCGACGTGGAGGTCCTGCCCTGAGGGGGTGACCCGGAATGGCGAGGAGGGAGTTCGGCAAGGGCGCACGCCGGTGCCGGCGCTGCGGTGATACGCACGGAGTCATACAAAAGTACGGTATCATGCTGTGCAGGCAGTGTTTCCGAGAAGTGGCTGAAAAGATGGGGTTTAAGAAGTACAACTGAGGGGGGTTGGTATCGCTTGGCCATGATGGACCCACTCGCGGACGCGATGGCCACGATCAAGAACAACGAGATGGTAGGTAACAAGGAGTGCGTGATCGAGCCAGCGTCCAAGCTCATCGGTCGTGTGCTGAAAGTGATGCAGGAGTACGGTTACATCGGTAGCTTCGAGTTCATCGACGACGGTCGCTCCGGGAAGTTCCTAGTCAAGCTGGTCGGCAGGATCAACGACTGCGGTGTAATCAAGCCCAGACACCCGGTCAAGAAGGACGAGTGGGAGTACTGGGAGCAGCGCTACCTGCCGGCCCGAGACTTCGGCCTCCTGATCGTGACCACCCCCGAGGGCGTCATGAGCCACTACGAGGCGAAAGAGAAAGGCATCGGAGGACGGTTGCTCGCGTACGTGTATTGAGGGGGACTGGACTGTGGCGGAGGCTAAGCTAGAACCTGCGAAAGACGCCATTCCCGGCGTCGTCGTAATGGAGGAACGCGTCAAAATCAAGGACGACGTCGAGATCGAGATCTCCCAGCGCGAGGACCGGAGGTACGAGGTCACCGTCAAGGGTCCGAAAGGAGAAGTCACGAAGGAGTTTTACTACCCAGACGTGTACCTCTGGGTCGAGGACGACGAGGTCGTGATCGCCGCCACGAAGTCTAACCGGCGTCAGAAGGCCATCCTGGGCATGATCAAGGCCTACATCAAGAACATGCAGAAGGGCGTCACCGAGGGCCACGAATACAAGCTAAAGCTGGTGTACTCGCACTTCCCGCCAGAGGTCAAGGTGGACCAGAAGGAGGGTAAGGTCTACATCGAGAACTTCATGGGTGAGAACGTGCCGCGCGTCGCCGAGATCGTCGACCCGAAGAACACCGAGGTCATCGTACAGGGCCAGGACATCATCGTACGCGGTATCGATAAGGAGGCCGTCGGACAGACCGCCGCGAACCTGGAGCAGGCCACATACATCAAGGATCGGGATCCGCGTGTGTTCCAGGACGGTATTTACATCGTCGAGAAGGACGGCAAGAAGGTCGTGTAAGGGTGAGGTGCATTGGTACGGAACCCGAACCTCTCCAAGGAGGAGAAGCGCATGCTCAAGCTCCGGGAGGAACTCAAGCGGAAGAAGCCGAAGTTCCGCCGACAGGAGTGGCACCGGTACAAGCGGCTGGGTGAGAAGTGGCGCCGACCGAAGGGCCGTCACAGCAAGATGCGTAGGAAGCTCAAGAGCAGGCCGAAGATGCCGAATCCGGGGTACGGCTCCCCGAAGAAAGTCCGCGGCCTGCACCCGTCCGGGTACGAGGAGGTGCTGGTGTACAACCCGAAGGACTTGGAGAAGATCGACCCGAAGTGTCAGGCCGCGCGCATCGCCAGCCGGGTGGGGAAGAGGAAGCGCCAGGAGATCCTCGATAAGGCCGAAGAACTTGGGATCGTCGTACTGAACGCGTAATCTGGGTTTTGTCAGAGTTTCACCTCGTGCCCGTCCGCGTAAACGACCACCCCACGTCCCTCCTCCACGCGTCCCACGATCTTCGACTCCACGTGCTTCGACACCGCGTCGACGACGTCTTCGGCCTCCTCATCCGGGACGATCAACGCCATCCCCATCCCCATGTTGAACGTACGGTACATCTCGTCGACCGGTACGTTCCCCAGCTCCCTGATTATCTCGAACACAGGATGAGGCTCGAACGGATCGTCTAGCACGTAGCGCACGTCGTCTCGGAGCCGCTTCAGGTTCTCTACACCACCCCCGGTGATGTGGGCGATCCCACGCACCTCGTAGTCCCGGAGTACCTCCATAATGGGCCGGACGTAGATGCGCGTCGGTTCGAGAAGCTCCTCGGCCACGGTCTTACCGTGCGGGAGTTCGTCGTGCACGTCGTACTCCGAGAGGAGAACCTTCCTAGCCAACGTTAAGCCGTTGCTGTGGATCCCGGAGCTCCGCAATCCCACGATCGCGTCGCCGGGTTCCACGTCCTCCCCCGTGATCGGGTCACTTTCGACCCTACCCAGACAGGCGACCACGAGGTCGAACCCACGCCCTTCCTCCTCCCCGCGGATCACCTCCGGGAGCGTCGCCAGCTCTCCTCCGACAATCGGAGCGCCTGCCTCCCGAGCCCCTTTACCGAGTCCTTCCGCGATCTCCGCGCAGATGTCAGGGTCGGGGTCCTCCATAGCCAGATAGTCGAGGAAGGCCAGCGGTCGCGCCCCAAGGCACACCGCGTCGTTTGCGTTCATGGCGATCGCGTCGATGCCGACGGTGTCATACCGTCCGACCAGCTGGGCGACGAGGACCTTGGATCCCACGCCATCAACGTTGAGCGTCAGCAGCTCCCCGTGCACCTCGAGCACGGCGGCGTAGTGTCCGATTCCCTCGACTTCCCGGCAGCCCTCCGGTTCCACTTTGTATTTCTCCAGCACGTCTCGGATCGCCCGGACAGCTAGCGCCTCCTTGTCGATGTCCACCCCTGCGTCCTTGTAGGTCATCTCGGACAACTCGCCGTACCCCCTAAGTGAGACGGAAGCACTCCAGGTTCTCGGGCGCCATGGAAAAGACCTTCCTGATCTTGCGGCGTAGGTGGTTGGAGAAGTACTTACACGCGCGCGGCTCGCCGTGGTTCGTGAAGACCTTCGACGGCGGTGACGGGTGTATAGATTGCACGTATTTGGTGATCTCGATCTTGTCGCCGTGTCCACTGAACCCGCTCACGGTCTCGACGCGGAGCTCGATCCGTAAGGTCTCCGTCTTGCCCGTAGGAGTGGGTAGCGGAACCTCCTTAGCACCCTCTTGGATCTGCCTTCCGAGCGTGCCCTCGGCCTGGTAACCCACGAAGATTAGCGTGTTCTTGGAATCGTCGGAGAGCTCGCGCAGGTACTCCAAGATCGGGCCCCCTTCAAGCATACCGGAGGTAGAGAGGATTACCGCAGGTTCGCCGTCCTCTATGATCGCCTGACGGTGGTCCGACCCCTCCACGGGTTCGAAGATTTCAGAGGTGAACGGGTCGTCGTCCTCGTGTAGTATTCTGTGCTGCAGGCGGCGGTTGAGGTACTCCGGGTACGCCGTGTGGATGGCAGTCGCCTCGTAGATCATGCCGTCCAGGTACACCGGACCCTCGAGCTCGTCCTTACGGTACATGTCCTCCAGAACGAGCATGACCTCCTGAGCGCGTCCGACGGCGAAGGACGGTATGAGCACTTTACCACCCTTCTTCAGCGTGTTCCGCACGATCTTCCTGAACCGGTTCTCCTCCTTGCGACGGCTCCCGTGCCGCGAGTCTCCATAGGTGGCTTCGACGACCATCGAGTCGACTCGCTTGAACCTGTTATCCGCGCCTTCGAGCAACCTGGACGTGGTCGGGTTGATGTCGCCCGTGTACACGAAGTTGTGACCTTTATCCTGAAGGAACACGTGCACGGAGGCCGATCCCAGGATGTGACCGGCGTTGTAGAATGTGATGCTCATGTCGGGTGTGATGTCTGTGGGTTCCCTGTAGTCTATCGTGATCGTGCGCTTGATGACCTTTTTGACGTCCTTTTCGGTATACGGTGGCTCCTGGCCACGCTTCTCAAGGACCTTGATATAGTCCGTCAACAGTAGGTACATGAGGTCGCGGGTCGGTGGCGTGCAGTAGACCGGGACCCGGGTCTCGATGACCTTGTGTCGGTAGAAGTACGGAAGGAAGCCGCAGTGGTCAAGGTGCGCGTGCGTGATCACGATCGCGTCGAGGTCGTCCATACGGAACTCCGGGACGTTGAAGTGCGGGTAAGCGTCCGTACCGTTAGCGGCCACGTTCACGCCGCAGTCCAGAAGCACGCGACTCTCCTCGGTATGCAGGAACAGCGAGGATCGTCCGACTTCCTGGAAGCCTCCCAGAGCGCTGACCCGGGCCCAGCGTGATTCGATGCCGCGGCTCCGCGTTCGACCGCAGAAGATCCGGGCGCTGACGTTCCTCAGGAACTTACGGCGCGAGTCGTCCGAGAGTATCAATCGTCGCGTCGTGTTCACTGTCTTCGACGGGATTGGTGGCTGCCTGTAGATCCGAGGTACCCAACCTGTATCCCGGGAGATCCTGTGCACGTTCTTCCCGCGCTTGCCTATCACCAGTCCGGGTTTCTTAGAGAAGATCACTACCTCCCCGGTGTCCAGGAACAGCAGATCCCGTTCGCTGACCCCGGCCTCCTCGGGGATGATCTTCAGGATGACCTTCTTGGCCTCCTTAGCCGGGGAGAGCGCGGCGGGATTTGGCCTGATCTTGACGCGTTTCCTCAGGGCTTTAGCCAATTTCGTGACCAGGTCCGAATCGTCCTTGACGAAAGAGTGCGGCGAGTTAGTGTACAGGACGACCTCGGGACCTTCGAAGTCTATGTCGGTCACGACGATGTCCGATGGCAGCACTTCCTCGACTCTCTCCATGACCTTCTTTTTGACTTCTTCCAACGTCTTTTCGCCGCTTCTTCGCTCGCTCAACGCATCCGCCCCTGGCTTCACCGGTGATCACCGGGCTCGATTGCCCGAGGGAGAGGATGAGGATTACGAGAGGAGCTTCTCCACCTCCTCTTCTGGTAACTCTCGGTACCCCTCCTCCCGGGTGATGGTTACCACAGTCACCCCCTCACCGGTGCCAGTATCACGTTCGAGCGCGGATTTCACGGCACGGACTGCTACCTCGATCGCGTCGTCCAAAGACATCCTTTCCTCGTACTCGGCCTCGAGCACACCGTAGGCCGTCGGAGAGCCGGAACCCGTGGCCGTATAGTCCTCCTCGATGATAGATCCGCTGGGGTCCAGGTTGTACAGCGTCGGGTCGTCGTCGTTGAACCCGCCGACGATCAGCTGCACGAGGTACGGGCGAAACGCCTTGAGGCTTGAGTGCAGTACGTGCGAGGTCATGTTAGCCAGCGCTCTGGCGCTGATCGTCCGGTTATGCCTCAGCTCGTACAGTCTGGCCTCCGCCCGCATGAGGTCGACTATTTTCTGGGCGTCGGCCACCGAGCCGGCCGTGGTCACGCCGATGTAGTCGTGGATGCGGAAGATCTTCTTCACCTGCTTGCCCGCGATCAGGTTGCCCATTACGGCTCGCCGGTCGGCGGCCAACACGACTCCTTTATCGGCCAATACGCCGACTGTCGTGGTTCCCTTGGTGAGCTGGTCCAGCTCCTTCATCACGTCACTCAACTGCAAAACCAGACAACCCCTGATCCCAGTTTCAGTACGTTTTCGCGATACGGACGGTGTACTCGGCTGTTTCACCACAGATCGGACACCTTTCGAATTCGGTGTCTTCTTCGGGGTATGGAGTACCGAGAACGTCTCCACCGAATTCCTCCTCCATACGCATACCACAGCGCTTGGAACCACACCAACCGGTCTCGACGATCCCCTTACCAACCAGTCTTCGTGCCTCCTCAGGGGAGTCCGTTCGGAATATACCATTTTCGAACTTCTCGCGGGCCCGCTTCCGCAGCCTCATCGCGATCTCCTCCATCAGATCGGGAACGACCTCGGGCAGTTCTTCGAACGCGTACGTCTCACGATCGAGCTCGTCCCTACGGAAGACTACCGCGGTCCCCTCCTTGAGTTCCCGGGCTCCGAGCTCGATACGCAACGGGACACCCTTCAGCTCCCAGTAGTGGAACTTACGTCCCGGACTCATGTCGCGGTCGTCTACCTTGACCCGGACTTCCTCCTCCCGCAACATCTCCTCGACCTCCACAGCACGTTCCAGGATCTTCCGCCGAACTCCCTTCTTCAGGATAGGGACCACTACTACCTGATACGGTGCCACGTCCGGCGGCAGCACCAGGCCACGCTCGTCCCCGTGTATGGCTATCATCGAGGCCACCACTCGGTCCGATATACCGTAGCAGGTCATGTACACGTACTCCTGGTCGCCTTCCTCCGTCTCGTAGGTGACCTCGAATGTCTTCGCGAAGTTTTGACCGAGCATGTGGACGGTACCGATCTGCAGCGTCCGACCGTCCGGCATCAGCGTGTCGAAGGCCACTGTGTACTCGGCGCCCGGGAACTTGTCCCACTCCGGCCGCACCGACGCGATGTACGGAATCCCGAGCTCATCGAAGAACGACGAGTATATTTCCACCGCCTCCTTGACCTGCTCCTCCGCCTCTTCCTCGGTCGCGTGGGCAGTGTGAGCCTCCTTGAACGTGGTGATCTCCCGCATCCGGATCAGCGGTCGGGTGTGCTTTGTCTCATACCGGAAGGTGTTCACGACCTGGAATATCTTAAGCGGTAGGTCGGCGTGCGACCTGATCCACAGCGCGAACATCGGGTAGATCGCGGTCTCGCTGGTCGGTCGCAGCGCCAGCTTCTCGTCGAGTTCTTTGAGTCCCCCGTGAGTCACCCAGTACACCTCGTCCTCGAACCCTGCTATGTGCTCGGATTCCTTCTTCAGCTGGGTCTCCGGAATCAGCGTCGGGAACAGCACCTCCTCGTGCCCGGTCTCCCTCAGCTTTCGCCTCAGCTTCTCGACTACCCGTTGTCGGATCTCGAACCCGTATGGTAACCACACGTACATACCCTTAACGGGGTACCTCACGTCCATTATCTCCGCGCTGCGCAGGACCTCCGCGTACCACTCCGAGAACTCCAATCGATCACCCCTCTGGGGGTCGACGGAAGTTGAGCGTTCCCAAGAAACGCATGCAGCTCCCGAGAGAGGTCGTCGTGGGTTCGAACGTACTCCCCGAAGTTCCGAAGGTCCTACGTAGCGTCGGAATACCGAACGGAGTCGTCGCGGTGTTCTCCGGACGAACTACCATGAAGATCGCGGGGAACGAGGTCGTCGACTACCTCGAGGAAGCCGGGTACCAAACATCACCGGTGATCGTCGAGGGGTCGACCGGGGACGACGTGAAAAAAGCTTTGGAGGCGCTGGACGAGATCGACGCGGACGTGGTGGCCGCGGTGGGCGGCGGTAAGGTCATCGACGTGGCGAAGGTAGCATCGTACCGTCGGGATATCCCGTTCATCAGCGTTCCCACTTCCGCTTCCCACGATGGTATCGCGTCACCGTTCGCCTCCATCCGACGGAAGGGACGACCGTACTCCGAGCCCGCCCAGGCACCCCTGGCCATCCTGGCGGACATAGAAGTCATCCGAAAGGCCCCGGAGCGCCTCATCCGCGCCGGGGTCGGGGATGTCGTCTCCAACGTGACGGCTGTAAAGGACTGGCGACTGGCGCACCGGCTCAGGAACGAGCCCTACAGCGAGTACGCGTCTTCCCTATCGCTGATGGCGGCCCGGATCGTGATGAAGAACGCGAAGCCTATCGGTAATCTCCTACCGGAAGGCATCAAGAAGCTGGTTCAGGCGCTCATCAGCGGCGGGGTGGCTATGAGTATCGCGGGCTCCTCTAGACCGTGCAGTGGGTCGGAGCACCTCTTCAGCCATGCCCTGGACGTGATAGCGGAACGTCCGGCACTTCACGGCGAGCAGTGCGGTGTCGGCACCATCATCATGGAGTACCTCCACGGGGGCAACTGGCGGGAAATCCGTGAGACGCTCGAAACGGCGGGCGCGCCCACCACGGCCGAGGACCTAGGGGTGAGCGACGAGGAGATCATCGAGGCGCTCTGCATGGCGCACGAGATACGTCCGAACCGGTACACCATCTTAGGGGATAAAGGGCTAACGCGAAAGGCTGCGGAGAGGGCGGCCGAGGATACGGGCGTCATTCAGTGAAACGTTCCTCGAACACAACCTCTTCCACGGCGTCGTCGTATTCCATCATCAACTTCGCGAACCTCTGCTTCGCCCGTGCCCACGCCGGGCTGGCGGTGTCGCCGCCCTCTACCCTGACTCGCAGTGTGTTACCGTCCAGCTCCAGCTCCGCGTCGACGGACGGTACCATCGTCTCCAGCAGGCCCTCAGCCCGCTCCATCGTGTCCTTCAGTACGTCTACAACCTCCACCTCGTAGGTCAGCGTTTTGCCCGCCAGCGGGTGATTGAAGTCGACCCTTACCCGTCCACCGTCGACGCTGAGCACGCGACCGCGCCGACCGTCGGGACTCACGACGGTGTCCCCGGGCTTCACACTCCCTTCGAACTCGGACTTACGGTACGTCCGGACCAGCGAAGGGTCACGCTCTCCGAAGGCCTTCTCCGGAGGTACCTCGACCTCCAGCTCGTCCCCCGGTTCCGAGCCCATCAGCGCCTCCTCGACTGGTTCCCACACCATCCCGGCCCCGACCACGATCACCACCGGACCGGGCTTGACGTTCAGACCGTGCTCCTCCGCGACCTCCTTCCGCGTGGTGTCGATCACCTCGTCGGAGTCCCTCATGCGTCCAGTGTAGTGGATCTTTACGAAGTCACCTTTCTCGACGGCCACGACGATCAACCCCTTAACATCGCGTTCACGAGTAGTTCGACGGCTTCTTCCTCCGAGAGACCTCGGGACATCAGGGTCTCAACTTCCTTCTTCTCCACGGTACCGAGGGCGGCCTCGTGCGTCAACCTGGCACCGGGGTGGACTACCCGCAGCTTGGGAACACTGACGACCTTTCCGCCCCCTTTAATGATCTCCGAGCACTCGACGTGGCCGCGGGCGCCGTCCGCCTCCCCTGAAATCTCACCGACCAGCTCGATGAACGCGCCGTTGATCGCGGCCGCCTTGAAGTCCAGGAGTGTCCGCGCGTCCTCCCCGATCAACCGGACGCTCTCCACCGCCCGGACGCGATCCTCCTCGACGGCCCTTAGTCTCGCAACTCCCTCCATAGTAGCCCGCTCCTCGACGTGAGCGTCCATCCCCCACTCCAGCTCGCCGACCCGTCCTTCCGTGAGCTTGAATTCGGTCGTGAAGGACGCCTCGGGTCCCACGGACACGTCGTACTCGGCCTTCAGCCGTACGCCTCCTTCCCCGTGATAGTGTACGTCAGTGACCTTCACGTCCGCGCACTCACCGATCTCGAACTCAGCTTCCATCTCATGTACGACGTCACGTGCCCTCGGGAACGAACAGTGGGACATCAGCCGTATCTTCGCTTCGGGCTCCACGATCAGCCTCGTCACGATTCGCTGGACTCCCTCCGGCCACGGGACCCCCACGCACATGTGGATGGGCTCGTCGAACTCGTATCCCTCTTTCACCACGAGCTCGGCGACGACGGTGTCGTCTTCCTCCTCGGCGTTGAGCTCGAGGCCTTCCGCACCCTGAACGTTCACGACCTTGTTCTCGATGATCACGATCCGTGGCGTGTCCGGGCCCGCGTGGTAACCTGTGGGCTTGAACACCTCCTTGGGGCTCACTCCGCCCCGCACACCAAGCCACCCCCGCACATCAGGCACTTGAGCACCACGTCCCTTGGGTCTCCTTCATCGACGATCTTACCGTCCATCATCAGGTAGGCCCTGTCGCCGACCTGCTCCGCCAAGTCGCGGTTGTGCGTGATCAACAGCACTGCGGAACCTTCTTCCCTCATAGTCTCGATGACCTTCGCCAAATCCTCCATCGACGACATATCCAGTCCCGCGTCCGGCTCGTCCAGGATCACCAGGTTCGGCCTCATCGCCATCACCGCCGCCAGCTCGACGCGCTTCCGCTCGCCCCCGCTCAGGTTTTCACCACACTCGCGATCCCAGTATTCTTCAGGGTCGAGGCCGACGATCCGGAGACACCGTCGCGCCCAGTCCTCGTCGTCGGTGCAGACGGACAGGTATTCACCCACGGTCAGGCCCTCGAACCTCGCGGGCTCCTGCCAGGACATCGTCAGTCCCATCCTCGCCCGCTCGTACATTGGGAGGTCGGTGATATCCCGGCCCTTGAACCGGACCTCACCTTCGACTACCTCGTACCCGGAGCATCCCACGATGGTCTTCGCCAGCGTGCTCTTCCCCGACCCGTTGGGACCGATCAGGTCGACGATCTCGCCCTCGTCGACAGTCAGGGAGGCACCTCGAACGATCTCCGTCCCGTCCTTGGATTCCACCCGCAGGTCTTTAACCTCGAGCAGAGCCAACGTCTCAGGCCCCCGTACGCCCGCGACCCGGGCCCCTAGGAAGCGCTTCGCGCCACCGATGAGGGCCCGGCCCAACGGCCCGGGACACCGCCGGACCGACCGGCCAGGTGGGATGAGACCATCTGCCGACACCCGGGCACAGGGGGGCCTCGTACCTTTACAGTTACGCTTCCTCAGTCGAAAATTGTAGAACAATAAAGGGTATCCACCGGGGCTCTCCCGATGCCCGAGATCGAGGTTTATGAGATCGAACCGGAGCGGAAGCTCCTGGAGCTGCTCCGAGAGGTCCCGTCCGTCACGGAGGCCCCTGCGTGGGACGCTGTGTATCCCTACCAACGGCACGAAGAAGGACTGTTCCGAGAGGTAGTCCACGCGGTCCGGGAAATACTCTATGAGACCGAAGCCGCCCGGGTGTGCGTGGGACTCGAGGGTATGGACAGTACCCTGTGTGCGGCGGCAGCCGCCCGAGCCTGCGAGGAGTACGGGGTGGAGCTCGTCTGTTACACCGTCGGATTCTATCCCGGGATGCCACGCGAGCTCGTCCACGCGCGGGCGTATCTAGTCGCCTCCGAACTCGACAGCCGCTATGAGACCCCTGTCTACCTGTACCACCTCGACGTGCCACCTCCGGTCGGATCCAAGCGCGAACTCTGCCAGCTCTGCGGCCGGCTCCGGTTCGAAGTCGCGGCCCAGGCGTTTCCGGATTCCGTAATACTCGGAGGCGCGAACTTCGGCGAAGCCCCGCACAGGGCCCGACTCGACGCGATCACGCACCACGGACAGGCCGTCGAGTACCGACCCCTCCTCGATCTGGGCTTCGACAAAGGTCATGTGGTGGCGGCCCTACGTGAGGTTGATCTCCATTTTCCCAGGTTCGAGTGGTGGAAGAACGAGAGCGGGTGCGGAGTGCGGGATTACCTACGGGATCCCGATCCCGAAGGGGTGCTGGAGGCGGCCGAAGCCAACGACACGTTCCACCGGGTCCTACTCGAGGAGGGAGCCTGGTGCGGTCACCACTACGACACGGCCGTCGTGTTGTACGACGATGGGCGTGTGTACCCCGTGCTGATCCCGCTGCCTTGGGGATGGAACCGCGACGCTCAGCGGGCCGCGGAGGCGGCCTTCGACGAGCTCGCCGATAGGTGGGAGTTGGGGAGCCCGGAGGAGGTTCAGGAGGTGGACGATCCGCCCCTCGAGAGCATCCTCAAGCGGGCCCGACAACTCGGCACGGTTCAGCCCTCCACCTCGCCCAGGTAGACCACGCGCTCACCCGTCTCGACTTCCCCCTCCCACGAGCGCATCCTCGCCCGGTGCGTCCCTACGCTCACCGGCTCGGCGACGACGAACGCCGGGGATCCCCACCGGTTCAACACGACGAGCGTCGTACCGTCCGGGACCCTCACCCTGGGGTCCAGCTCCAGCAGGAATTCGTCCCCTTCGACCCCTTTGACGGCCCCCACGGTGTCCGAGGCCATGAGCTTCAGGAAGGCCAGCGCCTCAACCAGATCTTCGGCCTGGGAGCGGTCCCGAACCCGGACCAGCTCCGTAACCCGCCTTAGGTCGCCCTGGAAGGCTACGTAGAGATCCTCCCACGACACGTTCGAGGCGGCGGAGAGTAGTCCCAACATCTTATCCTGAAGTAAGTCCGACACTACCGCTCCCAGCTCGTCCACCGGCTCGACCTCCACGAACTCGGAGAACTCCCGTACCTCAACCCCGAGGTGGTCCGCGAGCGCCTCCGCTGACGGGTGTACCCGCCTCCCCATCACGAGCGGCCGATAACCCGTGAGCTCCGCCGCCACGTACGCTTGCCTCACCGCGTCCACGCCCACCGTTCCGGCCTTCACCTCGACGGCGTACCGCTCCCCATCCTTCTCCGCCACGATGTCGATCTCAGCGACCAGCTCGTTCTCCAGCTCCACCCGGTAGTTCCTAGCCACGACCTCGAAGCCTTCCTTCCGCAGGATCGAGGTCGCGATCTCCTCGGCGCTCTTACCGCGGCGGAGCAACGGACCACCGCCCGACTCGGCAGGCGGATGTCCGACCATCGATCACCTTACGGGCCCCGTACTCATCATCGTCAGGACCAAGATCGGATCCGGGCGTCGTCCCGACTGGTCGGGGCGCCTGTCCCTCCTCATCTACTCGGTGACCGGGGTTCTCCTCATCCCGACCCTGGCATCGGGACGTCCTCGTGCGGGAGCTCGACGACCACCACGGTGGTTTCTCCACTCATCTCCACGTCCCTGAGGGTTCTTTTCACCTCATCGGGGTCCGGTTTCCCGATCACTTCGACCTCGACGCCCAAGGACTCGGCTATACTCGGAACGTCGGCGTCCAGCCCCATCTTGGCCGCCCTACCTTCCTTTTCTTCCATCACCTGCCGGGTAAACCCGAGCTCCCCATTGCGGGTGACGAGCACCGCGATCTGGAGGTCCTCCCTGACCGCCGTCTCCAGCTCCTGGAAGGAGGCCATGAACCCTCCGTCTCCGGTCAGGGCGAGCACCATCTCGGGGACTCGGGCCGAAGCCCCTAGCGCAGCCGGGATCGCGAACCCCATAGGACAGAACGACCCGGAGTAGATCACCTCGGACGGGGAGGAAACCCGAGCGGCCAACAGCGCGGTGGGGGTAATCTGACCCGAGTCCACCGTAGCCGGTCCGATCCAGCCCTTCAGGGCGGCTTTCACGACCCGGTACAGCTCGAGGTCGAAGCCCGGCGGCTCACTCGGCTTCGGGTCCCATGGTTCCGTCCTCGGAGGATCCTCGAGCAGCGCTTCCACGAAGGCCCGCACGTCACACTCCACGACCTCGTCCGCGTCCTTCACCTCGAAACCTATCGCGACCGTGGTGGGCCAGTCGAGGTTCGCGCGCGTCCGCTCCGACAGTCGGGCCCCCAGTGCGAGCACGACGTCGGCTTCCTCTATCACGTCGTTCGCCCAGCCCCTGAGACCCACGACCCCGACATTACGAGGATGGTACTCAGGTACCACGCCTCGGCCGCGCATAGTCTCCACGACCGGCGCCTCCAGGATCCCACATAACCGCTCCACTAGCTCCCCGCACTGCGCGCGGTAACAACCCCTTCCCACCAGGATCGCCACGCGCTCGCCCTCCAGGAGCCCACGGACGCGCTCCACGTCCTCGGGATCCGGCTCGGCGGGTTCGATCCCCTCAAGCTCCGAGGAGACTTCGTCCGGGTCGAATCCCGGATCGACGTACAGTACAGGCTCCGAGCGGGCTAGGGTCCGCGCGGCTTCCCCCGGGTCGTCCGTCACCGTGAGTTCCGCGCCGTCCGACGCCATCGAGGGTACAAGCGACTGGAACCCGCGTTCGGTGATCTCCCCGGTTGCGCAGAGCACGGGCACGCGATCGGCCAGCGCGCACGCCAGCCCCGCCAGCGCGACCGCCACCCCAGGGCCTCGAGTCGCCAGGGCAGCCGCAGGCTCGCCCGAAACCTCGGCGGCCCCGATCGCCGCGTACACGGCCGCGTCCTCCCGCGTGGTCCGGACCAGCTCGTCACTCTCCGCGAGTCTCAGGTACGGTCGGGCCACGTCGTCCCCTGGCACTCCGAACACCGGACGTAGCCGGAACGAGATCATCCTTCCACCTCCTTCGACATTTCCAGGTATTCCTCGATCATATCTGGGAACGAACCCGCGGGCATGAAACGCAGCCCGAGCTCCCGGGCCCACCGCTCGATACCCTCGTCACTCGCCACCACGGCCGCGTCCAATTCCTTCGCGAGCAGGAGCACGTCCAGATCCGGCGCGCTGTCCAGCGTCCCGTGGCGCACCGTCTGACGATACTTCCGCCGGAAGCGTCGCACCGTTTCCCCAATCACCTCCCGGATGATCCGCTCCTTAGGCACGTCCGCCTCCTCACGTAACATGATCTCGTACGCCTCCAGGGCCGCCTCCCAGATGGCCTTCTCGGCCCGTTTCCTCCCACGGTCCAGCCGCTCCCTCATATCCTTCACATAGGCCATGAACAACCGAGCCGGGACCTTGACATCGTACCGGTTCGGGGTCTTCTTTACGATCCACGTGTCGATCCTGGACAACAACTCCGGACACCCGTTCCGCTCCAGGAACCCCTTTAGCTCCCTGTACACCGTGGGGTACGGGATGTAGCAGCTGATGGCCAGTTCCATCCGAGCCCTACCGATCAAGTCCAGTATACGAGTCACCGCCTCGCATAGGTCACCTTCTCCGAGCTCATCCACCACGCCCTGGTCGGTGAACGCCGTAGTGTCTAGCACGAACCGTTGTTTGTACACGCGTCAGTCACCCCGAGCGGACAGGAATACCAGACCCGTCCGCGTGATCCTGGCTTCGAACTCGATCAACTCGCGGCCCAGGCGGCACCGCGCGACCTTACCGTCGCGAACCCTGCGAACGCCGAGGAACCTGTACTCAGGGTGCGTCCATGGGCGCGTCTCTTCGCCACCGAACGCATGTAGTATCCGGGCGACGGCGTTCACCGGGTTCGGACGTCCTGCGGGGTCAGGTGGGACGACGTCCACGTAGAGGAACTCCCGAGCCGTGTACACGGCCAGACCCGTCAGCTCGACGCCGTTCACGCGTTCCGTGGCGGTTTCCATCTCCAGGACGTCCACGTCGCATTCCTCCAAGGCGCGGATCACCGCCTTCCTCAGGTCCCGTTTCGTTCCGGTCGACTCGAAATCCAGGAGGCCGTACGGGTCGCGACGGGCCAGGCGGCGGCGTTCCGGGCGCTCCCCGGTTATCTCCTCCGCCTCCCTCGCGCCGTGGGGGGTCAGCGTGTATACACAGGAGGCTGTCCACGGGTCGAACGTGACCGTGAGCACCGGACGACCGTCAACGAAGACGCGGTCGGCCCGGACCGGTCCTCGGATGCGCTCCACGGTCACCTCCCGGTCTGCGATCCCGAGGTCCGAGCCGGTCAGCTCCTCGAGCACCTCCCGGTACTCCTCCAACTCCCCGCGGGAAGGTTCCCTCACCGGCAGGGTGGTCGTCCCCATTGGGGGTCACGCGGGGTTCCAGGGTTTAAGGCCTCAGGGTCGCCGTTACGCGTCCTGAAACGATACCTCGGACCGGATCTCCTCGACGACCTCCCGCGCGTAGGGTCGGAGCGCCCGGTACAGCGCCCGCGCGTCTCTTCGCAGCGCTGCGTCCAGCACGTCCTCTGACTCCGGGACGATCACGTCGAAGTCACCGTCCGATCCGTCCGACCGGTTCAGGACGGTAACGGCGGGTATTCGGAACCTCTCGACCAGGATCCTGGCGCGCTCGAAGTCGTGACGGGCCGCGGGGTCCGGAGCTGTTACCAGTACCGCGACGTCGGCGTGGGAGAGGGCCGCGACCACGGGACATCCCAGCCCAGCCGGACAGTCGATCACGCACGGGCGTCGAGGGACCATCCTGTGGATCAAGTGCGCCAGCTCGGGTACCCAGGGCTCGGACTCCGGATGGATCACCTCGAGGTCCAAGTCCGGGTTGCGCGACCTGACTATCTCACCGAGAACCTCCGACTCGAACTCGATCGCGTCCTCGGGACAGGCGATCGCGCAAATCCCGCACCCGTCGCAGGCCGTGGGATCCTCGACGGCGTTCCAAGGGCAGACTTCCGAGCACCTCCCGCATCCGACGCAATCGTCGGTTCTGACCGCGTAACGGGCCATGATCTCTCCCAATGCTTCCTCGACTTCCAGTTCCAGGTACGCGGGTACGTCGGGTTCGGTCACGTCGGCATCCACCAGCGGTACCCCTAGCTCCGCCGCCAGGGCGATCGAGAAAACCGTCTTCCCCACGCCGCCCTTCCCTCCCAAGACGACGACCCTGAACTCAGGATCCAACGCGGCACCCCCCGGTTACACGACCTCATCCAGGCAAAGCTCCACCGCCTCCCTAAAACCCCCGATCGGAGCGGATCGTCCACGGTAGGGGCCTCGACGACATGGGCTCGGACCTCCTCCTCGATCCTACATCTCCAGAGATCCGACAGGTCGGACCTGTTGATCAGGATGACTACATCGGTCCCGGCGCGGTCGGCGATGCGCATCAGACGTCTCAGGTCGCGGCCGCCGGGGTCGGCTGCGTCACGGCGATCGCGGCGTCAGCGGCCTTGAGCGCGTCGTACACGTCCTTACCTGCACCGGCCGGCGTATCGAGGATAAGGTCCTTTCCGTCGTCCGCACCCTCCAGAAGGGTTCGAACCAGGTGTCGGGACCGTCGATCACCCACGTCGAGCGTTCCGGAGGTTAGAATCGCCCCGGTTACGGACACCTGGTATCTCCTCACCTCACCGATCCGGACGCAGTCGTACGCTAGGGCGCCGTTGGGACAGCTCTCGACGCATAGTCCACAGCCATGACACAGATGGGGGTCCAGATCCCACGAACGCCCGACCACGAGGGCACCAGGCGCACAGGCCCGCGCGCACGTCCCGCAGAGATCGCACTCGTCTTCGTCCTCAAGCTTCGGGCACGGAATGTACACGTCGGACCGATCGATCTCCTCGCAGTCGAGGTAGAGATGGAGGTTGGGGGTGGTGACGTCCAGGTCTAGGGCGTCCCAACCCAGGATCCTGTGGACGTGGGCAGCGACCGTGGTCTTGCCGACTCCTCCCTTACCGCCCGTGATAGCCAGCCACATTCCAGGATCACTCCTCGGATAACTCGCCGCGGGCGGCCTTCAGGGCCGCCTCTTCCGGATCGGTCCCAGGTTCCGCTACGTAAGCCTTTATCCCTTGGGCCTTGAGACCTTGGAGTGCGTTGGGACCATAACGCGCGGCGACCGTGGCTTCGACGTTCATTTCCGTGAGGACCGTGAGGATCTGCCTACCGGCCCCGCGCGGGACGTTCGCGACCGGGTTACCCTTGGACTCTACGAGCTCGACGTCGTCATCCTTCACCTCGTACACGCGGATCTCCGGGGCTCGGGCGAACCGAGTGGACACCCCATCACCCTCCACCATTACGGCCACACGCACTTACCTGGGACCCCCTCGCCCCGGACCACCGTGACCTCCGCGGCCGGGACCGCCACGGCCCATACCGCGTCCGAGACCGGCGTAGCCTCCCCAAGTACCAGGTCCGGGGTTCAGCCTGTGGATGAACACGGCTGGGGCTCCGCAGTTCGGACAGCTCGAGGGCTTGGGAGCACCGTACGGCACCTCGATGATCTCACCGCACCTGGAACACCGGAAGACCTTCACGTCGCGTCGGATCAAGCCCGATCACCCCCTCTTGGGTTCCATCCGGAGCGCACTCGCCGGACAGGCTCGGTCGCACGCTCCGCAGGCACGGCACTTGGAGGCGTCCACCTCGACGTACCCGACGGAAACGAGGAGAACACCGGTGGGACAGGCTCGCATGCACTCACCACATCCCTCGCACTCCGAAGCGTCGTGCACGAACACCGCCTGAGGTGTCTCCGCCCGGGTTACTTCTCTCCTTGGTTACTTCTCCCCTTCCACCTCTCGCAGCCGCTTCTCGAGTTCCTCGAGCTTCTTCCGCAGCTCCTCCACCGTTTTCCCGCTTTCCGAGCCCTTCGGCACGCTTTCCGCGAGCTTCTCTACGGCCTTGGCGAAGTCTTCCCCGAAAGCCTCGCGTATCGCCTCCAGTACCTCCTTCCTGGTCTCCTCGTCCGCCGTTGCTAGCCACCACCAACCACCTCCCCAACCGGGACCACCGCGCCAGCCTCCCCTCCACCAACCACCGGGCCACGCCGGTGCCGGCGTACCTCCTTCACCCAATACCTGCCAGACGTGCTTTATCTCTCCCGTTTCCGTGTCCTCGTAGAACGCGTGTGGACCTAATCCGCACCTGCACGGGCCGATGTACCTATATCGTCGGCTCGCCATGCCTTTCCCCCTTAGGCCCTCCTAACGCCGCGATTAGGGTGATCTAACGCGGTAATAAAACTTTGGGGATGGAAAGGCCGTGCCCACGGTCCGGGACGCGATGACCGAGGACGTCGTGGTCGTGAGGCCGGACGAGCCCCTGGAGCGCGTGCTCCGGACGTTCGCGTCCGAGTCGATCCACGGGGTGCCCGTCGTCGAAGAGGGTAGTCGATTGATCGGGATCGTGACGTCGGTCGACGTTGTCCGCGCCCTGGCCTCGGGCGAGTGGAGAGAGCTGACCGCGGGCGAGGTCACCCGGAAGGCCGTGACCGTGAACCCCGACGAGGATCTCGAGACCGCACTGGACCTGATGGCGGCCGTCGGTGAGGACCGTGCGGTAGTGGTTGAGGATGGGGAAGTCGTCGGCGTACTCACCGTACTGGACGCTATCCGCGTGCTGTTAGGGGAGTGAACCGTTGAACCGGCTCTTCCACCCGGAGGCAGTCGCCGTGGTCGGCGCTTCCCGAGATCCCTCGAAAGTAGGTCACGGTGTCTTCCGGAACTTGCTACGCGACTTCGACGGGCCGGTGTACCCGGTGAACCCCCACGCCGACGAGCTCCTAGGTCGACGCTGCTACCCGTCGCTCCTCGAGCTCCCCAAACGGGTTGACCTCGCGGTGATCGCGGTCCCCGCTCCAGTCGTCCCGGAAGTGGTACGCGAGGCCGGGGAAGCAGGAGTACCGTACTGCGTGGTGATCTCCGCGGGCTTCTCCGAGGCTGGCAACGAAGACCTCGAGCGGGAGCTGGTTAGGACCGCCCGGAAGGTCGGCGTCCGGCTGGTAGGCCCCAACTGCCTCGGGATCATCAACGCGAAGATCGGGTTGAACGCGTCCTTCTCGGCGGAGTCCCCTCCTCCGGGCAACATCGCGTTCGTGACGCAGAGCGGGGCCCTCGCGACCTCGGTAATCGACTGGTTCTCTTCCGGGGACGTCGGGGCCGTAGGCGTGGGATTCAGCAAGTTCGTGAGCCTGGGTAACGCGGCCGACCTGGACTTCCACGATTTCCTCGAGTACCTGGCGGAGGACGACGATACCGACGTGGTCGTGCTGTACCTGGAGGGCGTCAAGGACGGGTCGCGATTCCTGGACGCGCTGTCCGAGTGCTCCGGGCGTAAGCCAGTGATCGTGCTCAAGGGCGGCAGAACGGAGGCCGGGGCCGAGGCGGTCGGCACCCACACCGGTTCACTGGCGGGATCGGGAGAGGTCTACGAGGGACTCATCGAGGGGGAGGGTGGTATCTTCGTGAGAGGGTTCGAGGAGGCGTTCGATGCGGCGAAGCTACTGGCAAAGGCAGGTCCCCCGACTTCGGACCGCGTGCTGATCGTGACGAACGCCGGGGGCGGCGGGATCCTGGCGACGGACGCCCTGCACGAGCTGGGCTTCGAGCTCCCGGAGCCCGCGGGAGACCCTTCGGTACTGCCACCGGAGGCGGCCACGGGTAACCCCGTCGACGTGTTGGGTGACGCGAACGCGGAGCGTTACCGGGTCGCGCTGGAGGAGTTCGCTGATTCCGACCGGTACGGGGCCGTGATGGTTATCCTCACGCCGCAGAGCGTGACGGAGCCCGTGAAAACCGCACGGGCGGTCGTGGAGTTCGCCGAGGAGTTCCCAGGACCGGTAATCGGTGTCTGGATGGGACGACACTCCGTGGCACTTGGGATCAGGGTTCTAGAGGAGGGTGGAGTGCCTACGTTCCCCTCACCCGAGCGCGCCGCGAGGGCACTGTACCACGCGGCCAGGTGGGCGGAAGTATTATAATGTTAGGCACGCCTAGCAATTAAATACCAACGGTGGGTGGTGCCGTGAGGACGCTGCTGGAGGTGCCAGAGGGGAGGACGGTCCGCGTCGTAGACGTGGCCGCCGGTAAGGGAGCGGCCGCTATGCTGTACGAGCTCGGGATCCGGCCCGGAGCACGCGTCGAGGTCGTGAAGTCCGGTCCGGGTCCCGTGATCGTGCGCGTCGGCGGTGCGAAGTACTCCCTGGGTCGCGGCCTTGCGGCCAAAGTGATCGTCGAGGAGGAACAGGGGTGAGGCGATGAGGACGGTAGCGCTGGCGGGACCACCGAACGTGGGTAAGACCACCATAATGTCCCGTGTCTGCCGCGCGAACCTGGAGGTCGGGAACTGGCCAGGGGTCACTGTCGAGAGGAAGACGTGCACGTACGAGTTCCGAGGGAAGCGGTACCGTCTCATCGACCTACCGGGCACGTACAGCCTCACGGCTTTCTCCGAAGACCAGCGCGTCGCCCGCGACTACCTGCTCGGCCGGACCGACGGTAAGCCGGATGCCGTGGTCGTCGTCGGGGACGCGCTCAACGTGGCCGGAGCCGTTCGCGTGTTCCTCGAGATCGCAGAGCTCGGGTACCACCACGTCATCCTGGCCGTGAACATGCTCGACGAAGCGGAGCGTACGGGCATCGGCATCGACCTGAAGCGACTGGAGCGCGAACTAGGAGCTCCTGTGGTCGGCCTCTCCGCGAAGCGAGGGTACGGGATCGAGCGCCTCAAGCGCGCGATCGCGGACGTCGTACAGGGAAGGGTCGAGCCGAATCCCATATCCCTCCGATACCCTCGCGAGGTCGAGAGGGCCGTGAAGAAGCTCGCCCCGGAGGTCGGTGGGAAGCTCCGTGAGTACCCACCGCGCTGGGCCATCCTCAAGCTTCTCGAGGGGGACCCCGAACTCCTCCAGGAACTCGAAAAACGCGATCCCGAACTTCTAAAACGGGTTAAAGAAGTCAAGAAACGTATCGCCGAGCGGACCTCCCACGACCCGGCCGTCCTGATCTCACAGGCCCGAGACGAGCTCGCCACGCGGATCGCCCGGAGCTGCGTGACGGGTCGGCCTTCGCTCTCCCGTCAGGACCGGATCGACCGCGTCCTCACACACCCTGTGTGGGGCACCCTCTTCGCCCTGGGCGTGCTCGGGACGGTGTTCGCGTTGTCGTTCTTCCTGGGTGACCCCATCTCCGAGCTCGTGGAGGGGGCGTTCGACCACCTCGTCTGGTTCGCCCGGGGTCTGCCAGCACCGTGGTCCGACGTCTTCGCCGAGGGCGTGATCCCCGGCGTGGGAACAGTTCTCGCCATGTATCCGTACGTGTTCGTCATGTTACTGCTCCTCACCGTGCTCGAGGACGTCGGCTACACGGCCCGCCTCGCCGCTTTAGCGTCCGGTCTGCTCGCCCGCCTCGGTCTCCACGGCAAGACCGTGTTCCCCGCAGTCCTGTCCCTTTCCTGCAATGTGCCAGGGATCACGGCGAGCCGGATCATCGAGGATGAACGGGCCCGTCTACTGACCGCAATCGTCGTACCGATGATCCCATGCGGTGCTCGCCTTGAGGTGATTACGTTCCTAACGGCGAAGCTACCGGACCCCTGGCGCGTGCCGGCCGCCGTCTCCATCTACGTCGTCGCCCTCTCTCTGTTCGCAGTCACGTCCTACGTCCTACACCGCCTCCTCTTCGGTAAGCCGGAGCCCCACCGCGGGCACGTGATCGAGCTCCCACGCCTCCGTAAGCCACACCTACGCACGGTGCTCACCGTTACTTGGCTACGCTCGAACGAGTTCCTCCAGAAGGCCGGTACGATCATCTTGGCGGCCTCGGTCCTGCTCTGGACCGCCACCCGGTACCCGAAACCGTTAGGGACCGGTGGAAGCGCGATCGAGCTCGTCGGTAAGTCCCTCGAGCCGGTGACGGTAGCCCTCCTAGGGCTGGACTGGAAGGGAGCCGTGGCACCCCTCAACGGGATCGTTGCGAAGGAGATCGTCATCTCCACCCTCGCCATGCTGCACGCGCACCCCACACCCGAGAACGCCTACGTGCTCACCCTGGTGAGCGCGCTGTACATCCCGTGCGCCGCCACGATAGGTGCGGTCTACTCGGAAACCGGTTCCTTGAGATACACCGCGCTCTCCGTCGCGGCGAACCTATCCCTCGCGACCCTGGTCGGCGCGGCAGCGCACCATGCGCTCGTGGCGCTCGGCGGCTGGACTCGCAGTTACGTTGTTTTCCCGTGAATGGTGTCCCGACTGTCACTCCTTCTCACCCAGGAGGGAGCCCGGCCGATGAGGAATGGCGCCGGGACGAGGACCTCCCGATGACCGGGGGTAACGGGAGCTGAGGCCAACGATGTGGTAAGTCAGCCGACTCCAAGTCCGGGGGGTCGGCTTGTGAGCTCACGGTCTGTGTTCACGGCTGCATTCATCGGCGATCTGGGGCGATACCGTCTCAAGGGCGGATTTAACACCTCAATCTCGCCCACGTCGACACTGGAACATCTTCGACTCTCCTTGCTCAATCTCGGATTCGAGCCGTCACGACGAGATCGACCTTCACGACGGCGAGCCCACGCTTCGGTACATGTCATTCGATTTTGAAACCAAATTGTTTCCACGTTCACTTCGATCCGTCGGCGTCCGTTAAGATTCTGAGGTCCGGGTATCGCGAGGGAGGGGGCGGCGTTGCTTAAATATCCTCACTAACCTTATCTCGCCTGGCTGAGCCGACGGTCGGGATCAGTAAAAGAGGAATGAGGAGACCGAGGAACGCCGACTGGTGACGAGGGTCGGTGTTACCGACCCCTCACTCCGGACGTTCTAACAGGTTCCTCAGCATCTTCGCGTGTCGCTCCTCGTCGTGCGCGGTGCTTATCAGGTACGCCCGTACGTCCTCACTCATTTCGTCCCCGTACTCCTCGATCACGTTCCTCCTGAGCTCGGCGGCCTGCGCCTCCCTCTCCGCCAGTCGCTCGACCTCCGACTTGATGTCCTTGCTCAACTTCCCGGCGATCCGGGCTACGATCGCAGCGTGTCTCAGCTCCTCGTCCGCGATCTTCCTGAACGTCTCGGCGACCTCGGACATGCCCGCCTCCTCCGCCAGTCCGGCTAGCGTACGATACACGGTCACGGCCTCGCTCTCGTTCCTGAACCACCTCTCGAGATGTTCCTCCAGCCCGGACATTGGTATTACCCGAGCGTACCGGCGCGTGCGAGGCTATTATAAACTTCGATATCCGGTAACGAGGAAAGTGATAAGGCGCGATCGGCCTCGTACCGACCGATGGTTTCCCAACGTTTGGTTCCCCAACGTTAACAACCACCACGGTCCACCTGGAACGGTCGACGGTCGTCGTTTGAGAATTCGTAATTCCGAGGTTCCACCCACGGACCCCGGGAACCGATGAAGACCGTTTCACTTCGGAAGTAACGACCGAAAGTCGCGGGGCTGAGGTGGTTCGAGGCGGCGGGAGGGCGTTCACCGCCTCGTCGCACCGACCAGTACCAGCGCGCAGAGCGCTCCGACGACCACTAGTGGCGAGACCGGTACGTCGGCTGGGTTCCCGCCGTACTCACCCCGATGTTGGTGTTGCTCGCCCTCGTGCTCGCACGTCGACGTACCCGTGACCTTCAGCTCTCCCAGGCACTTCACCAGAGGCTCGTAGCCCTCCTTCTCGACCTTGACCCAGATGTAGAACGTGCCCTCCTTACCCGGCGCGGTGAGCTGGGCAGTCACGCTACCATCAGAACCAGAAGTGGTCTTCACATAGTGACCCTTGGTCCACTCCTCGGGCGGAGAATCCTTGTGTTCCTCACCCGCTATCCTGATCAAAACTGAAGCATCAGGTACCGGCTGGCCCGTCGACGCGTCGACGATCTTGAACTTGACCGACAACCTCGAACACACGTCTACCTGACTAGGGTAGTCGACGTCTTTCACGTCCAACGTGCCTGCCGCCGCGGCGGGTGACAGGATCGCCAGCAGACCAAGAATGGCAGCCAGCAAACCTCAGTTCCCCCGTACTAAGCCGTTCGAACATGAGGTAATTAAGGATAGTGGGACTTTCCATCACACACGCGGTGTCACCGTGTCCCGGTGCTGTCGGTTCCTCGGTCGTGAAACGGCGCGGGCCGGACCGTAGGTCAGAACTCGGTCGATGCGATCGGGACACGGTAGATCGGGCCGATGCGGAGTGGCTCTGCGGGGAGGCTCCGATGACCTCCGGGTAACGGGCCGAGACCCGGCGGGGGAACGCGGATGAGGAGGCCGAGGGGCGCCTATCGATGATGAGGATGGCACATACCGACGGCGATCTCTTTTGGACCGGCACCGGCTCGCCGAGTGGTGATCCGAACTCCTCTCTCGGATGTGGTAATGGGTGGCTCGGGAACGCCTGCCCCTCATCACCCGTCAGCGCCCGAAGGGTTCCTCACCGATGTTCCCGGTCGAACAGCGGCACCGATCATCACCGTTCAGGGACTAAAGGAGTCGTCATCCCCACCCCCCTCAGAGACCGGAGTTAAGAGGCGTGATGCGACCGTCCCCGGCTCCACTGGGCGCTATCGTACACGTGTCGATCGATCGCTGGACGTGACGTAGCGTCCCGTTTCGGACGTCATCGGGTCAAGGCATCCAGCAGCTCCTCTGTCGGTTCGGCACCCACCAAGACGGTCCCCCGGTCCGTCTCCAGGACGGCCAGGCGCGACTGTCGGCGCGAGTACACATAACATCGGCCCACGCCCTTCACCCAGTAGAGGCCGACGTAGCCGAAGACGCCCCCGAAACCCAGAAGTCGGACACCTGGAGATCGATCGTGCCCACCGTTCCTTTCACGGCCGGGGTGACGCGTCGTCCCGTGGAGACGATCGTGATACGGCGTTCGCATACCACCACGTGCGTCGGGGCCAGGAGCCAGGCCGCGGTTAGGGATGATACTAGGACGCTACCGAGAGGCCGACGGTGACGTTCCATAGTGCCGTAAAAGCCGTAGCCGCGCAGGAGAAGGACAGGACGAACGCCGTAACGAACCGGGTGGCTCGGTCGTAAGGAATCGGAAGACGCAACCGGTTTCCCTTCTCAGGAGGGTAGACGGATGGCCTCTCCGCGTGCCACGTAGGTGTCCGTGATCATACGGAGCTGTTGTAGTGCCGGGCACGGCCCACCGATTAGTGTTCCGCTGTGACCGGCCCCACGATCTCCTCTCCGGGAACAGGGACTCGATGTTCTGGGTACTACCTCATCACCTTCTGGAGCTCCCCCTCGCACTCTGGCCGTCAACCGGATCACCCAGATCGATGAACCGTACCAGCGAATCACCCTCTGGCAGCTCGGGACCTCACGCGAAGCCCGAGTCCTAAGCCCGTACGCAAGACGCCTCCTTCGAGCGGCTTCGTTCCTCAGCCTTTCGATCGACGCCATGTCCGTTCTCTCAACGGTCGACGAGGATATTACCCACTCGGAGGTCGAAGGCCACGGTGACGGCTACAGTACTGGTGTCATCAACGCACGGTACCCCATGACGGATGATCGCGTAAGGAGGATCGAAACTGGATAAAGTAAAATGAAACAAATGTGTTTAACATCGCACCTCGAACCCGTGCCCCCCGAAGGACCTCCTCGAGCGCGGAGAGTACCCGAGATCGGCAACTTCAACGAACCGTTTCGCGTCCTCTTCGGTGTCGTAGGGGAACTCTACCAGGTAACGAGCGTCCGTGTACGCGTCGAACAGCAGAACGCCAGTGTTGCCTTGATACCCAATTGCACAGCCTACTCGGCGTGGAACGCGGTCTACCTGCACATACCCTACTCCAGGATGAACCTCGCAAGCTTGAGCGCTTCACCGGCATGATCACGCAGCTATCACGCCTCCTCGTACGATCCCACGTGGGATCGCCCCGTGACCCAGGAGGACGTCCCGGAGTGGTACGTGGGACACCTCCGGAGGCAGTACCGGCTCTTCCTGGAGTACGTTCGGAGATGGAAGTACTGGATCAGCCGGATCGCAAGGGGTGATCCGGGAGCGGGTGGACCCGCGGGCCGAGGTGATCGCTCTCGACAGCGTGGTCAAGGGAATGGTCACGGGCGGTTCCGACGTGGACGTGCTCGTCATCACGGAGCGGGCCCGCGAGCTGAAATCGTGTTGCTATCATCCGACGATGATGCGTAGATCATACACGAATAATGTGATGTCAATACGAGTACCAGTCGATGATCGTACGTAAATATTCTCACCGATCGGTGTCGCGTCCGACGGAGACGGACGTCGGGTGAGAGTCCCGGAACCTTACCTGATTCTGGGAAAAACGTCTCGGAAGAGTGCGAACGCGTGGCCGGATCGCCGGTCGAGATCCTACTAGGATTCCAAATCGCCGGTCGCGCTGCCCCTGGCGGTGGCCCGGGCGGCGCGCCATCACAGTGATCCGGAGGCGGAGTTGATACGGAAGTTCGCGGCTCTCACCAAGGCCTTCATGGATGACTTATGCGAAACTCATCAGACTACTGACTAGACTGGGACGGAGACGGGCCGGCGTAACGTCGCATCATGGGAAGGGACGCTTAGCGGTAGTGGAAAAGAGGATAAGGAAACAAGGAAGGTAGCAACGGAAGCGGGAGCGGCGAGGGGGGTCTTTAGGCGCGGACCCGGCGCCTCTGCAGAACCACCGGCGGTACCGGGATCTGAGAGAACAGCTTCGAAGTCAATCACCTCTGGAACGTGGAACGGCAAGCTCGTGCCCCGTAGTGACGGCGTCCACCGAGAAAGATCGGATGCGAAGGGGAGTTAGTGAGAGTTCGAAGGGTCCTGAACCGGGAGTGATTGGGTATGAGTAGTCCGTCTCACGCCGAGGCCTGCAGGGCCAGCCCGGCAGAACCGGTAAGAGGATCTTTAACCCCCTCCATGCGGGAAGACCACGGCCGAGGTGCGGTGATGGAGACTCTTTTCGCGATGTTCAGGTGAATCGGGAAACCGACCACTCGGATGGGGCCGAACAACTACGACCGTGGGAGTACCCAGGACACGAACGCGACCTGCCGGGCGGACCGTTGTCCTGCTCCCCGGACCGTTTACAGACCCCGTGGGCGGACCTCTTCGATCCCGCGTCGCCGGATTTCGATCACGTAGGAAACGAAGTTGTTGTAGGAGAGCACCCGGTACGCCTCCATGTGCAGGTTGAGCCACATGCGGACCGCGGTCAGCGCGCATACGGTCGCAGAGATGCAAGTCCCAATCAGGTAGCCGAGGGCGAGCCACTCCACACCCCATCGATGCCACGCCAGGATCTCCGCGACGGAGACGAGGGATAGCGCCACCGTCGCCTCGATCTCTCGGCGGAACATGATCAATTGCGGGTACGTGTAGACCACCAGCGCCCCCGGGACGCTCCCCAACAGGTATAGGATCAGGAGGTCCGGGTTCGCACCGGCAAGTTTCCATTCGATCCACTTCATCAACGTTGCAAGGATCCCGAACGTCGGGACTGGGGCGTGGCTCAGTGTGTGGATCAGGGTGGACGACGCCTTCAGGGCCTGTTCGAGGAGGTACATGGCGCCCTCCGACATCCAGTGATGGAACCGTGGTTTCACGAACGAGGCGGGCACCAGTGCCAGGACGCCTGAGAGTGCGAGGGCTATCCAGGTACCTTTGAGGAACCGGAAGAACATCCGACGCCCTATCTCCTCGAGCTCCCTCGATTCGACTCTGTAGATCATATCCAGATCGTTCCCGACGTCGGTCCAGAAGATCCCGGCCGCGAACGTACCGGCCAGTAAGGGGACCATCCCCACGAACGCCGGGACGTCAAGTGGTGGGTACGGGAACCCCCGCCAGCACCAGATGACGATCTTGTCGAGGAACATCATGGCGTAGTACGCGATCGAGGATAGCATGATTACGAAGTAGTCCAGCGCCGCAGCGACGGCCACGACCAGGCACCCTACCAGATACTCCTTGGTGATTTCGGGATTGTTCTCGAGGTGCTTCCGCGCGTTCGCGACGAGGCTCACCGTCAGGGCGACCGCCAGGAGGGACAGCACGAACGACCTCAGGACGTCGGAAGTTAGCGCCGAGAGGACCGCGAACGACACCGAGAACGCCATCCACGAGATCACGATCTGCAGGACGGACCTCCACCGGCACTCCTCACAGCTGGCCGCTACCATGCAGGTCAGGGTGTAAACGATACCCGTCAACTCGGCAGCCAGGACGACGTCGTGCGAGAGCTTCACGCCGAAAGATGCCGAGAGCAACCAGCTCAGAAGGCACGGCACGGGCGGGTAGACAACCGCCACCAGCGCGAGAACGCCGATGACGGGGGACAGCACCCGTAGGTACCTAGCGTCCGCCACCATTCGCGAACCCAGGACCTGGAAAGGTGATGACGAGAGCAAACCCACGATTAGGCTGAAGCCGAGCTCGGGTAGATCGTTCATGGACATCGACTCTAACAGCGCCAACAGCGTGATGACGCTCCAAACGGGGGTGAAGAGTAGCGCCGATCTAACGACAGATTTGAGGTCCGCCCTTCCCCTCTTCACGTCCCGAATGGTCTTGTCGATGGCATCCGACAGGAACCCCATTCGACCTCACCCAGGACCGGTCGCGTACTTCACGTATCGTCGCGCGTACTCATCACACATCCGGGTGATGTCGAACTTCCGAGCCTTCCTAGTCGCCGTGTAAGACATTTGGAGGAGGGCCTCCGGGTCCTGGAGCAGTTCCAGGAGGACCCGCGCTCCGGCCTCGTGATCCTCCGAAGGGAACGTCCGCCCTATCTCCTCCTCGACGATGTAGGGGACCGCACCTACCTCAGACGCCACCACGGGACATCCGGCGCTCATCGCTTCGAGAAGGGCCATTGGGAGCCCTTCGGACCTGCTCGAGAGCACGAACACGTGGAACTTGTGGTAGAACCGCAGGATTTCCTCCGGAGGTCGAGACCCGTGGAACCTCACGACCTGCTCTAGCCCTTGCCGCTCGATGATCTCCTGACACCTCTCGTAGTGCTCCCGGTCGTCGATGGGCCCACCACGTGGAATCGGACCCGGTTCTTCCCTACCTCCTCGACCACCTTCGCCGCCATCCGGACGAACACGTCGATCCCTTTGATGGGTTCGACCCGGGCGACCGTCCCCACGTGGAACTTGTCCGCCTCGCAGAATTTCTTCTCTACGTCCGAGGGTGGTGGGAACTTCCAGGTCTCGATCCCAGAGTAGATCACGTCGACACGGTCCTCCGGCACACCCTGCTCCACGGCGTGTTCCCGGTGGTAATCGGAGATCGCAAGGACCTCGTCGCAGTACTGGTAAGAGGTTTTGATCATCGACTCGAAGCATCTCCGGTACAGCTCCCGGACTGTATCCCCGAGCCCCTCGAGGCGAGTGTCCAGCTCTCGGACCAGGACGCCGTGCTCCGTGATGATGTACGGAGTTCCCTTGACAACCTTCCTGACGGCGCACAGGAAGCCGCACACGCCGCAGTTCTGAGGGTGAGCCACGTCACACTCTGGCATGTGGCGGGCGCCAGAGGCCGCCCCCATGACGAATGAGCAGACGTTCGCCACCGCCCAGTACAAGTCGCTGAACCGCTCATCCGAACCCAACTGGTCCTCCACGTACTGAGCCAGCGTGTAAACCGTGGGCCCCTCTAACACTCTCACTGGGTTCTCCGAGACCTCATACAACCGTTCTAGCATCTCCCCCTCCAGTGGCTCGCCCTCCAATATGTACTCGAAGGCTCGCTCCAGGACGCGGAAGCCCTCAGGAGCCCGCTCACCCCGTCGCCCAAGTAGCCACCGTATCCTGTGGACGGGGAACACGCGGGCCACCCAGCGGCGCTTCCCAACTCGCCTCGGTACCAGCTCTCGAACGACCACGTCCCGGACGTTCTCCGGGATATCAACGACAGGTTCCGCCTTCCCTGAGGGCGCCAGACAGAGCACGTTGAACCTGACGTTTGAGGAGTGCTCGATGAGACGCTGTACCCAGGTGGTGACCCCGCCGAGAGTGATGGGATACGTTCCCTCCGTTACAATGGTGACCTCAGGCTTGCCCAACATGGTCCCCGGTGTCTGTTACCGAGCGTACAACCCGATAATATGCATTTCTCGTGCAAGTTCTACTAAACTAACGTTAACTCACCTGGGCTAAACTGAGCTAATGTTTCGAAAACATCAACCTGTAGGATCGTCGATAGGTAGGTACGTACTGGTTCCCTCGGGTGACGCCCGACGTGGCACACTACCGTCCCCGGACCCACCGAGCGAGAAGAAATCCCTTGACGCGTACGTACCCGTAACCGGTCGTGCGGGGTCTAACCCAATGTCCCGCTAACGGCATTCAACTTTCCGTACGCTCGACTAATTCAGTCGAGTAGGGTACCGCGTGATGGGCGGGGTGACCGCAGTCGTGCATCGTATTTATTCGTAAACCATGATCTGGGGTTACGAGTCGCGTTTATGCGAACGCGAAACGTTCAAGGGATCGTCTAGGATTCACTGACCGCCTGAACCCTCCAGGGGAGTCCTAAGCGTTGAAGGTCTTACTGGTTCAACCCCCGTATAACGACGACATCAGGAAAGTCCTAGGTGCTACGGCGTTTCCCGTCGGGCTACTGTACTTATCAGCTTACCTGGAGCGAGAGGGGTTCTCGGCCGATATCGTGGATTGCCCAGCCGAGGGGTTGGACATCGAGGAAGTGGTGAAGATGGCCTCAGGGTACGACGCCGTAGGGATCACCGTCACGACGCCCGCCGCCCCGTACGCGTACGAGATCGCCAGGCGCGTCAAGGAAAAGGGTGTGTTCGTGTTTCTAGGCGGTCCGCATCCGACGTTCATGGACGGAGAGGCCCTTCGGGAGAGTCACGCGGACGCCGTGGTGAGGGGAGAAGGTGAGCTCACGACCGCCGACCTGTTGGACCACGTGGACGGCTGGGAGGATCCTGACCTGTCGGATGTGCCGGGCATTTCGTACCTAGACGAGCGCGGTAAATTGATACGAAACGACGACCGGAGACCCATCGAGGACCTAGACTCGCTCCCCTTACCGGCGTACGACAAGATCGATATCTCGTTGTACGCTCCTGATCCCGACGAGCCGTACGCCCCGGTGATCACGAGTCGAGGTTGCCCGTTCCAGTGCGCGTTCTGCGCTTCTTCTAGGTTATTAGGGAGGGAATGGAGGGCCAGGAGCGCGGACCACGTGGTCCGTGAAATAGAGTACCTGGTGGAGGAAAAAGGCGTGGAGCGTATAGAGTTCGTGGATGACGTGTTCGCGATCACGGTCTCCAGGGTAGAGGAGATCGGGGAGAAATTACGGAAGGAGGGAATCGACGTACCTTGGGACTGCGGGACCCGGGCCAACCTTATGACACCGGAAATGGCGAAAGCGCTCCAGGAGTACGGATGTCGGTACGTGTACGTGGGCGCCGAATCCGCGAGTGACGAGACGCTAAGGAAGATCAATAAACAGATCACCACGGGCGACGTGTACGCGTGTAGGAAAGTAACCGCCAGGTACGGGCTCGGGGTCTTGTTCTCGTTCATACTCGGGTTCCCGTGGGAGGATCGGGATGACATCAAGAGGACCATCCGGTTCGCCATCGACTTGAAGCCGGACTACGCCCAGTTCACGGTGTGCACTCCGTACCCAGGGACACCACTCTACGACCTGGCTGAGAGGAAAGGCCTGATAGAAACCAAGGACTGGTCTAAATACACCACGCTACACCCTGTGATGAGGACGCTGTACCTCTCGAGGAAAGAACTGAAGAAATTACTCAGGAAGGCGTACGTGAGGTTCTACCTCGACGATCTCCGGTTCCTGAAGATAGCTAAGGACGCGGGCTTCAGGATCGGTAAGAACGTCCTCAGATCGACCGTTTCAGCGCTGTTTCATTACGTTAGGGACTGGCTCCTCTAACACGCGCGACTCCGAACTGACCTATGTCAAAGACGCGCCCACCGGCCGGTTCGTTCAGTGTGGAGTGGCCATCCGGACCTATATCTTGCCGGACGATCACGCCACACGGAGGATAAAGGAAATTAACGTACCGGCGCTACATCCGGGGTTCCCATACGGTAGTCCTAGTTGACCAGAGGAGATAGTTGATGCAGTCTGTCCGGACCAGGTGGTTGATACCACTAGTAGCCGCGATGATGGCGTCAGGACCGGTGCTGTTGAAACCACTGGCCCCGAGAGACGCACCCGCACACGCGTTCGGGGCAGAGTACGCATGGGAGATCCTGATAGGGCGCACTCCGTCAAACCTATGTTATTATTGGCACATGTGGTTCCCATACCCCACCTTCTACTGTTTTTTACCTTACTATTTAATAGCTCCATTAGCTAGGCTGACCGACGGACCACACGCATTCGCTTTGGGATTACTAGCAGCCTCTATATTATTTTCTTACAGTGTATATAAGCTTACCATGAGCTTTGGATTCAAAAGGAGATCTGGGGATTATGTTTCCTGGAATATTTCTACTCACGTTAGGAGTGTTAGGTTTATGGAAAGCACGTCGAGAGTCGTGGATGCGAATCGTTTTTATATGCTGGATGATTGCGTATGGGCTGGCAATCACTTGTATAACCGAATAATAACCAAGCTGCCACTGGATAAAAATATACTTCTAGATAGATTCACGTGTGCGCTTCTAACGCCCCTGACGGCATTACCTGCATGTTATTTACTGGAGCACGGCTATAAGGGAGAGTATCTTTTAGCCATGTTATCTGTGGTAACTACGATCTTGACATCGTGGAACCATATTTTGACTATTCATGTTATGGAAATACCGGGGACCAAAATAGTATCTGTTTGGATTTCTAAGCATCGTATGAAGGACCCCATGGTAAGGATAGGAGTGGGACCGCTGCTTAGGATGTATAACGAAGCCAATCTATCCCCACATGGTTCCATACGAGTTGGATCTAGGTTCACTGTATACTTCGCACAAGGTGATCCGTACTTCCACGCACTGACCGAAAGATCAGAATGGGAGGTATTCTAGTGGTATGACAAGGAATTTGTAAGAACAGTATGTCGATTAGCCAACATTCAATACTTAGTGACCACAACGCCTCAAGTTTCTGAGGTCAGTCGTCGTGCCGGAATGGCACTAGTATATCGAGCAAGACATGTGCTGGTGTTAGAGAACAGTAAAGTGTCTGATGCGGAAGCTGTAGATCCTATCGGAGTGTACGACCCGAACTATAACGACATACGATCATTAGTACGAGACTACACTACTGCCCTCAACATTGTACCTAAGTATGGATACGAGTACATTTTTGCCACAGTACAGAAACCAAAAGATCTCAGTATGTTTCCACAAGATAATAGTTAGACCGAAATCTTACAAAGATGTCAAACTGGCGGTGAGGCTAGCGAGCGAAGGTAGGTAAGTTATTTTAATACTACCATCACAACTGGATAGTAGGACTACCAAAAAGTTGTCTAAAGTACTCAAAATAAAATTAATAAAGGTAAACATTAGGCTACATCCTAGGTATTCTAACGTCGGTAATCAATGGAATTTACCTGTGCGACAGTCGAGGAAGTTGCCGAAAGTGTATATGGTAGACGGAAGATGGTTCAAGGACATTAAAGCAGGTGCTGGGATAATTAGAGTGGTCGGAATAGACTTACCAATGGTAGCGGCACGACTACACCCAGTAACAATAATCCCGCGTAGTTGTATTCCACCACTTCCTGGTAAGCGTGAGTGCTGTTTATACTCTAAAATACTTGAGAAGTTTAGAACTAATCCATCACCACTACCTGCGAAAGTTAACTGGTGTACGATTGATGTGGATGCACGAGGTTATAGATGGGTCTTAATTAAAGTAAAGCATTTTCCGGCATGGCATGCACGGAATGGAAGGATATTCATTGGACCTGGCGGAACGATGGTTATCTTAGTAAATTCATCTCTGCCACGGGTAATTCTGCATTTCTCATTCCCGACATGGCTGTACTCGGTGGGGGTCGTAGGGTTCACACTAGGAGTGCTAGCTCTCGTTCTGCGTAGGATTACACACGGATCGGAGATTAGACTAGAGATGTCAACACTATTATAAAATGACGGCAACTGTTGGAAAAAACATCGAACATAAGACAACGTCGGCCCTTAGATGTCCCTCGCGTGTCGTCTCTTTATCATCTCTTTCGGTCCTGTCGTCCTCCGTGAGAACACATTAACACATCCACGGGACGACTCAGGTATATGTGGGTGTATCTAGGTACTCACCACCCGATGACTGACCGAGCTTAAGTGGGCACACGTAGAGTGCACGTGGACACTTGCCAACAAGACCTTAGGCTTTTTTAGTGCCGCACCGGCCCCAGCTCGGGGGGATGAAAGAAGAACCCATAGATCTCCTGACTGCCGCCATAGCTTCCCTGGAGGAGTCCTCGTGGGTCGTTCTCGGCAAGGGTCGTGACGCCTTTATTCGGTGCTTCTCCAGGACGCTGGCGCGGAAGCTCCAGGATATGGGTTACGAAACTCCCGAGGAGCAGCTATGCTTGATCTTCGGAGAGGATGTGGAGATCGAGGAGGAGGGAGTAGGGTGACCGTGCGTATCCCGACGTGCCCGTTCTGCTCCGTACGGGAGCTGCTCGAGGGTGAAGTGAGAGACGTTGTGTGCGTGGTGGTAGGTCTCCTGGAGTACGTCTTCGATGGCGAGGTTACGGAGTACCGCAGGTTAGGTGATAGTGGATGCAAGATCGTAATCTCCAGAGAATGAAATCCCGGTGTGTGCGCCGAGGAATATCGTTACTAACTTGAACTCCCGCCAACGGTCATATTGACATCACCAAATTCTAGAGTTCTTGATTCAGGTCGGCATCTGGTGAGGTAACCGTTAGCGTTAGGATCCACAGATCAGCCCGCGGACCACCAAGGCCGCCACCGATCCCAAGATCACCGCCGCTACCGGAACCGGCGTCGGGAGCCATCCCTCACCCTCGACCTTCCCGGGCTCGATCCGCTTCTTCACTCCTAAGGCGTTGAGCAGCAGCTTGGCGCCCCGGGTGTTCACGTTCCCACTCTCGTCGTGACATGGGTGCGGTCCGATCGCGATCACCTCTCCCTTACCGTAACGGTCCACGAGGATCGCGTCCCCACGACCCACGATACCTCCAGCGTACCGGGCCACTACCTCGGCCCCTTGGGACCGCATCACAGGTCCGTTGATGTACGTAACGTCGAGGTGGTCGGGCAACTCCTCCGTGAGCGAACAGCGCTTCAATTTCAACGCCACCCTGCCGACTCCGAGACCCGCCTCTTCTACCCTAGCTCTGACCAGTCCTCCCTTCACCAGTGTGATCGCGCCCGCGCAGATACCTACGATCTTGCCTCCCGCCCTCGCGAACTCCTTGAGTCCCTCGATGAATCCGGGATGATGCACGACGCGCTCGGAATACGCGCCACCTGATAAGATCAAGACGTCGTACTTCCCGACGATGGTCCCGTCGACTATGTCCTTCTCATTGACCTCGTCGAATGATACGCCAGCGTCTTTAAGCACCTTCTCGATGGCTTTGAGGCACGTGGGTTCCACGTCATCGACCGCGAACACAGCCACCTTCAAGCAGCTTGCCGGCTGGGAGAGGAGTACCAGCAGTCCGGATGCGACCGCAGCAAGCCTCAAAGGCCCCCGGGTCGGTCGGAGGACGACGAAACACTTGTGCGTTTCGAGATGCTGGAACTACCGGGCCTCCATCTGGCTTAGTACCGGAAGTGGACGACCGAAGTACCTATCGGAGGACGGTGCTGCCCGCCGGAAACTGGAGGTTGGCACGAAACCGGTGTGGAAGGTCCCCATGAGATACCCAACGTGCGCGTACGGGATGAGGAGACGGGTGAGCGGTGATATCCCCGATGATCGGACCGTCCATTGCCGACACCCGCGGACGGATACCAATCGGTGCTTCTCAACTAGTCCCGGCAGGAACGTTACGATGATTGTAACGATTGTGCCGTACGGGCGGAGTCATCTTCACCCCACCACCGGGTCTCCCACAAACGTGTAGCGAGCTCATAGTACTTAAAAGTTTCTGGTATCGTCAAGGCCCAGAAGGCCAGAAAACCGGTATTCACTTGCCGAAAATCAAGTTCGAGCTCCCTGCAGAAAAAGTGGAATCGTTATAGTTTCGACGTCATCTGCGGCGGACCTACCACTTTAGGTGTCGAAACGACCGTAGTCGCGTCGGCACCTCCGGACGACCGTGACGATGAACGGTAACATCGGGATTACCGCACCGTCGCCACCCGTTCGGATTACACTTTTATGTATGTATAGCATCCCAACCTGGCATTGCGTGCGAAACACAGACTGACGAACCACGTATGGACACGGTAGCAGAGTGCCCAGACCGGCTTCGCCCGTAACACGGGGTGTGTCGATTGATCGCACACGTCGTGGGAGTCGCGTGCGCAGTGTCCTTGACCTCCGTCCTACCGATCCTACCTCTTTACGTAGTGGACTCCGGTTACCCCGGCTCGTTCGTCGGCGTCATGAACCTAGTACACAACGTCACGCAGCTCCTAGCCAGACCCGTCGGAGGGTCCCTGACGGACGCGTACGGTCCCAGGAGGCTCGCACCGATCGGTGCACTTGGATACGCACTGTCCGACCTCCTGATCCTACTTCCGCATCCAGGGACACTGTTGGTTAGCCGGATTTCGCTGGGTCTCGGCATGGGCGCGCTCTGGCCTCCGCTCCTGTACATCGTTGCGGACAGCGGACGCTCCTTGGGGATCTTCAACACGGTCACCCAGCTCCCGATGATCCTGGCACCTCCTTTAGGGGGTTACCTTTACCGGAGCGTCGGACCCTTGGCCTTCGCCATCCTGGCACTACCGGCACTGTTCGTCGTTCCGATGGCTGTACGTCTTCCCGACGTTCAAGCGTTCCGGGAGAAAGTCCCGCTCACGGAGGCGTTGAAGGGGTCACTAGAAGTCGACCGGGAGCTCTTCCGAGCCTCGCTACCGGCGTTCGCGACCGCGGCCGTACAGCCCACGATTGAATCGTTCGTCCCACTATTCCTGAAGAAGCTCGGCGCGGACCCGGCACAGATCGGACTGGTACTGGCGGTCCGTAACGCCGTGGCTGTGATCATGCAGACACCTTGCGGGTGGTTGGCCGACCGGTACAATCCGGTCGTCCTGGCCGCGTCCGGGTGTGTGCTCGCCGCCACCGGAGTGTTGGCGTTGCCTACCGTGAAGAGCGTTCCCGTCGCGGTGGCCCTACTGTGCGTTGGAGGGCTCGGGTACTCGCTGGCCCAACCGTCGTCACTCAAACTGGTGGCTGTGATCTCGGGAGAAAGACGAGGACTTGGAATGGGATGGTGGGGATCGATCATGTCCCTAGGTAGAATAATAGGCTCACTACCAGGACTGATGGCGGACGTCTCGTTGGATTACGTGTTCTACGTCTCCGGTACAATACCACTGGCGAGCGTCCCTTTGATACTCCGAAGTCCAAAGTAATTCAAACACGCAGGCACAACATTGCTTGGAGTGAATCGATGACCACAAGAGCTAAGCTAGCCGGAGAGAGCCGGTGCAGCACGGTTAGTCGCGATCGCACTGCCGAAGTGGTACCCGTTAGTACTGCCTAGCCGGGGACCTAACACTCCGGAAAGAGGAAAAAACTAATAAAAAATAATGCCTCGAGGGTGTTTGGGAACATCACGCGGATCCTCAGGTAATAAGCTACTGCGGGGATAACCGCATGGAAACTTACATAATTAGCAGGTTTCGAGTGAGTCAACGCATTGCCACCGCTACTGTTCTTTTAACGTTCTTAAATTTAATTACACCGCAGCCAACTCAGTCTCTATGTGTGAACGTGGCGTTATGTATTGACAGCGACGCATACGACAAGAACCAAATCCAAGCCTACGATGACTTCCTAAGCTGGTGTGAGGAAAATGGTGTGAAAGTAGCCGTCTTTTACTCCCCGGAACGTGACTTAGAAAGATCACTACTAGGCTCGAATGAAGATCTTATGCGTGATAAAGAAACACCTCGGGAAATCCATTGATTTCGTTGGAACTCACGGAATAGCCGGTTTACCTCTAAATGTAATAAAATTGAAAACTGATTATTCATACGAGCTTTTCGAGGAACAAGGTCTGAAGCCGTACTTGGACAATGTAGTTCTACCGATAGAGGAGTGGATAAATGAGGACAACAAGAATAATAAGAAGGTGAGATGGGCTATCGATGGTAATCTGATAAAATTTTGCCGAATGTACGGAGTCTGGATAATTTCTGGGTGTCGGAGTTGGGACTTACAACCGAAAGGACAACAGGGACAAGGACTACCACCGTGGAAGAGCAAGGACATCGGTTGGCTAGCGGACGCACTAGTTATTAAGAGACTAATAACAATTAACGGCCAAAATGTTTGCGTTGTTTGCCCAACAATAGACTTCAAGGATTTGATCGAAAATTTAGCAAATAAAGTCCAAAATAACGAGACTCTAAAAGATGTTACGAGAAGTGAATTCAAAAAAGCAATTAAAGAACTACTTGATGACGGATTCATTTATGGGTACGGAACACTGGTTATATTTATACTAGTCCACCCGTGGCAGCTTGTTGAGGAAGTAAGTAACACAGACAAGAAAGTTGTAGACTTACTTAAAGAATTTATTGAATGGATTAACAATAAAGAACTTGATTTCATTTTAGACAACATGTTAGTACATTTTGAACTTAACACGCCGTCTAGGTGTATAGAGTTAATAAATGAAATAATAATAAACCATAAGAAAATACGCGAAACTGTAGGAGACAAGCCTACCTACGAACCGGTTTTTGATATTAAAATAGAAGTGACAGATATGGAAAAAATTTCAACATATGAAGATGTTAAAATTGACGACAGTGACGTTGAAAAACTATGGGAAAAGTGCCTAAATCTTTTAAGCTTAGTAAGCTCGAGGTTGCAAAAAGTTACAGATGAAAACGTGAAACTACTGGTTAGAGATACATTACTTAGCTCGCTTAACAAGTTACAGATTGTGAAAATAATGAGTAATAATAAGAATGTAGTTGAATCATTTCTGACAGCCTGGATGAATAAAATAGAGTTGTTATACGATTACCTATATGGACAAGCTCATCCTATCCTTGTTAAACAAAATGAGCAATACAAAACTATAGTAATGTTTAGATGCTCGTGCGGTGAGGTAAGCGCAGTATTCTTGAACAAAAACTGGTGGCGTCCGTTCATAGGAATAGTACGTGGGAAAGTAATACTTGAGTGTAAAAACCACACAGATCTTGTAGTTAAAGGTGAAATAGTTCCAGTAGGGTTAAATATAATAACCGATAAAGTCGACATTGCTGTTGATGACGAAAACGGGAATACTATTACAGAAGTTCATTCTAAATTAAATAATCTCAAAAGTGGCATCACAATTAGACTCGGGAGTGATAAACAGGCTAGCTTTGTACGATTCATATTAGAGGCGAAAGTGCAAGGTCAAGGGAAGATGATCTTAGATATTCCCATTCCGGTACCTAAAGCGAATGTTAGTGGTAAATTGACTAAAAAGACCGGCACGTTATTCCTGACTGCACCTAAGATAAGTGTAGACGTGCGGTTTGAATCCGGAGGAAGGGCAACGCTGATAGTTAATTATAACATTGGTACCAGTAATGTGAAGATAGAAAGCATTGAAATAGAACTACGAGATAAAAGTGACAAAGTCGTCGAGAAAATAGTTCAGAATAAAGACGTCCAACCGGTGGGATCAGTTAGATTTTGCATAGGTAAGGGTGGTAAGTATAGGATTATTATGGTGGCATACTGCTTAGATACTAGCACGAAAATACGGTTTAAAGCCACTACTAAGGCAGATGTTACGGTTGTAATGCAGCGGGCTAGTTCGCCCCCCGCTAAGGAGGAGAGGCGTGAGTCTAGAACTAGCTACGTCCGTAACACTGTTACTGCTAAACAGAAACCCTACGGAGGTAACCAGGGGCATATACACAAATCTAATGTAACTGTTAATGAGTGGGGGAGAAACTACTAAGGAAAGAAGAGAAGAGAGTACTGAGAAACGAGGTCGGCTTAGGGAGGAGCGAAAACGGATACCGACTTCAACTGAAGGTGGTACTAGAACATCTCCAAGTTCATGGGAGGGTACGAATCATTCTCCGATCTTACCGATAGTCCCAATTATACGACGCCGACACGACTAACCCTTCTTTCACTGTTAATCCTTTAGAACGCTGCGAACTTTGGAATCGATACGGTGGCTCCTATGCAGAACATCCTAAATCGCAAGCATGAGTGTGATAAGTTATGTTCTATCCAGTCAACACGTGCTGAGGGTCGATGTTCGTTGTCACCCAACACACCCGAAGTTGTCGGCACGGTTCGCTTTGTGGAACGTAACCAAATGTTGGTTGACGGATGAGCCCCGAATTGTGTTGTTAGATCTATCATGACCTTCTGGGATGTGTGATGACAATGACGGCACTATCCGGCAAGAGGAGGGAATCGAATTGAACGAATTACTTGGACTCCTCCTGATTGTACTTTCCACGATCATCGTGGCAGGATTCGTCGACGACGGCCCAATGTGTCTGACGTCAGGCCACACGGGAGTCGTTGTCCAGTGGAACGTCACTAGGGCATTCTTAACCACACCTGAACTGGATGAGGGAGCAGTGTTCGTGCGGAAGGGTGACAGTTGGAGGGAGACGATGGGAGAAACCGATGTCCAATCCGGACTTTCTCGATGGTTCACAGGTGTTCGGATCCGGTGGAATGATGGGTACCTCCACGTTCAGTGCCCTAAGTTCGCGGAAGTACTTCTACTAGTACCCAGTGAAGACGGAGTTCCCGTGACCGAGGACTCCACGTTCTTGGAGGGCGGTCCCCTATCCGAAGGTGCGCACGCGCTCCTGGGTGAACGCGTTCGGATCCACCGATACAGTGGCCCGTTCGTCCTAGGAATCTCCTTCGAGACAGCTCGGAAGTCCATCGTGAGCGTACGTTGGACCGAGGGAGGGACTTATTACGAATACACCTATTGGGCGGCACACGATTGGGATCGTGAGGTACACAGGTACAGATGAGGCCTCGCATGGTTCTTCCGTCACACGATGAGTCGCAGCAACTTCTCAACTCCTCCTTCTCCGTACTTTTCGAACTCAGTGAGTTACGCCATCTGCGGGAGCATCTACGAAGCTTGATAATCCATGAAGAAGATTTGCATGACTTCAGACAACACGTGTTAACCCTGGGTCCTTCGGGTATGTACCGGGGCCCGGCGATGCTCCCATCGTTGGTGTTCATCATCGGCAGTATGCTGTCGCCCTCCACCGCTACGGTATACGTGCACGTAGTTCCCTACATCGACAGTGATGCGTGGTCCAAAGACCATGTCACCGCACTGAAAGAGTTCCTCTCGTGGTGCGAGGGGAGAGGCATCAAAGTCGCGGTGTTCCACTACAACGTCTGTGAGGATGCGGCGCCGGGTATCACGGATTTGATCCGGGAGTACGCCGGGCGGGGTACGATCAGCCTGGTCGGATTACACTCAACATCTCACGCCCTAGGAGGTCTCCCGCTCAGCCTTCAATACTGGGAACTAGAGTTCAACCTACGATTCCTCAGGAACCGAGTGGGAAGCAACGTCTCTCAAGTTCTATCGGTCCCTTCGTGGACATTCGACGCCAACACCCTGTACGCCTGCCATAAGCTCGAGATACGGGTGATGGTTTGTGGCGTTGATATCACGGCGATCAATCCCGATCACGATCCAACATGGGATCGACTGGATCCTATAGCCAGACACATGCTGGTAGGGTACTTCAACGTTTGTGGGGATAAGATATACTACGTACCCGCCTTGAGCTACGTATCGGACCTGGTGCAAGGGGCGGAGGATCGCGGGACGACAGTTCGAGAGCTCCTCCAGAACGCAGTTAGAAATCTCATCGACGGCGGTGCCATAAGTACTGCCGGCGACGTGCATCTGGTCCTATGGATACTCGTACATCCCTGGGAGCTCGCGGACGCCAACGTCCGCAGTGAGTTCGAGAACTTCCTCTCGGAGGTCGGAAGTGGATCCTTCAACTTCGAATACCAAGGTATCGCGGTAACGTTCGAACTCAGCGACCCTCGCGAGGTGGTCGACGCTATCCAGAAGGGCACCAACATTGAACTCGTCGCACTTCCGGAGCCCGATTACTCCAGCATCTTGCACGCGACCAGCCACCATCATTGGTGGGAACTCGTCGATCTGTACCCGGATAGGTCGGAGATCGTGTGGGAGTGGCTGGATACGGTATCACGGTGGTGGGTTTTAGACCCAGCCCTCTGGGACCTCACCGTGAACGGTGTCATCAATGATTCCATCCTGGAGGATCTATACCGTGCCGTGAAGTGGGTTTGGGACGAGGCACTCCTCGAGGACTATCTGAAGTACAGTGACCCGAGCTCGTCCCGTTGGATCCTCCTCAAAGAGCGGAAATCTCTTGACACCGTTTATCGGGAGATACTAGCACTTCACGCCGAGATGGTGGGTCGGCTGAACGAGAAACAACAAGACCTGGAACGTCGGATCGAGTCGTTAGAACGGGAGCTTCAGGGGCTGAAAAAGAGGGAGTCGAAACGCGGACTGCCGGTGCTGCCCTCCCCACTCCGGTTGAGACGTAGTCTGAGGCTTAGACGGTTCAGTGAAAGGTATCAGTGATCAGAACTAACTGCCGAGATTTATCACCCAACGGCACGAGGCCGCACGTAGCTCGGCGTCCCACACCATTACCCAATGAATACCGAATTTAGTCCCTGATCACTAACGAAACGCCTCCAGGTACCGGAAACTTTTCCTAAAGCTTAGTTAGATAGGTCGGTCCACTTAGCCACTGCGCCCACCGAGGGACGCGTGGATGATAAGAGATAAGTGGGAGTTCTAGGTACCGTCAGAACGCATTACCGGGACGGCGTCAGACCCGCGTCTAGGGTCCTTTACTTTCAGGAACGTAACAAACGTGATATAGGGTGGCGGGGTTGTCAGGGACTGTACGGTTGCGGGCCGTCAGCCCCGTCATATCCCGTACTGGCGAGTCGGTCGTGGTCGATCTCCGGGAAGATCTGCGTCGGTACCTTCGAGCGCTTCTGGGGCGGTGTTTGGGGCGAGAAGAAGTACGCCTGGTGGAGACCGCACTGTTCGGTGGGACGGTAAAGGGTGAAACGGTCTTCCCTGCGGTGGAGTTTCGGCTGATCGGGGACGAGCTCCCTAGATACTCGGCCGGCTCGGTGTTCGAGTTGGAGGTAAGGATCGAGAATCGAGAATTACCCTGGTCGATTCTGGGTCGTTACTCGGACGATCCCGTGGAATTCGCGTCTGAGTGTCTGGGTTGGGCGCTAGAGCTCCTATCACTGCTTGGAGGAGTCGGCGCACAATCGGACCTCTGCGCGGGTTCGCTCTTATGGGAGGGTCGGGAACCACGTCGTCCCGGGGACGTGCTCTCGCGAACGGACGCTGCGTTGAGGTGGGTGGAAGCGAGGTTCGGGGACGTGTCGAACCGACCACCGAAGTTCGCGGCGTTCCGGGACGGTTACTTCCTCATCGCGGTCGGTCCCACGGGGGACCTATACGAGGTACTGGGTCGTGTGGAAGACGTTTACAACAGGCTCGCACGGGCCCGGTTCCGACTGATACTCCAGGTGAAGCGGACGCGTGACGGGCTCCATTTCCCCGTTGCCGTGATGTTCGCGCGCCACGCACGGGAACGAGTCGAACTGCAACGAGTCGCGGTAACGTTTTCGGACGTAGGCTGGGAGACACTCCCGAAGTTGCTCGATTTAGCGGCGGAGTCGAGCCGTCGATCGAGACCGATCCGCTTCTAAGGCGTGGATCCGGCCTGAGCGGCGGGGTCCTCGTTGGAGTACGGGTGCCTGATCGGGGGAGAGTGGGTCGAAGGCGACCGAGAGATCGTAGTGGAGAACCCGTACGACGGTTCGGAAGTAGGCCGCATCCTCGCTCCGGAAGTGGACGTCGAGGCGCTATTGAAGGACGCCAAAGAAGGCCAACGGCGGTGGAGAGATCGACCCACGTACGAAGTACGCGAGGCATTGGCGGAGGCCGCACACCTTCTGAAGAAGTACGAGGACGAGCTGGCGGAGCTGATCTCGCTCGAGGGCGGCAAACCGATCCGGGACGCGCGGTACGAGGTCTACCGGACGCGGGAGGTCCTACGACTGAGCGCGGCCGAAGCGGAGCGGTTGTACGGTGAGACGCTACCGGGCGACACGCAGCGCGGTCGGACGGCCGAGCTGATTCTCACAGTCCGTGAGCCGGTCGGCGTGGTACTGTCGATCACTCCGTACAACTTCCCGCTCCTACTGCCGACACATAAGCTCGGACCGGCCCTCGCCGCCCGGTGTTCAGTGGTACACAAGCCCGCGACCGTGACCCCGCTCTCCTCGCTCAGACTGGCCGAGATCCTGCTCGATGCGGGCGTGGAACCGCTGGCGCTGCAGGTCGTGGTCGGTCCTGGGCCCGAGCTCGGTGAGGAACTCGCTCGGGCGGATTTCGACGCGCTCTCGTTCACGGGGAGCCGGTCGGTTGGAAAGCGCCTGCGTGAGATCTCCTCGATTCCCAGGATCACACTGGAGCTGGGCGGCAACGACCCGGTGATCGTGGACGAGACTGCGGACGTGGAGGTGGCCGCCGAGGCGGCGGTCCGCGGGGCTTGCTACCACGCGGGCCAAGTCTGCATCGCGGTCGAGAGGGCGATAGTGGTGGAAGACGTGTACGAGGAGTTTCTGGAGGCCGCCGTCGAAGTGGCGGAGTCGCTGAAGGTGGGAGACCCGCTCGACGAGGACACGGATGTGGGACCGCTCATCGACGACGGTGCAGTGGGGAAGGTCCGACAACACGTCGAGGACGCCGTGGGGCGGGGAGCGAGGATCCTGACAGGCGGCGAGCCGGAGGGTAGGCTCTTCCCGCCGACAGTGCTGGCCGATGTGCCGGAGGACGCACTCGTGGCCCGGGAGGAAACGTTCGGACCCGTCCTCCCGGTCATCCGGGCGGAGGACTTCGAGGAGGCGATCCGGATCGCGAACTCGACCGACTACGGGTTGCACGCCGCCGTGTTTACGGAACGTCTGGACAGGGCCGTGAAGGCCGCGAGGGAGCTCGAGACGGGTGGTGTGATCGTCAACGAGTCCACCATCTACCGGGCCGACTACATGCCGTTCGGTGGAGTGAAGGCGAGCGGCGTGGGCAGGGAAGGTGTACCGCAGGCGATCCGGAGGTTCACGGAGGAGAAGACCGTGGTGATCGGTCGGAGGTAGGTAAGAAAGCCGGCCTCACGTCACTGGCGTGCCTCCACCCCAAGGGTTCTCCCCATCCCGGAAGAGGTAAGTCTTTTCCTGGAAAGCTCACAGCTGTCGCGCGGTCGGTCCGGCTCGGTGGAAATTTCACCGTTTCAGAGGGATCGCGCCGCGGCACACAGGGGGGATACTCGCAGCATGATAGACGACGGATTCAGTCCAGAGAGTTTGCGGGAACGTGCGGAGGAGGCCGGCTCGGTGTTCACCGCGGAGGAGCTTCTGGCGACGAATAAGATGGTGATGATGGCCCTCTACTCGCTCGGGGGCGAACGGAGCTGCGCCTCTGTGTTCAGAGCTGGTAGGATGCTCGCAGGCTCCTTCGGTGCTGAAACACTCGAGAACGCCCTCCACATCTTCTGTGAGCTTACCGGAGCGGACTACGACTTGGACCGAGATTACGTGGCCATCGAAAGCTGCCCAGAATGCCTCGGATACGTGAACGCCGAGGGAGCGGTCTGCAACTTCCTACGGGGCTTCATCTCACGGGCGGCGGAACACGAATTGGGTGAAGTAGTGTCCGTAGCGCAAGTGGCGTGCGAGGCGACAGGCGATGCGAGTTCATCCTAGGCGAGCGGGGTGAGGTCGGTGGTTTCTATACCGAAGTCGACCAGATGACGGCGGAGGACATCGAGATCGTCATGAGCGCCGACGGTCGTGACGCCGTCGAGGTTGCGGCGTTCAAGATAGTCTCTGAGGGTCTCCTGAGGTGCGCCCTCGGCGACGTAGCCCCGACCCATGTTCTTCCGTGCGGGTCGGTTGTACGCCCGCGCGTTCATCAACGCGTTAGATCCAGAAGACCCAGACGAGCTCATCGGGTACGTCGAAGGGATAAGCGGATCTTCGTACTCCCTCGAAGGTGACAGGTTCATCGTCGAAAAGTGCCTGGAGTGCGCGGGAATGCCGTTCAAGGAACCGATTTGTCACGCGGTCCGCGGTGCACTCGCCGAGATCCTAGAGCACTGGGAAGTACCATTCAAGGGCCTTGTGGAGGCGAGGTGTGCGGCCGAGGAAGGCGAGGTCGTGGGGACCTGCGTGGTCAAGGCGAGAGGAGCCATTTGGAAGGCGAAACGTGTCGTCGATGCCGTGAAGCGTGCGTTCCACTAACGCCCCTCCACGTGGATCTCCTCCACGTCGGTTACTATCGTCGTGTATCGCTCACCCGCCAGGCGCTCCGCGACGGCGTCCTTCAACTTCTCGACGCACTCCTCCGGGACCACCGTCACGATCATCACCGCCCGCTCCGACAGGTCGTTTAGCGCTTTGATCGCACCCTCGGGATCCTCACGGATCTCGAAACCGGCCCATCGATCCGGGGCCACACCCCGGTATTCGATCGCGTAGAAACCCGTCACACCGACGTCCGCCATCGCGTTCATGACGCGTCCTACGTTTTCAGGATCCACAAAGAGGCGCACCTCTTTCACTCCGGATACCCCCACCGTGATAGGTTACCGAGCGGTTTACAACGTTATGATCTGCGGCGCGGGGTGTTCCCGGTGATCCTCACACTCGACCCGCAGGTGGCCGGTGCCTCAGGGGACATGGTCCTGGGAGCTCTGATCGCCGTCGGCGCGGACCCGAACCGTCTCGAGGAGGTCGTGCACGAGGTCTCCTCCCTAGGCCACGAGGTCGACGTGCACGTCCACGAGATCCGGAAGCGCGGAGTCCGCGCCGTCAGGGTGGAGGTCGATGCTGAGGGAGATCTCCGCGATCCGGACGAGCTCCGAGAATCCGTGAAAACGGTCGCCGAGAACGTACTCGAGGATCGCTGGCGCGAGCTTCCTGAACTCGCCCTGAAGTACCTGCTGAGGGCCGAAGAACGCGTTCACGGTGACCTCTACCATCTTCATGAGCTCGGCTCGTCCGACACCGTCGTGGACCTCGTCGGGACGGCCGCGCTCCTCGAGGATCTTAATCCCAAAGCCTCCGAGGTCCTCCCCCCGAACGTGGGTTCCGGAACTGTAGAAGCGGAGCACGGCCGTCTTCCCGTCCCAGCTCCGGCGGTTGTCGAAGTACTGTCCGGATGGGACGTGGGGATAGTCCGGGAGGGGGAGGGGGAGCTCCTCACACCCACGGGCGCCGCTCTACTCAGAACGATCGACGAGCTCCTCCCGGATCCGTCACCTCCTTACATGGTGAAGCGACAGGGGTTCGGGGCCGGTGCCAGGGACTTACCAGACCGTCCGAACGTCCTCCGGGCGCTCATCTGCGAGCCCGGGGGATCCGACGAGCACGTTCGGATCGTCGAAACTTCCGTGGACGACGTCGACGGGGAAGCGGTCGGTGAGCTGATCGAGGCCGTGCTACAGCTCGAAGGTGTGCGTGACGTGGAGATCCTCCACGGGTTCGGGAAGAAAGGGCGTCCGAGGTTCGTGATCCGAGTCGTGACGGAGGATCGGCCAGGGATCGAACGAGAAGTCTTCCGGGAGCTCTTCCGTTGGACGGGTACGTTAGGAGCCCGCGTGTACCGGTGCACGCGCGTCACGGCCGACCGGAGGGTCGTGGACGTCGACGGGATCCGCGTCAAGGTCTCGCGGTTCGAGGACGTGCATCACGCGAAACCCGAGTGGGAGGACGTACGCCGGGAGGTCGACCGGGAATCCGCCCCGCTGACCCGAGCCCGCTTAGTCGGGGGTCTTCGGAAGCGTTATGATGGTAATGACGAGAACGGGGTCGGGGAATGAACCGTGGACCCAGAGATAGCGCTCCAGGGTCTCCGAGGACACAGCACGGTTTACGGCGAAGAGGACAGGATAGTACCGGTGTGGTTCGCTTTCTTCCCGCAGGTACTCACGTTTCTGGGATTGTCCACTATCGTAGTAGCTATAACGTTCCAAGGATACGCTGTCGGGGCGTTCCTGGCCGTCTTGGGCTTCTTTGAGATGCTCGTCGGGTACCCGATTGCCGTATACATGGTGTACCTCATGATCAAGCGTAGGAACGAGCACTTGATGAGGTCCATGGGGTTCCTACGATACCTCACGGAGCTCCTCGCCGGAGTGGGGTACGACGTCGATATCCTGAGATCAGAACTCGAGGAGATGCGTCTCCGCACCGAGCACCGGAACCCCGTGATCTACGCACTCCTCACCCTAGTCCCGCCCATAGGGTGGCTCGTGGCTCTCTACATCTACCACTTCCTGAACAGAGACTTCCACGAACACTCGGTCCGAGAGCGGGATTTCCTCGAGAGTATCGCACATCTACTCGACATGAACCCGTACGAGCCACCGTTTGAGCTCGAGACGTTCTACGTTGTACCCCGCCGCAATACCTTCCTGTACTCCGTGCTCACCATACTAACAGCCGGCATTTTCGGCCTCTACTGGTGGTACACCGTCGTTCAGGACCCCAACCGTCATTTCCGAACCCACCGCCGTCTCGAGCGCGACCTGATCGAGAGCATCGAGCTAGCGTTATCAGACTAACCCAACTCGTTCTAGCAGTTCACACGCCTTGCAGATATCTCCAGCTGCCGGCTCGCCACATCGCTCGCAACGCCCGAGTCTATCCTCCAGAAACTCCTCAGCCAATACCGGACCAGCCCTGTCCAACGCCCGCACCAACCCGAACTTCACGTCCGGTATTCTCTCTTCCATCTCGTCGAGTATTTCCCTGAAAAACGATCGCACCGAGGAGTGCGCGTACGGGCACGGGTCGGCGTGGAACGGTAGACCGAGTTCCTCCGCCACCCATCGCACCTCACGCTCCGGCACTCTTCGCAGCGGCTTCACCCGAGGCACGATCAGGCCGTCCTCCGGCCTCACCTCCGGGTGTAACCGCGCCAGCTGCGCCAGGTCGGCCTTCACGAAGTTCATCAGGGCTGCCTGCGCCTCGTCGTCCAGGTTGTGACCTGTCACCACGACATCCGCCCCTAATTCCCGAGCCCGCCTGTTCAGCAATCGTCGCCGCAGGACGCCACACAACGTGCACGCGGGTACGTCCACATCTTCCACGACCTCCTCCAGCGCGAACCCGTACTCCTCCTCGAACGAGACAACCTCGTGCTCCACCTCGAGCTCGTCTGCGACCCGCTCCGCCGCCCATATACACGCTTCCCGGAACTTCGGGATTCCCTCATCCACCGTTAACGCGATCACCTCGATGTCCGGCAACGGTTCCACGTACTCAGTCACGAGCCGCAGGGCTAGGGAACTGTCCTTACCACCAGAAAGGGCCACTACGATCCGCTGTCCCGGTCGGAACCACTTCCACCGTCTGATCTCGCGGAACACCCTATCCCGAACCAGTCCAATCAAACACCGACCGCAGACCGCGTCACCCGCGTACGGACGCTTGTACTCGGCGCTCCGCTCGCCGCAACGCGTACAACGCACCGAACCCTCCCCCTCCCCCGCCGTTACGACGGACGAAACGATGGGTGGAATCGATTAAACTCTATCTACGCGAGTATACGTATCCGCCGGCGATGGGGAAGGGTTGTAACGTCGACCCACTAGGGGATGACAGGACTGGGCAGGGCCGAGCTTCCCTCGATCCTACAACATTGACGGTAACCTACCCCATCATGAAGGTTTGATGGAATAGTAAGCAGATGTTACACTCCGTCGAGAAAACGTTCGACCACACAATCACACACTTTATCCCGTTATTTTCCAACCCATTACAAATAGCCAACAGACATTCCGCGGGATTTATATATGGAACATCCCACAGCGACATTACGAGGATAGGTGGCTCCGCGTCGGAATCTGGAGTTATAGGGGGCCACCCACTTATCAGAAGATGAGAGACTAATAGAGGTCAAAGAAGCGTTAAAAAGCGGTAAGTTATCATTAACTGATGCTGTCTTAGCGACTATATGTGTGGCATGTATGGAATTTAATATGGGAATGACATGTGATGAAATCGTAAAAGTTCTCCGTGAGTTAGGTTACGATAACGTGACCAAACACAAGATCTATTCCTTAGCAAGTAGACTCAAAAAAGAAGGATTAATAGAGTCGAACCGGGTCTCTGGACGTGCCATCTATACTATCAAAGACGAGGATAAAGCCATTGAGAGAGTGTTAGGGAAGACGAAGTCAGTTGAGGCGGAGAATTTACTGAAAGCCTTAGAAGAAGTTTAATACTGGAGATTTCGGTCTAATGTCCAACTATCTTACGATGGTTCGCATTGCACCGTATGAGGAGGGGGTATTAAGGAAGCCAGGTTTGGCGGACGGACGTGTCGCAAGGGACCGCTCACGAGCGTCGACGGCCCTGACGGTGTCGGGAGCACACCAGCTCTATCGGAACTCTATCGGTAAAGGTTTTCTAGATCCCCTTCCCACGATCCGGCCCGAGCCTCCGGTAGCCGGATCACAGCAGACGATCGTAACACACGAGCAAGTCCTCGGGCCTCTCGGGTTCGACGAGCCGCAACTTGGGTGGCGGTGAGGTTCCTCGCTCCAAACGTCGATAGTGGGGGTCTCGAAGTACGTCGATCCAGGGCCGGAGAAGCCTCTCGATCTCGTGTCCTGGGAGGTCGTGTTCAGTGTAGCTGTATGCCATCTCGACGAGATCCACGCACTTCTCGTATCCGAGAAGCGTTACGGTATCGGCTAACGTCCAAAGACGGTTAACGAGCCGATGGTGGGCGACGAGACGGGCGAAATCCTGCACCTTCGTGAGGACGCGGTCAGGCTAGCCCGGCGAGCTGACGAGCCCAGCGGACACGGGCGTCGGGCGTGTAAGCCGGAGTTGGATATCTGGACCCGAGGGCGCGCACCGCCCGCTTGTGAACATCGGCGACTTCTCTGTGAAGATGTTCCCTGAGAACATCGGCGACGAGGCGTCCGATTTCTTCGTGAACCTGTCTCGTTTCCCAATGGTGTGCTAGGTGGATCGTGGTAAGGAGTGGCCTAACGTACTCGTGCACGCTCTCGAGCATACGGAAGTCGACGCGTCCGAGTTCCGGAACACCGGTGATCAACTGAGTCCTGGCGAGTAGATCGAGGTAACTGTCGCGTGGGAGGATGGGTGGCTCGTTGCCGGTGACGTGCTTCGGAGTCCCCTGCAAGTCACTCGGCCGCGCGTACCGGGATGAGACGCAGTCGGGCCCGGGGTGACCCGGCGGGGTCGTGTAGAGTACACTATGTTCGTTCACCCCGTGCTCGTCGATCAAGAGTGCATGACCACGGGCGTTCAGAGTGAAGGCAGCTGCCTGAATCGGATCGTACAGGATCGCAAAAGCCTCGAAAAGTTCGTAGGGATCAGGTGGTCCATGGCGGGCGTGATCCAGTGCTACGAGGAAGGAGCGAAACGGAAGGGAGGCGGTGACTGTGTAGCGATTGTCGCACGCGTATCCTGTTAGTACGACCGGTTGATCAGGGTCCACGTGAACGGCGGCGTCCGGGTGTACTTGGAGAGTTATCCCTTCGACCCGGATGACTTCTCGTAGCGGCGGCTCGACGAGGGCCACGAACGGGACGACGGATCTTCCCTCTTCGTCGGTGAGCTCGGGACCCTCACGGAGTCGTCCCGGTTCACTGGGTGGGTCCAGAACGTACAGCGCGCCTGGGAACGTGGGCACGGTAGTAGCCTTTTCTACGAGAACCAAACACAACGAGCCGGTGAGCCGACGGACCGGAGCCCCCGGCGACCACATGCCCGAACCCCAGGACCGTGTCACAGTGCGACCCATCTCGCGTCTCCTCGAGGCACATTGGTAAGCCGTCGAGTTCCGAGACGTACCGCGCTTCGGAGGGGGGATTTTTCGTGAAGTGGAAGGAGCCGTGGTGTTACTCATGTGATAGGCATCGTCGACGCGCCGATAGAACTATCGGGATCACCGGCAGTCTCTTCTTACCCTCTTCCACGAGCTCCTCTATGGTGGTTTTCTCCACGCCTTCCTCGTTCTCCCGCGTGTACGACACTTTCTCCTCCCTCGAGGTGTCCGACGGGTTCACCGGGGCCTTGACTGGGACTATATCGATCCCGAGTCGATCGTGGTCGAGAGAGGTCACGTACACCGCCTCCACTTCCGTCTCCGCGAAGAGTTCTTCGAGCCGCTCGTTCACCTCGGGCGTCACCATCAGGTCGTACTCGATCACGTACGCACCCGAGCCTAAGTGTGCGAGGGCGCGCAGGTAATCACGGAATACGTCGTCCTGGACGAGATTACCTTCGTCGTCGGTGATCACGTCCTCAACGACGACCTTGAACCCGTAACGTTCCTTGAGCTCGGCGAGTTCAAGGTCGAAGATTGCGCCCCCGGCGTTCACGTAGACTTCGAGGCCGAGGTGTAGTGCCACCTGAACGAGTTCTTCGAGTGCATCGTAAGTTAGCTCACGCAGTTTCTCCGCGTCCTCACCGGTCTCGCGACAGAACCACTTAACGTACCAGTCCAGAGTCCACGGATCCACAACGTCGATGAACACCCCTTCATAACCTAGATGTCGCAGTTCTTCGAGCTTAGTGCAGAGGACGTCGAGCCAAGTACGCTCCCAGAACCGAACCGCACGGTCACCTTCCCAGTACGGGTCCCACGGACCGAGGAGCCCCTTTTCCTCCGCGAGATGGTACAAGTCCGTCTGGTGCTCACCGACCATGGCGAGCGACAAGTACGCGACGGGCTTCACGCCATGCTCTCGCAGGACACGGAGCTCATCCTCGGTCCAAGGTCTATCCTCGGGACCGCAGTAAGGATCGACGACAAGCGTGCGCGGGTGTCGCTCCAGGATTTCCCAAAAATCCACCTCCTGCCAGTACGTGGCGAAGGGTTGATCGTGGTCCTGGATCGTCCAAGCGATAGTAGCCAGGAGTACGGTACCGAGCACTTCGGAGACCCCTATACACGCCGCTCCCACGGGAGGTTAAACCCTTCGATGATCCGGCGGTCCTGGACTCCACGATGTGACTCTCTCACGGCGTGACGGTACTTTCCGGAGGTTAATCCCATCACCCTAGATTAGGAACCCGTAAGGTGACGGAAAAGTTCAGGGGTTCCCGAGTTTAGCTCCGAGTCGGTCTCCGACCCGCTCCTGAACCGGGTCCTGGGGACCGAGATCGTACCCAAGTCTTTCAATCTGTTTCAACAGTCTTAAGTCCGAGTTGTCCCGAGACTTCGATGCTATAACCGCTAATCAGCGATTGGAGGCCGGTACTCCCACTCTTCCGATTCCAGGTGGTGTCTCCGGCGATCGAGTTCAGCCTCGGGAGGCGGGGCTTTCGAAGCTTTGTAAGCTGAACGTGCTACCATAGGTCTACGGGGGACCGTGTTGGATCGGAACGACCCGTTCCAACCGGAAGAATCCGCATTGGAGAAGCTACACGTGGCGATGCCGAAGCCCTGCGAGGCCCTCGGGGACTTCGAGATTTTCCGACGGGTAGTGCTCTCGACGCTCGGGTCCCGTGAGGGTCTCGCAAGACTGCTGAGGGGTGAGGGGATCGAGGAGACACATCCTGTCCGGTTTCTCCTAAAGGTATTGGATACCCCGAGTACGCTGGCGGAAACCGCGAAGCGGCTGATACACTGTGCGATAAGCGACGTATCTGGGCTCTGGGAGGTACTGAGGAGCACCGTCGATCCTGCGGAAATAGTCTTCCTACATTTACTTCAGCTACGGCGGTTCTTCGCGCGGAAGACCACGAAATACCTGGAGGACCCGGGTCTGAAGGGCGTGCTGGAACCACTATCGGTAGAAGTCGCGCTCATGGCGTGCGCGGGAGGACTCTTGGAACGTGAAGATCTGAAGGAAGCATCCGAGTACGTGGCTGACGGAGTGGGTGTGGACGAGCGGGTTTTAGAGCTCCTTCCGGAGTTGGGGGTACGGTACGAGAGCTTGGTCCCGAGGTTCGCGTCGCCGACTCGAGTTTGGGTGACCTTCGCACTGCTATGTCACACATGCGTGAACCGTGCCGTCCCACCGGAGGAACTGGTGGAACCGCTGAAAAAGCTCAAACCAGGGCCGATAGATGAAATAGAGTACTCGGTGCGGGAAGTACTTCACGAAGTGGTAGGCGGGTTGAGGATCGACGACGAGGAGGTTCTGCGCTGGGTGAGCTCGATTCTAGTGGACAGCGTGGAACATGCGTTGGAGCTCGCGAACACCCTTTCCCGATGGGAGGAGCTGGCGGTGAAGATGCCAGGAGCGGGTGCCGTGATCCGTTTGGACGAAGTCGAGATACAACCGAGCGAGTACGACCCACTCTGGGAACCGGGTCCACAGGAGGACGTACACGAGTCGGTCGTGGAGCGTGTTCGTGAGTTCATGGAGGAGGAAGCGAGCGGAGCGGTCAAGCGGTTGTACGATTTGGATACGGGGGAAGCGGGTGAGTTAGTGGGTGACGACGCACTTGACGACCTCCTCAACGACTCTATCGAGGAGCTCAGGAAGAGGAGAATGAAGTGAACCCACACGCTCCACTTAGAGGACTGCAAACGAGGACCCCGGATCACTGAGGGAAGGTCTTAACCGATATCGCGCCATGAGGGTGGGAGTACGGCCGCGTACCTTACACCACGCGACGCAGCGTCGATATAGGCGCGGCAGCGTTGGATGTAGTGGAAGCCACTCAGTGTGCCTCCGTATACGTCCTAAGTGGGGCTATTGGCGGTTTATGTCCTATAGTCCTGCCCCGGCCGCTATGGGGACCGCGGGCTCCCGGTACGGTGGTAGCCGTCATGAACCTGACCGCGTTCGGAGCCGCCACGTGGGAGCTCATCTCCGGCCGCTGGGAACGTCTGAGTGAAGACCTAGTAGGTCCGGAGCACGGCTTACCGGTGCTCTCCGAGGTCACCATTCCCACGACCGTATACGGTGCCTGGAGGATAATCCGATTTCAGACGACGACCGTGTGAGAGACTACCCGCGAGACGTGGCCTCATCCCGGATGCTGCTTAAGTGGCACGGAAGTTGTGGAAGGACTCGGAAGAGCTAGGTTTCTGGTGGGGATATCGTGTCCCTGGCTGGCCGCCAGTCTATTCAAGGACGATGGGACACTCGCGGAGTTCTGGGAACTCGTCGCCTTGAGATCGGCCATGCAGACGCTCTCAGTGGGTTTGATCGCCGAGTTCAGGGAGCGCGTCGACGACCGGAAGAGTCCTGAAAGCTTTCCGAGCCTAACCACCGTTCGGTATGCGCGAGTATTGCTATGGGATAGCCAACCATCCCGAACTCGCATACGAGACCATGTGTATGGCACTGTAGTGTGAAGCCCGAAAGATTTTCGACGGATTATCTCATCCCACGGGTTACAAGGGGACCAAATCTCGTTCCACCGGTCCGTGAGGCGCTTGTGGGATGGGTCCGAAGTGGTAAGGCTCAGATCTAACCCGCCCTCTGGGAGCTCGCCCGAGAGCTCGGGTTACAAGAAGTGGTCTAGTTTACTGAACCTACTCGAGAGGTTGCTCGGTTCAAGGTGATTCTCCACGGATGAAGAACGTCCCCGACGCCGAAGGAATGAGGAGGCGCCTGCCCCCAGAGGCTGACTTCACCAGTCGAGGGATCGTACCAGCGTCCTACCCCGCACATGATATCTCTCTTAAGACCACGACCACCCGACCGAACGTTCCTGTAAACTTAATTGTTGTAATCTTTGTTGTAATCTTAACTGTAATACGTCGACCGGAGTACCGGGGAATGTCGGTTGAGGTGGTGGGAGGTCCCGATCCGTCCGAAACCGTCGGTGCTGGAGAAGTTACACGCCGCGGTATCGGAACCCTGTGAGGTGCTCGAGGACTTCGAGCTCTTTCGGTGCGTGATGATTTCGACGCTCGGCTCGGACGAACCGCTCGTCCGCGTACTTCGGGGGGAAGAAATCCATCACGTTCATCCGATTCGGTTCCTTTTAGAAGAGGTCCTGGATAACCCCGATACGCTAGTCGATGCCGTGGAGCGAGTCACCCGATGGTCGTTGAGCGGTGTGTTCGAGCTTCACGTGGCCCTCAAGGAAGTTACAGAAACACCGGACGTCGCACTCGGATACCTACTGGAGATACGCCGTGCCTTCCTGTCGGCAGTACCCAGGTACCTCGAAAAACCCTGCTTAGAAACCGTAGCGGGTCCATTGATGGTAGAAGTCGCGCTCATAGCGTGTACGGAGGGGTTACTGGAGGACGAGGACCTCGGGAAAGCCGCCGAGCTAGTGGCCAAGGCGATAGATACGGATCCATGCATCGTCGAGGCGCTCTCGTCGCTGGAGATTCAATACGGGGACATCGTCCCGAGGTTCGCATCACCGGCTCGGGTTTGGGCGATCTTCGCACTCCTCTGCCACACGTGCGCGAACAGGATTCTCTCACTCGAAGAGCTGGTCGAGCCTCTGGAGGACCTCGAGCTCGGCCCCGTAGAGGAACTGGAGCTTCTCAACGGACACCTGGAGGAAGTCATCGCCGCCCTAGAAATCGAGGACAAGCAGATGGAGAAATGGATATCAGACATACTCGTGGACACCGTGGAGAGGGCCGCGGAATTTATACAGGTTCTGTCACGGCCGACGGAGCTTGCTGGGAACATCCTGAACTCGGGAGCGACGGTGAGGGTGGGATGGATCGAGATAGAGCCGAAGGAGTACGACCCCCTATGGGAAGAGAAAGGTGCTCAGAAGAGTCTGTACTCGAGGATCAAGAGGATTCAGAACCTCATCGGAGTGGAACACGCGGACGAGGTTATCGAGCGTGCCTCGGCGCTAGGTTTGGGTGGTGTGGAACTCCCGGCCGGTGGAGGGGAGGAGGTAGGGTCATCGGTCGAGACACTTCGGAGGATGATCGGCTGACATGACCGCCTCACCGACAGTGCGGCTGCGACAGCTTACGCCACTTAAAACTCACTTGAACTTTAACCTTCAGTCCAAGCGCCGGTCCGACCTCGTGCGCCGCACCCCGCATCGAAAGGTCACTAGGCGCCGACCAGGATCGTGGAGTGATGACAACCATCCACCCGCACGCCCGAATTTCCGGAGCCGTAACTTCCGCGGAAGCACATTCCGATGACGACAGGTCGGCTTACCGACAGGTGAGGACGTCCCTTATTGCTGAGGCGTCGAGTGGCGTGCGTACCCAGTTACTCATAGCCGGGGCCGCGAGCCAACCTCGCTTCGACCTCCTACATCCCGTCACACTCCCAATCCCGCGTCCTAGCAGTCGAAGTATCTATCTTGTGAGGACTACCGTGGAAGGGAAACATAGGCACTTACTCCTATTCTCCGACCGATCTGCCGGTCTAGTGGACGTGGATGATCCGGAACTCGTGGTGCCGATCCGCACGTCCACGACGAGGATCCGGGGCCGACCATCGCATCTTGAGCCGATTCGGGGGCCCTCTGAATCGTGGGCTGATGTTCGTCGCCACGTGGGACGCGCGTCACGGCCCACAGGAGTTCGAGAGGCACGCATCCGAGCTGGGAGCAGCTTCGGGTACATAGCGCGCTGCGCAACGGACCATCGGAGCTCGTGGCGGCCTCCTTGATCTCGATACTCGAGGTCGGAACACGGCTGGCTTCGAACGGCGGGGTATAGACCGTGGTACCATAGAGGTAATGAGGAAGTCCGCGCGGATGACGGAAGCCCCAGTGCCGAAAGTTCGACGCTTCCAGTCCAGCTCGCCGTCCTCGTCGATGGGTTGTGATGGACTACATCCACGGTATGAACTGGATCATATCGCACGTGCGTCGCCCGCAGTGCCTCTCATCGGCCTCGGAAGCTGCGCGGACGTGGGTGCTCCGTCGGTACACTGCATCGGTGTCGCTGAGAATAGGGCCGAACAACTGCGGATCAAGATCCACCGTCGACCGAACGGGTTCCCCATAACTCTCGCAGCGTCATGCGGGCACGACCAGTTACCGTGGGGCGAACTGCCGTGCGAACATCATGCGGCCATTTGTACACCAAACGCGGATTGTGATCGCTTTGACTGTCCGCAAGGCTTTTTCTTGGAGAAACAGGGCGGAGCCCAAGGGCCAGCGCCGTCGCCCGAACGGGGTCGAAGGGGGCCGGGGATTGACTCCCATCGATCCAGAGGAGGACGCGTGGCTGGAGTGGGAAAGGATGATGGCTCGACTGGGTTTTAAGTACGTTCCGACCGTCGTCATCTCACGCGTCCGAGGAGTAGCGCTGACGCTCGAGATCTTCGCACCAGTCTCGGCCCCGGCCGGTTCGTCAGCAATAGTGTTCGTTCGACCTTATTTACTCACTCTTCGCGGCGGCGGTCCTCTGTGGGAGGGTACTCTAGAATTCAGTCTTAACGGTGCCGAAAACTCCGAGCTAGGTCGTATCGACCTGAGCGAGCCCGAGGTTTGGGCCGACGATTGGGTGGAGTTTGAGTTCCACACACCGGAAGAACCTGGCAAGTACCGGCTCGTAGTTCGCTACGAGGGTCCTTACGGCACAGTCAGGGAGGAGTTCCAGCTCCAGATCGATGATTAGTCTACCGGCCCAGACGCACACTACGCTCACAGTCACGCACCGAGACTCCCGACGTCACCGGGGGACTGAGCATGCGCATCCTCGGTCTCGACACCGGCAGCACTCACGTTGACGCCGTCGTCCTCGAGGATGGAGAAGTCGAGGATCGCGTCAAGGTACCGCGAGACGGTAAGCTCCTCGAACCGATCCGCCGCGCTCTCCGTACGCTTGACGCCGACGAGCGACGTGTTAGCACCACCCTTCCGATCAACGCCCTTACACGCGGTCGTACCGACCCCGTTCACCTCGTCCTTATCCCCGGTCCTGGCCTAGACCCCGACCCCCTCCTCGACTTAGCCGACCGTACCGACGTTCTTCCCGGTTACGTCGACCATCGAGGTGAAGTCGTCGAGGAACCAGACCCAGACGCTGTGGAGCCTCCAGAAAGGGGCTACGCCCTAGCCGTCGTCGCGAAGTACTCCCATCGTAACGCGGATCTGGAGCGGAAGATTATCGAAGCTCACCGAAATGCCTACGTCGAGACGATCCCCGGCTACCACCTACCTTACGGTAACTTCCCACGCCGCGTCGCCACGGCGGTACTCGGCGCCCGCGTCAAACGGATCACCCGCCGATTTCTCGAAGCCCTTGGTCGCGTCGACGGCGTGCTTCGTGGTGACGGTGGACTCCAGACCCCCGAAGAGGCTCTCCGCGTTCCTGTCAACGTCCTTCACTCAGGACCAGCTGCCGGCGTCCTAGGTGCTGCTTACCTCACAGGTCTCGATGACTTCCTACTCGCCGACGTAGGTGGTGCTACCATCGACATTACAAAGGCCCGTGACGGGCGCCCGGCCATCGAGGAAGGTGCCGAGCTCTTCGGGTACCTGACCGCCGTCCGAGCCGCCAACGTCCGCTCTCTCCCGTACGGTGGCAACGTCGTCCTCACCGGTGAGAGAATCACAGACGACACTGCCACCCCGGCCTGCTACGGCGGTTCCGAACCCACCTTGACCGACGCCCTGGTCGTCGCCGGGTACCACGATCCAGAGCCAGACGGCGATCCATGCAAGTCTCGTCGCGTTCTTCGCGAGCTTGGCGATCCCCACGAGGTAGCCGAGGATACTCTCGAAACTCTACGTCGGGAGTTGCTTCGGAGGTTCGAGACGTACGACGGTCCCGTCCTCTGGGCCGGTGCCCTCGCGCCCGCCCTCCGCGAGCTAACCGGCGTCGGCGAAGTGGTTCCCTACCACGATGTCTGCAACGCCGTCGGCTGCGCCGTCGCCCGTCGCGCCCGCGAAGCCGTCGTCTACGTACATACCGAGCGAGGGTACGGACACGTCGCTCCCGCGGGGGAGAAGTTCGAAGTCGATCGGGGTCGCGTGTACAGTCGCGAAGAATTGGCTGAGCTCGCCACCGAAGCTGCCGGCTTCGAGCCCGACGAGATCAGGGTCCGTGCCTTCGAGATCGTACGCGGGGGAGTTCGCGTGGGCCAATGGGCCGAGGTATACTTGTACAGAACTCCCGGCGTTGAGCCACCCTCACCAGGGTAAGGCTTAAAAACTGGTAGGTGGACAGGCCCCACGGTTCGGATGGTCGCCGCGGCAGCCTAGCCTGGCTGGGCGCGGGACTGCAGCCAGGCACAGTCCCGGCGGATATCCCGTTACCCGGGTTCAAATCCCGGCCGCGGCTCCATCCGGAATCGTTATGGAGAGCGTAACAATATCAAGGAAGCTCAGATAAGTCCCCCTCCTTGCGAGATCACCGATGGTCCGCACGATCGCCTGCCATCGTCGCACTTCTTCCGACTCCCAGCCGAGCGATCTCCCGAGTTCCTCTACGATCCTCACAGCTAAGTCCTCCATGGATCGCACGTGTCCATGCCAATGCGAGGATAGAGACTGACTTACTTCCGATACAGCATCGGCCACCCTGTGGCCGTAGATCACGCACAGTACCACCTCACCCAGGATCATCATCACTGAAACGGTTTCCATCGGCGGTGCGGGGATGACCTCACGGGTCCACCAGGACTCCGACGCATCCGATGGTTATGGATGAGAGGGTGTGAGAGCACGTTCAGGATGTTCTCGTATCACTCGATCCGGCGGAGCAGAATAGCGCCTGACTCGTGAACACGCGCCTCCCAGCCGGGCGGTATGAGAGTGGTCGAATCGTACTGCTCGATTACCGCCGGTCCTTCGATGATATCACCAGCTCTCAGGGTGTTTCTGTCGAACACAGGAGTTTCCAGGTAACCTTCCTCTTTGAAGTACACCTCCCGGGTTCCGGAGAGTGCACGCTCGGGGTTCCCTTCCCCACCTTTCTTGAGCGGACTCGGTTCGGGTGGTTTCCGTTCAATCACTGCGATGGCGCGGACGTTGACGATCTCTACTGGAGCATCGAGTTGGAACCCGTGAACGGCGCGATGCCGCTCGTGGAAAGCTTCATCGAGCTCGTCTGTCGTCACGTCCGGCCCCGTCTGAACCTCGAGCTCATGCGCCTGCCCGCGGTACCTCGCTTCCACCACGATCCGAACGTCGTCCGGCTCCTTCGGTAGGCGCTTAGCCGCATTCTCCGCTGTGCTCCTCACGACCGCGCGCAACTCCTCATCGTCGAGCTCCTCGAGCGTCCTCATGACAGGGGTAACGTGTTCCCAGGCGACCTCAGCCGCGAGGAGTCCGTACGCCGAGAACACGCCAGGGTGCAAGGGCACTATTACTTCCTCGACCTCCAAGATCTCGGCCAGCTCCGCCGCGTGTAATGGTCCTGCACCACCGAAAGCGACCATCGAGAACTCGCGGGGATCGTGGCCGCGCTCCACCGTGACTATACGCACGATCCGAGCCATCTCCTCGACGACGAGGCACAGGGCCTGATACGCGGCTTCCTCCGGCTCGAGCCCGAGCTCGTCCGCGAGCTCCGAGAGCGCACGATCGGCGGCCTCGGCGTCGATGGGCATCTCGCCGCCGAGAAGGGCACGTCGGTTGAGTCGTCCCAGGACGACGTTGGCGTCGGTTATCGTAGGGTCCGTACCTCCCTTCCCGTAGCAAACCGGACCCGGGTCGGCTCCGGCGCTCAGCGGTCCCACCCGGAGCGCGCCGGCCTCGTCGATCCAAAGTATCGTACCGCCGCCGGCGCTACACTCCGTCAGGTCTATGAAGCGATGAAGAACGGGATACCCCGAACCACGAATCCTACGACCCCTGTGTACCTCACCACCCACCTCGTACTCCTTAGTCACCTCGTAACGACCTTCAACAACCGTACCGGCCTTGGCCGTCGTTCCTCCCATGTCGAACGAGACCAAGCGATCCCTGCCCAGTGTTTCACCCAGGTATCGGGCTGCGACGACTCCGGCGGCGGGACCCGACTCGATGAGCTTGGCCGGAGTATGGAGGGTGAGCTCGGCCGGCACGGCGTACCCGTCCGACTGCATCAGGAAGTACTCAGAGGCACCGGCGTCGCGGACGACGTCCCAAGTCCTTTCGACGTACTCCGTGACGATCGGCCGTAAGACCGCGTTGACGAGGGTCGTCGAAGTCCGCTCGTACTCGCGGTATTCGTTACATACCTCGTGTGAACATACTACCTCGACATCATCGAGCTCCTCCTCCAAGATCTCTTTCGCCTTGCACTCGTTGGCCGGATTAGCGTAGGCGTGGAGAAAGGCGATAACTACCACATCGACGCCCTCGACCGAGATGCGGCGGGCGATGCGGCGGAGCTCGTCCTCGTCGACAGGTACTATAATCTCGCCGTCGGGTGAGGTACGCTCCTTGACATCGAACCTGAGTCGTCGAGGTACGAGCGGTTCTGGTTTTTGAGGTGACAACGAGTAGGTCTGGGGACGAACCTGCCGTCCTATCTCGATCGCGTCGCGAAACCCGAGTGTCGTCACAAGAGCAACTTCTGGCAACTCAAGTCCCTTCTGACCCAGAAACGCGTTGGTTCCGATAGTCGTGGCGTGGAGGATGATACTCGGACTCGCTTCGATGGTTTTAAGAGCTTCCGTGAAGCCCCGTTCGGGCCGCCGGGGGGACGACAGGACCTTCCGGACACGGAGCTCCCGTCCGTCGTACTCCACCAAGTCGGTAAAAGTTCCTCCTACATCGATGCCGACGGCGCGCTCGACCATCCCGGGTGAGCCCGTCCGACGGGCGGTTGGTGGAGGTTAAGAATTAGCCGGCCACCTCCAAATAGGTGCAGGAGATCAGTCCTGGTAGTTGATCACCGGACCCGAGGACCCGTTTCCGGGCGATGAGCTCGGCGGCGTCGATCAGACCATAGTCGGTCCGTGCGGAGATCGGCGTTCTCATCACGTCGAACATGAGTCGACGTGCTTGAAGCAGGCTGGTACCGTCCTACACCGTGATCGGACCATTGACCATGTGAAGCGCCGCGTCCTCGGACCGCACGAGCTCCGGTAAGTCGGTCTCATTGATTGTTCCGACGAGGCGGTCGCCATCAAGAAGCCCGGAGATATCGTGGGCTAGCATGGTCTGGGTGGCGTCGAAGACAGTGGCTCTTGATGAGATGATTCTGGATGAGATGATCACGGACGATGACATGGCCTACGAGACCTTAATTCCCCAGGATGAAGGTCCACGAACGTAGCATTTGCGACATCCAAGACCGAGTCGAGACACGCTCGGCGACGGGCAACCTGTTCACCTTGCGTTCGTGTATGGTCTTCGGGTGAACTTGAGGGGCTGATCGGCGTCCATTGTGACCTGACTTCGCGTTATCAGGTCCTTTACGGATGGGAGATCAGGTGAATCGGGTACTCTCATGGGAGGAGGAAGGAGGGGCGTTATTCGGGCGGCTTAGCCAGGGTGATGGCGATCGTGGACACACTGATGGTATCACCTTCTTCCGTTTCGATCTCTTCGGTGCCGATCTCGATGTCCTTGACTTCGACCTCCGGCATGACGTTGTTCCTGATGAACTCAGCGACGTCGACTGCACGGCTGATCGCACGACCACGAGCGACGAGTTTCACTTCGTCGGCGCCTTCACTGAACTGCGTCATCACCGCCAGGACGTAGTTGGTTACGGGCTTGTTGCCGACGTAGATTACGTTCTCCTCAGCCACGAGAACACCCCGCTTGCATCTCTTCCCTATCACCGCAGGCGGTGTCTTTCGCAGGCGGACCGAGCCGCCGCGTTCGGTCCTATAAAGTTGACTCCCCAGCTACGACCACCGCAGTATCGCGTACGCCATTAGGAGCCGGGCTCCGATGCTGGATCCTAAGTTCGCGGCCCACGCCCGAAGACCAAGCTTGGAGCCGAAGATCGATATGTACGTCGCTAACGACGCCTTCAAGAATATCACCAGTACGTTGGCGCATCCCGCGATGAGCAGGGCCGCCACCGCTTCGCTATCCGAGAGCACTCCTCTGTGGACCAGCTCCGCCGCCGTGGCGTATCCGACCGTGTAGTGGCTGACGTTGGCGAGGGTGATCGCCACCACCGGACCGAGGCCTCCGTGGACCCACGACCGAAGGACTTCCGCCAGGATCACCATGGGTAATCCGATCCCGATCATCCTGGGTAGGACGTATTTCATCCTCCGGGCCGCACGCCGTAGCCCCTCGATCACGGCCTCGCGGAAGGGTGGGATGTCGTCACGAGACGTCGACGGCAGACGGATGTCGGGACCGTCGCCGGAGCGCACTCCGTACAGTATCAGGGCGGGGAGCGTCTGGAGCAGCGCGGTGACGAAGAGCGCACCCATGTACTCCGTTCCTAGCTTCGGGCCGAGTATTGCCAGGGCCGCAAAGAACGGCCCTTTCAGGAACATTTCACCCACCGTAGTAGGGAACGTGGTGGCGACGACTAGCAACACCACGTCACGATCGTCCAGGCGACCCTCACGCCGGAACTCGGCTAGTACGGGATATCCCGCGCTGGGACTCACGAGCGAGGCCGCCATCGCGGAAGCGGCTTCGGGGGTCAATCCCAGCCTCGCTAGCCTCCTACCCATCAGTTTTCCTAACCTTTCGTGTACTCGGAGGATTATCATCATTGAAGCCAAAAAGAACCCCAAGAATACGAGAGGTGCCACCTTCGCGATCACCAGTAGGTAGTGTACGACGAGCCCTATGACGTCCATCACCGGCACCCTCTTTCCGGTCAATTTTTCCGGTAAATGATCGTAGGATAAATCCAATAGTCAAGCCCATCCGGAGGGAAGAGCCGGAAATTCTTGGGGGGAGATCGTTGCCGGCAGACATGGGCGATTTATACCGAGTACTCGCGACGTGGGGAGCTCAGGGACCGGGTGCGATCTTTTTCCTGATCTGGGCGATGGTACTCGTCGTAATGATGCAAGTAGGTTTCATGTTCTTAGAATCAGGTCAGATCCGTAGCAAGAACATAACCTCGATTTTCATGAAGTGTCTGGTAGATGTGGGGATCACAGCCATCGCGTTCATGCTACTGGGTTTCGTGATCGCGTTCCCCGAGTACGCAAAGGGACTCGGGTGGTGGCTGTCGAACCTATTCTCGGCCAAAGCATGGGCTGCCGACCCGATGAAGTCGATATTACCTTACGCTTTGGCGTTCGCACTGTTCCAATGGTCGTTCTGCAACAAGGCAGTGACAATCATCTCGGGATCCGTCGCCGAAAGGATGGACTTCAAGGCCTACATGCTGGGATCACTGGTCCTCTCGTCGGTAGTGTACCCGATTTTCGTGCTGTGGACTTGGGGCGGCGGCTGGATGGGCGGCGACACCGGCTTGTTCGCCAAGGTCTTCGGCCAACCGTACCACGACTTCGCCGGTTCGACCGTGGTTCACGCCTTCGGAGGCACCGTCGCCCTGATCGCGGCATGGCTGCTTGGTCCGAGGATCGGGAGGTTCAAGGACGGTAAGCCGGTACCGATCCCGGGACACAACATCCCACACGTGTTCCTTGGTACGCTGATGCTGGTGGTAGGTTGGTACGGTTTCAACGTGGGTAGCTCGGCGGTGCTCTACGACCCGACGAACGAGTCGTGGATCAGCTCGCTGGTAGCCGCGAACACCACGCTGGCGATGTGTGGTGCCCTGCTGTCGGCGGGTCTGGTTTCGCGGTTCGACCCGCTATGGACTGCAAACGGTATCCTGGCGGGAGCCGTGGCCGTTTGTGCGGGAGCCGACGTCATGAGTCCCATAGGAGCCCTGATCACCGGTATCGTGGCGGGACTGATCATCAAGCCTGCGTTCAGCTGGTTGGAGCGGAAGGGCATCGACGACGTGGTCGCGGCGTTCCCGGTACACGGAGTGTGCGGTGCCTGGGGAGGTATCGCAGCCGGAATCTTCGGTGCCAAGGTGCTCGGAGGTGTCGGTGGCGTGAGCCTCACGGCGCAGATCGCCGGCGTACTGGTGTGTATTGCGTACTCAGCGGTAACGGCGTTGATGGTCTACAAGGCGATCGACGCGATCGTGGGTCTGAGAGTGTCAGAGAAGGCGGAAAGGGAGGGCTTGGACGACGCGCTCTTCTCTACGTCACCTTATCCGGAATTCGAAGTCCGGTAAACCGCGCCTTGTCTTCCCTTATATACCGTCCCCTGCGGGTCCAGGGACTGGGGGAGGCGAATGGGGTTGAAGATGATACAGGCCGTTATCAGGCCGGAGAAGTTGGACGAGGTGAAGGAGGCGTTGGATGAGGCCGGCTACCCGGGTATGACCGTGATCGACGTGAAGGGTCGTGGTCGGCAGCGGGGAATCGTACACCGGTACCGGGGTGAAGAGTACCGGATCGATCTGTTGGATAAGGTGATGATCGAGATCGTAGTGGACGACGAGGACGTCGAGAAGGTCATCGACATCATCTGCGAGCACGCGAGAACGGGTAGGCCCGGTGACGGTAAGATTTTCGTCATCCCGATCGAGGACGCCGTCCGCGTGCGCACCGGAGAGCGCGGTGAGGACGCACTGTCGTAACGAACTTCTTCCCTTACGCCCCTCATCATTCAAGGGTATGGATTGGCCCGGAAGGTCCGACTGGTCGGGTGCAGGCACTGCGGCTATTGCTCCCAGGTTGTAGACTGCCCCGCCGGTGATCCCGTGTGGAACCGTGAGTGTGTCGGATGTGGTACGTGCGTTCCGGCCTGCCCGTACGGCGCCCGCAGATTAGTCGAGGTCGAGGAAGAGCCGATCACGGTGCGGGTGGACGGGGAAGAAGTAGATGTTGAATCCCGGTGGGTGGAGGGGGCCCTCCGGGAGATAGGACATGAAGTAGATGCCCCGTGCGGTGTGGGAGGTTGTTACGCGTGCGCTGTCCGGATCAACGGCGAGGTGGTTCCTGCCTGTAACTCCAAGCTCACCGAGGGTGACGAAGTCGAGTCGGAGGACGTCGACCGGAGGATCCGGGTCGTCAGCGGTTTCCAGCCGCATCCCGTAGGAGGTGTAGGGACACCGGTCGAACTGAAAGACAAGCCGGGCTATGTCGAGGCGGCGTGCTTCGCGCACGGTTGTAACCTTAGATGCCCCCAATGTCAGAACCACTCGATCGCCTTCGGAGCCGCGATGGGCGCGCGGATGCGGCCGGAGGAAGCGGCCCGACTGCTGCTCGGGACGGCCCGAGAGTACGGCGTGAACCGCGTCGCGATCTCCGGTGGGGAGCCGACGCTGAACCGAGAGTTCCTCGTGGAATTCGTCAGGAAGTGCCGTGAGTACGGCGGGCCCGATCTCCGCGTGCACATCGACACGAACGGTACGGTCCTCTCCCCAGACTACGTTGACGAGCTTGTCGAGGCGGGCATGACGGATATAGGGATAGACGTGAAGGGGTTCCGTCCCGAGACGTTCGCAGAGGTGGCCGGGATAGACGTGAAGGAAGCGGACGAGTACGTAGATAGGGTGCTACGGATCCTGAAGTACCTGGCGGACGAATACCTGGAGGGAGTCTTCGTAGGTGTCGGGATACCGTACAACCCCGAACTGGTCGACAAGGAGGAGGTCTTCGCGCTGACGGATTGGTTGTACGAGCGCCTGGGAGAGGACATCCAGGTGTGTTACCTGGACTATCGACCGGAGTTTCGGCGTAGAGATCTGCCACTTCCCAAGTACGAGGACATGGTCGAGCTGGAAGAGTACGCCAGATCTTTGGGTTTCCGTAGGGTGCACGCCCAGAAGGTCTCGGTGCGCCGGTGAAGGGATAACTTACCCCCGATGACGAAAGGGTAGGTTGCCGTCGACTACGAGAATGGATGCGGAGAGCCGTCCCGACCGGAGGGGGGCTCTGAGTTGCCTGTTCATCCGATCGAGTCACGGTACGGGTCGGACGAGCTCCGCCGGGTGTTCTCGGAGGAGAACAAAGTAGCGAAGATGCTCGAGGTGGAGGCGGCCCTGGTACGGGCGCTCTCCGAGGTGTTCGACTTCGTACCGAAGGAGGCAGCGGATGAGGTGGAACGCGTCGTCGAGGAGATCACCGGCGACGAGGGAGAGCTACGACGGTTCGTGGAACGCGTCAAGGAGATCGAAGCGGAGATCAAACACGACGTGATGGCCCTAGTGAAGGCGCTCTCGGAGCGGTGCGAGGTGGGAGGGGACTACGTGCACCTGGGCGCTACCAGTAACGACGTGATAGACACCGCGCACGCGTTGGTACTGAGGGAGGCACTATCGATAATCTACCGCAGGCTGCATCGTCTGGCGGAAGTGCTAGCGGAGCGGGCCGAAGAGTACGCCGACCTCCCAATGGTGGGTCGTACGCACGGTCAGCACGCGGTCCCCACGACGCTCGGTATGAAGTTCGCGATCTGGGCACGGGAGATCGTGAGACACCTGAAGCGACTCCGGGAGTGCGCGGACCGGGTACTGGTGGGGCAGCTGTCCGGCGCCGTCGGAACGATGGCGGCACTGGGCGAGAAGGGTCCCGAGGTGCAGCGTAGGGTGATGGAATTGCTGAACCTCAGGCCGGTGACAGTATCCAACCAGGTCATTCAGCGTGATCGCTACGCGGAGTTGATCGCATTACTCGCGCTGATCGGTTCGACGCTGGATAAGATCGGCCGCGAGATCAGGAATCTCCAGCGGACGGAGATCCGGGAAGTCGAGGAACCGTTCGATCCCAAGAAGCAGGTCGGATCCTCGACGATGCCACACAAGCGGAATCCAATCCGTTCCGAGCGGGTGTGTAGCCTGGCGAGGGTACTACGGTCGAACGTGCAGGTAGCGCTCGAGAACGTGCCGCTCGAACACGAGCGGGACCTCACGAACTCCGCGAGCGAGCGAGTGATCCTCCCAGAACAGTTCCTGCTGTTGGACGAAATGCTGCGGCTGACGATCCACAACTTGGAGGGATTACGCGTTTACGAGGAAAACATACGGGAGAACCTTCGGCTGACGAATGGGCTTAACATGGCGGAGGCGCTGATGGTCGAACTGGTTAAGCGAGGAATGGGGCGACAGGAGGCGCACGAGCTCGTGAGACGGCTCGCGATGAGGGCTTGGGAAGAAGGACGCGACTTCGCGGAAGTAGTTAAGGAGGAAGAGCGCATCCGTGAGCTGTTCGAGGGAGAGGAGTTGGAAGAGGTGTTGAACCCCGAGAAGTACTTGGGAGTGGCTCCCGACCTGGCGCGTGGGGCCGCTGAGAAGACCCGACGCGACCTGGAAGAGATCGATCGCGAGATGAAGGAGGTGTTGAGTGTCGGTGCCGGATAAAGTCAGGGTAATTCGGTGTGATTGCGCGCGCGTCCTCGAGGTAAAGGGCGTAGAAACCCCGGCCCCCTTCTTCATCCCCGAACGACTGTCCATCGCTGTGGAGAATGTCCCAGAAGTGCGAGAACTCGTGAAGGAGCTCGAGGAACTGGCACGGCCGTACTCCGTACGACTCACGCCGGTCGATCTGCCGTCCCCGTGGACGAACCCTGCCGAAGCCCCTTCGGGCGGATCGATCACGGTGTACAGGCTCGAGTCGATCCCAGATGCCCGGGAGTTCGCGGAGGTAGTGAGCAAGATACGTCGGAGCGGCTCGGTTCGTGCCGTGACGGTGCGGGATCCTGAATGGATACCCGTGCTATTCTACCTCGGGTTCGACCTCTTCGACGCCGCACTGTGTCTACGTCTGACGCTGGAGGACCGGTTGCTATTGGATGATTTCTCGACCGAGACCGTGGAGACGGAGGACCGCGAAGAGTTGCTCAGGGAAAACTGGACCCAGCTACAGTTCTGCCTGCTGAGACTCCGCGAAGCGATCCGTGAGGGCACTTTGAGGGAACTGGTCGAGTCCGTGGCCGCGAGGCACCCCAGGATCGCCGAAGTCCTGCGATTCTGTGATCGGAAACGTGTCATTGCCCGATACGTGAACCTGAACCGGAACACCCAGATCGCCTGCGCTACCGACCTATCGTTCGATCGTCCGGAGGTCACCGAGTGGCTCCATCGCGTCCGTCGGTACGAACCACCGGATTGGGCGGAGGCAGTCGTTCTGCTCCCGTGCTCCGCCCGGAAACCCTACTCACGATCGCCCACGCACCGACGTATCACTCGGATAACGTGGAATTTCCCCGTGGACGAGATAATTATCACCAGCCCACTAGGTGCCGTGCCGAGGACGCTGGAGAGGACGTTTCCAGCTGCCCACTATGACGTCCGAGTCACCGGGGAGTGGAGTCGGGAGGAGATCGAGCGCTCGGCGGCGCTTATTGAGAAGATAGTGGAAGATCTCCCGATAGTATGCCACGCTTCGGACGGTTACCGGAAAGTTGGAGAAGAGTTGGAAGAAAGAGGATACGACGTCGTTTACACGTGCCGTCCCGAGGGGAACCCTGCCTCCAGAGGGGCGCTCGAGGAGCTCCGACGGACCCTAAAGGATCTCACGGAGGGTGAACCCGGGGATCTCCGTGAGCACGTACCCCGAGCCGTTTCGAGGTTTCAATACGGTGTCGACGTGTTGGAGGACGTGGACTACCGATTCGACGGACAGCGCGTACTCATCGACGGGGAGAGGGCCTTTTCGGTCCCCCCCACTTCTGGTCTCTTGACCTTGTCTCAGTTGGGCGCCGAACTGTGTGTGAGCTCCCGGGTACCTCCGGTCCACGCCGAGGAGGGAACGAAAGCCGAGGTGGTGGACGTCCCCGAAGACGTGCTCCCTGGGTTCCACTGGCCGGTCGACCTCGGTGACGAGATCCGACCGTGTCGAGTGATCGCCCGGCCCGAAGACGTTCCACCCGACACAACGGTAGTCGAAACCAGATAGTCCCATGCCTCCACCAGTCAAAGAATAGAGTACTGGGTGTGTTTCCTCACCTGGCGATAAGTGCGCCGGAATGGAGTAACTCATATTGCCGGGGCTATGAGGTGACAGTAAGAAACGGAAGAGGCGCGTATCTAGTTTCAGGGCCAACCACTATGACGGGATTTCGAAGAATCGAGGCGTACAGACGACCCACCGTCACCGTGGTAACTGAAGCTACATATCCCGTAGCTTTAGGCGGGGTCACTACCTGGGTCCATCGCCTCATCAAGTACTCACCGGACGTTGTGTTCAACGTGTTATGCATGACGGGACAGGGAAGGACCGAACCAGTCGTGGAAATTCCGGCGAACGTCCGGGACGTTGTAATTCAGGAGATCGTCCCTAAGGGGAACAAGCTGCGCCGGTGGCTCGATAGGATGACGCCAGCACACTGCCTCAGGTGGTCTACAGTATCGAAAACACTCCAGATCGTCTTCGAAAGGATGGTGGAGGGCGAACCGCTTTCGGAGCCGATGTTGAAGGAGCTATGGAAAGCTTCCAAGTCACCCACGAATGTACTCGCCAGCTCCACAATGTACGAGCTCGCACGATACGTTCACTACCTAGCTTCCCAGTACGAGGACGAGTGCGAGAATAACCTGTTCAGCGACGTGTTCTGGGTAGCCGTGAACGTAGTTTCCTTCGTGCTGGGAGCGGCTGCCGGCGCTAGACGACTACCGAACTGTGACGTTGCGCACGCACAGAACTCGGGAGTATGCGGATTCCTGTGCTCGGTGGCGAAGGCCGTGCGAGGCGTCCCCTTCATCATCACCGAGCACGGGATATTGCTTAGGGAGCTCGACATGCGACTGCAGGGGTTCGGGAAGACGGCACGCGAGCTCTTCAAGGAATGCTTCCGTTCGATGATGTTCACGTCGTATGAGCAGTGCGAAGAGATAATAGAAATCTCGGATTACCACGCGGAGCTGGCACTGAAACAGGGAGCCCCTGAAGATAAAATCAAAGTCATTTACTCGGGGATAGAGACCTGGAAGTATTACCCAGGCGACCTGGAGAGGAAATACAGCGAACCGGAGATACTCGAAGTCGGTACGATCACGAGAATCGAACGTGTTAAAGGCATCGACGTACTCATCGAGATCGCGGCCCGCACAGTCGAGCACATAGATAACGTAGTGTTCCACGTGATAGGTCCAGTGGAAGACAAAGCGTACTATGAGAAGTGCAGGAAACTCGTGAAGGAATACGGCCTGGAAGACATCGTGAGGTTCCACGGTCCCTGCAACCCAGATGAAGTAGTCAAATGGCTTCGTAGATTCCACGTCTTCCTCTTACCGAGCCGCTTGGAAGGACTACCGATGGCACTCCTCGAGGCGATGAGCTGTGGGTGCCCGGTAGTAGCCTCCGAGGTCGGCGCAGTGCCGTACATAGTTGACAGGAACTTCGGTCGCACCTTCCGGTCCGAGGACGCAGACGAAGCCGCTAAGCACCTAGTACGCCTACTCTACGATCCCGAGTTGATGTTCGATATGGCTCATCATGCCGTCGAACGTGCCAAACAGTACGATGTAATGCGCATGTGTCATAACTACTTCCAGGAGTACTATAAATACACCGGTGGTGACTGAATTGGGTGCAATATCTGACACACTAGTAACGATAATTCGCTCAATAGGTGGAGCTACCAGTGACTCAGTTGTGCTCATAAAAATCGTCCTGGGAGCTTCCCCTGTACTCGGAGTTATTTTCGTGCTGTCTACACTCACAGTTTTAGGATCGATGAAACTAGCTCCAGTAAGCCTTTCACTAATCGCAGCTGTTCTCACTTCTGCCCCCTTTCAAGTGCTTGTTTCACGCGTGATTTTAGACGCTCTGTTTCTAGAAACGTTCATACCCATACCTGGAATCATGATATTATCGACCATTCTTTGTACCGTATGTTCAATTGTTCTTTACGACGAACTAACTCGGCTGTTCAGCATAAAAATATCACTAGCAGCCACTATAGCGACCCCTATGGCCGCATTAGCGTACATATTTACGGCCGCCCATTCCGCCGTTTCTTGGACTCGTCCGGAATTAATTGCTCGTCGAGTAGCAATACCATGGACCCTTTTCGTGATTTCATTCATAGTCTCTTTGATGATAACAGAGGCGGACCAGGCGTATTTAATAGCCTCCGCTATACTGGTATTCACAATGTTACTGTCTTTTATAGATGTCATACAAGGCGTGAGTAGAGTCTCTAGGATCTCCATATTCACACGTAGTAACTTACTGACTAAAAGCCTAAAAATAGCCATTGCAGCGTTCGCGGACTACTCGCTCATGATGATGTCCGCAATCGCGTATTACTCGGTGATGTTCTTCGACAAGTTCTTGATTTGGTCCAAGTACGGGTTCCCGTACTTCCCGCTAGACTCCCCGTCGTTCATCGGCATGATGCCACTGTTCGCCGGTACCCTGGCAGCGATCAGGTTCTGGGACTCCGTGGAGGGGAAACTAGACCTCCTGTACCGCGTGGACTGGGACGGGATGTACGCACTCCGCGAGTTCGTCATGAAGGCGTACTGGCGGGGCCTCACCTGGACGCTCGTGCTCGCCGGCCTGATCACGGCTTCGATCATGCTCGCGATCGGCATCTCCGCGCATCGGACTCTAGGGTACATCTCGATGGCCGTTCTCGGCGCCCTGTCGTTCTTCATGGGACTCGGGGCGGTGAAGTTGCCTAGGAAGTACGCGATACCGTTACTGCTCACGGCCACCGGCGCGTTGTTCTTAAAAGTCAATTTCCCAAGCGTGAGTGTCCTGACGACGTATTTAATCGGGAGTTTGCCGGGAGCTATCATCGTCTACACTTACCCGCAGCTCCTCACCTTCCGTAGGGACTTCGAGGCACTGCTCGTAACATCTGCAGTACCGGCTACGGAACTGCTAGTATGGAAGTACTTCGGGGAAGGTTTTCTCCCGATGAGCTACCTGACGGGAGCCACTTTGGCAGCCGGGCTTTCCCTGATCTTCTCGATTAGGATATACCGAAGGATCAGCAGGGAGGCTTACCGGGTAGTGGCTTACAACGCGTTCGTTTCGTACGTCACGGAAATACCTAGACGCTGGGGGTGATAACGGTGATTAGAGTCACCGTCGAAGTGTACGGATGTGCTGCCAACCATGACGACGGTAGATTGGTGAGGGAGCTGTTACGCCGAGAAGGTTTCGAGGTTGTCGAAGACGCTGAGAACGCGGACGTTGTCGTCCTCCTGACCTGCATCGTTCGGGACAGCGTAGACGCCAGAATGGTGAATAGGATGTGTGAGCTGGAGCGTGTGCCGACCGTCGTAGCCGGATGCTTCCCGGAAGCCTACCCAGAGCGCGCCCGCAAGCTTCGCCCAGACGCCGCCCTCGTAGGTCCTCGACACCTCGACCGAGTACCGGAAGCCGTTCGAGCCGTACTGCGCGGCGATCGAGTGGAATTCCTGGGCGAACGCGATGACCTCGATTGGAAGGCCGACGCTCCACGTGAGCTACCTAACCTCGCCGCCATCGTGCCGATCGCGGAAGGCTGTCCGAATAAGTGCGCGTACTGCGCCGTGAAGCTCGCACGTGGGAACCTCCGCAGTTTTCCACCGGAACGCATTCTGAGGCGTGTGAGGCGGGAGCTAGAGCGTGGGGCCGTTGAGATTCACCTCACCGCACAGGACACCGCGACGTACGGACTGGACAGGGGGACAAACGTCGTCGATCTACTGGAGGACGTGGTCGATCTCTGCTCGCGCTACGGAGCCCGGGTTCGCCTGGGTATGTTCAACCCCGGTCACGCTTACCCTATCGCGGACGACCTCGCCGATCTCTTCGCGAGCCGAGACGACGTGCTGTACCGCTCTATCCACATGCCCGTGCAGAGCGGTGACAACGAAGTGTTGCGTCGCATGAACAGGAACTATACGGTCGAAGAGGCCTTGGAGGTGTACCGCGCCTTCGAGCGCCGACTCGGGTACTTCTCCTTCATCACGGACGTTATTGTGGGGTTCCCGGGGGAGACTGAGGAGGCCTTCCGTAACACCCTCGAGTTCCTGGAGAGAACCAGACCGCATATCCTGCACGCTTCCAGGTTCTGCCGACGTCCAGGGACCCAGGCGGCGCGGTTTGAAGATCAGGTACCGGAGGATGTGAAGCTACGGAGGAGCCGGATCCTTCACAGTAAGCGCCTCGAGTGGGCTGAAGAGGCGAACCGCGAGCTGATCGGAGAGACCGTAGAGGTGACGATGGTAATGGAGAGATGGGGACGAGACGAGCACGCGAAGAAGACGGTGTTTCGGGGTGAAGTTCCGGAACCAGGCGAGCGGTTGGAGTGTCGTATCGTGGGTGCGTCTCACGCACGACTCGTGGCAGAGATATGAGGTCGGCGAGTACAGCCCTCTTCATCGCGAACGCTCCGTTCGCAACCGATCGTCATCCGATTCCGACACGTAGTCGATCCGTGTCGGTTGGCGTCCGGGCGGCGCGCATTAAACGGGTGCGGTTCCGACGGGAGCCCTATTTCAACGACGGATCGCTACAATAACTTCGTCCCCATCTCCGCCTTTCAAATTCCCAACCAGTGCCTCCACCACGCTCTTAACCAAGTCACCCACGAACAGATTGAGGCCTAGGGGTTTCCCGTCGACGAGCACAGTGACGTCCTCCGGAACGGCGCATCCGTCCGGGTCTTCTTTCCCTCGTGCCACCGCCCGCCTGAAATCACTACAGGACCCCGGACCGCACTTCCCGCAGTTGATATCGGCTGTGTACTTCACCGCGTAACGTTCGACCACGTCCGCAGGTGGAGTATCGAGTTCCTCCGCGGGTACGGTGGGGCCCTCCGTGTAGCCGCCGAACCCCACCCTGACGCCGAGCTCACGGGACTTGAATCCCTCGATCAGTACGTAGTCGAACCCCAACAGTGCGAGGAGTCCGAGGACGGAATCTATATCCAAATCGAGAAGCAGAACTGTTTCCTTTTTAGCCATACCGACCCGCACGTCCGCTGGAACGCGACCCGTGTCTCGATCCCGGAGGTCCAGGTGATGTTCGCCCACGGACTTCACGTACCCGACCCTGTAACCACTACCACGTAATCCTTCCACGGCCTCTTCACAGAACGACGTTTTACCGGAGTCCTTCGGTCCTACGACTTGGAGCACACGCAGCGTGAATCCCCCGAGCTGTGAGATGGAAATCGGAACGGTGTAAAGTTAAGGGGGGCGAAAGATAGGCTGCGGATATCCTATCGAGTCTTCCACCGGAACGTGACACTGTATCCGTCCGGGTCCTCCTCCAGCTCTACCACGTCCAAGCCTTCTCGGCGGAGTCCCTCCAAGACGATCCCTTTGGTCATTACGCAGGCTGCCTCGCCGCGACGCGTTCGCTCGTCCCAGCCGAGGCTCTCTAACACGCCCTCCAATGTGACGCTGTCCTCGTCCATCTCGAAACCGCTGATTAGTCCGTACTCCGCGGCGACGTTCAAAGCGTCCTCAATACTTTCTATTTCCTTACCCTCCGCGATCTCGACGATCTTAAGGAACTGTCTACCGGCCTCCATGATGATCGGTTCCCACGATTCGCCCATGTGTCTCAGCGCAGCAGTCCTGAACGCACTGAGTAATGCGAACGCCAGTTTCCTATCTTTCGGCTGGAACTTGAGCTCTTCGGCGATATCCTCACGCAACTCCCCCATCCTCTCTCATCTCACTGTCCCCCGGCGTCTCCTGCCGGGAGGACATTTTTCTTTCCCTCTAAGGTAAGGAAAAAACTAGTTCCGATCCTGGGGCCTGGGGCAGCGGCGCCCATCATCGGTAGCGGCTCACGGGGAGGCGTAGCTCGTCGAAGGTTACGGTAGTGGTGTCTGACGAACCGCCACTAAATCCGAAGTTACGGTCGGGTCCAAGTTTCGCAGCACTAGTAGAGGGACGTCACAGAGTGCTCTTCGACACAGGGGGGCCCGATCCGGACCTCTTATTGCACAATCTTGAGGTATTAGGCTACGAACCCGAAGGCTTGACCGCGTGGTCATCCCCCACGACCATTGGTACCATACCGGTGGGTTACAGGCTGTGGAGTCGGAAGTGACCATGGTCGTGACTCCCGAACGAATTGGGGTGAAGAACGAGCTCGTCCGGGAGGAGTCGTTAGGAATAGGTGACGTGATGCTTACGTCCTGGACGGACTACCACCGGAGCGGGCTCGTACGCGAACGGACTCCTGATCACGGGATGTGTGCACCCCCGGGGTCCATGAGTTCGTCGAGTGGTGCGTGAGGAGGGGGTCTCGAAGTCCATACGATACTCGTCGAATTTCCATTTGATAGGTGCGACCGAAGTCGAGGTGAAGAAAATGGCGGACCGCCTCGAGGAACTCGGAGTGAGCACAGGTCCTTGTCACTGCTCCGGTGAGGTCGCGAAGCGCGTGTTCCGGCGACGCTTCGAGTTTCTGAACGTCGGTCCCGGGCTGGTGATACGCGTGTGAGCGCAACGTCCCGTAGGTAAATGATATCACCATGATCACCTCGGACTCCGCGGGGCTAGCATGAGGCTGAAAGACAATTCTACAGATGGTGGAAACGTGTAGCCGGAGGATCGATCGTACGGCGTTCTTGATCGTGAGGTCGGCGATCTGGGACCTCGAAGCGGACGGTGAGGTCAGGAAGCGAGCGGAACAACTCGGACACGAGATCGTCGGGTGGATGGGGTTCTCGGACGTGGAGGACGTGTGTGAGTACCTGCAAGGGATAGGGTGCGGTGAGGTTCAAGTTGACGTCCAGGAGGACGAAGAGGACGAGCTCGTCGCGGACATGGGTTACGATAACGTCGTCGTGTACGACTGCATCTCGTGTTGTGGAGCACCGGAGACTGGTAAGACCTGTGTGCGCTGGAAGGTGGCCTGATTCAGGGGATGGTCGCCGCCGTTGAAGGCCGAGAGTACTACGCGATCGAGTACGCGTGTTGGGGGCTCGGTGACGGGCGCTGTGCCTTCGCCTTAGTACCGAAGGAAGACGATGAAGGGTGTCGAAGGGTCCATGAGCTCGTGAGGGAGCGGGTTCATGGGTGATACCCGGATTCCTCTAATCCAGAGGTTTCCCCGAACCCGAACCTCACGTTCATGTTCTGAACTGCCTGACCGGACGCGCCCTTGGCGAGGTTATCGATCGCCGACGCTACGACGATCCTGCCATCACCGACCGCGAAGATACCCACGTCGCAGTAGTTGGTCCCACGGACGGCCCAGAGCCTCGGGGTTTCACCGACCTCGCAGATACGGACGAAAGGTTCACCGTCGTAGTATTCCGCGTAGAGCTCCCGGAGCTCCTCCGACTCGATTTCTACGTCCCCTAGACCGTGGGCCGTGGTCTCAATACCCCGGACGAGCGGTGCTAGGTGTGGGGTGAAGTGAACCTCGACGTCGCCTAACTTCCCCAGTTCCTGTCGTATTTCGGGCAAGTGACGGTGATCCGTCGGGTTGTAGGGCGTTAAGTCCTCGGCGCACTCCGGATGGTGAGTGATCTCCGAAGGTTTCGCACCGGCCCCGGAGGTACCGCTCTTGGAGTCGAAGATCACGACGTCGACTAACCCTTTCTCGACGAGCGGCGCGGCGGCCAGAATCGCACCGGTCGGGTAGCATCCCGGGTTGGCGATGAGGTCCGCGCTCCGTATTTCGTCGCGGTGTAGCTCGGGCAGCCCGTAAACGGCCTTGGCGTTCAGCTCCGGGGCCGAGTGTTCGACGCCGTACCATTCCTCGTAGACCTCCACATCATCGAACCGGAAATCGGCGCTGAGATCGATCACCACGGCTCCTCCTTCCAGTAGATCAGGGACTATCTCCATGGCGGCGGTGTGTGGGACGGCTGTGAACACGACGTCACAGTCTTCTCCGATTTCAACTGGATCGGGATCCGAGAACTCGAGGTCGGGGTAGTCACGCCGCAGGTTCGGATGTGCCTTCCAGACGGGTTCTCCCTCGAGCCTCCTGGAGGTCGCGTAGCGGACCTCCTCCACCTCCGGGTGTCGGGCGAGGAATCTAAGGAGTTCACCGCCGGTGTAACCCGATGCACCCACGATACCTACCACAACCACGTGGGGTTCCCCCCTGTTGGATCCGCTGAAGGGGATAATCGAGGAAATCCGGGCGGACCTAGGTTATAAGGAGTCCGAGGACCTGTTGGCCGCCTCGTTCTTATGCGAGCTTCTCCACGACCATCCTCACGTCCTACGCCCGGAGGACCTGCCGGTCGAAGAAGAAGTAATCGTGGTGGGAGCAGGTCCTTCGATAGTTGAGCTGCCGGAGATAGTCGAGGAGCTGGAGGACAGTGTCGTCTACGCCGCCGACGGCGCCTGTAAAGCCCTCCTCGAGCTCGGAATCGTACCGGATGTCGTAGTGACGGATCTCGACGGGCCGAAGGAGTACCTACTGATGTCCAGCGAGTGCGGTTCCATCACGGTCGTACACGCCCACGGGGATAACATGACCCAGATGGCGGAACTTGTACCCACTCTTGGCAGGATTCTGGGAACGTGTCAAGTCGAGCCACCGTGTGATCTTCTGCACAACTTCGGGGGTTTCACGGACGGAGATCGGGCGGTGGTCATGGCGGCGAGATTGGGCGCGGAGCGCGTACTCACCGTGGGGATGGACTTCGGGGATCTAACGACTGAATACTCCCGACCCGGTGAAGGTGAGGGGGTTTTCCGGGCAGACCCCGTGAAGAGGAAGAAGCTGGCCTGGGGCGAACGCGTGCTCAAGCTCGTGGCGCGGGAGTTGGGTGTCGAGGTGGAGTCCCACACGGCCCGGCGATGATCGGACCGCAGTGAATGAGCGGATGCAGGCGGTGGGTGAGCGCTTTGGGTCCCTGCTTGTCATGTTACTTAATGCGACTTTACTTAGTGCGATCACGAGGGAGTATTGGAGCACCGTAGAGGCGAGGATCGACCGTTGCGGACCTTCGGGGAGGAACGAGCTCTTCCCACGGATCTGTGCGACGCTTCGGATCTCCGTAGGACCTCGGACCGCACCACCGTGCCGGTACTCGAGGTAGGCGGACTCGTCGGGGGGAGGCTGAGTCTCCCCACGCGCCCTACTACGGATGTTCAACGGAGAACTCGGAACTCCGTGCGGTTCCTTCCCGTAGATCGTAGCACGAAGAAATCATGTCCTAGCGGATTGCCGGCAAGAAGTACCCACATCTGGCAGACCTCGATGTCTTCGGGCGATCTGAGAGCAGAAGTTGCGAGGTGGTTATCGCACAAATCATCGCGCAGGAACATGGAAACCTGCCGGTAGGGTCTATAGGGTCTATACCGGAAGAAAATCCACGCACAATCACGAGAGTCGTTCGATCTCGCCCCATAGGGCTTTTATGGCAGAGGCTGCTCGTTCTCGGATGATAACGTCCATGTGGGAGCTGAGCGCGGTCTCACTCGGGTTGATCTCTATCAAGGTGGCTCCGCAGGATTTAGCCACGAGCGGAAGATCGGCGGCGGGCCGGACTTCGCCCGAGGTTCCGATCACGAGCATCACGTCACAGGATCGTGCGAGATTCTCCGCCTCCACGAGCGCGTCATGGGGCAGCGGCTCACCGAACCAGACGACGCCGGGGCGCAGCGGATCTCCGCAATCGGGGCACTTAGGTGGCAGTTCGTCGTACTCGAGTCCCTCGCCGCGCTCTGGATCGTTCACCCGATGATATTCGCAAGATACGCACTCATCCCGCCAGATGTTGCCGTGGAGCTCTATCACGCGACGGGATCCGGCACGTTGGTGGAGTCCGTCCACGTTCTGCGTGATGACGGCTTCGAGGAGGCCGTCTCGCTCCATGAGCGCTAGGACCGTGTGAGTAGGGTTAGGTTCGGCCTCAGCGATCTTACGACGACGCCAGAGGTACCACTCCCAAACCCTCTCCGGATCGCGTGCGAAGGCCTCGGATGTGGCCAGTTCCCGAGGGTCGTACTTGTTCCAGAGTCCATCCTTCCCTCGGAACGTTGGGATACCGGAGTCCGCCGATGCGCCGGCCCCGGTGAGCGCGACGACTGTCTCGGCCTCTACCAACCTTTCGGCTGTCTCGCGGAGGGACAACCGTGTCACCCGTTCCTGCGTTCCTTCCACTCCTTTAGCGGCACGCCGAACTTCTGCTCGATCTCTTCACGGTGTATGGAGTTATAGGCGCAGAACGGTATGATCCGTCCGTCCGGTGTCGCGTAGTGGATCACGCACCGTCGCACACGGTCCGTCTGGAAGTTGTACGGGTCCATGAAATGCATGCAGCCCAATAGCAGCGCGTTCCAGTGGAAGTCCGCGAGGGCGTCGTAGGTTCCCTTAGTCACGACGTCGAGGACCAGTCGGGCCAGCTTGCGTTTGCCGGTGAGGCTCTTGAAGACGCGACGTAGGTGCTTGGTCACGATCCAAGCGGCCTTCGCTCGATCCCGCTTTCGATCCAACGCTCCCACCTTCTCCGCGACCTCTTCCAGCGCATCGATGAACGCGTCCGGGTCGACGTAGTCGGTGATGGGGTGGTACCAATCCCCTTCGTCGAGTAGATAAGTGGCGACTCCGCAGATGGGGTACGCGGAGAACTCCGGCTTCCGCTCCCCGTGGAGTTGTCCTATCAACCGGGCTATCTTCGCCGCGATCGGGACCGGGTAGAAGCTTTCGGCTGGTATACGACCGTCCGTCTGTTCCTCGACGAGCTTAACGAAGTCAGGTATGGTGATGCGCATACGCTCCCGCTCCTCGCGCGGCGTTCGACCCGTGAACGAGATCGGCTGCACGTTGATCCCGCGGATGACCTCGAACTCTCGGGCGAAGTCCAGCATGGGCCGAATCTGATCGTCGTTAATCCCGCGGGCCAGCGTGGGTACGAGGACCGTGGAGATACCTTCGCGTTCGAGGATCTTGATCGCCTTTTTCTTCAACTCGAGGATCTTTCTGGAACCCCGTATCTCCTCGTAGATCTCGGGATTCAGCCCGTCGAACTGCAGGTACACGACGTTCAGTCCGGCGGCGTGGAGATCCTCCGCGAGCTCCGGGTTCCGGGCGAACTCCACACCGTTCGTCGCGATCTGTACGTGGAAGCCGCGCTCGTCCGCGGCGGCGACGATCTCGACGATATCCTCGCGAACTAGCGGCTCACCACCTGCGAACTGCACCGCTGGAGCCGGCACGGGGCGCTCCGAGCGTAGTAAGTCGAGCATCTCCTCGATCTGCTCGAGGGGCGGCTCGTACACGTAACCTTTGGCCTCTGCGTTGGCGAAACATACGGGACAGTTCAGGTTACACCGGTTCGTGACGTCGATGATACCGAGAGCGGTAGTACTCTCGTGGCACGGGCAAAGACCGCAGTCGAACGGACAGCCATTCTCGTTGTCCGTTTGTGGGTTCTCCACTCCGGAACCATTGAACTCGTATTCGAGGGCGCGTTTGAAGAACTCGGCATCGGACCATACGACTTCGCGGAACTCACCGTGTTCCGGGCACTTCTTAACTATCTCCACGGAACCTTCAGCAGTCCGAACGAGTCTCGCCGGTACAGCTCGGAGACATTCGGGGCAGAGGCTCTCGGTCTCGTACAGGGTGTCGCTCACTACCGGACCCCCGAGGGGATGGTTGAAATGGGAAGCGGGGCATGGTTGGAACTCGGAAAGGGTCTCTGGTTCATCCTACCGGCGTACATCGCGAACTTGAGCGCGTGCCTTTTCGGCGGTGGAAGACCGCTCGATTTCGGTAAAAAGCTTTCCGACGGACGCCGACTGCTGGGTGGTGGTGTAACGATCCGTGGCTTTATCGTGGGCGTCTTGGCGGGAGCTGTGGTGGGACTCGGAGAAGGGCTCGTGGTTGGGGACCCTTGGAAGGCCGGTGATGGGTTTATCCTAGGACTCGGTGCAATGGTCGGCGACGCGGTAGGCAGCTTCGTGAAGCGCAGGATCGGGCTCGAACGCGGGGCACCGGCTCCAGTTCTCGATCAGCTCGACTTCTTCGCTGGGGCGGTGCTACTATACTACCTGGTGTACCGGTGGCACCCACCGGGTTGGGTACTGGTCAGTCTGGCTATCCTGACCCTGGCACTCCACTGGCTGACCAACGTCATCGGATACCTCCTGAAGCTGAAGGAGGTGCCGTGGTGATGGATCGGGAGGGACTCGCCGAGATGTTGTTGGAGGTAGGGGCATTGAAGTTCGGGGATTTCGTGCTCTCCTCCGGTAAGCGAAGCGACTATTACGTGGATATCAAGGAGGCCTGCACACACCCGAAAGTTCTCGACGCGCTCACGGACGCCCTCCTCGAGGTCCTACCGGATGGAGATGTACTAGCTGGACCGGAGCTCGGAGCGGTTCCGCTGGTTTCGGTGCTCTCAGTGAAGGCCAGACTACCCATGGCGATAGTTCGGAAGCGGAAGAAGGAGTACGGAATCGGAGAGCGGATTATAGGGGACGTGAGGGGACAGGAGGTCGTACTCGTCGACGATGTCGCAACGACCGGGGGATCACTATTGAACGCCCTGGAAACCATCGAGGAGGAGGGGGGAGAGGTGCGGGACGCCGTAGTCGTGGTCGATCGACAGGAGGGTGCGGAAGAAGCGCTTAAAGAGCGGGGTGTGAGGCTCTCGAGCGTGCTGACGGCCGACGACCTGCGGGGGCTGCGGGATGCTGAAAGTACTGCTCGTGGGTAGCGGCGCCCGAGAACACGCGATCGCAGAGGCGCTTTGCGGAGCTCCGGACGAGGACGTACAGCTTTACGCGTTCATGGGGAACCGGAACCCGGGCATCATCCGATTGGCCGAAGACTACATCGTAGGAGATCCGACCGACGTAGAAGCGGTGGCTCGAGCCGCCGCGGACTGGAACGTGGACTTCGCAGTGGTGGGACCGGAGGACCCGCTGGCCGAGGGAGTGGCAGACCGCCTAGAGGAGGAAGGTGTCCCTACGTTCGGCCCAAAGCGGGGTCCGGCTCGGATCGAGTGGGATAAGGGCTTCGCGCGCGAGCTGATGGAGAAGTACGACATCCCGGGCTGTCCGGAGTTCGGGATATTCGAGGATCCAGATGAGGCTTGCGACTTCATCGACGAGCTCGGTAAACCCGTGGCCGTCAAGCCGGCGGGTCTAACCGGCGGTAAGGGAGTGAAGGTAGTCGGCGACCAGCTGAAGAACCTCGACGAGGCGAAGGAATACGTGAGGGAGATCTTCGAGGAAGATATCGGTGGGATCCCCAAGGTAATTATCGAGGAGAAGTGCGTGGGTGAGGAGTACACAATCCAGGCCTACACGGACGGGGAAAAGGTGATCCCCACACCGGCCGTACAGGATCATCCACACGCGTACGAGGGTGATAAGGGTCCTATCACCGGTGGAATGGGCTCGTACTCGTGTCCCGACGGTCTGTTGCCGTTCATGACCAAGGAGGATTACGAACGTTCCGTCGAGATCCTGGAACGCGCGGTCGAAGCGATCAAGGAGGAAACCGGTGAGCCGTACCGGGGGGTCCTGTACGGGCAGTTCATGCTGACCTCAGAAGGTCCCGTCGTCATCGAGTTCAACTGCCGGTACGGAGATCCCGAGGCCATGAACATCCTCCCGATCGCCGAAGGCGACATCGTAACACTTCACGCGTCGATCGCAGAAGGATCGATGGAGGGAGAGGTCGAGTTCCTCGAGAAGGCCACTGTGTGCAAGTACGTCGTACCCGAGGGGTACCCGGAGTCGTCGGAAGGGGAGGGAGACGTCATCGAGGTGGACGAGGAGTGCATCCATAGGTACGACGCGATCCCGTACTACGCCTCCGTGAACCTTGACGAGGACGGAAAGATCCGGATGACCTCCTCCCGCGCCCTGGCGATCGTGGGTATAAGCGATGAACTCGATCGGGCGGAAGAAGCCGCGGAGAGTGCGATCCGTGAGTGCGTGAGCGGGGAAAGGATTCGGCACCGGTCGGACATCGGGAGGCGTGAGACCGTCGAGAAGCGGGTGCGCCGTATGGGGCGAATCCGTGGGGAGTAGTGAGGTTGAAGCGCCTCAACATCGACCACTTACTCTCCATCATGGATTTAAATCAGGAGGGAGTCGAGACTGTTCTTCGCGTGGCCGAACAGTTCAAGGAGCGCTACCTAGCGGGCGAGAGGGTAATACCAGTACTGAAAGGCAAGACGCTCGGCCTAATCTTCGAGAAGCCTTCCACCCGCACCCGTGTCTCCTTCGAGGTGGCCATGCATCAGTTGGGCGGGCAGTCCTTCACGTACACGAAACAAGAGCTGCAGTTGGGTCGAGGCGAGGCTATCAAGGACACGGCGGCCGTGTTGAGCAGATACTTAGACGGAGTCATGATCCGAGCGCACCGCCACGAAGATATCGAGGAGTTCGCCAGGTACTCGGAAGTACCCGTCATCAACGGCCTGAGTGATCTCGAACACCCATGTCAAGCTCTTACGGACGCATTCACGATCCGGGAGAAGCTCGGTCGGGGTCCCCACACGGTGGTCTTCGTCGGAGACGGGAACAACGTCTGTTCGTCCTTGGCCCTCGTGTGTGCCACTTTGGGTTGGGATTTCGTGCACGCAGTGCCCGAAGGGTATGAGTGTCCGGACAGAATCTGGCGGGAAGCGGAGCGTCGCGCCGAGGAGTCGGGGTCGGAGATCCGGGTAGTTAGAGATCCTAAGGAAGCCGTACGCGAGGCCGATGTCGTGTACACCGACGTTTGGGTGAGCATGGGCGACGAAGACGAACGGGAGAAACGATTGTCTGTATTCCGATCGTACCAGGTCAACGAGAAACTGATGTCATACGCCCCCGAACACGCGATCGTAATGCACTGTATGCCCATACAACGTGGGTACGAGCTCACGGACGACGTGGCGGACTCGGAGCGGAGCGTTATCTACGACCAGGCCGAAAACCGATTGCACGTGCAGAAGGCTATCCTAGCTCTCCTCATGGGGTGACTGAACAGTGTCTAAAGTGGCAGTGATCGGTGCGACCGGACGTGTCGGTTCGACCGCGGCCGCCCGCCTCGCGTTACTGGACTGCGTAAACGAGGTCGCCCTCATCGCTAGACCTAAAAGCGTAGATAAGCTGCGCGGACTCCGGCGAGATATCCTGGACTCGTTAGCGGCCGCACAAAAAGACGCCGAAATCATCATCGGGTGCGAGCGCGACGACTACGTCGATGCGGACGTCATCGTGATGACGGCAGGAATCCCGAGGAAGCCCGGCCAGACCCGTCTCGACCTCACCAAGGACAACGTCGCGATCATCAAGAAGTACCTGGAAAATGTCGCAGAGGAGAATCCAGAAGCGATAGTGCTCGTGGTTACGAACCCCGTCGACGTGCTCACTTATGTAGCTCTGAAGGTTTCCGGGCTACCCAAGAATCGCGTGATAGGCCTCGGTACTCACCTTGACTCTATGCGGTTCAAAGTCCTCATCGCCAAGCACTTCAACGTGCATATGAGTGAGGTGCACACCCGCATAATCGGTGAGCACGGCGACACCATGGTACCGGTAATCAGTTCTACGAGTGTCGGGGGTATTCCGGTTACTAGGATGCCGGAGTGGGAGGATTTCGATGTGGAAGAGGCCGTGAGAGAGGTGAAGGAGTCTGGTCAGCGCATCATCGAGACCTGGGGAGGATCACAGTTCGGGCCGGCACAGGCGATCACCAACCTCGTCCGGACGATACTGCAGGACGAACGCCGCGTGCTGACGGTCTCCGCGTACCTGGATGGGGAGATCGACGGCATTCGCGACGTCTGCATCGGGGTCCCAGCCAGACTGGGCCGGGAGGGTGTCCTAGAGATAGTACCAATAGAGCTCGAAGAGGACGAGATGGAAGCGTTCAGACGGTCGGTTAAAGTCGTCAAGGAGGCCACGAAAGAAGCGATGGAAATGATTTCTGAAGGATAAAGGAGGGCGGAAGTTGTTTCGAATCCGTGACGAGCGGCACGAGCGGTACCTAGCGGTAGCGGTTTCACTCCTTGTGACGGTCTTCCTCCTGATATCCTCCCCAGTGATGATGAACTGGTACGACGTCCACTATTTCGAGGAGTGGTACCGCGTCGCGACGTCTAAAGGCCTCCTACACGTATACCCGGAGTGCGAGAAAGTACACTACCCACCGATGGCCGTAGTCTTCTACGTAATCACGCGCGATCTTATCCATAACTTAGGTTTAGACTCTAACCCATGGACGTTCCAATTTTCTCTTAAGGTATTTTTAGTCATATTCTACTTACTTACATGTCTGGTAATAATTCGGGAGTTCGAGTGGCCGATAGCTCAGTGGGGAATCATATCAGTACCTATGGGTGTGGTCGTGTGGGGCTACCAGTTCGATACTATTATCGCGTTTTTCCTAGCACTTACTGCTATATGCATACACCGTGGTCGACCCATCGCCGCTGGAGTATCATTAGCTTTAGCTTCTAGTTTCAAGTATGTACCTGGAATACTCGTAATTCCATTCACTCTAATTCTCAAGGAAAAGTACGGTTCACACCCAGCAATGATATTTTTATTAACTTCCTCAATCACCACTGCATTACTTTGGTCACCCTTTATATTATACGATCCGGAAGCCTTTTGGAAACAAGCATTTCTGTTTCATATGCTTAGACTTCCTCAAGACCTCACTCCTCTAAACATTCCATTACTCCTAACTAGATGGCACGTGTACCCCTACCACTTCACCATAGGGAAGCTATCAGGGCCACTTATAATTCTCGGGTTTATAACCCTAGCTTTGTGGCTTTGGAAACGTCATGAAATCCTACAAGAATCCATTAAGATATCTAACTTAAAATACTCTATTTGGGGTTCTGCGGCCCTATTCATGTTATGGTTTGCCCTAACTACCAAAGTAGGAAACCCTTACTACATCTCCTGGATCTACTTATGGGTGTTCCCATTCGCCGTCTGGTTACTGCCATCATGGCGTGTCGGGTTCCTCAACGTCGCCCCGTTCCTCCTCGCACTTAGCAGACTTCCTGCCGCTGTATGTAACGCTCCCGTATTCGTACCTGAAGATGTGCGATGGTACCATGCACTTCAATTACTGAACTTTTCCACACCATTAGCTGTAGAGAAGGCTCGCCAGTTGTACCTAGTCGCACCCAATTTCATGCGATTATGGTACTATCATATGCATCAAGTGGAACTAGTATTAGTCATTGCATATACACTCGTGGTTACGAAGACGCTATTAGATCTACTGAGGTGGATGAAAGACCCGAAACCAGCCGACGAGCGTCCCCACGATTGGGCTATCCACCCGATGCTCCTCGTGTTCACTTTGCCCACATACATCTTCGCTCTCTACATCGCACTACCGATCGGCTAGTGCTCTACTACACAGAACATTGCCTTGAGGTACCTGGTGTCGGGGTTCCCTGGCACTATCGGATGGCATGGGGGTTGGCCTCGCAGCGGACCGAGCATCCTGAGCTTCACACCTCGCCGGGCCGCCGCCTCGTTAACCAGTCTCACGAAGTCGGAGGGTTCTAAGAAGTGGCTGCACGAGCAGGTCACGAAGAGGCCACCGTCCCGGACCAACCCCAAGGCCTTGTAATTCACGTCGAAGTACGCCCTACGTCCTCTGTTCAGGTGCTCCTTGGACGTGACGAACGCCGGCGGATCCAAGACCACGACGTCGAACTTCTCCCCCTGCCGCTCGAATTTCTCGAGCAGGGCGAACGCGTCCCCTACGAGGAACTTCACGCGGTCCCGGACATCGTTGATATCGGCGTTACGGTACGCGGCCTGGACCACCCTGTCAAACTTGTCGATACCTATTACCTCCTCAGCGCCACCTACCGCCGCGTGAATCGCGAACCCACCCACGTACGTGAAGGTGTCGAGGACCCTGCCTCCATCCACCAGCTCCTGCACCTTCGCGCGGTTCTCCACCTGGTCGATGTAGAACCCCGTCTTCTGACCCTCCTCGACGTTGACCGCGAAGCGCACCCCGTACTCTTCCACGACGGTCTCGACCCGCTCCTCTCCGGACACCACTCTCTTTCGCACCCCCATACCCAATTGTCGCCGCTTTCTCGAATCGTTCTTCTCGTAGAGCGTGTCCACATCCAATACCTCCAGCAGTTCGGCCGCATTCCTCAGGATAATCCTCTCGATGGCCGGACACGTGGTTTGAAACACTGCGATATCGTTGAACTTGTCCAGGATGAGGCCGGGAACATCGTCGGCTTCCGAGAACACCACTCTCATGTGGTTCCTATGCACGTCGATCTTCCACTGCTTCCTGAACCGATATCTGCTCTCGATACGCTCCAGCACGATCTCGTCCGGTGAGCGTTCTGGATACTCTCCCTTCCGATCGAAGATCCTAGCCACGATGCCCGGGGCCCGACCCCTACGCACGTCGCGGTCCGAAGTCTGGGCGAAGGCGTAGCCCAGGAAGTCGCCGGTCGCGGTTTCGATCTTCACCACATCACCGGGTCGGAACCGTCCCCTGACTCTCCGAACGGCCGGCGCGAAAACCGAGAGGGCTCCCGACCGAATCGCGTCCCGGGCATGCTTGTCGACTACTATGGAGGGTACGTCTCGTCTGACGGTTACTCCCCCCTTCGTAGCACCTCGACGTGTATCGAACCGTCGGAGGAGTTCTTCCCCACTTTAACCACGGCTGTAGCGCCCTTAACGTCATGTTGGTCTAACCTGTATCCCATCAGAGCATGGAATCAAGACCGAGAGTGGGCTCGCCGGTCACCACCGAGTCCCACGACCGCCATCGTGGCTAGTGTTGTGATGTAAGATCCGAAAACCAGCACGCCCAGGTACGGGTCGTATCGTCGTACTAGCTGCTCGGCGCGCTTACCGGACGTATTCAGCCGGGGGTTGCGCACGAACCGGCACAGTCCAACCGGTATCATGCCAGGTACCACGATAAACATGGTCGGGAAGGCCGTGGGCGAGCCCATAGGCGATGGCGGTCCAGTAGCCGATGTGAATCGCCACGATCAGGGCGATGGTCTCGAGGGAGGCGAGGTCACTCCAGAATACTCTGTGGGATCTTCGATCCCAGCCCTCTCGAAGGCCCGCTTACGGTGGTAACACGCCTCACACTCTCCGCAGTGCACCGGCGTGTCGTCCTCCCAGATCGGGTTGTAGCAACTTACGGAGAGGTCCATAGGGGCACCGAGCTCCGAGCCCAGACGCACTATACCTGGCTTGTACAACTCGGCCAACGGACTGTGGAGCCGCGGCCGCGATGGCAGTCCACGCTTCAGCGCCTCGGCTACGGCGTCGGCGAACTCCTTGGTGTTGTCCGGAAACCGTTCAGCCTCCTCAGCGTTGATACCCCAAACGATGTGGAACTCGTCGTCTTCCCCCTTGAGGTACAGATGGTCACAGAGCGCTGCCGTGACCCCCAGGAGGTTCCAGTTCCTCGCCGGGAGCCAGTTCGCCGAGAGGTCTTCGGTCCCGGCCTCACGCGGCAGTCCACCGGCGAACATGGGGTTATCCGGGCAGAGGCGCCTCAGCCAGAACGTGCCGACAGTTTCGAACTCAGCCCCCACCGCCTTAGCTATACGTTCCGCAGCCTTCCGCTCGAAGGGTGCGTTCCGCTGCCCGTAGTCAACGAAAAGACATATCACGCGCCCTCCAAGCTCCTCTACCGCCCACTTGGCGATAACCGAGGAGTCCAGCCCGCCGCTACACAACACAACGGTCGTGGCCACGGGTTCTTACCCCTCCTCCATCTCTTCGGGGCCGTAGAACGGGCGCTTCGACCTGGGTACTATCTTCGTCAACGCTTTTAAGTCGTCACGGGTCACGTCGAAGTCGTACGCGCGGACGAGCTCCCAGACGCGATCGATATCCTTGCCGTCGGGATCGACGGCTTCGGCGTTCTTACCCAGATCCTCGACCTCACCCAACACATAGATCTCGCCGCGGAGCATGCTCTCTCCGGTGTACGTACCGGCGTCGCCCAGTACGATGATCGTTCCGCCCATCATGTACATGCCTATCATGATCTCCACATCGCCGCCCACGATCACCGTCCCGTTCTTCATTATCTGACCAACTCGTGAACCTGCGTCGCCACGGACGACGACGGTACCACCGTACATTCCTTGACCTACTCCGTCACCCGCGTGACCCTCGATCACGATCTCTCCCTTCGTGACGTTATCGCCCGGGTACCAACCCGCGTTCCCCTCGACGAGGATCCGCGGCCCGTGGATCATCGTGCCCACGTAATAGCCGACACTTCCTTTGATGATCACCTCGACCTCCTCGGTCAGTCCGGCCGCGATGTAGTGCTTGGCGCCGGGGTTCTCGAGCACGATCCGGTCGTACTCTCGAGCGTAGGTTTTCAGCGCACTGTTGATGTCTCGGGGTTCCTTGTCGCGACAGTCGATAATTTTCTCCTTCAACTCCGGCCACCCACCTCGAACACCTCGTACTCGCCCGGTTCGATCTGCTCGATACCTTCGAGCTCGTCGCCGAAGATCCGACGCAGCGCGACCTCCTCCGAGGCGACGGCGACGGCCCCGTCCTTACCGAATCCGATCACACCGGGACGGAGCCCCAGCGGATCCCTCGCAACCGCGATCGCGTTCGGAGTGCTGATAATAAAGCAGAACGGCCCGTCGAGGTCACGAATGGCCTCCTCCATCGCCTCCTCCAGCGAGTACCCATCCCGCAACTTGTCCGCTACGTACACCACTATGCACTCCGAGTCGTTGTTGGTCTTAAACTGGTATCCTTTAATTTCGAGTTGCTCTCTGATCGTGTAGTAGTTGGTGATTTGACCATTATGAACCACTGCCATGTTAGGTACCATGTGACTTTGAAACGGGTGAGCGTGATATCTATCGACCTCCGATTCCGTCGAGAACCTCACATGTCCGATCCCATGGGTACCTTCGATCGCCTCGACCCCGTACTGCTCCGAGACTTCTGCTGCCGTACCCACGTCCTTCAGGATCTCGAAGCCGTGACCCGCGCTCAATACGGTGATATCCGAGTTCTCGATCCTCTCCACTACCTCCGCCAGCTCTCGCTGACCCTGTCGTCCCGTCGAGAATCCCTCCACGAACAGTCGGTACACCCGTGTACTCGCGTCTTCGGCGATCCGCTCTACCCGTTCCAGTTGACGCCCTTCCAGCGCTCGCTCGACCTCACCCAGCATCTCCATTTCCCCGTCCTCGGCCGGCAGCTCGAGGACGAAAACCGCCGTGTCGACGTCCAAATACAGACCGTAACCTGCCGAGTCGGGGCCCCGGTGCTGCAGCGCGTCCAGCATCTCCGTAAGGATAGCGCCGACGGGCCCCGGCTCGGGCAGCACGATACCGGCGATGCCGCACGCCAAGGTCAGTTCCCCTCACACCTTCTCCAGGAAGTAAGCGTGAAGACGCGGATCGTCGGTGAGCTCCGGGTGGAAAGCCGTGGCGAGCAGGTGATCCTGCTCCACTGCCACGATGTGATCCCCGTACTCCGCGAGTACTTTCACGTCGTCGGACAGAACTTCGTCCACGGCGGGGGCCCGGATGAAGACAGCACGGAACCTGTCCTCGAACCCCTCGATCTCGACATCCGCTTCGAACGATTCACGCTGACGGCCGAACGCGTTCCGGATCACCCGAACGTCCATCAAACCTAGTAAAGGCTGCTCGATCTCCACCTCAGCCCCTGGATGAGCTTGCGGAACGACCTCACGCGCGAGGAGGACCATCCCCGCGCAGGTCCCTAAGATGGGAGTATCCGACTCCGACAGCTCCAGCAGCGGCTTAACCAGGTCGTGCCGCTCCATCAGACGTCCTATCGTAGTGCTCTCTCCTCCTGGAATCACGACGGCATCCACGTACTCGAGATCTTCAGGGTACCTCGCCCACACCACCTCGACGTCTTCGCCGACTCGCTCACCGGCCGCCTTCAGGATCGATTCGTGCTCTTCTACGTCTCCCTGAACGGCGACGACGGCTATCTTCAAATCGGACGACCCCCAGGTGTCCGACATCGAGGAGATATAATACGCACCGGCCACGGGTTCAAACGGTACGTAAGCCCACCTCGGTGCGCCGGTAGTACCTAGATCCGCGGGCGCGTAACGGACCGGCCACCCGTTCATCGCTGATCCGGCCGCTCCGAACTACCACGTCTCTACCGTACCCCTTAGGGCAATCCAAGATGCATGCCACCAACCGCTCGGCCCGCTCTAGTAGCAGTTCACGGATTTTATCCACCACTCGACGAGGTGGTCGTTCAGACGACGCCGCGATCCCGAAGTACTCCGCACTTTCGAACCGAAACGTTCCGTGGTCCACCTCGCCACGGAACCTCCCGAGCAGTCCCATCAGCCTCTCCCACACTTCACGGTCGAAGGTTACGACCGTCAGGTTCACACCGCGACTCTCCGTACACCCCAACGTCTCCCAACCCGTGTCGTAACCTCTCGTGACCATTCGAACCTCCGCCAACGTCTCCTCGCCGCCCACGAACGTGTTGGCGCTTATCCTGACTGTATCACCAGCGTACTCGGCCGGTCGCCCCATCACGACCGTATAAGGTTCAACGTCTTCCTCAACGACCGATCCCGCCCCTACGATCGCTCCGTCACCCACCTTCACGCCGCCGTACACAACACACCTCATACCGACGAAACAATCGTAACCCAACCTGGCCCTATCCCCGCCGATCACCCCTATCATGGACCCGTCGCCTATGAACGCGTCGTTACCAACGTCCGCGCGCACAACTGAGAATGGGGATACGCTCACTCGCTCACCCACGTCCGAGTCGAACACCCGACAGAACCCGTAGATTGCGGCTTTCCTCCGGATTACCACCGACGGACCTATCTCGGCGTACGCACCGATCTCAGCCGTCACGTCGGCCAAGTTGTCCCCGATCACTCTGACCTCTTCGTCCAACACCGCCGGATGGCGGTATTTGTCGTCCTCTCTCAGCGGGCGCAACACCTCTCGTCGGCGCAAGTCCCCACCCCCCTTAACGGTACTTGAGGTAACGCTCGACGGTCCGTTGCGCCTCTTCGTCTGAAAGCCAGTCCACGTCGTCACCTCGACGGTAGTTCACTGCTTCGAGGATTCGATCGGCCGCCTCGGCGAGGCTCAAGCCCGTGACGTCCACTTGAACTACGTCTTCTGGCGGTCGGATGAGGCACCCTTCGGACCTCACCTCCACGGCCTCCCCGTAGCATACACCGACGAACTCCGCCTCCAGATTCTCCGCTATCTTTTCGGGAGGATAACCCCTGTCCTTCAATCGTCGCTCCAACTCAGAGGGATGAAGTCGGAGGACGACTACGAGGTCCGTCGGCATTAAATGAGCGTAATGGGACTCCACAAACGCCGGATCGGACTCGGGTTCCCACTCCTCCACGTACCGTCTAAGCGCATGAACGTCCACCACCTTAACCTGGCGTTGCTCGTCCTCCTCCAGTATCGCGCCCATTTCCCGCGCGACCCTGTTCAAGTGAACCACGTCGAACTCGAGTTCACGGAATGCCCTACACACCGTCGTTTTCCCGACACCCGGTGTTCCCGTGATCGCCACCTTCAATCGGACCATCCCCGACTAACGTAACCGATAAGGTGGATTAAATCACGGGGGTTCCCGGAATGCAGGTGTTAACAAAACGCGTGCTGGAGTGGGGACCAGTGCTAGTGCCGGCGTTGGCGCTTCTCGGTCTACCCGGGTTGAGGATCATCCTCCGATCCGAGTGACCTCCAAGGGCGAGGCGCGTGCTGTCGCCAGGCGGGCGGGTCTCTACCTGGGGCTCGCCTCACCGTGTACCGGTGTAGCGGCCGCGTACACGCTATCCGTGGGATCCACCCTGCTCCGACGCCCGGAGCTCGCCGCGTGGACCGGGCTCGCGCTCGTCTTCACCCCTCCCGTAATGCTGTTCCTCTCCTACGCGCTGGGGCGCTCCGAAAGCATGGCTAAAACGATGTTCGTATCATCGCTGATCGCGTCGTTACCCACGACCGCCGTCGTGTGGTGCGTCCTGAGTTATTCGTAGACCGAGACGTCGAGTCCGCACAACTCCAAGGTCCGACGGGCCGAGAGCAACTCTTCACGACTCACCGGCTCCGCCCTACCCAGCGCCGGAGGTCTCGCCACGGTGTTGAGCTGTACCCTTTCGAGACCGATGGAACCGAGTAGACCCGCCAGCTCCTTCAGGTGGTCCGGGTCAGCGTTCGTCACCCTTCCTACCCGACATAGCAACACTTCGACCACCACGTCTCCGGGGTCGCACCGGCCCAGCTCCTCCACTAGGTCTTCCAACGACATGTTCGGATGCGGTCGGTTGATCGTCCGGTACAGGTCCTCACGGGCGCAATCGAGGCTAGCCACGGCCACGTCCACTACGTCCGCGCACTCCGAAACCCAAGTCGAGTTGGTCAAAAGCACCATCTCCGCCCCGACACCTTCCACGAGCGGGCTGATCTCCTCGGCTATCTCCCGAAGGTTCGCGCAGAGCGTCGGCTCACCCACTCCGGCGAAGGTAACAGCATCAGGGTCGCAGCGCCGCAGTGTCTCGGACAACTCCTCCCTGACCGTGATCGGGTCTACCGTGAACCGCTTGTAAGGTGAAACGCGCCTCGGGACCCCAACACTGCAGTATTCACAGTCATGCGTGCACACTCCACGCGGTAGGTCGATGCCCAGAGATGCGCCGAGCCTGCGCGAGGGTACCGGGCCGTACACTAAGGGGCGCCGGTCTTCGAAGGTTAGTCCCTCGAGCTCGACCTCGGCTCCGAGCTTGACCGCTAACTTGACGAGGGTCCGGGCCGCCGTTCCCTCTCCCCGTCCTGTGATCCTGAGTTCACCGGTCTCCCGATTCGCCTCCACCTGCTGACCCGCGGGTGAGATCGCGATCAGTCGGTCACCCTCCTCGCGGACGGTCCAACCCAGTTCCACCAGACCGCGTATCAACCGGTCCGGGTTGTCCGTGCGACCGGTAAGCGTCGGGATCACCCCCTACTTCCGGAGCTCGTCCACGAGCTTTTCCACCCACTCGGAGCTCACGAAAACGAACACGTCCGGGTACTCCCGGCCCAGGTCCCGGTATACGGACTTAAAGTCGGTATTACGTACGACGTCTTCGAGGACGATCACGCGACGTAGCTCCTCGATGTTACTCTCGAGTGTGTACCTGAAGCGCTCCCGTGGCCGACCTCGCAGCTTACGCACGGGATTGTGGGCGATCACGAGGTACTCGGGCTCCATATGCGTGAAAATCGAGGACATCTGCGCACGGATTCCGAAGTCGATCCCGGCTTCCATCCCGCAACGGAGGTTGAAATACAGATCGTCGACTGGTGTCCCCACCGCCACGAACCGACGTTCTTCCCGGAGTCTCTGGACCACCTCGGTCAGTGCACTCGCCACCCGGTACAGGACATCGTGGTTCCTGAGATCCGTGAGGAAGCACACCGCGACGGCTACCTCCGACAACCGACTCGTGGGTTCGACCTTGCCTCGGCACCGATCGCAGTACGGGCCCGAGTTCTCGACGTAAGGACCTTCCTCCAGGGATTCACCGCGGAGGTCGTTGCAGCGGACGCAGTTGCACTCCGACAGCTCTATCCGCATCAACCGCCCGCAGGCCGCGCACCGACGCACCTTGAAGGATCCCAATTTCTGTGGATCTTTGGGATTTCTGGCCGCTACGAGAGACAACCGATCCTCCCCTGAGAAGGTTTAGTCTGGGATCATCTTGAGAGACGCGGGACGCGCGCACCAACCGCAATCCGAGTGACTGCGTAGGGGGAAGGAGACTACCACATTGAAGATGGACTCGAGACTGTAGCTCCGTAGAGTAGATGTTGGGGTACGTTACGATGCGTAACGGTCGTTCCCTCTCGGTCGAATCGTCACGGACCCCGTAACTAACCTTGATACATCCGAGGTGACTGGGTGAAGGGATGAAAGTACGGTATGGTCTCCCGGCCCGAGGGTTATTGACTTGAGGTTCAGGACGACGATAATACTGTCCTTCCTGGCTCTGACTGCTGTCATGGCGTACGGAGCGCTCCACCTGAACGTGGAGGTAGATCAAACGAAGTACTTACCGGATCGGTTCGAGTCCATGAAATGGCAGCACGTTGTGGAGCGTGAGCTGGGCACTTCAACGAAGACACTGCTGATCGTCGTCGAAGCGGACGACGTCACCCGAAAACCAGTCCTCGATTACATGCGCTGTGTAGAGGACAGGTTGCGCTCCAAACCTTACGTCGAGGACGTCAGGGGAGCTCCGGACGTTCTCCGGGAGAGCCCGACGAACTTCCCGACCGCCGTCAATATCCAGGGTCTTCGACCTCTGATATCGGAAATGGAACGGTCGAAGGAGATGTTCGTCAGTAAAGACCGCAAGATCGCTATTATCAGAGTGGGACTGAAGTCGGACGCGGACTACCGTAAGGTCGTGCCGGACATTCGACGATTACTCGGGCGCGACAAGCCGAAGTCCGTCAGGTTCGCCGACGTCACGGGTTCTCCTGCCATCAACTACGACTTCTATCGGAGTTTCCTAAAGGATGTAGTCGAGGTGACCGCCCTCGTATCCACCGCCGTCGCCGCAGTTCTGTACGTTGACTTCCGGCGATGGTGGGCTCCGATCCTTGGACTCACGATCATCCTATCCGCCGTGGCGTGGGTTCTGGGGATCATGTACTGGATGGGGTTCTCCCCGTTCTACGCGACGGTCCTGCTGACCGTGGTACTGATGCTCGGTGTCGGTATAGACTACGTGATCTTCACGCTGACACGCTTCCATGAGGAGTACGATATCAAGAGACGCGCTAAGAGTGAGGCCATTCTTACGGCGGTTCGACGCGCGGGTCGAGCTGTGCTGATCACAGGTCTCACGGCGTCCGCGGGTTTCGCCGCCTTGACCCTGTCGGAGTTCAGGATGGTCTCGGAGATAGGGTTCGGTATCGTAGCCGGTATCCTCACGGCCGTCGCGCTGACGCTGCTCGTCCTACCGAGCTTACTTCAGTCGGTACCGATCGGGAGGAGGAACTCCGAGAAGGAGGAAGGCTGGAAGGCACTCTCGGTGCCGGTTAAGTATCCGCTCCCGGCGATCGTCGCGCTGCTCGCCATCACGGGCCTGCTCGGGTACGGAGCAGCCGGAGTGAAGCCGGAGGTCAACATCGAGAAGTTCCTAGGACACGATTTACCGTCCCTGAAAGCTCGGGATATACTCGAGAAGCACATGGATGTGAGCCATCACTTCGCCACGATCGTCGTGGAAGCGCGGGACATCCGGGATCCGAAGGTGGTCCGCTTCATGGAGAAGTTGGAGCGAGACGCGAAGAGCACCGGCGTGGTCGCCCGCGTGTTCGGGGCACCCGACGTGATCTGGATGGAGAAGACCGTAGAGCGTCTGCCGGCGCCGATCCGCTCATCCCTCGAACCGAACGTTGAGGACATGGAGAAAGGGGTTATTTCTGGGGACGGGAAAGTCGCGGTGATTCAGGTACAACTGAAACCAGGGGACCCGAAGGTGCAAGGCCGGAAGATCATGGACGTGGTTCGGCACGAACACCCACCCGAGGGCGTGAAGGTGGGGGCCACGGGTCTCCCGGTGGCGTTCGCTGAGATGTACGCGCAGGTGAACGAGGATATGCGTCGGTCCACCATCGCGTCGGCGATCGGCGTGTTGGCGATACCGACGATCGCTCTTCGAAGCCCGATACCGCCGGTTTTCGGGCTCGTCGCCATCGGCTCGGGCATCCTATGGGCCATCGGACTCCTGGGCGGCATACTGCGGATAGTGCCGTCGTTCCTGGCCATGCAAACCACGATGTGTATACTCCTCGGTATCGGGATGGATTACTGCGTGTTCATGGCCTCACGTTACAGGGAAGAGCGGAAGAAGCACGGAGTCGAGGAAGCTTGGACCCGTACGATGGAGCGAGCAGGACCCGGTGTACTGTTCAGCGGACTGACCTCGGCGATCGGTTTCCTCTCGTTGCTACTATCCCACACAGGCATCATGAGGAACATAGGCCTCTATCAAGGGATAGGAGTGCTTTCGACGCTGACCCTGGTGATTGTAGGTTTCCCGGCGATGTACGTGGTGATCAGCCGCATGTTCAGTCGGAGCGATGAAGTCCATTGACCGTCGGCATCCCCGGCGCTCGACCCCCATACCCCACTCAAGCTATGTCCTACCCAGAACCGCGGGATGGATAGGGACCTCAGGATCAAGCCGGGCAAGTAAACGCCCGGAACGGGCGTCGATGTGCCGTATCTAGCCGGCGTCCTAGGAACGATCCGAAATCCTCGCTCCGATCGATCCGGTTCGCTTGGATTTTCGAGGAAGGATAGTCAAGGAACCTACGAGCATCAACCTTAACTTCCAGGACCTGGCTCGGCAACGGCGGTCCCGATCATCCCCTCACCCTATCTACCGGTCCTCATCGCCCGAGGGGGTGATAAATGTGGCGAAGAAGCGTCGGAGTAAGCGTCGGCGCCGGCGCGAGTTACCGCGTGAGATCGACTACGAACTGCCGGACATCACCGGTTGTAGCTGAGCCATGCTCGATACGTTATACCGCCTGGCATAAGCCCTCGAAGCCACCCGAAGGTTTCACGCCTTCACAGAAGTCCAGTACCTGGAGTACTCACGGGCCACCTTTCGAATCCTCTCCGGCCCCCGCGGGTTCTCCTCCGGTGGATCCATAGGCTCCCGCAGATCGGCCGGGACACCCGACATACCACACACGACGCCCAAGTTGGTGTACGGGAGCCCGTCCTCGACGGAGTAACCCCCTTCCAGCACGGCGACGGGCCCCAAAGCCCCAAGGTCTTCCGCGAGCTCGGTCGCCCGTTCCATCATCCAACGGTATCCCTCGGCCGTGATCGCGAGGTCCGTGATCGGGTCCGTGAAGTGGCAGTCCTGACCCGCAGAGATCAAGATCAGATCGGGGTCGAACTCCCACACCACGGGCTCCACAATCCGTTGGAAGGCTTCACGGTACGTCCGATCACCGGAACGCGGGAGCACGGGGATGTTCACGGTGTACCCCTCACCCGGCCCCTCACCCGCCTCGTACGGGAAGCCCGTGCCGGGATACAGGGTACGCCCGTCCTGGTGTATCGAGACGTAGAGCACGTCATCACGGTCGTAGAAGATCTCCTGAGTCCCGTCACCGTGGTGGGCGTCCCAATCCAGGATGGCGACGGAATCCGCGCCCAGCTCGCGTATCGCGTACTCGGCGGCGATCGCCACGTTGTTGAAGTAGCAGAAACCTGCGGCCTTGGCGCGGCCGGCATGATGACCCGGCGGTCGGACCATCGCGAAAGCCGTGTCGTACTCCTTCCGCACGACCAGCTCGACGGCGAGAACGGAGCCTCCGGCCGCTAGCAGAGCCTGATCGTAAGTCTCCGGAGCGACGGCGGTATCCGGGTCGATCGTACCACCACCGGATTCGCTCATCCGCCTGATCAACTCCACGTGCTCGGGATCGTGGACGAGTTCGATCACTTCGCGATCGACGGGCTCGGGCTCGACGAGATCGATCCCCTCGATCTCGAACAATCCTTCCTCCCAGAACCTGTCCACCGTGTAGGAGAGACGTTCACGACGCTCCGGGTGCGTGGGATACTGTTCGTGCCGTAGGTACTCCTCATGGTATACTAAGGCCAGCGTCCTCTCGGCCTCCCACAAGGTGTATCACCACCCGACGTCAGGCGATCCCGGAGCTATGAGGAGCAGGCGGGAGAGACCGGCTGGTAGGATGATCGAGGAGACCGCTGCCGAGCGCCGCGGAAACGATGATGGGGATGGTGGTGGCGACCGACTCGATGAGGAGGCCCCGCTCGATACCGACTACCGGCTGCGGGAGGAGGTGCACTTCCACCAACGGCCCTCGGTCGACACATCGTTTTCTTCCCGCTGGCTGCCCTGTAAACGTCAGAACCATTCGTTCCGACAGGAGGTAGTGTGGTTAGGTCGAGCTCCGTTCTCGAGCGCGTTCCGACGTGTACGGTACAGCTTTACCGCAGTGTAACTGTTCTCGCACGGTGACGTTCCCGTCATGGCGAGCATTACCGTATGGAGGTTGGCTCCGGGGCGGTCGTGCGGTTCGAGGGGGGCTGGGCAATGGAGGTGACCAAACTGGAAGGGCTGACGATATCGTGGGACGCACGCCCTCTCGCTCCCGACTCGATTTACGGTGAGGATTATATGAGGATATACCGGAACGTGGCTGGTCTGCTGAAGATCGTTCAGAAGGCGTTCGACGAGCCAAAGGGTGACTTGGCGATAGGGTTCAGCGGCGGGAAGGATAGCTTCACCTGCGCCCTGGCGCTCGAGCCGTTCCTCCGGGAGTGGGACGTGAACCCCAAGCTCGTCACGGTGGACGTGAGAGTCCGAGGAGTGGACGTTTGGCGGCCTTATCGGAAGGAGATCAATCGAATGGCGAAGGCTCTTGGATACGAGTTCGAGCTGGTCCACACCGAGGAAGATGTGGCTGAGCTATCGGAGGAGCTGAACAAGCCACCGTGCAAAATCTGCTCGGCGATCAGGCGTAGAATCCTCGCGGAGCGACATGACGTGGTAGTCTACGGTCATACTGCCGAAGACGCGATCGAGACCCTAATGATGAGCGTGAACCGAAGGCAGGACGCCGGCACCTTCCCGCCGGCGGACCTGCTGGAGGAGGACGACGCGCTACTACTGCGACCGTTGTACGTTGTGAGCGAGCTTCGGACTGTCCGCGTGTATCACGAGGTGACGTCCAGACTTAGTCTCCCGAAGGTTGAGCCCGAATGCCCTTACGCGAAGCGGTACCGGAACTCGGACTCACCCAGGCGTACGGCTTCGGAGCTGGTAGAGAGACTACGTGAGATGGCCAGGGTTCGTGACGAGCTGGCCGTCGAGAACTTGGCCCGTGGTCTGGCCAGGATGGCACTCGCAGACGTCCTCTGTGGACGTGAGAGGCTCAAGATACCTACCTCGTGATACCTCCTTGAGGAAATACGGGCGGAGGTTCTGGACGAGGGACGGTACCGTGACGAGCGTCAGTTCCTCAGGGCTGGATGTCGGGTCTGTGCGATCGAGGAAACAGTGAGGATCCGAACCTTACCGGGACGTATCCTCGAACGGGTCGGTTACCCCGGGCGGACACTACGCGTGCAAACCCATGAGGATGCATACCATCGAGATGGCTGCGGCGAGTACCGCCGTCAACACGCCGATCCACGCTGTCGGACTGGGCATCCAAAGCCCACGCAGCACCTTACTTCCATCCAGAGGTGGTATGGGAAGCAGGTTAAACAGCTGTATCATCCCATTCCACACGGCTGCCTTTGGATAGACTACCAGGAGCGGGATTCCGGCCAGAGCCCCACCGAAGGGCCCGGCCGCCGCGATGAACACCTCCTCATCCGGATCCGTCCACCCGTGCTGAACGAACGCACCTCCGAAAGGAAGGAACACCGGAGGAGACGCGGGAACGTCGAGCAGTTTGCACGCCAGGTAGTGGCCTAATTCATGGAAGAGTGTGGCGATGACAATCGCCACACCCAGAGGTCCGAAGATCAAGGAGTGGAGTACCAATGAGAAGAACCCCGTCTTCACCGTGGTTCCCCACTTCCAGAATCCCAGTTTAGCGCCCTTGTACGCCAGCTTGTACCCTAAGCCGATAGGGACCATGGACAACGACCCCCGATAGGGATCCAAGGCCATCGTCGAAATCACGATATAGACAGCGGACGCATCAGAGCGCACACCTATGGTCGAGTGAGGTAGGGACCATCATCTCAGGAGACAGCACGTGGGATTCCCCACAACCTTAACGGAACCGCGCCCCACCGCTCCGGTGAACGTTATAAAATTCATAACGAACCGAGCTGGAGCCGCGGCCGGGATTTGAACCCGGGACCACCGCCTTACCAAGGCGGCGCTCTAACCAGGCTGAGCTGCCGCGGCGATCCCCACAAACGCCGGATTTCACTGGTGGATTTCACTAGTTCCACCCGGGCGCCAGCCGTACTCCACCCGACGATCGATTAAATGTGTTGCGCCCACTACGGTGCCGTAGAACCGCGCGGGGGTGAGAGACATGTCCGAGGACGATGCCTTTGACAGAGCGTGCCGCGAACTCGTGGAGAAGATGCTGTCAGGTGAGATCCGGACGAAAGGTGAGCTACAGGAGGCCAAACGCGAAGTCTGCAGGGAATACGGTCTTTCGAAGTTCCCTACAGATGCGGACATCCTAGAACGCGCGACCCCCGAGGAGCGCGAAGAGCTCCGAGAGATCGTCGTGAAGAAACCAGTCCGATCTATCTCGGGCGTAGCCGTCGTCGCGGTGATGGCGAAGCCTTATCCGTGTCCACATGGCCGCTGTGCGTACTGTCCGGGTGGACCTGAGAAGGGCGTGCCACAGAGCTACACGGGTAAGGAGCCGGCCGGCCGTCGGGCTAAGGAGCACGAGTTCCACCCGAGAAGGCAAGTCGAGGCGCGTATACGGCAGTTGGAGATCTCAGGCCACCCAACCGACAAGATCGAGCTGATCGTGATGGGAGGTACGTTCCCCGCGACACCATTGTGTTACCAGGAGTGGTTCGTGCGGGAGTGTCTAAACGCGATGACCGGGAAGGACGCGCTCACGATCGAGGAAGCGCAGAAGTGCGCAGAGACTTCGGAACGTCGACCCGTGGGGATCACCTTCGAAACGAGGCCCGACTACTGTAAGGAGGAGCATGTAGACCGCATGCTCAGGCTGGGTGCTACCAGGGTTGAGGTGGGAGTCCAGACTATCTACGACTTCATATTGAAGCGCGTGGACCGCGGTCACACCGTGAAAGACACCGTCGAGGCGACACGTATCCTCAAGGACGCCGGTCTGAAGGTATGTTACCACATTATGCCAGGTCTTCCGGGCTCGAACCCCGAACGCGACCTCAGGATGTTCAAGCGGCTGTTCAAGGACCCCCGGTTCAAGCCGGACATGCTGAAGATTTACCCGTGTATGGTCTTCGAGGATACGCCCCTGTACGACGCGTGGAAACGTGGCGAGTACGAGCCGTACGATGAGGAAACCGCGGTGAAAGTCATCGCCGAGGCGAAAAACCGCTACGTACCGGAGTATTGCCGCATCATGCGGGTTCAGCGTGATATTCCAGCCCATCTGGCCGCCGCCGGCATCCGGAAGACGAACTTACGCCAACTCGTTCAAGATTACCTAGAGGAGAAGGGCTGGGAGTGCCGGTGTATCCGTTGCCGAGAGGCGGGCCACAAGATGCGTCAAGGCGTTGAGGTGGATCCAAGGCGAGCCGAGCTCAGGATCATCAGAGAACGTGCGTGGAAGGGAGGTGTGGATTACTTCCTAATGTACGAGGACCCGGAGGCAGACGCTATACTCGGTTATTTGAGGCTCAGGAGGCCAACGGAACTAGCACACAGACCGGAGATCGACCCCGAGACAGCCGTCGTACGCGAGCTTAAGGTAGTCGGACCGACGGTGCCTATCGGCGAGCGGGACACGGACGCAGTTCAACATCGTGGTCTCGGCGAGCGACTGATGAGGAAGGCGGAGGAGCTCGCCGCCAGCGAGCTGGATGCGGACAAGATCATCGTGATCAGCGCCATCGGAACGCGCGAGTACTACCGGAAGCTCGGATACGAGCGCGTCGGCCCTTACATGGGTAAGGAGTTAACGTGAAGGTACCAGGATCACGGGGACGTCCTTCACGTGCCCTTCGATCCCCCGTCGGAACGTTATATCCTCAAACCCTGGGATGTGACCCACGCCTACCACCACGGCATCCGCACCCACTTCCCTGGCGTACTCCATCACGGCCTCGGGACCCTCACCTCGCACTATCTCGAACTCCCCACCGCGCCTCTCGACAGTCTCCCGGATCAGCTCCGCCTCCTGCCGCATGAATTCCTCCAGCGCTCTCGCCATGTCCTCGTTCAGTCCCTTGAACGCCCGACAGTCGATTAAGTAAACTCCTATCACCTCATCCGCCTCCTCCAGCGCGTGCTCCAGCGCCTCGAAAGACGCCTCGGATCCGTCGAGGAGCACGACATATCTGGTCAACTCTCGACCCCCAACAGCACGTGGACCCTCGACGTTTTGATCAACTGTAGGACGTGAGCGGCCAGACGCTGTCTGGACTCGAGCACGGTTTCCGGGAGCGGGAGACCCTTTAACCCAACCGCCGAGAGTTGCCGTCCTTCCTCCAAAATCGGCAGGTCGAAGACGGATGCGGCTTCAACGGTCAGCGCCCGAAGCGCCCTGAGCGGTGAGAGGCCAGTACGAATCCACGCGTGGTAAGCCTCCGCCCACGGGTCAGGTTCCACGGACATCCCGTTGTCGGTCCCTAGGAGCACTCGAAGATCCCGAAATCGCCTGGGATCCGGGTTCCCGAGCCTGTAGTAGTCGTTGGATCTTGGACAGAGTACCACGACGGGATCCAGGCCCTCCAGTAGCTCACGGTCGCGGTCCGTGAGGATCACACAGTGGACGATACCCTCCGGTTCGAGCAGCTCTACGGCCCGCTCGATCTCGGTGACGCCGTGTTCACGGATGCACTTTCGGACGGATCGCCAGTTCTCGTTCGCATGCACGTACACCCGGAGACCGGAGTCCCTCACGGCCTCCAACACGTCGTCCGGCAAGTGCACATCTGGAACCCCGACGAACTCCGTCAGCTCTGACAAGGCTCGAAGTTCCTTCTCGACCCTCTCAGGATCGTCGAGGGCTTTCGGCCGGCCCATTGGAACGTAGGTCGGGAAGCCCTTGGCCGCCTTAAGGCCCAGCTTCAGGCCCTCGACACCACCCTCCCGAAAATCGGCGACTCCAGGACACCCGAACCTCAACGAGGTCCGGAGGAAGTCCCGGATCGAGGCTTCGAGCTCCCTCTCCCCGACCTTTTCGAGTAGCCGATGTTTCAGGCCGTCGGGCGGAGCAACGACTTTCTCGAGCGGCATCCCGAGGCCAGCGTGTCGGAACGCCCAGTCAGCGGCGTGGACGTGTGCGTTGAACGGTGCGGGCAGAACGACGTCGAAGTCGTCCGCACCGTGTTCGCGTCCCTCCTCGATCCGTCGTACCTTACCATCCTCGACTTCGATCGTTATCGGGGACAGTAACTCCAGATCCTCACCGACGAGTCCCGCATCCGCGGTCAGCACACCGTCCTTCACTCGCTGCAACGACACGGTGTCTCACCGCACTTGGGACACCGACCGGGGTACTTCTCCTTCAATATCTCCTCCACGTCAATCCCGAGAACGTTGGCCAGCGAGAACGTCCACGCCACCACGTCCGCCAACTCCTCACGCACCGCCCGTCGATCGTTCTTGCGCACGGCCTCCGCCAGCTCACCGACCTCCTCCACGAGCCAGAGCAACGTCCGCTCGGGACCGCGCCTCCGATCCTTCTCCCCGTACAGCTCGTCCATCAGACGCTGAAACTCCGAGATCTCCATTCTCAGTGTCACTCCCCGCTCCCGTAACCTCCACCGCCAGCTGTGCGCACGACCAACATGTCACCGGGCTCGAGCACGGTCGAATCTTTCGGGCCGAGCCTCTCCACCTTCCCGTTCGATCGCTCGACCTCGTACTCAGAGGTCTTCCCCGGCTTCCCACCGTCGACGCCGCGCGGCGGGTGCATGGTCCGGTCACCTATCACGGTCACGCGACAGCGCTCCAAGGCGAGGTATCGCTTGACGATACCGTCACCACCGCGGTACTTACCTTCGCCTCCACTCCCACGCCGGACCGTGTGCTCGAGGATCCGAATCGGGTACTCGCGCTCCACGTGCTCGACCGGAGTGCTCGCGGTGTTAGTCATGTACACGTGCACGGCGCTCTCCCCGTCACCGTCCGGGGACGCGCCGGCTCCACCGCCCACCGTCTCGTAGTACGCGAACCCTGCCCCACCGATAGCTACGTTGTTCATGGAACCGTGCGAGTGGGCCGGTAAGTTCGAGATTGCTTCGCGTAGTGCGTCCAAGATGGCATCCACTATTCGCTGAGAAGTCTCAACGTTGCCCGCACATACCGGAGCCGGTGGCTCGGGATTAACTACCGTCCCGCGCGGTGCTATCACCTCGATCGGTCTATACGTACCCTCTGAAACGGGTGTCTCCGGGTCTAAAGCCGCCTTGAGAGCGAAAAAGACCGCGGAGTACGTGACAGGCAGAGGCGCGTTCACGGGACCCCGGGTCTGCTCGTCAGTCCCAGTGAAGTCGACGGTCACCTCATCCCCTTCCACAAGCACGGTCACGGATATACGCACAGGGTCCTCCGAGATTCCATCACCCTCCAGGTAATCTTCCCCGGTGTACTCTCCGTCGGGAACCCGCTCGATGGCGACGCGCATTCGACGCTCGGCGTAGTCCTTACACCACTCGCAAGCCCTCTCCCAAGCCTCACATCCGTGCTCGTCGATGATCCTCCTTACCTGACGACATCCCCGAAACGCCGCGGCGATCTGAGCGGTGAGATCGTATCGTCGCTCCTCACCGCCACGGGAGTTCGCCTCGAGGAGACGTAGCACGTCATCTCGGATCTCACCGTCCTCTGCGACCTTGATCGGGGGGATTCGGAGCCCTTCCGAGTATACGTCCTCGGCGTCGTGAGGCATGCTCCCTGGGACCTTCCCACCTACGTCGGCGTGGTGCGCACGAACCACGGCGAACGCCATGAGCTCGTCGTGGAACGCGGGAGCTACGATGGTGAGGTCGGGAAGATGGGTACCTCCGGAGTACGGGTCGTTGAGCAAGAAGGCGTCTCCCGGTTCCATCTCTGAGGGCTTGAATTCATCTAAGACGGCTCGTACGGCCCACCTCATCGATCCGAGATGCACCGGAATGTGTTCCGCTTGGGCTATTAGCTCACCGTCCGCATCGTAGATCGCGCAGGAGAAGTCCTCCCGCTCGCGAATGTTCGGGGAGAAGGCGCTACGACGGAGCAGGGCCCCCATCTCCTCGCAGGCGTATATGAGAGCTTGCCGTATGATCTCATGCTTCATCCGAAGGTCCCCCCAGCACCGAAGTCAGACCACGCAGGAAGGCGCGCTTGACCCGGTCGTACGCGTTCACCACTCCTGGTCCTACGTGGAGCAGTACATCTCCCTCCTCGGACCGTGTGGCCACCTCCTCAGCGGCCTCTCGGACCGAGTCCACAGCCACCCCCTCGCAACCTGCCGACTCGGCACCCTTCACTACCTCCTCGGCGGCCGACCGGTCGAGCCGTTCCAGGGTCTCGTTGTACCCGCTGGCCGCCATAAAGTCCGCGTATTTCCCCACTATCCGCCCGAATTCGAACTTATCGCGCTCAGTCACAGTGTCTGGGTTATCTACGCTGACGAGCAGTCTTCTGTCCCGTTCGTCCGCGAGCTCCCGGAACGATGGAAGCGACGCCTTCAGACCGTCTGGGTTGTGCGCCGCGTCGATATAGGCGACACGGCCCGAGAGTTCTCCAAGCAGTTCCATGCGTCCGGGAACACCCTCGAACGTGGCGAGACCATCGACGAGGCACTCAGGATCGACACCGAACTCTAGGCAGGCGGCGACGGCCCCAGTGCAGTTCTCGACGTAGTAACCGATCAGGTGGAAGTCGGCCTCCACCGAGACATCAGGACCTCTTACCACAAGGCGTCCGTTCTCCCTACTCCCGTAATAATCGGCGTTGGGATCCCGCACGGAGTACCAGACTGCGTCGTTCAGGCGCTTCCGCAGCTCCTCGCAGTCGTAGCAGGCCACCAGTACTTCGCTCATCTCGGTTATCGTGAGCTTTCGACGGACGTACCTCTCGAAGGAACCTCCGAACTCGTCCAGGTGCTCCGGTGAGACGTTCGTCAACACGCCGACGTCCAGCTCGATGCCGGCAGCCAGTCTGATCGTTCCATGCGGGAGCTCCACGACGGCCACATCGTAATCCTCGATCTCGCCCGTTACCACGCCCTCCACTATCGCCTCGATGACGAGGTGTCTATCGAGAGACGAGCACCGCCAAACCTCGTACCCGGAGGCTTCCAGGAGATGTGCCACCGCCCATGTCGTGGTGGTCTTCCCGTTCGTCCCGGTGATCCCGATAGCGGGCACGGGGAACAGGTCCCTCAACAGTCCGGCAACATCTTCGACGGTGATCTTCTCAGGAACCAGCTCCGCGAGCTTCCTACCTTCGGCATCTTCGGGTATCGCAGGAGATACGAAAGCCGCATCGGCCGACTCGAAGAGATCTCGATAGTGTCCCCCGAGAACCACTTCGACGCCCTCGCGCTCTAGAATCTCAAGATACTCGCGCTCCTCCGTAGTGAAGTCTTCCCAATCGCGGACATCGTTGATTACGACGTCGTACCCCGCGTGGTTCAGCAGCCGCGCCACCGACCGTCCAGCACTGCCGGCTCCGACAACTATAACCCGGCTCAACTCTCTCACCCTCCCAGCGGGGCAGGTTTGCCTTGAAACCTATCGAGACTCGTCGTGTCACCTTAAACGGTGCCGCCGGTCGCGTCGACGGCTACGTGTGCCGAGTTTATTCATCGGAGGGTCATTATGGGACCGGTTTCGGGTTCGACCCGACCGTAGCCCACGAGATAGCCGTGATGGACGCCGAAGCCCGGTCCCAAGGCCTCCCGCTCGCGGAACTACTGGGAGGAGAACCGAGAACCATCGAGTCCGCGTGTTCTGTCCACGAGATCGGGAAGCACGGGGCACTTCGGGAGGCGCGTGACAACCTCTCCGTCGGGTACACCGTGGTCCGTGTACGCGCCGACTCGGCGGGGTTGTCCTCGGTGTCCGCTCTGGACTTCGAAACCGTACTTCTAGAGTTCACGGACAAACCTTCCGAGCGGATCCTCGAGGAAGTGCGGTCCGTGTCCGATGCGGAGATAGTCGTGATCTCGCCGGAGGAGTTCGATGCGGATGTTCCCACTTACGTCCGTGTGACGTCGGAAGGAGACATCCACGGGCTGAGCTCAGCCGAGGGGGTAGCCTTGAGCGTTCAAGAGGTGGGTTTCTTGGACGTGGTGCTGCTTGGACGCAAGGCTAGAGAGCTCGGGTTCAAGATCATCGTGTTAACGGAAGTGGAAAGTGCTATCTCCGTAAAGGCGGCGGCTCACGTGGCGGGCGCACTGGAGGCCGAATACTGCGACCTCTCAGGACATCTGGCCCTGTACGAAGATTTGGAATCCCTAGGGTACGCACCCGAGGTGGAGCTGACGGGTCCGGGACGGGAAGTCAGGGTGAATCATGATCCCTACGAGCTCGCGGAAGCTCCTTGACGCCCTCAGTCAAATCGTTAATGTGTTCGTAACATTTACCTAGATGTGGGCGTGGGAGAGAAACGTTAGCGGCACCCGAGCCGTCGGCATACCGCTAACGCCAGAGCGAGCATCAAGGGATACACTGAAAGTTTCTTCCTCTCCCTTTGAGCGCCAGTTTCTTGATTGTGCTTCCCAACTCCTTGCTTCGCCGCCTCGTACTCCATCATCCACGTCGGCAGGTGAACGGCGATGTAGTTGGCGTACACACGGGCCACTTTCTCCACAGCATTCGGAGCATCCAACAGACCGCGCCTCACGTAAATCACGTACATGTCGGCGTCAGTGCCCAGCTTATCCTTTGGAATCCTGTAAATTCTCGTGTTGATGTACACCGTTCGAGTCTTCTTCCGACCGCCTTGTACGTACGTGTACTTCTTCACATCGGCCACAGTCTCCGCCACTAACTCCGCACCGAAGTGCCGCAGAATAGCCTCCGAGTAGTCATAAGCCTCGGGTTCGTCACCCTCGGGGCCGTGCTCAGGGTTACCCTCGAACAGCTTGCGATCTGTGATACCAGTCACTGTGGTGTACGGGAACGCGATCACGTACCTAACGCCATGCTTGCAGAGACTCTGCATCAACTTCTGGAACTGCTCGTACCGGATCTCCCAGCGCGACTTCTCCCACTTCTCCGGACCGATCTCCGGGTTCTGGAACGCGAAGAAGTAAGCCTTACCCTCCTTTACGAACGGGTTCCTCAACGCCCAGTCGACCTCACCTACCGGAATTGTCGTCCCCAGGAAGTCACCGAGCCTCTCGGCGACACCACGCAGCACGTACATTGCGTTCGCCTTGAAATCGTCCCAGTAACCTATCCGTAGAGTACCGAACATTAACTCGAGGAGACCGACCTCATCCTTGTGGTCTCTCAGGAAATCCAGGAGTTTCTTGCCCTTGTACGTCGAGAACACGTCTTCGGGGTCACCCTGTCCGTTCGGTCCTACCAGGTCCTTATCGGCCTCTTCTTGGATGTTCATGAAGAACAGTTCCGGTACGATACCGATGTCGTTTTTGCGGTCCCAATCCGTGATACCGAATGGCTCGTAGTGGATCGCGCATTTAGGTACCTTATCTCCGAGCACGATATCGATAACTTCCGGGATTTCCACGCATTGGTGCTGTCCTCCCTCATTCACGAAAGCCGGTAGCACAACGATCAGACCATCCTTACCGGAGTTCGTGAACTCCTCAGCCTGCTTGAGAGCGTAGCCGAGCTCTGTCTTCAGAACCTCCTCACCCGTGTTCACTTCCTCCTGATGAATGACGTACTCCTTACCGCCCTGAAGCTGTACCATGGTCGTGTCGTAGGTTTCGAAACTGCCTGGGTACACTTGGATTTTGTATTCGTCGTAGGTCACACTCAAAATCTCCTGGACTTTACTTGGAAGTTCGTGAGCCATGTAGACCCAGTGCGGATCGTAACTGCCGTGATACGGCACCACTACGGCGATTTTAGGACTTTCGCTGGCCGTAACTGGACTCAGTGCCACCAGCAGTCCGACTATGAGCGCGTGGGTTCTCAATGCCTGACCCCCGACTCGGGAGCCCATACAGATTTTTTTAAATTAAAATAATATGAATTTTCGTCAACTAAACTTCTACACTGTATGTGAGAAATAGTAATTCAAATTTGTGAACACGGTGACTGGAGAAATTATCGGACCTATTTTACCAGCGGCCGCTTGTTAGGGAGAAGTGCGGATAAAAGGAAGGAGTCAGCGGCGTCGTCGTGCGAATAGCAAAGCCAACACCGGCCACACAGGAACCTTCGACGTTTTCGTTTTAGGCACCAACTTCCAGACGTCCGCCGTAGTGCGCTTCAACAGCACTTCGGGGTGCGAGAACGCCACCGCGCAGATCAGTCCGAAAAGCTGGCTCGACGGTGTCACGTACTTGAACATCTCCGAGTTCGGGTACGGGAAGTATCCGATCCCGTCAGTCTCCCTCCACTCGTGAGCTACCCACTCCGCCTCGTTCTCCAATGTTACTCCGACTGATTTCATCTTATCTACGGCTCTTGATCCAAGGCCTAACTCCCGCGCCAACTTCAGCGTGGCCGCTATGAGGGCCGTGTACCCGAGGTACGGACCGCAACTCTCCAGTCGCGTCGACGAGTAGGCCCACCCTAAGACCTTCTTCCCGTCGAACTCCACTACTGAAATGTCCTTGTATTTGAGCGCCCAGTCCACGATAGCCTCCAACGCCCTGTCTATCGACTCCTTAAGCTCGGCCTTATTCAGCCCCAGTTCCTCCGATATCGAGTAAGCGTCGATCAACGCGAGCACTACCTGGGCTTCCGAAGGTGGTGCGTACGAGGACCCCATGATGGCTGAAGACTCCATCTTCCACAGCCCGACGTGCTCACCTTCTCTCTCCTGGTGAGAGAGTAACCAGTCAACCGCCCTACGGATCGCCTCTTTTACCTGTTGGACGGTCGCGTCGTCGAGTTTAAGAAGGTCCCTGTACCGGTATGCCTCGCACAGCGCACGCAATGCCCATCCAGTGTACAGTGGATCTCCGGTCGTGGACCACTCTTTGTTGGCGCTATATCCACCGTCTTCCAACTGCTGGTCGATCAGAAACCTCACAGCTGAACGCGCGTGTTCAACTACGTCGTAGGTAGTACCATCGTAATTTACGTTCTTAATGTTCAACCTCAGTGCCGGTATTAACACTCGAACTAACACCTGAGAAGTACGCAGGACGTGACCCTTACCAGATGGAAATCTAGTTTTACCTTCAGTTAAAACCACTTTCCATCCCCAACCACCATCTTCTTGTTGAAGTGATAGAATCTTAGCTAGTCCGGTGGTGATACCTTTCTCAAACCTAGATCGTTCTGGTTTGGGCCACGTCTTCGGTGTTACTTCTCCGCTAAGTAGTCCAAGATATATCCCAGATAAGGCCGACATGTTGCCGTAAATTACCTCTCCTGACGTCTCCCACTTAGATCTTCCGAACTTACCTTCCCAGTACAGTGAATCGCCTTCCTGAACCATTTTTAACTCCTTAACGGGTACACCAAGTTCCCTTACCTTATCGATCTCGAAGTAGAACCTAACCGATTTGTCGATGATCTCTCCCCAACTAACCGCATACGCGGACGTCGGCACCATCAGGGCAACGATAAGGGCCGTCATCGATATCGTGCGCAGACCCTCCCACCCCCACCGAAACGGTTATCTATTTAGATAGTCCTCACTTCGGCTCAGGGGTACTCAAGGGAATGTTAAAACATTTACGAACCACGTTAGCTGTGTTATTCTTCATGTCAATCGTATTAATTCAAATTTTATATTCCGGCCCCGCTTCCGCCTTCGAGATAACGGTGCTGAGTACCACACCGCTACCGAACGCCGATGAAGTAGGTAAGGAGCTGGGAGTCCAAGTCCACGTTCATCGGATTCCGAAGAATCCGGTAAGCATTGGAAACTTAAACTGGGAGGAGATCTCGAAGGACGTTGTATCAGCAGATGTACTGGTGATCCAGCGTATGGGTACGGTTCCAGCGTCCTTCGTCCGAGAGTTGTCTAAGAGGACACTGGGGGCGGCCCTAGACGACCTCGACGTGCTGGCAGAAACCCTGGCTTCAACGAAGCGCGTGGTCGTGGTTGCGACGTCCGATCCGGAGCGCGCGTTGGTCGTCATCCGCGGTCGGCCCGTGAAGTCCAAGGTGGCCGTCGCGGCGCACATCTGGCTGTGTTTAGCGGCGGGAGATACGCGCGCCCTTGTGACGTTCCTACTATGGCTAGCGAATCCATCCTTCCCGACGGACGCCGTGGAACCGCCTAGGACGATCTCCAGGACTGTCCTCTCAGCTTACGTCCCTGGGACCGGATGGATAGATGGGATTCCACGCCCCGACATCGTGACCTTCCGGAGTTGGTTACAACGTCTGGCTCGCGGGGAAGTCAAGGGGACCGTGGTACTCTTCGGATACAAGCGGAAGTTACCGAGTTGGGTAATAGATACCCTTCATGGGATGAATCTGAGTGCGTTCGCGTCTCATCTTCCAAACGACCTAGTTCTGGTGCTCGCCCACGGGATCGACGCCGTTAGTCCTAGGAGGAAAGCGATCCTACGGCTCACGGAGGCGTTAGACGGCATCACGAGGAGGTACGGAGTCAGGACCGTCGCCGTCTTCTGCGAGTCGTCGTTCGTGAAACCCTTCGAGATACTTTCCGAGCTGGAAAAGCAGGGCAAGCGCGTGGAGGCCGTGATCAGTGTTCGTGCGTTCACACTGAACTTCCCGAAACCGGCAGAGTACGCCGTCATCAGGTTGAACGTACCGATGATTCAGGTGGTGTTCCCGTTCACCGGGGACGCCAGCATGGGGCTGGGGGAGTACGTGACCAATAAATCGGGACCCTCACTCGAGTGGACCTACCAGGTGCAGCTAGGTTCCGAGATGGAGGGGTCCTTCTGGTACCGTGTGTTGTGGTTGAACGGGAAGGACGATGAGCCAGTGCTGTTACCAGGGACACTGGACGATCTCGGGAGGCTGATCGAACACCTGCTCCGACTCAGGCTGCTGCCGGATCGTGAGAAGAGGGTAGCGCTCGTCGTTTATTGCTACCCCCCTGGACGCTCGGAGCTGGGAGCGGCGTATTTAGACGTCCCGAGAAGTCTCGCGCGGATCCTGGCCAGGCTGGCCGGCGAAGGTTTCGATCTGGGTCCAGGAACTGGGTTCTTTCGGGAACTCTACGTGGAGTACAGAGAGAGTTCGCAGACGGCACGGTTCCTCGAGGACGTGTTCGTCGCGGTGTTCAACGCGCTATCCTCAGCGATAGATCCTAACGATCCACGTCGGTCGGTGCTGCTGCTCGCTAACGTAGGGCCGTGGGCCAGGGGAGAGCTTCGACGGATGTTCGATCTGTACGAGGGAGGGTACGGTGAGTGGTCTCTAAACGTCGACGGACGTGATGTAGAAATCGAGGTGCGTGATGGAAATGTGGTGATAAGGTTCGACGGTCGCTCGTTCGTGCTATGCTCCGTCTCCCGTGACCAACTGATTCCGGCCGAAAACGTCCGAGAATGGTTCGAGGAAGACGTCGTAAAGCGGCTGAACGCGTACCTAGACATCGTCCGCAGGTTGGATCCCGATCGGTACGAAGCGGCCAGAGCTACCGTGGAGGAAATGATCGAGGGATTCCTGAGAACATGGAAGAGTGTGACCGACAATCTTGGAATCATGACGGATGGCCACCGGTACCTCGTCCCCGCCCTCAGGTTCGGCAATGTAGCGGTAGTCCTGCAGCCAGTCCGTGGTTGGTCGGGGAGTCCCGAGCTAGTGTACCACTCCCGGGAACTGCCTCCGCACTGGCAGTACATCGCCACGTACGAATGGCTACGTAAGGTCTTCCACGCGGACGCCGTAGTTTACGTGGGAACCCACGGCACTTTCGAGTTCCTTCCGGGTCACGACCGCGGGCTCACGATCACCGACTGGACGTACCTACTGCTCCCGGACGTTCCCCAGGCGTACTTCTACATCGTAAGTAACCCTGGCGAGGGGACGTTGGCTAAGTACCGAGGCGGGTCCGTTATCATCACTTATCCGTCACCACCGTCAGGATATTTCAGGGACTTCCACAGATACGCGGAGCTGGAGAGGTTGTGGTCGCAGTACGTGAGTTCCTCGGTGTACGACGAAACCGTGCGAGAACTCATTGCGGAGAAGATCCTGAAGAAGACGAGGGACCTGGGGATCCTCGAGGACGTTGTGAAGTCTATCTTCGCGGAGCGCGGGGAGAGTCCCCCGAAGGACCCTGAATCTTGGGTAAAAAGACACTTGGAGGAGTTCCTCGACGGCCTGCACGATTACCTGCTAGCACTTCGGGACGAGAAAGTGTTCTACGGTCTACACGTGATAGGAGGGAATCTCCCGACAGGAGTAGCAGTAGATCAAGCCGCGCTGCTTTTCGCTCCGAAATTCGCTCCCTACTTAGCGGTCACCTCGGGGTTGATCCCAAAGGCCGATCTCGAGCTGTTTCGGAGGTTGGCGGACGAGGATCCGGACTTTTATCATGAGGTCAAGATGAGGACGTACGAGCTTCTTCGATCGATCGTCCTCAGGATATGGACGGACCCATTCATGCGATCCGTTCTGTTGCAGTGGGTTGAACTCAAGGACGAGGGAGAGTTGAAAGATGACGCGTCATTACTGTCGAAAGCCGATAGTATACTGCAGCAGCTTAAACCTAGTTTGCTGGCATTGTATCGATCAGTTCTATCTGAAATAGGGCTACTAAAGACTACGGATCAGTACGACCAGAATATCATTAAACTCATAGCCGAGGCATTCAGAGAGTTCGTTCATGTGTACAAATCCGGTGAATATGAGCTCGACAGCCTGATCAACTTCTTGAGGGGCGGCCATGTCCCGACGGGAGGTTTCGGAGAACCTCTGTGGAATCCCAAAGCTTACCCGACCGGTAGGAACGGTGTAACGTTCAACCCGTATACCCTCCCAACGCCGGAGGCGTGGGAGATCGCGAAGCGCCTGGTAGACGACATGCTAGCCAGATACTACAGAGAACACGGCAGATGGCCCGAGACGGTTTCAGTGATCCTCTTCGCCTCACACGAGCTGACATCCGGCGGACTCGGTATAGCTGAAGTCCTGTACCTACTTGGTGTCGAACCCGTGTGGGACCCGGACGGTGGAAAGGTTTTGGGAATCAGGTTGATACCGATTAGCGAGTTGAAGGTGAAAGTCGACGGTAGGTGGATCAACAGGCCGAGGATAGATGTGGTGGCGCTGTGTACTGCTGTATTGGATTCTATCGAACCAGTAGTTCAGCTATTGGCGGCCGCGTTCCGGCTGGTCTCCAGAGCCGAAGAACCCATCGAGTACAATTACCGGAGGAAGCACTACTTAGAACTCCTGAGATCCGGGGTACCAGAGCCGTTGGCGGCCACTGGGGTGTTCGGGGAGCCCCCAGGTGACGTCCAGGGGACTGGTGTTAACAGGTTAGTGGAGATGGGCTGGTCCGAACTCACTGAGGGGTTGGGAGTATCGAAAGCGGGGTCGGTAGACGAAAGGTTCTCAGAGCGTATCGTGAGGACGTTCGAGTCCAGAGTGGCGTACGCCTTCTCAGTTCTAGGTAATTCGAGCGGACCTGAGCTGCGTATGGAGGATCTGGAAGGTTATGAGGCAGCCGTTAGGGCAGTGGAGATCTTCAGGTACCTGGCCGGCACTATTGACGTCGTTATCGATCAGGTAGTAAACGCGTTCAACGTGATAGACGTGAACGATTACTATTCGTGGATCGGCGGGATAGCTACGTACGTGAGGTCGATCCGAGGGAAGGAGCCGACGGTGTTTCTCACAGTCGCACGCGACCCGACCACCGCGCACGTCCAGACACTGGCGGAGCGACTGGCGATCGAAGTAAGAACGGAACTGTTGAGCCCTAGCTGGTGGAAGGCGTTGATGTCACACGGACCGGATGTGGGATGGCACGAAGTGATGAAGCGCGTCCAGAATATCGTCGGCATCGCGGTGACGATGGCTCAGGCCAGACCGATGGTTCAAACGCTGTTAACAGAAGTGGCGTCGACAGTACTTTCGGCTCTAGAACGATACAGGCCAACCACTCCGAACGGATGGGCCGCGGTACAGTCGACACTATCGTGGCTAGTGGAGGCGATACGTGTAGGTCTATGGAGACCTGACCGAAACACCCTTGAGGTCCTGATCAGGACTTGGGCTGGGGTTACGGCCCGATACGGTCCATCCACATGCCACCACACGAGTCCTAACCCGTCTACAGTGCCGTTCGTCCGAAATTTGGCGGAATACTTGGGTCTCAACGATGTCTTGAACATGATTCCGAAGATAGTCAAGGCATACCGCACACTGGACAATCCACGGATAGCTTCGAAGATTGTTAACGGGATAGCATCGTCGAGGGTAGTTACGTCTAGGAACTCCAATAATAATGTGCCAGAGCAGTCCACCAGAAGTGTGGGGAACTGGATCACCTCGGTGGAGATTACGACGACAAATGTGGCCAAAGCGATCGAAAGTTGGGCATCCCGAGCACTGGTAGGACGACGTAACCTGTCCAGATCACAACGGTCGATGTCCACTAAATCCCCACTAGGGATCGGTCTCACAGTGGTCGGATCGAACTTTAAGTCGATGTGCAAGACAGTGGTGTCGACGGTTGGTGAGGTCTTTTACGGTCGGATACCTTCCGGAGGAAGGGTTACGACCGAGCTCACTCACGAACTAGTGAGGACTAGACACGCGGGCGGAGAGTCCACTCCCGGGTCGAACGCCGTCAGGAGGTCGAACCCTGTGACCATGGTAAGGGAAAGCTTCCCGGCGCCATCACACAAGATGATATGGGAGTGGGTGATCGGATTACTCGTCACTTCCTTGATTGTGGTCATCTGGTTTAGGTGGAAGTTCCGTGGGTGGAATTGGTGATTCAGAACGTGAACCAGGATCGCAGGGCGTAGGGAACTCGCGGTCTCCGACCCTTTAGGAACGCATCTAGGGCCTCCCTATCACCAACTCCTGGTAACTTCGCTAGGACGTCCGGACCGTCCTCTCGACGTATCGGTATCGGGATCACCTCGACGGAACGGGCCCTGTGACCCACCACCAAGCCGTCTATCCATTCACCGGGTTTCCGCTCTGCGAGCAACCTGCAAGCCACGGGGTAAGAGCCCACCTGCCGCGCGAACTCCGGTTCTCTGGGTTCCACTCGGAGGCGCCTCAAGACGGTGCCCTTCGGTAGCACTCGGCGGAGCAGGACGGGATCCACCTCCTCCCGGACGAAGCGCTTGAACGCGGTCACTCGCTCTCTGTTGCGCTCGAGCCACTTCGTACCGTGCTCTTCCATCTTCGTACCCGGGAAGGGTACAACGTTCCTGACGTTGATCCGGCGCACCCGGAGACCACGTTTCACCATCTCTCGGAGGACATCTTCGTCGCGACGGTAACGCTCCCTGTCCTCACCGATGAGACCGCACACGAAGTTGAGCCCCGGCAGGAGGTACGGCATCCCGTTCCAGCCGCGGTGCCCGCCTACGGATGTTACTACCTCGATGGCCCGGAACACCTCCTCTTTGGACTCCACGTTCAAGTTGTTCTTCCTCGCCACCCGCTCGTCGAATGTTTCGACGCCGAATGCCACGACGTTGCCGGGAGTGCCATAGCGGACGAGCACCTTCGCGATCTCACGGGATTCGACGGGGTGCTCCGCTATCACTGCCGGGTTCGCATTGTCCACGTGGAGTGTCACGAGGTCGGGAGCGACGGTGCAGATTCCTCTGAAGAGCTTCCCTAATGCCTCGGGGTTCGGTCGGGGTCGCTCGGTCTCTCCGATCCCTTCTGCCATATAAGAGAACACGCAAGGTTGTCGTCCGACTCGGAACCTGCGGACACCCACTCTGTACAGTGCCTTCACCTCCTCGACGACGTCCTCCGGCGGTCTGAAATCGGGCTTACCGTACCTAGGAACCTCGGTGCAGAACGAGCACCCACCAGATATGAAACGTGGGCAACCACGGTACGTTTCTAGCTCAGCGATCACCGCGTCCGGATAGTCCAAGTGCTCGCGGGCTGCGAGTGCCCCCTTCACGGAGTATTCCCGGAGTTCCTCGATCGATCTCCTCCGATCGGGATCGACGGCTTCAGGCGAGCCCTCGGAAACTAGATCGTACACCACGGCCTCGACGTCACCTCTGGCGATTATATCCACGCCCTCGACCTCGGTCTCGGGTAGCTTACCGCCGACTCGACCGTGCCCGGACTGAGCCGCGGGTCCGCCTAGAACTGTGACGGCATCGACCTCGATGAGGATACGAAGCATCTCGGAGAGGTCCGCCGGTCGGGCGCCGAGGTACTTCCCAGGCGTGTGCACTCCGCAGATACCTACCACGACGTCGAATCTGTTCAGATCGACGTCACCTGACCTCACCCGCTCGATGGGTACGTACCGCACCTCAGTGGCTCCCGCGGCCCGGGCTGCGCCGTAAGCGTACCTAGGGTGAGTACCGAGGTAGGGTGGTACACCTAAACCCGCCGGCTCGTCCGTGTATCCGTCCAGAATGGCCACTCGCAAGGAGAACACCCACGGTCGGCCAGGGTGAAGCCGATCACGGATCACTTAGGGGCGCTCTCGTCATCCCGTCAGCCGAAGAACTGATCCAGCGTCTTCTGCGAGGCCGTCTCACCGACGATCTGTCCGCGGGAATAACCTATCGCCTGCATGATACGCTCCACGGCCGGCAGTATCTGGTGCTCGATGTAGTAATCGACGTCGGGTTCCTTCTCCCCCTCCCGCACCAGCTCCACAGGATACGCCTTGTCGCTGACACTACCTGGACCGCGGACGATGACGTACCTCACGATGGTGCCCGGTTCGGGCTCCACTCCGAGATGCCGAGCGAGCCGTAACGCGGCCCTGACGTGGGGACCCTTCTGAACGTACTCTGAGGGCTTCTTCGTGAGCTGGGACGTAACCGCGAGCTCCTCGATGTCGACGTCGCCTGACTTCAGCCTCTCGAGTACTTCGTGAATCTCCTTCAGTGCCGCCTCAGGGTCGTTGTCGGCTAAGATCCGCTTCAAGACTCGACGCTGCGTCTCCCTGGCGACGGGCGCCCAGTCCCGTCGTACCATTTCCAGACCTTTCGTAACGATCTTCCCGTCCTCGGTGTACCCAGCGTACTTCTTCTTAGTCACGAACAGGATCCTTTTGTAGGCGTCCTCCAGCTCCAGTTCCACGGAGAGGCGGCCGTTGACGTCTTTCAGGAACTCCTTCACCCGATCGATGGTTTCCTCCAAGTCCGCGTCAGGCAACTTCACGAACAGCGAGTCCGTGTCCCCGTACACGACCTTCAACCCGTACTTCTCCTCCGCGATCCTTCGAACCTCGCTGATGTAGTAGCGACCCCAAGCAGTGACGCTCTCGGCACACTCACGGCAGTACCAGCGCGCGTTAGCCCAGCCCATGTAGCCGTAGTAGCTGTTGGCCAGGACCTTGTACGCCTGCTGTCGTACGTCGAGGATCTTAGCCTCGTGAGGATGCGACTCAATGTCGAGCTCCCGGAGACGGCGTTTGAGTTCACGCCGGCGTTCGATGAGTCTTTCCACGAGCCGGGGGAAGAAACCCTTACGCCGACTACAGAACTTATGACCCACGTCCGGCGCCACGGTCGCGTCCGTGGGGTTGTCCACCTCCTCGACGGTCACGCGCGGACAACAGTCGCAGTCGAACGTGTCGGGCGAGATGTTGTGTGCGACCATCACGTTGGGATACAGACTGGCGAAGTCCACGCAGACCACGTTCTCGTGGAGCCCTATCTCGGGCTCGAACACTATCGCTCCCTTGTACGCCTTGCGACGCCGCCGCTTGTACTCGTCTCGAGTCGGCTTGTTCGGTATCAGGATATCCTCCTTGCGCGCTTTGTAGATGGCCCTCCATTCCGCGAGCTGCCCGAAGCTGAAGCGAGTCGCATCCGGCAGCGGCAGTCGTGTCAGGTAGGAGAGCTCCAGCTCGACCTGTGCCAGCTCGAGTCCCAGCTCGAGGGTGTAGTGAGCGTCCTCGGCCGAATACCTCATCAGTTCGTCCAGATCACCGCGCTTCCAGGCCTCGTTGATGTCGGCTAGCTCCATCTCCCCCTTCTCCACACCGAGCACGTCCTTGACGGCCTCCTCAAGCGTGAAGCGTTCCAGCTTGAGGTTCTTCCTCGCCGTGTGGTACAGATCGACGTGAGCCCGTCCGAAAATATCGGAGGCGTAACGGCCACCCCCGTGCTTCAGTATGATCCCACGCTTGCCCGCCGGCCGCGCCAGGGGAGAGACGTCGATACCCAGCTTCCTGGCCCGATGTTGCAGGTACGGCAGGTCGAACTCGTCCCCGTTGTAGGTGAACACTACGTCGGGATCGACACGGCGGAACTCGTCGAAGAACCTCCGCAGCGCGGCGGCTTCCGACCTGCACACGATGACCTCGGTTTCCACTCCGTCCACTTCGAACGACTCGTCTTCTCCCTTCCAGGTAATCACGTAGTTATGGCGCTCCCCATCAGGCGTCCTGTACGCGAAGCTGATGGCGATGATAGGGCCCGAAGCTCCCTTAATCGTCGTTCCGGGTTCCGCCAACACCTCGAGGTCGAAGCTGGCGACGACGAGGTCTTCGATCGGATAGGGGCGGTGGTCCAACTCACGGGCGTCCTCGACGTCCGCGAAGTACGATGGAAGTCCGGACCAGGATCCCTTGTCCAGGTCAGAGACGTCGACCTCGGACGCGGGCGGCAGATTGAGGTCGACGGCGGCACGGCGTACGAAGGGGATATCCGCTTCGTAGATTTCCTTCACGCCGTCCAGCTTCTTGACATGCTCGCGCAGTTTGGGAACGACCTTAGGGTGCGTGGCGACGATCCGTAGGAGCTCCACCCGGTCGCCGCCGTAGGGGTGCTTCAACAGGGCTTCTTCGACCTCCACTACACCACTCAGACGCTCCACCTCGGACGGATCGAACCCATCCTCCACCTCCGCGTAGAAGTAAGGACGAAACCCCTTAACGACGAGGGTAGCCGGGTTCCCGTCCTCCCGCCGACCTACTAAGATGACATCGGGTTCGCCCTTCCTGGCGTAATCTACCCACACCGTACGGAGCAACACTCGCCCCCGAACTTCTCGGGTAGTCACCGTGTAAAAACCCGGCCCCCGCCACCTCAAGGTCGGAGGGCGACTATCGTGCACAGGTAATTGGGCTCGAACTCGGCCGCGCTTACACGCTCCACTCGCTCTCCCTTGAACCCCAGATCCCGGCACGCGTAGACCTCGAACCCCTTCCGGAGGAGCCTCTCGATGCCTCGCCGGGTCGGTTTATAGAGTATCACCGTGTCCGTGCTTTCAAGGTCTTCCGGCGGTTCCCGAGTGCAGATGAGGACCTTATCACTTTCCATCGCTAAGGGACGGCCGATGCGGGCCGCACAAAGGAGTCCCGCGGGAATCCCAGGGACCAGCTCTATCTCGAAGTCCTCTAGCGGGATCCGCTCCACGATGTGCCAGAATGTGGCGTATAGGGTAGGATCTCCGAGGTTACAGACCGCCACCTCGTGAAACCGCTCGAGCAGTTTCGCCAGGGTTTTAGCGGCCTTCGAGTACGCTCGATCACGTTCCTCCGGGTCTCTGGTCATCGGTGCGTAGTAACCAACCACTGTGGCTTCCGGGTCGACGGCGCGCACTATCCTGGCGGCTCGACTCTCCGCGCCTACGAAGGGCACCATCACGACAGGTACCTTCTTTATAATCTTAACCGCCTTACGAGTCAGCAGGTCGGGATCCCCGGGGCCCAAGCCCACTCCGTATAGGGTGGGTGCTCCAGTGTTCAATGTCGTGGACCCCTCTGACTTGGTCATAAAGGGTGTCCCAGGCCCCACCAAGCCGGTGATGAAAGCGACGGTACTGGCCGTACTTCGACCGCGACCGGGCGAGAGAATCCTCGAGATCGGCGCGGGATCGGGCTCGCTAACCCTCGAGCTGGCCCGGGCGGTAGGACCTCTGGGCCGCGTGTACGCGGTGGAAGGAAACGAGGAAGCGATCCGATCGTTGGAGCGGAACGTTCGGGACTTCTGCCTGAGGGATCGTATAGAGATAGTACGCGGGTGGGCCCCAGAGGTCCTGGAGGACGTGGGCAAGGTGGACGCCGCCGTCGTATCCGGTTCCGAGCGGCTGGAAGAAGTGCTCCTCGCCCTCGCCGAGCGCGTGCGACGCGCGATACTGCTAAACGCTGTCACGCCTGAGACCTTCTCCGTGGCTGTCAAGGCGCTCGACGGCTGGCGACGATCCTGCATATGCATGGTATGGGGGGAGGGAAAGGTCCTCCGACGAGGGACGCTGTTCTCGGGGATGAGAACGTCCTATCTGGCGCTCTTCGAACCCGAGAGGTGAACACGAATGTTGCCCACCCTAGTGCTAATAATCGCAGTATCCATCGCGATGACGCCCGCTCACGCTCGAGTGGGAGGATTCATCTCCGGTCATTACTACTTAGACCCGGAGTTCGATGCTCCGAACACCTCTTTTGGGTCCGATATCGACGGGGATGGGCGCGTTGACAGGATCTGGTGTGCGGAGGCGTGCGCGGTGGACTTGTATAACTTAGGTGTCGCCATGGGATGGTGGAACGGAGACCCCGTGACTCCACTACAGTACGAGAGTTCGGCCACGGGGGAACACGACGACGATAACCTCGACATCATCGACGCCTTCCAGGCGATCGCGAGCCCGGATGCAGTCTCGAAGGTGTTCGAGGTAACTGTGGTCTCGCTGTTGAGTCGTCCTCCGGCGTACCACGCGGTACTCGTCCTAGGGGCCGTTCAAGAGGGATCTAGTCGATACTTCGTCGTGGACGACGAGTCCACGAGCAACGTAGGGGAGCTTTTGCTGGTCCCTTACGGCCTCTTCCTTTCCAACCTTCACCCCGGAATCCTGGAGTTCTTCGGGCCCGTGGAGGTCGTGAACAGGTTGTACTCGGCAATCTCCGGCGCTATCTCTCCATTGACGGTTATCGTGTCCTCTAAGCGCGGTCGTACCCTAACGGTCGTCTTGTTGACCGGCCTACCCGACGACTCCCTGGTGGCGTTCACGGAAGAGCTGTGGAAGGCCGTTCTGGGAGGGTACCCCGTCGCCGTCGCGGTTTCCAAACCGTTCCTGGATCTCGGCGGTGTGACCCGAATCCGCTACGACACACCGGTGACGGGAGACGTCGAGACGCGGACACCACTGAACGGTGTGGAGAGCGGGGAGGATCCGTCACCTCCTATAGGGATACCGGTACCTTTCATCGGGACCGTCGGGATTGCGGGATTGTTCTTCCTTCTGCTGACGTTCCTCGGGCTCTCTTACCTACCGATCTAGTCCCAGAACCGACGGGTGCGGAGGTAACGGAGGCGCTCCTGCAGTAGCTCACGATAGAAGTGTGGCTCACGTCCGCCGGTCGATCGGAGCACCTTGGCCGCGGCCTCGGGCCCGACACCAGGCACCGCGAGGGCTTCCAGAGCCTTGACACCGTATGACTCAAGCAGATCGGCCACCCGCCGGGCGCGCTCGGAGTTCTTCAGCAGCTTTTCTAGACCCTCCTCTGTCTTGGCGGCGATTAGGTACGTGGCGCCGCAGTCGGGACATTCGAGACCCTCCTCCTTGACGGTCTCGACGGAGCGTCGACCACGCCAGCCGCAGTTCGGGCAGCCGAGCCACAGCTTGCGTCGTTCCAGATCCCGCTTGAGCGTCTCGACCTGCGCGGCTAGGAGTCCTGAGGTCACGCGCCCCACCTCTCCGAGTCCCTCCAACACGTGCTCAGCGAACGGGGAAGGGTCACGCACTCGAACGATCTCCGCCTTCTCCTCCAACTCCTTCACCAGTCGGAACGCCACGGAGGTGTCGAGATCCCGCTCGACTTCTGAGACCGTCTCGTAGTACGGGGGCGTCCCCTTGAACGCCTTCAGTAGACGTCGTGGTGAGACGTCCCTGTAGTCGGCGTCCGGCTCTATCGCACCGAAGCGCTTCAGGACGTGCACCAGTCGACGCTTGAAGACCTCGGATTTCTCGACGATTCTGAGCGTGAGGGTGTGGAACCCGCGTTCGTCGGAAGGCAGCGTCTCCAAACACTCCACTAGGAGGTCCGCGTCGAGTCCCGCCCGCTTCTCCGCCGAGATCACGATCTTGTACGGAGTCGAGTACGTCCTGACCGTCGTCCCCAGACGTCCCGAGATCAGAGTCCCGAGGACCTTCTCCAGGGTGCGGTTGGGGTTCGTACCACCGTACACGTGGATAACCAGGGTCCCACCCAGATCCTCGATGACGGGCCTCCCTGGAAGCGGCACCGATGAGTGATCCCGCTGTCTACGGATTAGGTCGGCTAGTACCTTAGCCTCTCGACGTCCTAGACCGAAGGTTTCGGCCGCAACCTCGACGGCCTCGGTGAACCCCTCCTCCAGCGCCGCCTCGACCCGCCCGATCCCTTCCCCCACCTCGCGCGCCACCTCGTACGGGACGGGGATCTCCTCGCCAACCCATGAGGGTATGGCGCCCTCCACGGCCTCGGCCGGCGTCACCAACACCTCGTAGCGGTCATGATCCACGTCCTGCACGATCCACGGTCTACCGGCGCAGATGAATTTGATACCGGGTTTTAAATACTCGAGGACGAACGGCTCGTCGAGGACGCTAACGTGTCCACCGTTCTCCGTAACCACTCTGTAGTGTCGCTCGTCGGGGATCATGCTCAAGTTCGAGTAGTAGTACTTCCAGGCGTCCTTCGTCCGGTACACTCGGTCACCGCGCACCCGGAGCACCTCGATATCGTCCAGGAACTCGGCCACCTCTCGGAGCGTCTCAGCGTCGAGGTGGCGGTATGGGTAAGCGCGTCTGAACACCTCCAGCGTGTAATCTATGGTGACTTGGTGCCCGTCCAGGCACAACCCCACGAGCTGGTGGGCGAGGACGTCCAAGCAACCTTCAGGGATATCAGTGGGCTCCAAGGATCCCTTCAGAGCCCGACGACATATCACTGCAGCTTCCGCAAGATCGTCGGGGTTCGACGTTATCACGAGACCTTCAGCCCGTTTACGCCGACGGCCCGCGCGCCCCACTCGCTGCGTGAGTCGTGTTACTTGACGCGGCGAGCCGTACTGGATCACCAAGTCCACGTGACCTATGTCGATACCGAGCTCCAGTGAGCTGGTGCATACGAGGATGTCGATCTCACCTTTTTTGAACCTTTTTTCGACCTCCATGCGCTTCTCTCTCGATATTGAGCTGTGATGTATCTCCACCTCAACGTCATCATACTCAGTTTTCAGACGAGTTGCGAGTAGCTCGGCCATCTGTCTGGTATTGGTGAACACGAGGACGGAGTCACGTTCCTTCGCCAGCTCGTGGATCAGTTCCAGCCGTTCCTTAACCTCGTGCGGTCCAGTCGGGTGAGCTACGGAAACGTCCAGGTAACGCTCGGCCTCGATCTCCAACACCTCGACGTCGCGATCACCGACGAGGAACTTACCCACGCGGTCGGGCGAGCCTACTGCGGCGGAGAGGCCGATACGTTGGAAATCACCCGCCACTTCGGCGAGTCGTTCCAGTCCGAGCGTCAGTTGTACACCGCGCTTGTCCATGGCGAGCTCGTTAACTTCATCCACGATAACGTGACGTACGTGGGAGAGGTGCTCACGCATGCGCTTACCCGGTAGTATAGCTTGGAGGGTCTCGGGAGTCGTGAGCAGTACGTCCGGTGGGTCCTCCGCCTGACGCCTCCGCTCGCTCTGCGGGGTGTCGCCGTGGCGCACCGCGACCTCGAGACCCAGCTTTTCCCCCCACCATCGAATCCTTCGTAGTATGTCCCTGTTAAGGGCCCGCAACGGAGTGATGTAGAGCGCCTTGATTCCAGGCTCGTCGAGTTCACGTACCATTGAGAATACAGGTAGTACCGCGGTCTCGGTCTTGCCGGAGCTGGTAGGGGCTATTACCAAGACGTTCTTCCCGTCAATAATCTCGGGTATCGCTACGCGTTGGGGTGGAGTGGGCTCCTTAAACCTCGAGTACACCACTCTCTGTACGTCGTCCGGTAGCGCCTCGAACCCTTCGGTCATAGCCATTGACCCCGGCCGAATCGGTACGGCAACCCTCAATACCAGCCGAACGGCGGACTCATGTTGCCTTCGGTAGACGTCATGCAGAAACCGCAACGCTATTTCCAGCGAGACTTCGGGGTTCGATCGATCGTCGATGGTGGAAACTTACCCCCAAGAAGCCTGGATTCTGTACAGGCCGGCATCCTAGGATCCGAGCACCGGGTTGTGGTCGGCGGGTAGTTGACGGTCCTCCGCGCCTACGGGATGGAGCCGACGTATCTCAAGGCTCGGGATTCAGAGTTCAACTTCAACACGAGGAAGCCAAACGGCTCTACGCAGATTACGCGGCCAATTCATTTTACGAGAACTAACGGAAGGCGAGGCGTTTCGAGGAAAGACCGAGCGGGTAGTGAAAGCGACGGTAGGGCCCTGTAGGGAGTGAACTTCTTTGAGACGACTTACCAATCGCTGCTTCTGGAGGAGAACATCGATTTGTCTCCCCTCAGGTCCGGGGGATGTGTCGTGGACCGTGAGCTGGTGATGCACTTTCTGGGAACGGGCGGCGCTGTCCCGTCGAAGGACCGGAACCATCCGGGACTGTTGGTGGAGTTCTCCGGAACCAAACTCCTGATTGACTGCGGGGAGGGCGCCCAGCGTCAGGCTATGGAGCAAGGTGTCGCGATTTACGACGTGGACGCTGTGCTGCTCACCCACTGTCACATCGATCACGTTGCGGGCCTCTTACCCCTAGCGACTACCGTGGACCTTCTTCACGGGCGTAGGTTGAAGGTCTACGGTCCCGCCGCGGATTCTGAGTCCACTTTGGACATTTCCGACTTCGAGATGATTGAGTACCGGGAGGTGAATCCGGGAGATGAGGTGGAGATCGGTGACCTCCGGGTGCTGGTGTACGAGTCGGAACACGAGGTTCCTACGGTTGACTATCGGATTGAAACACCGAAGATACCCGGGAAGGCGGATCCGAAGTATATACGGAAGGTACCCACATGGAAGCGGCGTGAAGTACTTTTACGCGGTGAGCGCCCGTACTCACTGACGAAACCCGGTAAGATATCCGTATACGTGAAGGGAGACGGTCGTCCGGCCAACCCCGAGAACATCCGCGGTTGTCAGGTGTTGGTACACGAGGCATGCTTCGAAAACAAGGAGGAAGCTGTGAGATACTCGCACTCGACCCACTTAGAGGCCGCCGAGGTCGCTCGAAAGGCGGGAGTCGACCTACTGGTGTTGACGCACCTGTCCACTAAGGTAGATCCGGAAAGAATGAGGGAGGAGGCTCGAGAGGTGTTTCCAGTGGTAGTCGTAGCGCACGACGGGCTCAGAGTGCGTGTGCGGAGGTGAAGGCCCGTCAGCTACGGCCACACTCCGCATCGGTCCTCGGGGTCCCGGCTGTATCCTCATCCGGGGATCGCGCGGTTAACCCACTAAGCCACGGTCCGTGAGCTCCACTTCGACCTCGAATGGTGGCTTGTCTGGGGCGTCTTCGAGCGTGATAACCCGCTCAGTCCTACCCTTGTAATCGATGCTGAACCGATACGTGGCGATGTGCTTGAGCACCGTTGGAGCCACGTCTTGCCAGCGCTTACCCCAAGCATCCGGGTTCGCCTGGACGTGGGTGGTAACCATGCCGAGGGCGTTGTAAGCAGTGCAGTACTTGAGCAGTGTGTTCAAGATATGGGCGATCATACGCGATCGCTCCGGTAGCTTGTCGCGGGCGCTGTACGGACGGAACGGCTGTGATATGGAATCGATAACTACGACCTTCGGTGTCAGTTCGTAAGCTTCGCTGATGAACTCTCCCTCTTTCTCGTCGAAGTACTGTCTTAGCGCAGCAGCGTCGATGACGCGCCGCAGCACGAACCTATCGGAGACCTCTTTCAGTTCATCCTTTTTGAATCCTCCGATCTCTAAGAGACGCTGCGGTCGGAAGGCGTTCTCGGTGTCGATGTAGAGCACCGACTCTCCCTCCTTAAGTGCGTGCGCGGCCACCTGAGTGGCGAACTGTGACTTACCGGCACCCGGCGGTCCGTACATTCCGACGATAACGCCGGTCGGCAGTCCGCCACCCATCCTCTCGTCGAAACCTTGTATACCCGTGGGAATGACGTCACGCTTCTTCTCTTCCTCCAGGAGATCCGCTAGGGTCTTAGCCTCCATGATACCCTTACTGGCTTCCTCGCGGGCGTCTGCGACGATCTTCTTGGCTGTACTATCCTTCACACCGAAAGCGTCCGAAATAGTGGATGGATCGACAGCGGCCAGATCCGAGAGCGTCTCGATTCCGAGGGCCTCGTAGATCTCGACGATCTTTTCGGGATCCCTACGCAGATAGCGCGAGGTTATTTCGACGACATCTTCTTCGACCACGTTATCACCCCTCGCACTTCGGTAAGCTTCGGGAGAGATATTAAGCTTATCTTCGATTAATATCAGTTATGAAATATGTTTGAAGTGGCAGAGTTTCAGCAATGGAACGGCACGTAAGGGTTTCACACGGTCCGGTGGATATTTCTCGACCCGTCTCGGTGGTCCATGGGGTGGTCCGCGTTGGACGTCAAGAGGGCCTGGAGGAAAGTGAGAGAACTCAGGGGCTGGAAAGCCGCGATCTTCTACGTGGTCCTAGGAGTGGCCCTGGGGTACGGCCTTAGGTACGGGCTCGGATTCGTACTGGGTACGCCCGATCCGGTGGTTACAGTGATCTCCGAGAGTATGTATCCGTACTACAACGTCGGCGACGTGCTCCTGGTCGTTGGGGTACCGTACCGGGACATCAAAGTCGGAGACGTCATAGTATACCGACTGCCGGGGAAACCGATCCCTATTGTCCACAGGGTGATAGCCAAAACGCCGGAAGGTGTCATCACCAAGGGAGACAACAACCCGTTGCCCGACCCATGGTGCCCAATCCGGCCCAAGGAGATCAGCGGTAAGGTAGTTCTCAGAATACCATACGTAGGGTACCCGAAAGCGCTCATCGACAGGTACCTGTACGGGGGCTAACCCCCGCCCAGGGTCCTGTCCCGGACAATGCGGAATTCTGACGAGAAGAAGGAAGAGTTCACTCCTCCACTCTCGGCGCGAGGTAAAACGTCAACTTACCTTCACCTGCGGGGCCGATCCTGAATGTCAGTTCCAAAGGCATGTCCTGACCTAGCCTGATCCTAACACTCTCCGCACCTTGAGCGGCCTGGATCATATCCTTCAAGTAGTCCAGCGGGTACGCGGTTTCGACATTCTCTTCGACTTCGAACGTCAGTAACGCTTCCGCACCTTCCTGGACCTTCGGGATCACGCGACCACGCTCTCCTTCTGCCTTGAAGTAGAACGTGTTACCCTTCGCCCCGACCTTGACCGTGTCACTGACGAGATCCGCGTCCCGTACGGCATCTTGGATGAAGTCCGGCACCACGGTAACCTCGACAGCGAAATCCAGCTCGGGCTCGTCTGGAATGTCATCGACGTCGATGCTCCGGAGCCTGAACTCACGTTCGTAGCCGCTGGATCCGAGTTTTATTATCACCTCATCCTCGTCCTCACCCTCCAAGGTGATCTCGTCCGTAACTCGCGCACGCCGCACTATCCGGGTCACCTCCTCCATGTCGAGACCGTACATCAGCTCGTCGCTCGGGGGTTCGTACTCGTCGAACATCTCCCAGGGCATCTCTAGCACGGCCATAGCGATGTGAGAGGCGTCCATCGCCCTAGACACGATCCCGTTCTCCGTCACGATCAAGGGGGCTTCTTCGACCACCTTACCCGCCGCGTTGAACGCGTACTTGAAGTATCTAGCCTCCTCCTGGTAGGCTCTGAACTCCACCAACTTGAGCACCCCAATGCACTCTGGCGCGAAGATGTGAGAGATAAACCCTTACCTCAAAACCTCCCGGACGTCCTTCCACAACTTCAGGTCTATCCCCAGCCGCTGCACCGCGTGAGGCTCAACCTTGACGGTCTCGCCGATCTCGGTAATCGAACCGAAGACCCGCACTACCTCACCTGTCTCAGGCGGATCGTCGATCTCCATACCTCGCTCGTCCAGAACCTTCACTTTCCCCACTGTCGGACACTCCACGATCCTCTTCCCGTCGTCCACTGTCAGCGGTTCCGTCCCCACGACTACACCCACCGTCACTATCCTCGTCCCCGATTCCGTCCCCTCTTTCAGCGGTTCGTACATCGGAACTACCCCGATTCTCGACTTTCTCCTTCTTCCACTCTTTTTCCGACTTTTCTTCCTCTTTCTCCTTTTCCTTCAGCTCTCTCTCCTGACCCTCCAATTCCTCTTCAATCTCCTCCAGGATTCCGACGGCGTTTTTCACACATCTGAGAGCTCTCAGCGCGTAGGTCACGGCGTTGTACTTCGCCGGGATCCTCTCTGAACCCTCCTCTAGGTAACGCTCGGCCTTCTTCAGGAGACCGAGCGCCGCCCGAACTCGTTCGACGTTCCTCAGTTCCCAGATGCCCCTACTGACTCCCATGATGCCCACCACCAGGCCTGAAATCGCAAGAAATACTCGGTCTCCGAAGCTCGGGTTATCGATCTCGGCGAACCTAGGGGGCTCACGTATGCCGAGTAGTGCGTTCGCGGACACCGTACACAGAAGCAGACCGCCGGCTACGTAAGCTACTATCTTCAACCCCCTCCTCAACGCACGATCCCCGCGTCCCGAAGCATATCGTAGTGGTCGAACGCGAGGTCGTCGGGAGTTAAGTCCGAAGGGTCTACGACCTTCACATCCGCCGCGTCCGAGCCCGCTCGTAACTCACCCCCTACCACCTCACATTTGAAGCACACCGATACGACGTGACCTCGCGGATCACGCTCTGGGTCCGAGTACACTCCCACCAACTCGACAGGCCGGACCTTGAGCCCCGTTTCCTCCCTAACCTCACGAGCCACCGCTTCTTCTACCGTTTCACCGCACTCCACGAATCCTCCGGGCAGCGCCAGCTTGCCCTTGAAGGGTTTCTTTCCACGTCGTACCAGCACGATGCCCTCACGATAGGGTACTATGCCGTCCACGGTAAGCGCAGGTGCCGGGTACTTCCCGTTGCAGATGCACGGACACCGGGTCTCGGATTCGGCAATCCCTTCGAACACCCCCACGTTCGTCGGGGCCACATTCGTCGGGGAGCGGATTACGTTTATTCCTTCCTGGGACGTGTTTCCCAATTAACCCGGTAAGGCCACGCCTTCGTTGCCTATCTTCACGTTTTTCAGTCCGGCCACATCCCGTGCCAACCGCTCAGCTGTCTCGAGTTCAGAGCGTTTTGGAGGTCTCACGGAGAGCTTGTACTCGGGGAAGTATGCCAGGATCGTGAACGGAATGTTCCGGTCAACGTCCGCCACGTACTCGGCGATTCTGAGGATCTGATCGGCCTCCACGTAGCCGGGAATGTATAGTGTACACACCTCGAGGACCACATCGTGCTCGACGAGTAACTCGATTGCCTCGAGGGTATAGCGGTTCGTCGCCCCCGTCAGTTTTCGATGCACGTCTTCCTTCCACGCCTTCACATCGAGCCAGACGGCGTCTAAGCCAGCCGCGACTAGCTCTTCCACGTTCTCTCGGACCAATCCGAACCCGTTCGTCTCGAGAAGAACCCAGAGATCGTCTGTCTCGGACTTGAGCCCCCTTATCGATTCAACGTAGAATTCGGGACGACACACGATGTCACCGCCCGTGAACGCCACGATGTTGCGCGCGGGCCCCCACCCTTGGGGACTGGGGACTACTTGATCCGGGTCCAATTCGCCCGGACACCACTCCGGCCTCTCACCTAGCGTCACACATTGACCACATCCCAGGCACAGATCTATGGCGTAGAACGACGTGGCGCGACTCCGCGGCTCCCAGACTGTGACTGTTTCGCGGTACTCCAGGGCGTGTCGGACGAAGTCCTCGGGGCTCCACCACGTACCTACGGGACGCTGCGTGAACTTCCAAGAATGACAGAACAAGCATTCCCAATTGCAGCAGCTCTGGTACACGGAGTAGTAATGCTCGGGTCGCGACAGGTGGGCGTCGTGTATCAACCGCTTCCCATCGCGTAAGCCGACCTTACAGGCGGGTTTGTCCCCGATCTCGCATCTCTCGGCCTTTCCGTACCCGAGCTCAGTCATCCTGCAGGTCAACCTTCAGCTCGATCCCCCGGCGGCGCGCCTCGAGCAGTATCTCACGCTTCGGGAGGTTAACCACTTCTTGCAGCCGGCGCAACTCCTCCCCTGTGAGCTCGCCGAGCCTACGCAGTTCCATGTTCAGACGTCGTCTGGCGAACCGTGGTGATTGTACCCGTAGGATCGCCCGCTCCAGTGACTCACCATCAACGATTACGCGAGAGAGTGCCTCCACGAGCGCGTTGATCCTGTCCGGAACTCCGACGATGCTACCACCGAGCGTGATACGACGTCGCTCGACATCGCATGGGATGCCGGGAGCTAGCTTCGCAGTCCATCCGCGCATATTCTCGTCGACGATCCCACCAAGTACGAAGACGGTATCCTCCCGTATTTCGTTCTCGTCGAGTTCCTCTTCGGCGTTGGGATCTAAGAGGATGACTCTATCCACACTAAGTTCGGCGATCAAGTCCTCCCAGTCCTCGTACAACCCGCCCTCGAAGGAGGGAAAGGCCTTCAGGAACCTCTCCTCGGCTTCGGGGGTGACGTTGACCAAGCTCATATGATGGTCCGAAAGGTACAATCGGAGCGTCGAAGCCGTCACGGCAGTTTGACGTATCAGGTTGGTACGGCCGAAGTCGGAGTGCTCACCCCAGAACCGGTAGTCTACCACGAAATGTGGACGGGCTGGGTAGTCCGGTACTGCTTCCGCGAGCTCTTCAGGAGGTACATCCTGACCACTCGGCGTCGCCCGGTAATCGGAGGTAATCTCATCGCCGGGAACCGCGAGCGACAGCCCACGCCAGGAGGTGTAGATTCTGACGGGTCTCTCTTCGGCCTCAAATCCTAGCCCCTTGCGGACTGCGTACAGTGCGAACCTGTTCACCGCCGCGCGGCCTGTAGCTCTCCCGGGTTTGTACGATCTCGGAACTAGGACGTTAGCCGCTCCTAAGATCTCCAGAAGCGCCTCGGAGGGGGTGAGCGGCAGATTACTTTCGCCCCCGCGGTTCGACTTCAACGCGGATCAGACCTTCCAGCCCATCGAGTTCCTGAAGGACTTCCTCATGAACGACGTTCTCCGCTTCGAATTCCATGATGGCGATTCCATCCTCCACCTTGAGCTCGGTTTCTAAGATGTTAACGCCGGCGCTCGCCAACCGGTTGGTGACGTCTGCGAGTAATCCCGGCCGATCTTCTGCCTCGATCAATATCCTAGCATGACCGCCGCCGCGTCGGACGATTGTGACTCTACCACCCGATCGCACGAGAAGAACGGCGTCCTTGGTCGGATAAACACCGCCCCCGCGCCCCGGTTTAGTCTCGACGAGTCCTAGATCTTTGAGGATCTTGATGTATCGGTCCAGCGTACTCCTATGGAGTCCTAACTGTCTCGAGATCTCTGAGACGGTAATCCCGGAGTTATTCACCACCAGTTCCAGGATGTCACGGGCGCGGCCGCTAAGGCGCGATCCCGATACCCCCCAATACTTTTCGGTATTTACACAAAAGTCTGGCGGTCTAAAGTCCTCGGGGTGAGGCCGGTGTCAGCCGACTGGATTCCCGATTCACCGGACGAACTATTCCGGAAGATACATTCCGGCGAAGTGATAGAGCTCGGCCAGAACACCAACCGGCTGGGACCGCCCGAGGAGGTACGCAGGGCGGTGGTGCGCGCCGCACTGGAGGCACCGTACAACGTGTACGCACACCCGCAGGGCGACCGTCGACTTCGAGAGGGACTCCTGGAGTACTTCGAACTCGACGACGATTTCGACGCTGTGATAACCAACGGCGCTATCGAAGGCGTCCACGCCGTCATCAGGGCGTTCGCTAGCAACGGTGTGGCCGTAACTCCGGATCCAGGGTACAAGACTATTGACAGTATGATGATGGCGGAGGGAGTTCACGTCCAGGAGGTCGATATATATTCCGAGGAATTCAACTATCAGATGACTGCAGACGCCGTGATGGAGGAGTTCGATGGCAACCTCCGGGAGCTCGATCTCATTTTCGTAATAAACCCTTCCAACCCGCTCGGCAGCTCCATGTCCGATCGAGAGCTCCGGAGTCTCGTGGAGCTCGCCCAAGACTCGGACGCGTTCCTAGTACACGACTGTACGTACAGGGACTTCGCTCCGGAACAGCCAGTAGCCTGTGAAATGGACCCGGAACGCTGCGTCGACTTGTACAGTTTCTCCAAGACGTACGGACTCGCCGGCCTTCGGATCGGAGCTGTGATCGGAGAGCAGAAACTGCTGGAGCAGGTATCTAAATACAAGGTGAGCAAGCTAGGGATAAACATGATAGCTCAGGAAGCCGCCATCACCGCCTTGAGAGTTCGTGATCGATGGATCCCGAGACTGCTCAGGGAGGTCACGCGGAATCAGCGTCTGATCAAGCGCGAGTGTGAAGGGGACGGAATAAAGATACCAGTGTATCCATCGCACGCCAATTGTCTCGTGATCGACTTCTCCGAGTACGGGTACATCGACTCGAAAACCGTAGTGGGTAAACTGTACTCCGAGTACGGTATCTTCGTGAGAACGGGCTACTACACCAGCCCACGCCGCGGTAAGGGGTTCATCCGAGTGGCGTTTTCGGCTCCACGGGAGGACATAGAGCAGTTCTGTGAAGCCTTCAACGAGGTTATGGGGGAGTTGATCAGGTCGTGAGCTCTGAGATCGTTCTGGAGCACGATGTACTCACTGCACTTCGTGAGGGCGGTCTCGAAACGCCACGATTCACTGTCCTCAAACGCCCCGAGGAGGCATCCGACGTACCGTTCGATCCACCCTACACAGTCAAGCTCCTTCATCCTGGGGTCACGCATCGGGCCCGTGTCGGTGCCATATACACGGCCGTACCATCCAAGAAGCGACTCGAACGACGTGTGGCCGAACTGTTAGAGCGCTGGTCCGACGCAGTCGGTGTCATCGTTCAAGAGCATTTAAACGTCGTCGAGGGTATAGAGGCCTTCTTAGGTATAAAGGAGGACGACACCTTCGGTACCGTCGTACTGCTCGGTCTCGGAGGGAAACTCGTCGAAGAACTTCGAGCCTACATCGTTCGGCGACCACCGGTTGACGGCGAGGACGTCGAGAGAAGTCTCCGCAGAGTGCCCGGAGGTGAACGATTACTCTCCGAGATAGGTCCTAACCGCCTCGCCGAAGTCGTCAACACGGCCCACGAGGTGTATAAGGGGAAAGGATGGTCCGAACTCGACGTGAACCCACTCCTTCTGATCGACGGTGAAGCGATAGCGTTAGACGGTCTGGCCAAGAAAGCCGACTGACCGCTCATCCTACAATGGATCGGCATATCGAGTCTTCCCATCCATTGCTGCCAAGTAGCGGATGGCGAGCGCTAACGTTGGAATACGTTCCGCGTCCGCATCCGAGCCGTCGGGAGACACACTGGGGAAAACTATAAGTAATGTGGATTCGTGGGAAGTATGTGTTCTAAGTGAAGGAGGTGTGAAAGCTTGGAAGGGAAGGACAAGCCCGTGGATGTTGGGGACGTCTACGAGGTGAAAATCGAGGATACAGGGAAGCGAGGTGATGGTGTCGCGAAGGTTAATGGGTTCGTAATATTCGTGCCAGAAGCGGAGAAGGGTGATAAGGTGCTAGTGAAGATAGTGTCAGTACGTGACACGTACGCCATAGGCAGAATTGTTGAAATCTAGCGGGGCAATTTTCTCCGCCACCCGCACGTATAGTTTCAATCCTCAGGACGTTCAATGATCTCGCGAACAGTCTTCACGACCTCACGTTCCTTCTCCTGGATTCCCACCACGGACAGCACCCGTTGGTGCAGTGCCCTTCGCAACTCCTCGAAATCTAATATTTCGTCCCGGACTGTAGGTGCTTGTCGCCGTCGCCCGAGTTGTCGTGAACGGAGGAGATCGGGCTGCAAGTACGTACGAAGGCTACCCTCCGCGGTTAGAGCGTGACCGACGTCCGTGAACCCATATCCCGACGTCCGGAATATCTCCTCCATCTCATCCGCGCTGGTGCCCAGCAGTATCGAGTGATCCGGCATCTCAACGAGCGGCTCGGCACCGAACGAGCGGACCTCATCGGCGAGTTCTTCCAAGGTCTCGATGGTGAGCTCGATGACCATTAGGTCGGGATCGTCAACCAGTGTCAAGTGTTAGGGACTGAACCGTATCCGACTCCGCGGCGAGCTCGGCGGCCGTCGGATGCCCCCAGGATGTACTCATGGTGAATAGCTAGGGACCGCCCGGTAGTTTCAATTCTTTATTGATCCCGTCGATTCTGATGCTAAGGGGGCGGAACCCGTGGCGGTAGTAATGGAGATTTCGTTCTACCCGATCGGGACCGGATCACCGAGCGTTAGCGATGAGATAGCCGAGGTAGTGAAAGCCCTGAAGGAAGCCTGATTCGAGCCGCAGGTAGGCCCGATGGGCACCGTAGTGGAGGTGGAAACCTTCGAGGACACTTTAGAGGCTCTCCGCATCGCTAGGAAGGCCGCATTGCGCGCGGTGGACCGTGCCGTGTTCGTTGTCAAGATAGACGAGCGCAGGGATAAGGAGCTAACCGCGGAGGGTAAAGTGCGGTCCGTGGAACAGAAGATTCAGGAGTAGTAGAGGTCGATAACGCGACCGAGCAGATCACTAAGTACACGTTCCGCGACTTCCGTGACCTCTTTGGCCTCCTCGGAGTCCGTACCGTGCGAGGCCAGTAGAACCTTCTCTCCCAACTTCACCTTTCCAGCGAAGACCTCCTTAGTCCTTCCCCGACCGTACACCTCCACCGCATGTCCTTTGGGTAAGTCTTCTCTCTCTTCGACGCGCAGTAGCCTCGGTTTCTCCCCCAAGATGTTCCCCACGTTCCGCTCCAGCGTCTTACGGGCCTCCAACAGAATCTCGTCTTCGATCTCGCGGCTGAGTTCGGTCTTCTCCGTAGAGAACTTGAGCTTGTCACCGCGGTGGCTGAGGTAGGTACGTTCCGGCAAGGACTCTTCGTCTAGAGCCGCGAAGAGGGTGCGATCAGGGAGAGCCGTGAGGTAAAGGTGTCGCATCTGCGCCCCCGTATCTAAACTACCGTGCCGGTCACCGATTGTTAGCAATTTCCCCGACAGAGTTTTGCGAAAGCGCATGGAGGTACGTCACGGATTACATAACGTTAGAGACGCTGTGAGCGTATTCAGGCGGCCGTTTCACGTCCAGGTACCGGTGCAAGATCACGATGCATTGATCGGAGTGATAGGGGATCGGCCCAACCGATATCACAGCATCGGCACGCCGTCTCAACAGTCGATCCTGCTCCGGCGTAGGACCTTCATGATCTCCGAGGACGAACACGGCATCGGGCTCCGGTTCCACTTCCTCTAAATCCCGGCCGTCCTCACTCATATAGTAGAGCTTGGCACCTTTCATCTCATCGAGCAAGTCCTGGAGGTCCGCACGGCGGACGAAGATCCCGGGATGAGGTTCGGTGTCCGGGTCTGCCGCGAGGGCGCGCCGAAGATGGATCGCAGTGGTACGCTCGTCAGGGTACAAACGGCGCACACGACGACCCGTCACGGTGATGGTTTTCGGGGGATCGTTAGGACCGCGCAGTAGGAGATGTACCACCGTATCCGTACGAACCCCGTGGGAATACAGTAGAGATTGGGTCGTAACGCGACACACCAGATCGAAGCGTCCGGAGCCGGGAAGATCCTTGAGCCGTACACGGTCGGGTGACGTAGGTGCGTGGTTGAACAGTACGAGGAACTCTCTCACGTTACGACCCCCGTAACGATCTAGGTGGGAGGGGGGGGTTCACGAGGCCTCCTCTATAAGCTCCTCGAACTGCTCGTCGATCTTCTTCCGGATCTCCTGTATCTTATCCTTCGCTTCCTCGTTGGATATCACCTTCATCCTGGCGATGTCGTCGATGACGTCGAGCTTGAGGATCTCGTCCACCGGTACTCCCTTGTCCACGGCCTCCTCGGCCCTCTCCTTGAAGTGTAGGATGGTCTTGAGCATCTCGTACTGCTTCTCGGGCGGGCAGTACGTGTCAACCTCGTGGAACGCGTTCTGCTGCAGGAAATCCTCACGGATCATCCTCGCTACCTCCAGGATCAAGCGCTCGCTCTCCGGTAGCGCGTCAGGCCCTACCAACTGCACGATCTCCTCCAGCTCTGATTCGCGCTGGAGTATCTCCATGGCTTCGTCGCGTAGTTCCCTCCAATCGTTGCCGACTTCCTCGTGCCACCAGTTTTCTACGTCGTCCAAGTACAGCGAGTACGACTGCAACCAGTTGATCGCCGGGAAGTGCCGACGGTCCGCCAGCTTAGAGTCGAGCGCCCAGAAGACCTTCACGATACGGAGCGTGTTCTGCGTCACGGGCTCCGAGAAGTCGCCACCCGGTGGGGATACAGCTCCTACCACGGTGACCGAACCTACTCTGTCGTCGGAACCCAGACAGACGACTCGACCCGCACGCTCGTAGAACTCGGCCAATCTGGAGGCTAGGTACGCCGGGTAACCTTCCTCACCCGGCATTTCCTCCAGTCGACCCGAAATCTCACGCAGCGCCTCAGCCCACCGCGACGTGGAGTCAGCCATGAGCGCCACGTCGTATCCCATGTCCCGGTAGTACTCCGCCATTGTGATACCTGTGTAGATACAGGCCTCACGGGCCGCCACCGGCATGTTGGACGTGTTCGCTACCAGGACCGTACGCTCCATCAGGGGTCTACCCGTTCGTGGGTCCTCGAGCTCCGGGAAGTCCTCAAGCACCTCGGTCATCTCGTTACCACGCTCTCCGCATCCGATGTACACCACTACATGGGCGTCCGCCCACTTCGCCAGCTGCTGCTGAGTAACCGTCTTACCGCTCCCGAACGGCCCCGGAATGGCGGCGGTTCCACCTTTGGCTACGGGGAAGAACGTATCAATGACACGCTGACCCGTGATCAGGGGCTCCTCTGGGTCGAGCTTGCGCTTGTAAGGTCGCGGCTTCCGCACGGGCCACTCCTGCATCATTGTGACCTCGTGCTCCTCACCCTCCTCGTCCTCGATGACGGCGATGGTATCCTCCACGGTGTACTCTCCGTCGGCCGCGATCTCGATTACCTCACCGGATATTCCGAGTGGAACCATGATCTTGTGCTCGATGAGCTCCGTCTCCGGCACGGTTCCGAGGATGTCGCCACCTTCGACTTTTTCTCCTTCCTTGACCTTAGGAGTGAACTCCCACTTTTTCTTCCGGTCCAAGGCCGGCACGAGGATACCACGCTCGACGAAGTCACCAACCTCCTTACGGATCTCGGGCAGCGGACGCTGGATTCCGTCGAAGATCTGAGTAAGCAGTCCGGGGCCTAGCTCCACGGACAGGAGCTCTCCAGTACCCTTGACGGGCTCACCGGGCTGCAGACCGGTAGTCTCCTCGTAGACCTGTATGGTAGCCCGGTCGCCCTCGATGTTGATGACCTCACCGATCAGACCCTCGTTGCCGACCCGGAACACCTCGTACATCTTCGCGCCCTCACAACCCACCGCTTCCACGACGGGTCCCGCGATTTTAACTATCTCGCCTTTCACGCCGTTGGACACGGAAGATCCCCCTAACGCTCGATGCGTTCGAGGTCGATCTCCACCCCTACGGCCTTTTTAACTATCTCCTCGATCTCGAACTCCTCGGTCGGGCCTTCCGGTCCGGGGACGGTCACGAAAATAGGAGTAGCCTCACCTCGAGAGACCTTCTCCCGTTGAATCTCCTCTACTTCTTCCTTCACCTTTTCGGCCACATCTTCGGTGAGAATGATTACCCCGACTTCAGGATCTGAAGCTAGCTTTTTCACGGCCTCCTTAGGGTCCTCACGGTCCGCGTCGATCGTTCGCACACCAACGAGTCTGAACCCAGAGGCGACAGACCCGTTCACCACGGCGGCCACTACGTACACGGGTAGTTCCCCCTACACTAACATGGTCTCGACGTCCGCCACCTTGGCGTTGACGAGGGAGATCACGTTATCGACCTCACGCTGCTTTTCGTACACCGCATGTACTACGGCCGGTGCTCCGATGAGATCGGATCCCGCGATCTCTCGGGCTAGCTCATAGCGGGCTTTACGGAGGGCTTCATCGAAGACTTGGACTCCACGTCCTTCTGAGTACTCCTCGGCGGCCTCCTCCAGGTACGACCCGAGGGAGGTCCCTGAGAGTCTCTCAACGACCTCTAGTGGATCTTCTGCTTCCGCCAGCTCCCGCTTCCTCCACTCGGCTAGCTCCCAACCGCCCTCCGCCATAGCCTCGAGCACACGTTCCGGGTCCAGGTTCAGGATCGCACCTCGAAGCGCAACCTCCACGTTGTATAGGTCGATCTCAAGACCGACCAGTCTGGCCAGTTCCTCGTCGACCTTCTCGCTCACCACCAGATCCCACAAATGCTCGTAATAAGCCCTATCGAGGGCCAACTCTAGCGGCAGTAGGAGACCCGACTCCTCGTACTCACGCAGGGCTTCCTCTAATCCGCAGTCGTACGGAGTTCCGCGTAGATGGTCTACGACCTCCGGAACTGAACGCGCTTCCTTTAGCTCTCGCCAGGTTTCTTCCCCGAGCAGTACGGGCGCGTCCACGAGGTATTTTGGTTCCTCACCCGCATGACGCGCACGCAGTACCGCCTTGATGTCTTCTAGCTCGTACTTGGCCATCAGGGCCCGTGCTAGCTCGGAAACGTCCTCCGGGCTGGTCTCGACGATCCTCCCCATTACGGACTCGACGGCACGGCGCTTGAGCTCTATCTCGAGGGGGGCCGTGTTCCCGTCGAGTACCGACCGGGCTGCTTCGGGCTCGACTCCGAGTTCCTCGAGCCTTGTGACCAGGTCCCGCATCGGAGCGTCCTTGAGTTCCTCGTAATCCTCATCTGATAGTGTCTCCGCCTCGACGGCCTTGGCTCTTGGGAGTGGGTAAGCGTAGGGGGCGTACCGCCAAACGACGTCGGTGATCGGTATGGACAAGATTATCGAGAGCACCGTGACCAGCGCGATGATCCCGACGGCAAGAAGGGTATAATCTTGCAGGCCGGCCAGTCCTAGCAAGGATTATCCCCCGAAGAGCGTCTCCGAGACTCGTCTAACTATCTCGGAGCGTCGGCGACGGATCCGAGCATCGACGGTGTTGTCGTACGCCTCGGAGCCGTCCTTACTCTCCGCGATCACACCACCCACGGCCTCCACCGGCTCGCCCAGCTCGACGTCTTTACCGGTCTCGTCACGGATCTCCGAGAGCATCTCGTCCAGCAGCATCAGATCGTTCTCGTTGGCTCGGAGCACGACTTCATCGGAGGAAATCGCGTTCACGGCCTCAATGGCGGAACGCTTGAGGAACTCTAGGTACTCCTTCCGACCCTCCTCCGCCAGCTCCCTGATCTTCTCCTCGGCCAGCTCGATCGCCTTCTCGATGTACTCCTCCTTAACCCGAAGCCTCTCCTGACGGATCTCCAGCTTTGCCTGTGCTATCTCGCGTCTCCGTCGGGTCTCGGCTTCACGCCGAGCACGGTCTAAAATCTCTCGACGCACCTCCTCGGCTTCACGCTCCGCCTTTTCACGGATACGTTCCGCGTCTCGTCTCGCCTCCTCTAGAATCTCTTCGGCCTCCTTCTCGGCATCTTCCAGGATCTTACGCTCGAGCTCCTCTACACCCATGTGTGACACCCCAACTTAGCGAAGAATGTATGGTGATTAGGAAGCCGCGAGGGCGGCGAACACGATCAGGATCGCGGTGAGTAGTCCGTAGATCGCTTGGGTCTCCGGGAGCACTGAGAACACAAGGGATTTTCCGAACACCTGCTCCCGTCTCACCATCGAGGCGGAACCGCGGGCTGCCGTGATACCCTGTCCGACTCCGGATAGTCCCGAGAAACCTACTGCAATTCCGGCGGCGACGGCTGCGAAGCCTACGGCTATGCTCACCTTGCCAGCACCTCCAAGCACTCCAGCTAGTGACATGCTCAGGATGGCGATCAGCAGTCCGTAGATGGATCGTGTCTCCGGTAAGATGGACAGGATCAGTGACCTGGCGAACATCTCCGTACGTTCCGCGAGTGCACCGGTACCTCCTGCTGCTGCGATACCCTGACCGATACCCGAAGTACCAGCGATTCCGACGGCTAGACCGGCACCTATACCGATCAGACCGGCTGCGGCCGCCAGGTGAGCTCCGGCCCCTGTCAGCACCGGTGTTAGAGCCAAGATCCCAGCTAACAGTCCGTATATGGACTGTGTCTCCGGCAGGATCGAGAACACGATGGACCGGCCGAAGTTACCTGGATCTTCGGCGGTCGCCCGAGCTCCCGCTGCCGCGGAGATACCCTGACCGATACCCGAAGTACCAGCGATTCCGACGGCTAGACCGGCACCGAGGGTAGCGAGTCCCACACCCAAGGCCGGGCTCTTGGGTCCTCCGAGTATGCCGGCGAACATCATGATCAGGATGGCGATCAGCAGTCCGTAGATCGCCTGAGTCTCAGGGAACACCGAGAATAGCAATGAACGGCCGAACATCCCTGGGTCCTTCACCACGCTGCTGATACCCGTGGCGGCCGTAACTCCCTGACCGACTCCCGATAGACCCGCTAAACCGATGGCCAGACCGGCGCCGAGGGCCGCTAGGCCGACGGCCTCGTTACCGCTGAAAGCCCCTCCCATCAGGCCGAGTCCGACCATTACTAGTATCGCCACTAACAACCCGTAAATGGATCGCGTCTCCGGCAGGATCGAGAAGATCAGCGAGCGACCGAACGAGCCCGGATCCTGTTTCAATGCTCCAATACCAGCTGCCGCGGCGATACCCTGACCGATACCGGAAAAGCCGGCGATTCCGACAGCCAATCCCGCCCCAAGAGCCGCGAGTCCCGCGCCTACCGGGGAACCGGCCTTCATCGCGAACACTGCTAATAGGATGCCGATAAGTAGTCCGTATATGGACTGTGTCTCCGGCAGGATCGAGAACACCACCGATCTGCCGAAGAGTTCCTCCATCTCCGCGGACGTTCCTATACCGCCCGCCGCGGCGATACCCTGACCGATCGCGGAGCTACCCGCCAGTCCGACCGCCAAACCGGCACCGACCGCGGCGAGGCCCGCTCCCAGTCCGATGTTAGCTCCCGATCCACCAAGTATTCCGGCGAACATCATGATCAGGATCGCGGTGAGTAGTCCGTAGATCGCTTGGGTCTCCGGGAGCACCGAGAAGATGATAGCTCGACCGAAGAAGCCCTCGTTCTTCACTAGGGTGGAGGCGCCCGTCGCCGCGGTGAAGCCCTGACCGATTCCAGAAACACCCACGAGACCTACCGCCATACCCGCTCCGATGAGCGCCAAGCCGGCACCGACGGAGCCCGACTTCATCATGAAGAGCGCCAGTATCGCTACTAACAGCCCGTAGATGGCTCGCGTCTCCGGGAGTACAGAGAGGACCATCCCCCGTACGAAGAGTTCGGCACGCTCTATCATCGCCCTGATCCCGCTGGCCGCGGCGATACCCTGACCGATACCAGACGTTCCTCCGAAGCCCACGGCGAGACCCGCGCCGACGGCAGCTAGTCCCGCGGCCAGTGTCGGCTTTCCGGAGCCCAAGAAGAACATCGCCAGGATCGCGGTGAGTAGTCCGTAGATCGCTTGGGTCTCCGGGAGCACCGAGAAGACTATTAACCTACCGAAAAGCTCCTCCTTACGTAGGACCCCCGCGATCCCACTGGCAGCCGCGATACCTTGGCCGATACCCGAAGTACCAGCGATTCCGACTGCGAGACCCATTCCTAAAGCCGCGAGTCCCGCCGCTAGACTTAGATCCGGCTTGAGCAATGAGAACAGCGCTAAAATCGCTACTAGCAGCCCGTAAATGGCCTGAGTCTCCGGCAACACCGAGAATACGATCGCCCGACCGAACACTCCTTCCTCCTCGATCAGGGACTTGATCCCACTGGCAGCCGCGATACCTTGACCAATACCAGAAGTCCCGGCAAGCCCTACAGCCAGTCCAGCACCGATCGCCGCGAGACCCGCACCGACTGAAACGCTGGCGGAGCCTCCCAGCAGACCGACGAAGTTGACGATAAGGATCGCGGTGAGTAGTCCGTAGATCGCTTGGGTCTCCGGGAGCACCGAGAAGACTATTAACCTACCGAAAAGCTCCTCCTTACGTAGGACCCCCGCGATCCCACTGGCAGCCGCGATACCTTGACCAATACCAGAAGTCCCGGCAAGCCCTACAGCCAGTCCAGCACCGATCGCCGACAGTCCCGCTCCCAGTGAGACCTTGCCACCGGCTCCTCCGAGCAGACCGGAGCCGACCATGATGATGATCGACACCAGCAGCCCGTAGATGGCTTGGGTTTCAGGCAATACGGCGTAGACGATGGCTCGACCGAAGAGGGATTCATCCTTGAGTACTGCCCCTATTCCGCTGGCCGCGGCGATACCCTGACCGATACCGGATATGCCGGCGAGTCCCACGGCGAGACCAGCACCCAGGGCCGCCAGCGCGGCACCCACGGTAACGGCCTTCGCAGCTCCGAGCAATCCAACTCCGACCATGATCAGGATCGCGGTGAGTAGTCCGTAGATCGCTTGGGTCTCCGGGAGCACCGAGAACACGATCGCTTTACCGAACGTCGCTTCGTCTTCAGCTACCGCCCCGGCACCGGCGGCAGCGGCGATACCCTGACCGATACCGGAACCCACACCCGCGACGCCGGCCGCCAGACCCGCTCCGATGGCGGCGATCATGAGTTCGGTACTCACCATCCGGATTTCCCCCTCAAGCGCGTATTTTTACGTGCTCACCCTTGAGTTCTAGCGGCTCGAACGGCTTTCCACCTCCTTCGTAGAACTTGCTGAAGAACTCGACGTAGTGCAATCGTAGACTGTGCACGAAGGCTCCAAGCCCGTTCATTGCCATGTTGAACACGTGTCCACCGATGAGGATGATACTTGCGATCACATACCCTGCCACGCCGAGTCCTTCGACCATTTTAGCCAGCAGGTTAACCACCAGCGCAATACCGGCGGTTGACAGACACCCGGCTAGCAGTCGTGAGTAGGACAGTATGTCGCCCATGAACCCGATAGTGTCCAGAACACCCAGGAGATTGTGACCGGCCAGTACGAGGGCGAAACCCGTTACCGCGATGGCGGTTCCGGCGTATCCGAGTGGCGTGTAAATACCACCCGTCTTGTACGCTACCGCCACCAGCAAACCGCCGAGAAGGATCAGGAACCAGCACAGGTAGTCGAGCATGAAGGATCTCATGTCACGCTGCTTTCTGAGGGAGATGTACATTCCGAGTATCAACCCGATACCGACATGGAGAACTCCGAAGCCCAACGCCACGATGAGTATCGTGATCGGATCCCTCATCGGGTCTACCCATAGGGGCTTGATCCCTAACAGGTTCCCGAAGTAACCGCCGGTAAGTACACCTAGGATGATCGTGACGATACCAGCGTACAGCAGTATCTCGGAGAACTTCCGGATGCTCTCGTCGACCCGTCCCGCTCCGATACGGATCGCTGCGGCCAGCGCCGTGAGAATGGCTCCGTAGGCGGCATCCGTCAGGATGAAACCGAAGTATATCGGGAAGAATACCGCCACTATCGGTGTTGGATCGATCTCAGTAGGCTTCGGCAGGGAGAACATCTCCACGAGGGTTTCGAAAGGCTGGATGAACCTCGGGTTTCGTAGGCGTACGGGCATGTTCTCGAGGTCCGATGGCTTTCGTACTACTATCTCGCATAGTCCCTCGGTAGCCTCCTTCACGACCTCCTTGAACCTGTCGATTTCCTTCTCCGGCACCCAGCCGTAGATCAAGTAGGTTCTGTCAGTCATGGCGAGCTTAGGCAACACGTCGAACAGCTCGCGCTCGTTCTCCAGAAGCTCCACCCACGCCCGGATCTCCGTACCATGCTCCTCGTAGAATTCCGCGAGTTCATGCTTCGTTCGCTCGAGCTCGTCTTTGACTTCTTCGATCTCCTCAGCCAACTCCTCGTGGACTATCTGAACGGAACCTTCACGACCTTCTAGAACCTCGTTCACTACCTCCTCTTCCATGGCTCCGAACCTGCGGATTTCGGACTCTATCCTGCTACCCTTCGGGAACGCTATCACTGCTATGGGGTCACCGTCTTCGGTTTCCCCTACCTTACCCACGTACGCGGGTCCGCCGTCGAGCTCCTGGACTAGATCGTCCCAAGAGTCGGCCCGTACGGTGTAGAGTCGAGCTACCACACGCGGTCCTTCTCCCAAATTGGAGACGTCGAAATCCTCCTCGACATATTCCAGGAAGGAACGCGCCTCCTTGAGTCGCTCGAGCTCGTCCTTGAGCTCGTTCAGCCGATTCAGTTTCTCCATGGCCTTGGACTCCAGTTCCTCGAGGAACTCGTTCGCGTCCTCTACGATCTCTTCGGTCGGCTTGAGCTCGAACTCCACGGTTTCGGGCCGCTCCGCACTGAACATCGGTCTCAATGCGTCGAGTAACCCGGTGGACCGAACCTCCTCATGGATGCGACGGAGCGATTCCTCGATCCTAGCGAGCCGTGTGAGTACGTCGGTGAGCTTCATCAGTTCCCGAGGTACCTCCGGGCGCTTCACACCGTAGAACTTCTCGACTCCGTGAGCCTCCCAGAAATCCTCGACATGGAGGCAACCCTCGAGCTGAACCCGCTTGAGTAGGTCCGACACTTTCTCGTCCAAGCAGAACACGAAGACCTCACGCATAGGTTCGATGGCCACTACTCACTCCCCCAGAACTAGCCCGACGACGGCATCTGCGGCTTCATCCAGTCTCTCCTCGGCCTGACTTCGAAGTTTCTCGATCTCCCGCTCACCCTCCTCGCGGACTTTACGAGCCTCCTCACGGGCTTCCTTCAGCGCCTGCTGGAGGATCTTCTCGGCCTCCTCTTCGGCCTCCACGCGAGCCTTCCTGACGATTTCCTCGACTTCCTTCTCGGCCTCCTCGACGATCTTCTCGGCCTTCTCACGAGCCTCCTCGACCTTACGCTGCGCCTCAGTTTCGGCGGATCGGATGCGGTCTAGAACCTGAGCGACGGACGCCATGTGAGTCACTCCCCTTCGTCGCGGCCTTTGAAGAGCTTCTCGACCTTCTTGAGTTTGTCACGTAGCGCGAGCACGAGGACCCGATCACCAGGGTTTATTTCCGTGTCGCCGCGGGGCAGCTCCAGCTCATCATCCCGATATATAGCTACTATCACGCAGTCGGCCGGAATCTCCGAGATTTTCTTCCCGGATACTTGAGAGTCTTCGGTTACCTCGAACTCCAAGAGCTCGGCCTCGCCGCGCCCGAACATAATCATATCTACGAGATTAGGCCTCGTAATCGCCTTCTCTATAAGTTGCGCGGCACTGCGATCGGGGTTTACGACTGCGTCTACTCCTAGGCGTCGGAATACGTCCACGAACCTGTCATCAGTCACACGGGATACGACCCGCTCGACACCGAATTCCTCCTTAGCTATTAGGGATACGGCGAGATTAACCTCATCCTTATCGGTCACGGCCGCGACGACGTCCGCGGTCTCGATCTCGGCGTCCTGCAACACGTCGAGATCGGTGGCGTCTCCCTGGATGACCAGGATGTCCAGTTCAGACTGCGCGAGCTCCCTGGCTCTCCTTTTATCCTTTTCTATCACGACGACGTCATGACCGTGAGCTATCAGCAACTCGGCCAGTATCCTACCGACGCGTCCGCCCCCCACGACAACTACGTACATGACACTGCCCCCGGAGAACCTCACCCTGGAGGGCGAAGGGTCAGTCCTTACCCTTGACGACGAGCCTTTTCGGGATCAAAGCCAGCCAGTAGAGGGCCGCTAGGCACGGAAGGACTTCCAATCTACCTATCCACATATGGAAGATAAGCAGGATTTTCACGAACGCCGGCGCATTGGGCGCCGTGATCCCCGAGGACAGTCCGACGCCGCCCTGTGCCGACGCGACCTCGAACAGGGCGTCGACCAGAGGGTACCCGTACGCCGTGAGCAGCAGCGTGCCTATGAGTAGGAAGAACAAGTACGCCGAGGCGATCGCGAACGCGTCGGAGATCTCATCATAAGAGAGTACCCTACTGCCGATGCGAGGAACGACGATGCCTCGGATAGGTTGAGTCCTGCGTGCTATGGCCGCCTTCACGGCTTCCGCCATGATCAGGAAGCGCAGGATCTTGATGGCTCCTGCCGTAGAGGCCGTGGATCCTCCGATTATCATGAGTACGGTTATGGCCAGCTTGACGTATTCGGGAAACGATTGAACGTCCGCATTGGAAAATCCGCAGCAGGTGATGGCGGACACCGCCTGGTACCCGTAGTACCGGACGATGTCCCACGCTCGGTCGCCGGATACCGAGCTCGCATACGCGGTGACAGCGATGACGAGACCGATCATGGTGAGGAACTGTCGATCTTGGAGGTACTGTCGAAGTGCCTTAATAATCCGCGCTGGAAGTTCAATGGAGGACGTACGGAAGGTCTTGGCTACCCTGTAGTGAGTTACGAAGCTGGTGGCTCCGAGCACCATGAGAACAACCGTGATTAGTTCAACGGCCGGTGAGTGCCACGCGGCGACGCTCTCGGACCGCGTGGAGAACCCTCCGGTGGCAACAGCGGTCATGGAGTGGTTTAGCGCGTCGAAGGGATTCATTCCCGCGGCCCACAGGGCTAGGAAACCCACCGCGGTGATCGTAATGTAAATCTTCCACATCTCTCTCGCTGTGTTAACGACGTTCGGTCTGATCCGCTCCTCACGGGCCTCGGCGACGTACAGAAGGCTCGGTGTTTCGAACCTGAGGATACTGATAATCGACACGACGATGCCTAATCCTCCTACCCACTGCTCGAGGCTTCTCCAGAACAGGATCGTACGATGCGCGTGATCGATGTCAGGGAGTACGGTGAGACCTGTCGTAGTCCATCCGGACATGCTTTCGAAGTAAGCGTCTAGCCACGACATGTGTTCGCAGAACCGGTAAGGAAGCGATGTGAAGAGTGGAATAACGAGCCAAATTATGGGCACGGCGACGATCGCATGTCTCGGACGGACGTGACGCTCGACCCTCGCGATCCGCTCGAGGGTGATCCCGAAGACGAACATGAGGATGGAAGTCAAGAGGAGAGGAGCGATGCAATCTAATTCCCCGTAAAGTAGCGAAATCGGGAGAGGTAGTAGCGGGAGCACGGCGGCGACTTTCATGACGGTTCCCAGGATCTTGCTTACCAGCTTCACATCCACGATCGGATCCGTTTCTATCCCCCCCTACTCCACTCCGAGTACCTTCTTCAGTAGGTCCGCGTACACCGGTCTGGTGATGACGACACCGTAAAACGCTCCGGCGATGGTCATTATCGCGAACCCCTTCAGAAGACCCATACCGGCGACGAACAATACCGCCATCGCCGCCGCCAGCGTCGCGAACGACGCCAGTACTACGCTGAAAGCCCGTTTGATCCGTTGACGGAGTGCGAGCTCTTCCTTCCTACGCTCACCGCGGACGATCTCGTCGGTGATCACTATGAGATCGTCCACGCCGCTACCTATCGATAGGATGATTCCCGCTAACGCGGGCAGGTCGATCGTAAAACCCGTTAGCGAGGCAAGACCTATGAGGAAGACTACCTCGGAGAATCCCGTAAACAGTATCGGACCAGAGATCCTGATGTCCCTGTACCTCAGCGCGATGATCACCGACACTGCCGCGAACGCGATCGCTCCGGCGATCATCGCCATCTTGAGGAAGTTCTGACCCAACGTGGCGGACACGGAGTAAACACCCTCTGGAACGAGCTTCGCCGGAAGCTGACCGGAACGTAGAACCGCCATTATCTCCTTGGCTTCACGTTCCGCCTGCTCCTTAGTCTTGGCACCACCTACGATCTCGATCTCCCGCTCCATGTGACCGGATGCCGCAGCCATGGCCAGATCTTCGGAGATCCGCGGGCTTGACACCTTTTTGTTGTCTAGGTACATGTCGATCGGCTGGCCCGGAGCGTTCTTGGCCACCTCCGCGAACTTGCGGGCGCCCTCCGCCGTCAGCCTGAACGGGACCGACCATTGGTAACCGCCTTCGACGCGTTCTATCCTCGGAGACTCCACTGACTCTATATCCTGGCCGGTGATGACCGTTTTACCCTTGTATTTGGCCTCGAAACGTCCCGGCTTGGTAATGAGTTCGACCGCCTCCTTGGGCGGTGTGCCCGGAAGCATCACGATGATATGGTCGTGTCCGACCGGCTGGATCTTGATGCCCTTGAAGCCAAAGGTAGAGAGACGACTTTCGAGCACCGTTACGGTCTGGTCGATCTCTCTCTTACTAAGCGGATGGTCCGTCTTGGCTATGACCATGGTGCCACCTTTAAGCTCCAGACCCAGGTTCACACCTTTCACTGCGAGGGACGTCGCCGCTACGACCCATACGGCGATTATCACGAGTAGTCTCCAGTTCTCCTTCATCCATCTCAGCCCGGACAAAGATCACCTCCCCACGATCTTCTCGCGGATGACCCAAGCGTTGAAGATCCAAGTGTTGAGGACGTCCGCAATTAGCCCGAAGATCACGACGGCGGCGATTTCGAACATGGCTTCGGACATAGATAGTAAGAACAGCGCGCACGCGGCCGCTGCGGTAGTGGCCACCATGACGATACCAGTCTTAAACGAGTCCGCGATCGCCCGATCGACCGTCCTGACCCTGCGACGCTTCACGGTGTACATGGAGAGGAGTATGTTGCTATCAACCGCGTAACCTATGATCATAAGGAGGCCCGCGAAGCTCGCTAGGGTTAGTGGTACGCCTGTGAGCGCCATCAATCCGAGCGCGTCGACGAGGTCTAAAGCCAGTGCTCCCAACACGGCAGCACTCAGCATCGGTTTTCGGAACATGGCGAACACGACGATGGAGACAGCGACCAACGCCAGTGGCACGGCTACTTTGACGCTCTCCCAGAACACACGGCCCAACGCCGGCCCGACAGTCTGGACGGACTCGACCTCCCCTTCGACGGCCCGTGCGAGTTTGTTCACGTCATCTGCCGACAGGTACTTAGGAACCTGCACGATCACATCGCCCTGGGAGGAACGTATAGCTTCCACGTCGGACACTCCGAGGATTCTCGAAGCCTCGCCAGTTACGGTATCGGGATCCTTCTCCGTTCTCAGGATCACCATGGTACCTCCTTTGAGGTCAATGCCTTTTTTAACCCCTAAGGTGAGGACAGATCCTACGCAGATCGTAGCGAACACCATTGTGAGGATCAGAAGGCGGTTCAAGTTGGAGACGTACTTCTCGAACAACCCCACACTCGCGCCCCCCGAGGGGTGATAACCCTGCGTGTCGAGGACGTCCTCAAAGTCGGCGTGCTGATAACGTTCGCGGGCATAGTTCTGACAGCACTGGCTATCCTCCTGTTAGCGATCAAGAACGCTTCGGGTAGGGGAGGGTGGGGCGGTGTGATCTTGATCGGTCCGGTGCCGATCGTCGTGGGAAGCTCACCGAAAATGGCGCTGATCGTGGCAGTACTGGCATTGGCGATGATGTTGATTATGTTATTCTTAATGTGGAGTGCGGCCAAGGGGTTCCGCTGAGCGCACCTCCGAGAACGTTATGTAATTCAAAACGATTCGGTGTGGAGGCGCGTTTCGGGGAGGGAGGAGTTTAGAACTCGCTGCTACCACCGCTCTCCTCTTCCTCCTCCTCTTCCTCCGTGCTCAGCTCCCTGGCGGCGATGACGTCATCGATTCGCAGAATCATCTCCGCGGCCTCGGTGGCGCTCGCCAGTGCCTGGGTCTTCACTCGCAACGGCTCGACGACACCCTCCTCGAGTATGTCCTTGACTTCACCTTCGAACACGTCGATACCGGCGGTCACCTGACCCTCCTCGTGCTTGGCGCGCAGCTGCACCAGCACGTCGATCGGGTCGAGTCCGCTGTTTTCGGCCAGCGTTCTCGGGATGATCTCCAGTGCGTCGGCGAACGCCTCAACGGCGAGCTGCTCGCGGCCCTCCACACCGTCCGCGAAGTCCCTCAGCTGCCTGGCCACCTCGACCTCCGGAGCACCGCCGCCGGCTACCACCTTACCGTCCTCTAGGGCCGCCGCCACAACTCCGACGGCGTCTTCGATGGCTCTCTCGGCCTCGTCGACCACGTGCTCGGTACCACCGCGGATCAGGATGGTCACGGCCTTCGGGTCCTTGCAGCCCTCCACGAAGATCATCTTGTCGCCGGCGACCTTCTTCTCCTCGACGACCTCAGCCTCACCTAGGTCCTCCTCGCTCAGGTCGTCGATGTTCGTCACGATGCGGGCTCCGGTCGCCCTGGCCAGCTTCTGCATGTCGGACTTCTTAACACGCCGTACCGCTAGGATGCCCTTCTTCGCCAGGTAGTGCTGGGCCAGATCATCGATACCCTTCTGGCAGAAGACAACGTTCGCGCCCGTCTCTGCGATCTTGTCTACCATATCTTGCAGCATGCGCTCCTCTTCCTCGATGAAGGCTTGCAGCTGCTCCGGGTCGGTGATCCTGATCTCGGCATCGGTCTCGGTCTCCTTGACCTCGATCGGGCAGTTCAGCAGAGCGATCTTTGCGTTCTCCACACGGCGCGGCATGCCTGGGTGCACTCGCTCCTTGTCGATCACCATGCCCTTGACCAGCTCGGTGTCCTCGAGCCCGCCACCTTCCTTCTTCTCCAGCTTGATGTGGTCCGTGTCGATGACGATCTCTCCGTCCTCCTCCTCTGCAACCTGCTTGACGGCCTTCACGACCAGCTCGGCCAGGTAGTCCCGGGCCTTCTCCACGCCCTTACCGGTCATCGCGGTCTTGGCGATCTTCTTGAGCGTCTCCTCGTCGTCCGGGTCGATCTCTTCGGCAATCTCCTCGAGGATCTCCTCGGCCTTCTCGACGGCCATCCGGAAACCGCGTGCGATCACGGTCGGGTGGATGTCCTGCTGTAGCAGGTCCTCGGCCTTGTGCAGCAGCTCACCCGCGAGCACGACGGCAGTGGTCGTACCGTCGCCAACTTCATCCTCCTGCGTCTTGGCGACTTCCACCACCATCTTAGCGGCCGGGTGCTCGACGTCCATCTCTTCCAGGATGGTTACACCGTCGTTGGTCACCACGACGTCGCCCATCTCGTCGACTAGCATCTTATCCATGCCCATCGGACCTAGGGTGGTCCTAACAGTCTCGGCTACCACGCGTGCGGCCATGATGTTCATTCGCTGAGCATCTCGACCGACGAACCGCTGGTAACCCTCCGGCAGGATCAGAACCTGCCTCCCATCACCTGCTAGCATCGCCATATGCGATCTCCCCCGTTTCTGGCCCCTTTTCGCTCATCCGCGTACTAATAAGCACTTATATTTAAACTTTTCTCTCGTCGGCGACTCCCATCCTGCGCAGGAATTCTCGTATCACCGACTTACGGATCCCGGTGCGTTGCGCTATCTCCTTCGGGGACGTTATGCCGGCCTCCTCAACGAGCTGTCTCACACGCTCCTCCGGATCACGCTCTTGGAGGTACTCCTTGAGGTCCTCGAGGTCCTTGATCTCCTCGAGGGTCCCGATGTCAACCGTAGGTACGTACGTGTCTTTGCGACGCTCTCGAGTCACGATCACACACATCGACCCCGTAGCACTGGCCACATCCCTGAGGGCTATGGACTCCCAGTCTCCACCATCCTCCGCCCGTGCTAGCACGGTCTCGCCGTCCTTAGCCAGGAGCTTGAAGGGAGCCCTGCGAACCTTCCCCGTACGTTCGGCACCCATTCGTTCCAGGAGCTCCGCCACGCGGCGCTCAAACCGCGTCATTCGATCGCGTCCGGTATCCACGTGTTCGGGGATCTTGAGCTCCACCGGTATCACCTCGACGTCGGCCTCCTCGGCTCGTGCTAGTGTAATCCTACCGCCCTCACGCCGGAGCTGGCGACGGCGCACCCTAGATACGTCCAGTTCATCCACTTCGTCGGTACTGATCACGACGTACTGTCCTCCCCTGTCCGCCACGGCCTTCGGCGGCTCCCCTTCCACGAGCCGGGCGAATGTCAGTGGGTCGATCACGGGGACTTCGTACCGGTGGTAGACCACGCCTTTCTCCAGCGGGCCGGTGTGGCGTTTGAGCGCCACGACTACCGGCACGGCCTCCAAGAAATGCGAGATGCGTCTAAGCTCCTCGGCTATCTCCCGGCGCAGCCCGTCGGCGTTGATCAACACTTTTACTATGTAAGCGCGACCATCGCGGGTACGCACGAAGATGTCAAAGCAAGCCCTTTCGATGCGGACGACTTCATGGCCTCCGGCCCTCAAAGCCTCCTCGAGGTCCGCACAGAGCTCGGCCCGCACCCAGTCACCCCCCGACTATCGCTATGGACACCAGTACCGACGTCGGGCCTCCGATCACTATGATCAGAAAGCCTAACCTACGCAGGTGCTCATCGTCCTTCATCGAAGCCGTGAGAATGAAGTAAATCCCGACGGCTCCCACCAAGAAAGGCAGGAGGTGGGCGACGACCGACGCCAACATCTTCTGACCGACGACCACATGATCACCCCCGGGTGGAACGTTCGATGGATTGGGTGGCACTCGATGACACCGACTCACCCGCCGGAGGATGTACCACTCACGCGGCCGTCTTGCTCCGCGCGGAGCTGGCGGAAGCCGGTGCAGAACCCGTCGGTCGCCCGCTATTAGTTCGATTGAATCCGAACGTGCCGTTCAAGACTAGAGGTAACGCGGCGGTCGCCCTGCCGGTGGAAGCACCGTGGAGCGTCGACATTGAGGCAGTAGTGCTACGTGCACTTAAGAAGGTAGTCCGGAAGAGTTACCCGGAGACCCGGCCGGGTTTAGTAGTCTGCGAGGGTGAGCCGCCGAGGGTATGCGAATCCGTCTATAGGGAAGCGGTACGACGCATTTTAAACCCTAGGAGGGTAAGGGAGAGTGTCGACGACGATGTCAACGTGGTTCTAGGAGGTCGAGGTGTTGTCGGTGCCATCGCGGCCCTGGGCTTCGCCCGCATCCGGAAGAATCACGAGGTCACGTTCGAGGGGATCGCGTACCGTGCCGAGAAGTACTGGGGAACGGAACGGCGTGTGGAGGAAAACTCGGTCAGGAAGTTCGACCGTAGGACGTTCCCAGTGACGTTCGACAACTTGGACGGTAGAAACGGCGACGTACTCATAACGCCCAACACGCCGTGTCCAGTCCTCTACGGAGTGAGATCCGTGGAACCGGACGTACTGAAGATCGCCCCGAAGATGATCGAGACGCGAGAGCCGGTGGTGAAGTACGAGATTTTCGAGTCGAACCAAGCGACGGATGCGCACCTCGTCCGCGTAGATCGGTTGGCCGAAGCCGAGGACTACTCTAACATCGTCCTGGACCTCACGGTCGTCGAGGAGCCCAGGCGAATACCGGGAGGTCACGTCGTGGTGGGGTGTGAGGACGAGGACGGCGCCATGGTAGATATAGCGGCGTTTCGTCCGACCCGGCCGCTCACCGAAGTCGTGGCAGCACTACATCCCGGAGATGAGATCCGTGTGGCGGGTGCACTAAGACCGGAGACTCCGAAACACCCCCGCACGGTGAACGTGGAAAAGCTACGTGTGCTGAGACTGGAGCGCGTGGAAGAGGTCCGTAATCCCGTGTGCGGACGGTGTAGGAGGTCGATGAAGTCGGCAGGGCGGAGGAAAGGGTTCAAGTGTGGTTGTGGGGAACGGGCTCCGGAGGACTCGAAGGTCAAAGTGGAGGTACCTCGAGAGCTGGTCGAAGGAGTGACGTACGAGGCACCTCCAGTGGCACGGAGACACCTATCGAAACCTGAGTATTTAGTGAAGTTAGGACTGCTCGAGCCTTCACCGATGAGTCGCTGAGTCGTGCACTAAATCCTCAATTCCTTAGCACGTTTCTTGCGCTTCGGTGGTGCTATCTCCTTCGGGACCTCTGCCAGCCAGTGCTTGGATCGGAGGACGTCCGTTACGAGCTCATCTACGCCCGGAGGCTTCCCCCTGTCCTCGCGGGTCATGATTACAACCCCCCAGGATGATGAGCGGACCCAACCGAGAGGTTACCCCGATGACGAATGACAGGATTGCCGGCTTACGTGCAGTGTCATACTCCCTCATAACTATCCTCGCGACGCCTTTGAGAGTTCTCCCCCGGATCTTTATCTGTTCGTAAAGAAACTGTGTCTGAAGCACTAGGCGGCGCCACTCGTTTCACGATCCACCCATTCACTACTCTACGTAATGTACGAGCCTACCGATGCGCTCGATCTCCAACTCGACCTTATCATGTGGTTCCATCGGACCAACACCGGGTGGCGTTCCCGTAGCGATGATATCTCCGGGCTCGAGCGTCATCACCCTGGACGTGAACGACACCAGCTCGTACGGATCCCGGATCATGTCGTCCGTGGTAGCGCGCTGGCGCACCTCACCGTTAACACGGAGCTTCATTTCGAGTCCGTCAGGCTCTAGTTCGGTTTCGATCCACGGTCCTAAAGGCGCGAACGTGTCGTAGCTCTTCGCCCGGACCCACTGGCCTTCTCTTTTCTCGATGTCACGGGCCGTCACGTCGTTGATGATAGTGAACCCGAAAACGACGTCTCGAGCCTCCCCGGGAGACACTTTACGACATCGCTCTCCGATCACCACCGCCAGCTCGAGCTCATGATCGATCCTGCGCGCCTCCCTCGGTAACTTGACAGTATCCAGATGGCCGATCACCGCGGTGGGGGCCTTCATGGTCATGACGGGCTCACCGGGGACGTCCATTCCTATCTCGCGTAACTCATTAACGTGCTCGCGGTAATTGAGTCCGAAGCAGATTATCTTAGGAGGCCGCGGGACCGGTGGACCTATTCTGAGCTCCGATAGCGGGTACACGGAATAGTCAAGACCGTCCAGCCCGTCACTGTGGGCTACTTCGATGAATTCGAGCACGGGAAGATCGTAGACACGAACTTCATCATCGAGGAATACGGCGGGGCGTGGGGTACCATCCACCAGGTAGGTCCCTACCCGCAACGTTCGCCCCGGGCGGAGCGGGTGAGGTGGGTGAAAAAACTCACTCCATCTCACCGGAGCGCTCGTAGGAGACGTTAATTGAGATGGCGTCGACAGGACACGCACGCTCACAGAGCTTACATGCTGGGCACTTCTCCGGTACCTTGGCGACACCGTCGACCTCGATCAGGTCACCTGGGCAGACTTCAGCACATACTCCGCATCCGACGCACTTGTCATCATCGATTTCGTTCTCAACTTCGCGGGACTGGACCGGTACGTCACGCGCTGCCGTAATGGCCCCCCACGGACATACCTGGACGCACAGTGTACAACCAGTGCACTTCTCCGGGTCGATTTTGGCCACTTTCCGGCCCCGATTCAGTTCCATCGTGTCCGGGTCTACGTAGACAGGTGACCACTCGTTCTCCTCGGCCTTGAAGAACTCGACTTCGGTCGGTACCATCTCGATAGCGTCGGTCGGACATACCTGGAGGCAGTAGGTGCACCCGACGCACCGTTCGGGGTGTACGTAGACATCCTCATCCTCTGGATGCTCTGGAGGCTCGGACTTGGGCTCAACGACACCCTTCACACCGATTGCGTCGATGGGACACGTTTCCATGCACTTGAGACACATGACGCAGAATCCGCGGAGCTCCGGGTAGCCATCTTCGATCCGCAGGATCTCTTGCGGGCACACCTCACCGCACTGAGGTGGATCTTCCTTGTGGCACTCCTCGGGCTTCCAGGCGATCCTTTTGAGTTCTACCCCCTCTCCATCCACTTCGCGTTCTAGGTCCTCAAGCTCCAGGGCATCGACGGGACAGGCCTTCACGCAGGCGCCGCAGACGATGCAGTAGTTCATGTCCCCATCTTCGCGGCGGATAGCACCCGTGGGGCACGCTGCAACGCACGCTTCGCACAGCAAACACGAATTCATGTCGATCTCGATCGGCATGAGCGCGAGCCCCCGGCGGAGCTTCCCAAGCCAGCTCTTTTTACGGTTGCGAGAGCAACCCGGGTGTTGTACCCTATCGAATTCATCTGGAAGCGTTATCCCCCATCGTGACGTGTAATGGCCCGTCGGTAACAGGCCACCCTCTCATCGGCACGCCTCGATCCCCGTAGGCCTCCTCATCCGGAATTCCAGAAGAACTCCCGCGGATGCCTGTGAACGCCGTATTTCCGGCGAAAGTAGTCACATATGTTCCGTACGTCACGTTCGATGAGCTCACGGGCCGATGGGTGGGATACCTCGACCCAGTGCGCCCAGTCGATGAGAAGCACCTCGTCGCCCTCGATGACTACGTTGAACTGACTCAGGTCCCCGTGAACCACGCCGACTTCGAGGGCGTGTTCGTACTCCTCGAGCACCCGGTTCAGGACCGCCTCGGGGTTCTCCACCCGAGTTTCCGCGAGTTCCCGTCCCTCAAAGCGTTCCATCACGAGTACGTGCCTGTTCTGAGCTACGGGCCTAGGGACGGAAACACCATCGGGGTACAAGTGTAAGAGCGCCTCGAACTCGCGCTCGGCCGTAAGCCTATTGACGTAAAGCCATGAGATATGGCGCTTGTCCTTCACGTACTCACGGTACCGTTTGACCTTGGTGTAACTGGTACGACCGATTCGGTTGAACTTAACGGCCAGCTGCGCGCCCTTGGGAGAGATGCCCAAATACACGTCGGCCTCTTTTCCCACCCCGATCTCCGGGCCGAGTCCTTCCAGCACGCCTTGGTCCACGAGCGCCCGGAGGGCGAGAGCGTCGTACCCTTCGGGACGCAGTTGGTAACCTAGGTACCCGACCGTTTGCCGTCGCGTCCGGACGACCATATCCCAACGATCGAGTCTGGACAGACGGTAGCCTAGCTCCTTTTCGTCGAGGCCGGTGCGTTCGAGCAGTCGATCGAACGGGACCCACTCGTGCCTGCGCATCTCCATCTCGAGGGCTCGTAGGACCTCGAAATCCTCGGGTTCCATCCCCGGAAGAGCCTGTACCACCCTCTCCACCATCACCATGCCCGACTACCTCCGCAGCGGAAACGGGTAATTCCTAAAAGGACGATCACCCGTCAATGGGGGTGACGAACGTGACTCGACCCGTCCCTAAATCCAGGAAACTCGACTTCTTCATATCCTCTCCTCTCAGGAAGAAGAGTGGGAGGAAGGAGAAGAGGGAAAAGGAAGGAGCGGAGAAACGTAAGAGTGCTCGTAGGGAGGAGAGGAAGAAAGAGCCCACCAAAGCGGTCGGTCCTAGCGGGGCTGAGTTCAAAGTCAAAGCGACGGACGATGACGTTTACTACTCGTCTCTGGCGGAGGCCTTCGAGAAACTGGAGCGGATCAGTTCCAGGAAGGCCAAAATAAGCCTGATCGCCCAGTTCCTACGGCAGTGTCCGGAGAACGTCATCGACATTGTTACGCTGTTCCTGGCCAACCAGGTGTTCCCCGGATGGGATCCGAGGGACCTCGGAATCGGATCTAAGCTGATGCGGAAGGTGATCGCGACCGCCACGGGATCTACCGACTCCGAGGTCACGGAGTTGTTCAAGCGGCTCGGCGATCTCGGACTCGCCGCCGAGGAGCTGCTGAAGCGTCGGAAGACGTCGACGCTGCTCGATTCAAGACCACTCATGGTGAGCGAGGTGAGGGAGACCTTCGAGAAGATAGCGGAGGTCGAGGGTGAGGGAGCCGTCAAACGGAAGATGAGGCTGATGATGGGGTTGCTCGCCAAGGCGAAGCCGAAAGAGGCCCGCTACCTGGTTAGGCAGGCACTGAGTGAGCTGCGGACGGGCGTGCGGGAAAGCACCGTGGAGGAAGCCATTGCCCAGGCCTTCGGAGTGAGCAGGAAATTAGTCGAGAGGGCCCACATGCTGTCGAACGACCTGGGACTGGTAGCCAAAGTGGCGATGACGAGTGGTGAGGAAGGTCTCCGTGAAATCGACTTGAGGCCCATGCGACCGATAAAGCCGATGCTGGCGCAAGCGGCGAGGAATGTGAGGGAAGCACTCGCGGAGGTTGGAGGAAAAGGCGCGGTGGAGATCAAGCTGGATGGCGCCCGCGTGCAAGTGCACTCGGACGGAGAGGAAGTACGCGTGTACACCAGGAGGATCGAGGACGTGACCCACGCACTCCCCGACATCGTGGAAGCCGTGAAGGACTGCGTGGACGCGGACGAGTTCATCCTGGAGGGCGAGGCCGTGGCCATCAACCCAGAGACAGGAAAACCGCGACCATTCCAGGAGCTACTACACAGGATCAAGCGGAAGTACGACATCGAGGATGTGCGCAAGGAGATTCCGGTAGAGCTGCACCTTTTCGACTGCCTGTACGTGGACGGCGAATCGTTGGTCGACACTCCGTTCCGAGAGCGTCGACGTCGGCTCGAGGAAATAGTACGCGAGCGCGAGGGAGAGGTGATGCTCGTCGAACAGGTGATCACGGACGACCCAAAGGAGGCGGCCGAGATGTTCCATCGAGCCCTGGAGATAGGACACGAGGGAGTCATGGTGAAGGATCTGGATGCTAACTACACCCCGGGCGTCCGCGGCAAGAAGATGTTGAAAGTCAAGCCGGTGCTCGAGACACTGGATTGTGTGGTCATCGGCGGCATTTGGGGTAAGGGCAAGCGGAAGGGGCTCATCGGTTCCTACCTGCTGGCCGTCTGGGACGAGAACAAGGAGAACCTAATGGAGGTGGGTAAGGTCGGAACAGGCGTGGACGACGAGACACTCAAGCGACTGACTAAGATGTTCGAGGACTTGATAGTAGAGGAATCGGGACGCGAAGTCAGGTTCAAGCCTGAGGTGGTCTTCGAGGTGGAGTTCGAGGATATCCAGAAAAGCCCGAAGTACTCATCCGGATTCGCCCTTCGGTTCCCGAGACTGGTGCGCGTGCGCGACGATCTGGGTCCGGAAGACGCAGACACCATCGAGAAAGTCCGGAGGATCTACGAGGAGGTACTGCGGAAGCACTAGACTATCGACTCCACCAGCCCGGTGAGCGTATCCCAGAAAACCAGGGGTCCTTGGGTGCAGACGGTGTAACTCCTAACCCTAGGTGTGTAAAGCTCGGTGCCGTCGGGACGTACTCGATGCCCCTGAACAAGTCGATCCGAGATCCCCACCAATCCCACCGAAGGGTCCACGGTAATCCAACGACCGTGAACCCAGACCTGAACCTGCGCGTGGAGTACGAACCTCTCACACTCCGATCCCGTCCCCGGAATCACGGTTCCCGTATCAGCGGGTTCTATCAGTACGAAGCGAGTCGGGATCCCGTAAAGTCGGCATAAATAGGAGAACATGTACGCGGCGGTTCCACAGGCTCCACGCCATCTGCCCCACAGTTCCAGCTCCGTGAGGGTTCGTCGGAGTACGGGCGGTAAGTATTCCGGAGGTTCCGCCCCTACATCGTATTGCATTGTGTCGGACACGAACAACGCCAGGGTGCGGACCACACTCAACTCGTCCTCGCCCGGTTTCACCCTAGGGAGGATCCGCGGTACCGTAGTTAGAGGCGGGTAAACGAAGATCTTGATGGCCACGAAACCTCCCTGTTGATATGTGACCAAGTCGAACCGATCGCAGTAGGGAAGGAGTTTGGGTGGTAACGGAGACCAACCCATACGGGCGCGGACAGCATTCACGTATCTCTCGGCCTCGACGTAGTCGTGGTAGACCGCATACGCAGAGACGAGGGCCAGAGATAGGAGTACTAGGGTCCCGGTGGCGATCCCCCTAATCCTACTCCACCCCTTCAATAGGCCTCCGAAACCGCCGACTCCATTTCCACGTCGACTTCAACGCGACGACCTACACCGAGGTCCTTGTACTCCCTAACACGACCGGACCCGACTTGACTCAGGATGAGTCTGGCCGCCACGAATTCCCGCTCGAAGTGCTCGTCGCCCCCGGTTACGACGTGCTCGTGGACCACGCTGACGGAGCGCACCGTGGCTACGACACCATTGACACCCTCCTTGAGCTCTCGCTTGCCGACGGTGGTCACGAAGACTAAATCACCAGGCTGAAGGCGGACGACTGCGTCGAGGTTGTTACCGCTACGTACTATTATCTGAGTGTGTCCTTGTGTGAGGAGTTGCTCGACGACTCGGAAGCTCACCCCAGTAATTGCGAGCATTTTCAACCCGATTCACGACCCCTTAAGTGAAACCACCGCCCTTTAAGGTGCGAGGTCAAGATGCGAGAAGGTGTCAGATTGCTACACGAACATCCTCTCAGTCGGTTCTGCCTCTTCTTCCTCTATTCGTTGCTGTTCCCGGAGACGGTGTACAGTCTCTTCAACAGCCTTGGCGATGCGCTCCGCTTCCTCCTCGAGCTTCGACACGTCTACACTGAGTCCCAGTGCCTCGTTGAGGGCTTCTACGACCCGAGATGCCGCTTTGGGATCAGGATATGTACCCGGAGTCTCGACGAGAAGGCAGACCGCGTCCAGACCGCGCAAGCTACCCTCTAAGAGCAACGGACCACTGACCCCAGTGATCGTACCTCCCTCGAGTGGCTCCGCGATACCATCGAAAAGCTCGGCGGCTTTATCCGAGGTGGCGGCGTAGTACAGTGAGGGCTCACCCTCGAGGTCGGGCGCTCTGATACCAGCCAAACACACGATGCACTCCACGCCTATCTCCCTGGATAGGTCGGCCACTGACTCCGAGATCTTCTGAACGACTCCGGGACGCATGTCGGCCTGCTCCGAGTAGAAGAAAGATAGGTCGTCTAGCACGAAAACTCCGGCTGATGGGTACACACGGCCCTCGTGCACGATCGCCGCCGTCGGCATGTCCTTGGTTTTCATTACGAAGACAGGTTCAGCCCCACACTCAGTCACCACGTGGCGGATGGCGATTACGCCCACCATCCCTATTCCCGGGTACCCCTCAATCAAGAACTCGCACTCCGGGATCTCATCCGCCAACCGTATGAATTCAACTTCCATCCCAGCTCATCCCCGAGATCGCTCCGATCCAGCGGTCAAAAAGCGTACCGCATGCTCGACATCGTGTTGTATCGAGGTTATAACACTCTGTCCGTTTCCGAGCACTCCCACAGCCCGACCACGTCGCGCCAGTTCCAAGGCCTTCGAGGCGACCTCGGAAGTCTCTACCCGGGACGCCTCAATTCCGGAGCTCGCGAGCTCCTCGATAACGTCGTCTACGGTCTCCTCTGACAGGCCGGGAAACACGTAAACGCGTTCCACTTCCGCCTCTCGGAGGGCTCGGCCGATTCCTTCGATCCGGTAATCTTCGCCCGGCCTCGGAGTCCCCCAGAAGACGACGTCTAGGGGTCCGTAGTCCTTCAAGACGGCTCTCAGGGCGGAGAGGTTGTCGGTCTTCCCGATGACCAGCCGACCTTCACCAAGCCTGTACTCCATGATGCGCCCGGGGACACCGGTGAAGTCCGAGAGTAATTGGGCCAGCTCCTCGGGTGATTCACCGGTTATCTCGGCGACGGCCAGCAGAGCGGCTTTGGCGTCCAGCCTGTAGAACTCCCCTCGGAGCGGTATGTCGACCTCCACGTCTAACCTATCATAACATCTGGGAGTGCCCTCCATCCTTTCGACTACCTTCCGTTCCTCTCCATCACACTTGACAATCGCCGTCTCTCGAGCCCGATCACAGAAACGGGCCGCACGGGCCGCGTACCGCTCGATCGAACCGTGGTAGTCCAGGTGATCCAAACCCAGGTTCAAGAAGACTGCGACATCGTACCGTGGAGCTCGGTCGGAGAAATAATCCAGCGTCATGTCACACACTTCACAGACCACGACCTTTGGACGTGCCAACTCGGCTCGCACGTAGAGAGTAGCGTACCCGTCGAATCCCCCTCCGGCGTTTCCACCGACCTCCCGATCGATACCGAGTTTGTCGAGTAGGTAGTTGATCATATGAACTGTCGTTGTTTTGCCGTTGGTTCCGCTGACCACGACGAATTCGGAGGAATCTGGCCATGTGAGGAGCTCCTCGAGTGGCGGAACCCCGACGTTGCGGACCTCGCGGACTATCTCCGCGTCGTTCGGTATACTGGGCGAGAAGTATACGGTGTCACACTCGCAGATTCTGTCGAGGTCGTGATGACCGAGCTCTACCTCGACGTTGGGAAGCCTCTCGAGCGATGAGACGTCGACGTCTTCCCTGATATCGGAGGCGTAGATCTTGAGTCCCAGTTCCGCTAACCTCATCGCGCAGGTACGTCCCTCCACTCCTAGCCCGATGATGGCGATGCTGTCGAAGGGAAGCTCATTCACGCTCATCCTTCCTCAGCTCCCGTTCCAACCTTTCGATACGAGCGAGAGTCTCGTCGATCTTCGCTTCAAGACGGTCAAGGCGCATCAGTATCTCCTCCAGCTTCGCGATCACGACCTCGAGGGGACCTGCTTCTACGAGCTTCCGGAGTTCGTCGTCCAACCCGAAAACCCCATTGTTACGGATACCGTAACGATGATACGTGTGGGCCGGCCGGGATTTGAACCCGGGACCACGGGCTCCGAAGGCCCGCGCTCTGTCCAGACTGAGCTGCCGGCCCGAGCCCAAATCCTAACCCGACTGGGTCACCTTAAATCTTTCTCCCTAACCACTCGGGCCGGTACGTGCGGACCTCCAATTCGTCAACGCCGACATCCTTCATGAAGTCCCGAATTGTCTCGACGACATCCTCCTCGTCGGTATCGTCTCCCAGGAGGACTTCGACGATACCTTCCGCCTTGAATACCGTTATGCCGTAGCTACGAAGGACTCTCGAGATCCGCTCTCGAAGGTCCGTCTCCACTCCGGTGAACTCCTTCAGGATGTTCTTGACGAAGGATTCGTCAGGCTCCTTGATCCCGTATTTCTTCAGTATCTCCTCCCGCGATAGTGATTCCGATTCTCTCTCGAGTTCTTCCGTGAAATCGTAGGACTCTACGGCTTCCGGTTCCTCATCGTAAGCTTCTTCGACTTCTCCTACCTCGATCTCGGTTTCCTCCGGGGCTTCCTCTTTCTCGGCACCCTCGAGCTTCTCGGTCTCGAGCTCGATATCGGTTTCGAGTACGGGGACCGGTAGCACCTCATCCAGTTCGATCTCCTTCGGACGTATACCGTGGTATTCGAAGATCATCTCGACGTCCTCTTCCGAGGCTTCGAACACGTCGACGACGGCAGATTGGCCTTTCTCAACTACACTCAAGATCTCCTTCAGGCGTTCTAGCGCTTCCTCTCCTCGCCATCGTTCTCCGGTCCGCACCTCTTCGACTTCAATGTAGACTACCTTACCGTTGAGGACCACGATGAATGCGTCGAGCAGGGCGTCACCGGACCGTGCGGTGATTCTGACAACTCCGGTCCTTAGATCCGCGCTGGCGATCAAGTCAGCCAGTTCTTCGAGGCTCTCAACGTACTTATCCTTCACCACAGGATTGAGGGTCTTCGGCAACATCAAGATCAGTCACCCGGGGGACTGTGGTTGCGTATTTCCGTCAAAGCTCCACTGAAGGCTATCTTGGCGGGTGAACATGCCGTCGTTTACGGGTATCCGGCGGTCGCGGTGGCATTAGATACCTACGTCAGGGTCGTAGCGGAACCCGGGGATGATAGTTTCAGGGTGGAAACCGAGCTTAGCTGCGAGGGGGACGTAATGGCCGATATCACACGTGATGGAAATGTAAAGGACTTCCGATCCGAGAGCCTGCGCGAGGAACTGACGTACGTGGCTACGGCGGTGCGAAAGGCATCGGAGGAATTCGACGCCCACCCATCCAACCTGAGGATTATGTCGGAGGCCCCTGCAGCGAGTGGTCTAGGCACATCGGCCGCGATCACAGCGGCAGTGCTACTCGCACTAGCTGAGGTGTCGAACGTAGATGTTTCCAGGGAAGAGATACGGAAACTAGTTCGTGAGGTGGAGCTAGAAGTGCAGGGGAAGGCGAGTTGGACCGACGCCACGGTGGTCACGTACGGCGGGTTCGTGAGAGTTTCAGGACGGGAGTTCAAACCAATCGAACCGGAGCGTGACCCCGTGTTGGTCGTGGCGCATTCTCAGGAACCCAGCCGTACGGGTGAGATGGTGCGTCGAGTGGCTGAGTTCCGCGAGAGGTTGGGTATCGTCGACGGGATCATGAAGCTGATAGGGAAACTCGTCGAGGATCTCGAAGTAGCACTACACGATGGAGACCTAAGGACTGTAGGGGAGCTCATGAACGTCAACCATGGGCTGTTGGCGGCCCTGAACGTCTCTACACGTGCCCTAGAGGAGATCGTGAACGTGCTCAGGAACGCGGGTGCCTTGGGGGCGAAGGTTACCGGCGCCGGAGGAGGAGGATGCGCGGTCGCGTTATTCGAGAGGGAGGAGGACGCGAAACGTGCCGTCGAAACGCTCAGCGCCTTAGGTTACGAGGCGTTCGTCACTCGTCCGAGCCCTTGCGGTGTGAAAACCGAGGGCTCGGGATCTTAGCCAGCAACGCTTTCATCTTCTTGAACGCGACCTCGGCGATCATCGTCCCGGTTACGCGGACGGCGTCGATGCCGTCCTCTTTCAGCCGTCGGATGAGATACCTGGGACGGAGGTAGAACCCGATCATGGCGCGCTTTTGGTACTTTTTCACATCCTCGAGGGACAATTCGGTCGTCCTAACCACTGGATCCGTGAGGGTATACTTGTCCCACGACTCTTCCTCGATGAGCCCTTTCTCCACAGCCTCTTTGTAGAACTTAGTGCCGGGATATGGCGTCGCGACGGACACCACGGCGTAATCGGGGTCTATTTCTTTCAGGAACTTTATCGTCTGCCGGGCGCTCCTGTGGGTCTCTCCTGGTAAGCCGATCACGGCCGACGCCACAGTTACTATACCGAACTCGCGACAGAGTTGGAACGCCTTTTTCGTCTGCTCGACCGTGAATCCCTTACCTACGTTGTCCAGAACCTCCTGACTGCCCGACTCAACTCCGAAGAACAGTACCGAGCATCCCGCCTCGCGCATGAGTTCGAGCAGCTCCCTGTCGATGGTGTCGACACGCGCGGCACAGCCCCAGGTTACGTCCAAACCGCTTTCCACGATGAGCCGACATATCTCCTCAACACGCCGCCGATCGTACGTGAATGTGTCATCGACGAAGGCTATGATGTTCGATCCGTAGTTCTCATGGACATGCGCCATCTCGGAGACCACACGCTCGGCCGAGTGCATCCGGAGTTTGTGGCCGTGCATCGCTGAAGAAGCGCAGAAGTCACATCCTACGGGACAACCTCTGCTCGATACCATCGTGGTGGCGGTGGTTTTAGCCCCGAAGAAAGTGTACTTGTCCATGGGAAGAAGGTGGCGCGCGGGGAACGGTAGTGCGTCGAGATCGCGAATGAGGGGCCGGTCAGGGGCTCTAACTATGTCGTCCTCCTCACGATACGTGATCCCAAGTACCTCCGAGAGCGTTTTTACGCCGTCGATGAACACCTTCGCCAGATCCAGGAGCGTGAATTCGCCCTCACGCCGTACCACAACGTCGACATAGGGGCACTCCTTAAGGCACTCGATATCCATGAAAGTGGGATGATAACCACCAAGGCATACGATGGCATCCTCTAGTTCCTCCTTGACTATCTTGGCCGCCTGGTAAGCTTGGTGAATGATCGGTGTCGTGGCCATGATAGACACGATTCTAGGACGGAGCTTCCGTACGGCTCGTCTCAGGTCCTCGAAGGACATGTCCAGTGGGGGACAATCGAGGATTTTAACCGTGTATCCCGCCTCCTCGAGCACCGCGGCGATGTAGGCTAGTCCCAGCGGAGGCGCTGTAATTCCCAAGAATCGTTGGTACTTAGTCGTGACATCGGGGGGGTTGATCAGGAGGACATCGATCATGTTGAGATCACCTCCGTCCGGGGGGTACAGACCTCGCCTCGCAGGACCGGGATGGAATTGACCAGGGAGTGTGCCCCCGAGCTCAAAAGTGGACGCGTGAAGGAGATTTACAAAACCTTAAAAGAAATGGCCGAACACGTCCCTCTGAAGGAGTATTCGGAAGCTAGATGCTCGCTGATGGTGTGGGTACGTGCCGAGGAGAAGCTTCCCACCAATCGCATCGTGCAGTACGTGACGTCCGATACCAGGTACACGTTCGAAGTTACCGTACGCCAGGCGGACTCCACGTCTCTCCCACGGATCGTAGAAGTGATCCTCGAAAGGCACGAGGCACGCTCACGAGGGCCGCTGGACGAGCTTAAGGTTCGTGGATCAGCCTCGATCGATGAACCCGTGAAACGACGGGGACGGTCGCTGGTTGACGTCCTAAAAATCGCCTTGCGCCACTTGAGGGAGTACGATGAAGAGCGGGACTGGAACGTGCGAAAGGTCACGAACAAGTTCCGGGAGATAGTCCGGAGGATCACTTCTTCAGGACCTGATGAGCCCGGTATACTGGAAATGGAGGATAGCAAGGTGGGCACGGAGTATGACGGTCTTTTCGAGTACTGGGTCGCGCTGAAATCGGGTTCAATAGCTTTATCCGCAGTGAGAAGGGTGCTGGAGGTGGACAGGAAACTGTCCCTATACGGCGTACACGTCGAGGTGCCCGATGCTAGGTGGTGATTACTTCAGCGGCACGAACAACGAGCTCCGTGTAGCACCAATTCCTGGATCTCCGTGCTCGACAGTCTTCCTGGTCTTGGCGAACTCACCAAGGTAGTGACCGATCATCTCCGGCTCGATTTTCACCTCTTTGAACTCCTTTCCGTTATACACCGCAATGGTCAGTCCTACCATCTCGGGCAGGATGATCATATCCCGGCAGTGGGTCCGGATCACCGGGGGCTTCTTACCGAGCCTAAGGAGCCTCCTAGCTCGCCGGACTTTGCGTAGCAGCTTCTTGTGTCTGGAAGGCAAGCCGCGTTTCAGTGAGCGACGCTGGCGTGCGGGGAGTAGCTCAATGAACTCCTCGATGGGCATCTTCATCAGCTCATCCAGGGTGTAGCCACGGTACCTGAACTCAACCCACTCCTTCTCCCACCAGTCCGGTATGTCATCCTTCGAACGTTCCTCCGCCATCGGTGATTCTCCCCCTTGTTCAGACCAAGGTCCCTACGAAGATGTTGTGCTTGTCCCTCGTCACTCTCACCCGGACGCTGTCTCCCACGTTTAATATCTTGGCGGAGTCCGGGATGGCGATAACGCGGTCGGCCGCTCGGGCTATCATCTCACCCCGTAACCGTCCTTCCAACACTATTTCCGCTTTGATCACGTCTCCCCGTCGGAACGGTTTCGGTAGTGATTTCCTGGGCTCGGTCCCGAAGTGTTCTGGTTTGAGCACCAGTGGGCGAACTCCCGTCCTGCTTTCAAGTTCTCTGAGCCACCTGTAGAACTCTTTCATCGGTACAATCCGACGCAGGAACTTAGGTCGTCGGCCGAACCTATACTCTAAGTAGTTCTGGATTCCGAGTGGCGGCCACCGCTTCCCCGCACCTATTCTCGTCGCCCACTTGATGATTTCCACAATGTCGTCGTCGTTATAGCCCGGCAACCACAGCGGCGCTACCAGTACGTCGGCCTCGGTCTCTTGGGCTATGTACTCGACTACCTTCTTCACATGCTCGACGTCGTAGTCCTTCCGACCCGCCATGGCCCGAGCCTTCTTCGGATCGAGCGAGTTAACGCTCACGTTGAACCTGTCGATTCCAGCCTCGACAAGCTCGTCCACCAGGTCTTCGCTCAGAGGTACGGCGTTGGTCTGTATGGAGACGATGACGACATTCGGGTGCTCTTTGAGAGCTTGGACCACATCGGGCAGGAAAGGGTACAGCGTGGGTTCACCTTGACCGTCGAGGTGTGCTTCGAGCCCCTGACCTTTGAACTCGGCTACGACGTCGAACCACTCCATCAAGTAGTCGGGATCCACCATGAAATCACGCCAACGCGTGCGGGAGATCGGCCCTTCGTCTACACTGCAGTATATGCAGCATAGATTGCACCCGGAGAGCGGGCGCACCTGTATTACGTTGGTTCCACGGTCGATGATACCGAAAGCCGTGTGACCTATCAGCGGAATACCCGTGGTCTCGGTGATGTAATACACCCTACGACCCGTGTAGACGCTCTTCCCGGACTCGCCGGCGAGTCCGGATATGAGATCGGTTAAAACGCCGACCAACACCTCACGGGGTACCGGAGCAGCTACACGAGTGTCGTGCAGGGTGACCGGCACCGTGCGCCGCTCACGTTTGGAGATTACGGCGGCTACCATTCTGTGAAATTCTTCGGGTTCCACCTCAAACTCGATCAGCCTGTAGAGTCTGAACCGTAAGTAGCCGGAGTGTCGATCGACTTCTAGATCTGGATGTAGGTTGTTCAGATCGACTTCAGCGGACCCTGCCGGCGTACTTGTCTTCAAGTCCCTTGACCGCCCGCATGAACGCCTTTACCGCGGCTTCCGCGCGTCGTAGCTCCGCCATACATTCCTTCAGCTTCAGATCGGAGGTTGCCGGATCTTTCAGCACGTAGACCGCGAATTCGGCGTCTTCCTTCTTCCATTTCAATGACTGGATCTCTAGGGAGGCTTTAGCGCGAATTTTCTCGACTTGATGGAGGTCGGTACTCGAGATCGGGTACAAGTCACGTAGTGCCTGTAGCTTCTGATTAGCTTGATCGAACTCCGTCTTGAGCACTTGATACTTTTCATTGATCTCCGCCAGCTGTCCCCTGTAGTTACCGAAAAGCAGCACTTGAGCCTGGTAGCTGTATTGGCCTAGAGCTTCGAGTCCTAGCACGGCGATCAGAATGATGAGGAGTACGGAGCCTACGTACAGCGCTGCCCCCCAGACCCTGATCACGCGTCGTAGCCGGAGTGCGATATCTTCACGCGACGCGCTCACCCCCGCACCGGCCATCGTTCCACCACAGTTCTATCCCATGTCGGGTACTCACGGATGATCCAAGCCCTGATCTCACATCGAGAGGCCTCCTCCAAATCCGAAAGTACGTCGGCGAGCTCGTCGACGACGAACGGCTTCGTCTCTACTCGGTTCCCATCCACATGCACCCATTCTTCGGGCACCTCGAGGATGTTGATCAGTACGTTGGCGAGATCCTCCGGATCGCCAGATACCACCTCGAAAATCCCCTTCACTATGAGTCCCTCCTCATCGATCTCTTCGTGGTCACGTGCCACGTTCTTCGCCATTCTCTTGATCCTTTCCCGGAACTGGATGGAGTCCTTCACCTCGGAAGGACAGTAATGGAGGGTGATGCCGACGTTGTTAGCAACCTCCGACAGCGCGGTGAGGGCAGTCCTCTCGCTCCCGGCGACAGCGTCGGACATATCGTCATCTACGCGCTCGAACCCACGTCTTCTGAGCTCTTCGGCGTTGGATTCGGTGAATTCCAGCTCGTTGACGTTGAGGAATTCGAACCCGTACTCGTCCGCTAGTTTAGCCACCTCCCGGATCCAGTCTTCTTCCCCGGGGATGGCGGGCATCTCGAACCCCAGATCCATCCCGGAGTCCTCCAGGACCTCGGCCGCACGCCTGTTGACTATCGAGTCTGAGGATGGATGCACGCGCAGCTCGTCCAGTCCCGCTCCATCTAGTTCTTCAACCGCTCCTTCCCTGACGGACTCCGCAGGTACGTAAAGGTGGATGTGGAAATCGTCGCCGAACTCGTCTTTGAGCGTGCGAATGACGTCGACGGTCCTCTCGAAACGCATTAACGGATCGCCACCGGTGAGACTCGCTCCTTCAGCGTTCATCAATTCCGCTTCTTCAATTAGATCACGTTCAGACCGTATCGGACGCTCGTTGGCGAAGGAAACGTCGCTCCCTTTCTTCCTCGGCGATACAGGACAGTACCAACACCCACAGTCACACACCCCGGTCACGAATACCACCAGCTTAGCTCCGCACACGCAGAGCCTACAACCCTCCGGGAAGGCACCAAGGATCACGTTTCCGGTGTCTAGTCTTCGGAAGCCTCGAGGCAGCCTCGGATCAGCCTCGAAATCCGATCCACCCCCACGGCCGCGATGAGGGTGCCAGCGCGTGGACCTCGGTCCTTCCCGATCACGACATTGTAGAACACTCTGAAGGCGTCCGCGGGGCGTAATCCGGCGGTACGGGCGGCCTCGAACACAGCCCGCTGTAATGTTTCCGGATCTTCTTTAGTTGTTTCCGATTCTAACCGGCGGGCCAGGTCCTCGAGGAACTCCCGCTCCCGGTCTGACAGCTTCACGGGTTCCGGTTCATCCCGGACCCTGAACCTGGCCTCTTCCGGGGCGTACTTATCCACCCATCGCGAGGCCTTCTCAAGTCTCTCACGGAGCCACTCCCGACCGAAGTCCTCTGGCTCAGATTCGAGGTGTCCGGTCCTCCGGAATATCTCCAGCGCCCGTTCGAACTCTTCCTCCGAGACGTCGTCCTCGATACCCACCACCTGAGCCACGACGGCGCAGAACCGGAACGGTACGTGGGGTGGACACTCATCCGGGATCCTATCGACTCGGGAGAGCTCATATATACGCCGCTCCCTCTCGTCGGATTCACCGGTGAAATACCGCTTCTCTAACTCATCGTAGTCGTCCACCGCCTGCAAAAGACCGAACCGTAAGTCCAGGTCGAGATGTTTCAGCGGTTTGCCGCGCAGGACGAGGTAGCGGAGTACCTCGCGATGGCATACTTCACCCCAATCGGACAGGGTCACGTAATGCCCCTTGGAGGAGGACATCGCCTTGCCGTCGAGCGTGATCCACTCGTAGGGGACCGGTACCGGGGCTGGAAACCCGAAGAACTCCTCGGCGATCGCCGATCCCACCTCGTACGAGCCTCCGGCCACGTAGTGATCCTTGCCAAAGGGTTCACAGGCGACACCCAGGTAAACCCAGCGGGTCGGCCACTCGATCCTCCATCCGAGCTTGCCCGGTGGGATCTCAAACCCGTTGACCTCGATCGGCTCCTTAAGGTCGAGCTCTCCACGGTGTCCACATCCCTCCAGAACGGCGTCCCCTATCTCATGTTGCCCTTCGCAGACGTATTCGACGCGCCAACCGTCTACGTCGACCACCCTAGTGGTAGCGATGCGACCGCACTCCTCGCAGACTGGCATGTAGACCCGCGCATCCTCCAGTCCGAAACGTTCGAGAACGCTCGCGAGCCTCCTACCGCCGCCATAGTAATCGTTCACGACCTCTCGGACCAGCTTTGCGAAGCTACTGTCTGTGTACAGTTCAGCCGACGATATCCAATCAACCTCCACACCGAACTCACGAAGCTCCTCCACGAAGTTACGAGCCCAGCGGTCGGAATAGGGTTCGTCGCCGACTGGAATTGCCTTGTATGGCATACCGAGATAATCCTCCGAGAGTTTACCGTCGAGGTCACGTGGGATGCGACGTAGAGGATCCACATCGTCGGAAACCCATACGACCCGAACATCTTCATGGTAACGCTCTCGCAGGACTCGGGCCACGGCGTCTGCGGTGAGAACGTCTCGGGCATTTCCCACATGAAGACGTCCGGATGTCGAAGCCCCGCTGGCCACGACTATCTCGTCTTGGAGTTCGTCAGCGTGCTCCTGACAGTGCTCGATAACTTCCCGCGCCTTAATCTCCGACCAGTGTTCCTTAGTCAAGCGACAGCTCCCCAGTGGGCTTGTTCACTCGAGGTCGATAAATAACGGAGCGGGTGTGTCGACGCCTTTCCCGCCGGTAACTTCGGGGGCCGATCTCGTGCTGACGAGGATTCTCCAGGCGATGGGCGTGGGATCTGAGGAGATCACGGTTTATAACAAGGAGTGGGAGCAGTATCGTCCCCTAGTATACTACGCCAACTCCATCTTGGCGAGGGAGGAAGGGGAACTTGTCGTGGGAATTCGACCGTTGTTCGAGGATGAGGCGGGTAACGTGACGTACGTCCGTGCCGAAGTTACTACGGTGAACGCTCGGGATGACGTGAAGAGACGAGAAATTGTTGTCATTCAGTTCGCTGACTCTGGAGAAGTACACGTGTCATGGGAAAAGAACAGAAGGGTTTTGACGTTTCGTCGCAAGAACTCTACAGGTAGCCCATCCTCGCACGCTCCAGGTTCCACTCGGCTTTAGCCGCATCTGGGTGGTCCTTGTTCACTTCGATTTCGCCGCCACATACTGCGCACTTAAGTCGTAGATGCTTGTATTTCCTGCCGCAGTCGGAGCACTGGTAAGGACCTTCATCCTCCGGTAGTTCCATATCTTTTGCGATCTTCTCGGCGATTTCCTCGCCCTCCTCGGTAAGGCGACGTCCTTCCATGTGCTCGAACTCCACGAGTCCCTTCTCTTCGAGCGCGTTCAGGGCTCTAGAGACCTTTGTCTTGTCCATGTGTACGACCGGAGCCAGTTTCTTCACTCCAGCGGGACCACCGTCGAATTCCTCGTATAGCGCCAATAGTACCAGCTTCTCGCGGTACGTGAGGTCGTCAGTGCTAACCATAGTCCTCATACCCCTTCTATCCATTCCAATACGATACTCCGCACCTCACCGCGCTTGGGTGGTTCTATGATTTCCCCCGGCTCTCCATCGGCTTCCCCGCAGAACATCCCCTCACTGACAACTCCGGAGAACTCCCTAGGTGGGAGCAAAGCAACGGACATAGAGTCGCCCTCCTCCACGTCGGTAAGGTTCGTAACGACGGTACGCTTGCCGAACCGGCCCGTGTTTACCACCGTGATGTAGAGGTTGTCCGCGTCCGGGTGTTCTCGGACGTTTCCGACTTCACCGACCACGCACAGTACGGCGTCGGACTCGTCCCTTATCTCGCGTTCGAAGACTTCATCGACGTGCTCCAAGTACTCAACGAGCCATCTGAGCTCGGGTTCCTCCGAATCGACGACGTCCTTCAGGTCGGGCAGTGAGTCTTTCAGCCTCTCCGAGACGTCCTCCGGCGGCAAGTACGAGTACCTGAGCTCCTGGAGCGTCGACTCTATGGATCGCAGAACTTCCGTGAACCGTCGTCGATTGACACCGCTGTAGCCGCCGGAAGCGGCACGTTCCTTCACTCGGTTCACGTACGCCAGGAGCAGTCGTATCCTAGGGTCGTCCGGCTCGACGGGCTTCGTCAACGGCTTACACCCCGAGTTCGGATAGCTTCTCGGCCGCCTTCGGGTTACGCCTTCCGAGCTCTCGAAGGAGTTCGATGACTGGCTCTCCCGGTCGACCTTCGACCTTCGCGTGCACCCCCTGTACCCCTACTTTATCCCTGCGCGTCAAGGCGCGAATCCTCTCGTGAACCAGCTGCGTGCTCACCCCGAGTTTCGTAGCAGCCTCTCCCTCGCGGCCTAGGATCGAGTACTCCACATGACCCCAGGGTTCGGGCTCGATCATCCTCAGTCGCTTATCCACGCCTGGAACCCGTTCGTCCAGCTTCAGCGAGTCGGGGGTGAGCTTTCCCGAAAAGTCGAAAAACTCTAGTTCACGGTCCGTCGGCGGCGTGATGGGGAATGTCACTTCAATGTCTTCCTCCATCGCGACCTTGATACGGACACAGTCCCGGGGTGTTGGTAGTACCGCGGTAACTCCAACCACCTCGAACGGTGCCGTGTCCATGAACGCGTCGACTACGTGAGGTGAGACAAGAGTCGGTACGAACACGTCCACATCGCTACCAGGTCTCACGTCGCCGCGGGCAACACTTCCATGTACCCAACCTTCCAACCCCAGCTGTGATAGAGTTTCCACGACCCTTCTGGCTCGATCCCTGAGCGCGCGTAGCAACTCCCAATGCTCTTCCGTATACCTCACTTCCCTCAAAGTTCACTCACACCGGGGGATTCCATTGGAAGCTGAAACGGTCGCGATCACACTCACAATCATCCTAGCCTCAATGATCCTGGGACGGGCAGCGGGAATGAAGTTCCGCTACGGTATCCTCTACCGTGCGACTCAGAGCGTCGATTTCATGGATCGTTGGCTGGAACATACGCTCTTGGGCCCCGTTCTGAAAGTTTCGGTACGCGCATCCCCGATCCTGGGTTTCGCGGGCTTAACGTTCGCAATATATACGCTCGTAAAGGGAGCCTCGGAAGGTTCTGGCGGATTCACCGTACTCCTTCCGGGGATCACCTTACCACTCATCTCGGGCCTGGCATCGTTGGCGGTCATCCTGACAGTCCACGAGCTCGGTCACGCAGTCGCCGCGCGACTCTCAGGGATCCGGATCAAGAGAATAGGTTTCTTCCTGGTGGTCGTTCTCCCGGGTGCCTTCGTAGAACTCGAAGAGGAAGAGTTCCGATGCGCCCCACTGAGGCGGCGAATAGAGGTCCTCAGTGCCGGACCGGCGTTCAACGTGCTTACATCGTTCATCGCTATGGGGGCCGTACTCGGCTTAAGCACGATACCGGGACACGTGACGTCGGGTGTTGTGGTCCACGGTAAGATGTTCAAGGACGTACCACTGCATGCAGGAGAGATAATCAGAGAAGTCGACGGACAACCGGTTAAAACCATCGTCGACCTCCGACGGGCATTGGCAAACCATAAGCCCGGTAACGTGGTTCAGGTGGTCACGGATTCAGGAACCAAGTCGGTGGAGGTACACGAGCATCGAGGCCGGCCGGTGCTCGGCGTTTACGTCATACCGAACTTCGGAGGGTACTTCATCTCCGAGGTAATGGTGACGCTCGTGATGTTCCTGAACATGTTGGGGACGCTATCACTGGGCGTCGGTGTCGCTAACCTGCTCCCCGTCAAACCATTAGACGGTGGACGGATAGTTCACGAGGTGTTTCGTGAGGTGATGGATCCGCCTTTAGCTTCCCGTCTTTCGACCACAGTCTCCATAGTTGCACTGATCCTCCTCGTACTCAACTTGAGAGTACCTTATCAAGTACTGGGGACGTAACAGCCTTTGACAGCCATTACGGTACTCGAGAAGCCTGGGATCCGGGTCAAAGCTAGGGTGGAACAAGGCAGTGTTAGATTCGAAATGGAAGGTAAGCTCGCTTCACTCCTAAGACCACTCAAGAAGTTGTTCAAACACCTAGAGGAGGAGAAGCCGGCGGCCGTCCTCGAGGACAGGATTGTGTTCTCACTGTATCTACCACCGTTCCCCAGTCGGGCGTTCACGCGTGTCCTCCGGGCGAGGCTGAAGTCTGAAGTCCTGGGCCGTCGCGTTCCAGAAGCCGTCACCATGGCCGTGACCCGTAAATGTCCATGTAACTGCGTGCATTGTAGTGCCGACAGACGGAAACCTACAGAACTCTCAACAGAGGACTGGCAACGAGCGATTCAGGATGCGCTCGACCTCGGCACCTACAACGTGACTTTCACCGGGGGAGATCCGCTCTTCAGAGAGGATTTACCCGAACTCATTCGAGCCGTGGACGGCAACCGAGCTGTCGCCACGGCGTTCACATCTGGGTACACTCTGGAAGACCGAGTGGAGGAGCTAAAAGAAGCCGGGTTGTACGCAATACACGTCAGTATCGACAGTCCGGATCCCGAGGAGCACGACGAACTTAGGGGTGTCCCCGGACTCTTCGAGCGGTGTATAAGTGGTATCAAAGCCGCTCTCGATGTGGGGCTACTAGTCGGAGTTTCGACTTATGCGACACAGGAAACCGTGGAGACTGGCAAGGTGGAGGACGTGGTCCGTCTCGCCGCCGACCTGGGAGCGCACGAGGTTACGATTTTCGATGCCGTACCGACCGGCCGGCTGCTTCACGAGGAGAGTGTGATGCTATCGGACGAGCACCGGGAAGATCTCATTAACCTCCATCTCAAGTGGAACCGCGAAAAGAGGAGTGGACCACGGGTCTCCACGATGTCTTACGTGAACAGCGAGCACGGAGCCGGGTGCTTCGCCGGGTACGTGCAGTGCCACGTGACTAACGACGGAGAAGTCACACCGTGTGACTTCACTCCGATTTCCTTCGGAAACATCCGCGAGGATGGACTAAAGGCGGCGTGGAAGCGAATTACTTCACACCCAGAGTGGGGGAGGTGGAGACCTCATTGCAGGATGCAGGATCCGGAGGTCAGGCGGAGGTACATCCGCAAGATTCCACCAGACGCTACGTTGCCGGTCCGCATTGACGAACTCGAAGGGGACGGGAGTTGAAGGCGTATACAGCGCCTTTAGGCGAGATCCTTCGAGATCTAGATCCGGAGACCGCACGGCGCCTTGAGAAGTTCCTCGAGGATTTGACCGAGCGACTAAGGGAAGAACTTCCAGAGGACGAGTACGACCGCGTGCTCACCAAACTGGTTCAGGCGGATTTCGACGTTGAACTTGTACTAAAGACGCTTGACCGCGAGAAGGGCGTCAGGGAAGAGCTCCGAGAACTGCGTGATGAGATCGAACAGCTACGCAGTAGGTTGAAAGAGGCACGCTCGAAGCTAAGCTCTGAAACCGAAGAGCTCGAGAGCAAAGTGAATGACCTGGAGGAGAGGCACGAGAAACTCCTCGAAAGTTACGTTCAGGAGGCCTCGTCGCTCCTACAGAAAGCTCTAAGGTTGAACACTAAGTCGATTTTGGAGAAGATGCTACGAGATAGACTAGTTAACTAGTTAAACGTATATAGCCATGTTAGGAAACGTGCAGAAGGCGACCCATCGGACATTCGACCTCAGAAGTGAATCCTCGAGGTCTCGGAGGAATTCTTTCCACTCCGCACAACTCCTCACCGGGAGTATGTAGTACCCGTCGCATCGAACACCTCCTAGCGACTTCAACGGCCCGTCGAGCGAGCCCGAGAGTACCTGGAGGCGAACGTAATCCCACCGATCCCCGTAATACGTGTGGGTCAGGAGAGTTCCCAAGACCAGTTTGCAGTACGGGGACAGTACAGCGAACCATAGAAGCACGATCATCAATTCAGGTTCACGTACGTATCTCAACGCCAACATCCAGCTACCATGGACGTACGGAAGAGAAAATGCCCCGCCGTCGATAGAACTCAAGACTAACAGAGAGGAAGCCAGGCAAGACAGAGGGTCTCTGGTGTTAAACACACCTAACAGAATCGAGAGAGACACTACCACGAATTCGGCGGCGAGGACATAGGTAGGGTACGTCTCCACCAGTGACATGCCACAGTGAATGTACAGGGGGATCCTACAGACATGTTCGAGCGCCCAGGTAAGCGCTGCTTTGCCCAGATGGGTGTGGAGGGGCGAGTCTCCTTCGAGTACTCGGCCGTTGAACACGAAAAACTCCGAGCCTGGCGGCACACCGATCGACTTAGCGGCGACGCAATGGAGCAAGTTCGAGATGAAGGGGAGTGCCAAGAGGAGGAGGCTCGTGACAAGTGGATCGGGACGCTTTCTTACAACTACAGATCCTACCGAGAGCATCGAGAGGAGTCCCAGGAAAGCTATGAGTTTAGAGCGGCTTCCACCCTCTAGCAGTAGGCACGCGGCCGGGACGTAGGATGGTGCTAGCGCGGTGGCGAGGAGAATAAGAGTTAGAGCGGTGATCCCTACTGCCATGTTCCAGCGCAATCTACAGTAGTCCCCACCAGAAACCTAGCGCCACAGAGACGGCCACCGGTATCGTCACGTTGTCATTCAGCGTGGGCAAGCTTTCGACGAGCATTCCGACCCCTGCCGCTAGGATAGAGATCACCACATCCCCGGTCCAAGCCAGTGAGGCTAAGGCGGCGGTGGTGAAACCCACGAGGCTGCCCTCCACGGTCTTCCTGGGACTGTAAGGTATAGGGGTACGCCCGATGGCCTTGCCCGCGATCGTGGAGGCACTGTCCCCGACGGATAGGACGATGATCGTAACGTCGAGGACCTTTGTATAGGGACAGATGATTGTCGCCAGGAAGAGACCCATCACGAAGTGGAGCGTACCTTGACCGGGTATGTGCATCTCGTCGGGCCGTTCGAAGGCGTCTACGAGTTCTTTCGCTATTGGAACGTGAAAGCCGCGCCTTAACGCTAAGGATACGGATATACCAGCGATGAGATCTGAGAGTAGTAGTAAGGCGAACTCGTACACTCCGAGCATGTGAAGGGGGACGAGGAACAGAAGACCGAACGTAGCGTGGATAAGCTGGCGGCCCAACTCCCTGTTAATCGAGCATTCCTGCGACAATGCGCGCAGCGCGCTCGGCCCCCCTTCCATCCATCATCCTGATTTTAGGTACCTTCCAGTCGATGGCTTGCTCTATGGCCTTCGCAATCCGCTCCGATGAGAGTTCTTCAGGAAGCACAGCGACCCCTAATCCCCGTTGGAGAACTCGCTCGGCGTTCACGTGCTGTTCGGGATGATTGGGCAGAGGTACCGAAACTACAGGCGTCCGTAAGCAGGCACACTCGGAGAGGGTCGTGTGGCCCCCGTGAGTAACGACCACGTTCGAGACTTTGATGAGTTCTAGGAGGTTATCCACGTACCGTAACTGAAGCCCGAGCCCGCCACCGACACGCTCTTCCGAGACGATCACCGGGAACACGTCGATCGACTTGGAGAGTAGATTAAGGCCTTCCACTGCGACCCGAACTATCTGACGGCTGTATTTGGACCCTCCGGCCGTGACTAAGACCACCGTCGCATCGTCCGGAATCCCGTACTTCCGACGTATCGCGTCTCTGGGCGGCAACTCATCGGGTCGACGTTTCAGGACGGGTCCCACCCACACGACCTCCGTGTCTATCTCCGGAACGTCGTAGGTGTCGTCGTAAGTGTCGGGTATGAGGACGATGTCGGCGAGTTCGAACATGCGTCGAAGTGTTCCGTTAATCAGTCGCACAAGAGAACCTTCGCCTGGTATTCTAAGCATATTCGAGATTACTATTGCCGGTATACCCATAATCTGAGCGGCGACGAGGGCGTGGAACTGACAGTCAGAAACGACGACCTTGCACCCGTGTCGCCGAATCACGCGCCGATCGGCCTCTACACCAGCGTAGAATCTCAGCGGCAAGTCGGGATGACGGCGTAGAAGTAGGAACAGATCGAATGAACCGTCCTCTGAGAACAACTCCATCTTAGGAAGCCCGTACACGGGTGCGTCTGGGAACTCACGGGTGAGCATCTTGCGTCCTTCACCGAAGGAGCTGAACACGGGCTCAAGCCCGATCCGACGTAGCTCCCTACCGAGCCCCACCATCCTCGAAGCGTGACCGAACCCGAGGCCGAAGGCCGTACAGTACACATTCGTGTCATCACGTGCGGATACCGAAGAGGAGCGAAAGAAGGGTCACCCCCAGGAACGCCGTCGGGAGGAGTACTCTGATCACAGTCCTGGTAGTCTCCACGGAGTGGACTAGTCGCTGGAAGCTCCCCGGACCCGTGACTTCTACTTTCACCCATCCCTCCACGGGAACGACCTCGCACTCTTCGAGGTCCTCGATCGCCCCCTCGGCCGCACGTCTAACGGCCTTCAGTAACCTCCTCTTATCGTCACGTCCCATGATCTGCCCGAGCGGATTATAACCCCTAGGGTTAACCTCGTGGGAGTCGGAGGTGCAGACCACGACCTCTTCGGCGAGATCCCGCAGCGTTCGCTCTACCTCCTCCTTGAGTTCGCGTACTATGCTGTTCGAGTCGAACACTACGTATAGTGTGCGCGCCCCACCTGCCTCCACTGCCGCCACGGAGACACCACCGCTGCCCAAGCCCGTTTCAGGGTCAAGACCTGGATCGACGTGATCGAATCCCGCCCTGAGTCCTGGGATCGGTTTCACTCTCTCAGAGATCCTGCGAGCGTCCCGCATGAGCCGCCAGAAATCCTCGGAGAACACGTAAACCCTACCACGATCGGGATCTCCGAAGCTGTTGTGACAATCCGCAACCCAGCCACCAGTATCGCGTTCGAGGGCTACCCCAGTGGCAGCATCTATGTCGTCACTGGGCTCGGGATACTTCGACAGTACAAGGAAGAGTCTACCACCCAATATTTGTCCGACAGAATCCGTCTCTTCCCCGCGGACCGGAGCGGAACCTACACTGCAGCCCTCTCGATCCACGGCCTCGCGCACCAGCTTGACCGTCTCTTCCACGATCTTGCCAGCTTCCCGCCGATCCACCGGGTTGAAGTCGTGTGTTGTCGTGGAGTGGAAAACGAGTGGTACGATACCTTCTCTCAGCAATCGTCGCACGATCCTGCCTGGGAGATCCCCTCCCCCAACGTCACCTAACGGGCCGGGGTGAATCCAAGGAATCACGAAACAACCTTTCACGTCGTTGTTCTTCGCCACAAACGCGAATACCCGAACTGGGACCCGAACCCGCGTTCGAGTCTCCATACCCTTGAAAAGGGAGTGCAGAGAATGATCTCGGCCCGATTTGAAGGACAGGAACTCCCCGAGAGCGTCGGTTGTCCGGATGCCAAGTGATGCCAAGGTCAGTGCGTCGACAACTGCAACTACAGAGGCGCCTACGGTTCCCCCCGTAAGCGACGCCAGAAGGAGCGGTGGGAGATGGACTCCTGTCAGGGTGGCTAAGACCAACGAATCTATCACGAGGTACGCGAGCACGGGAACCACTCGAAGTACACCGGAGCGAACCGTACCGAGCAGAGCCAAGGTCAAGAACGTCGACATTACGCCTTTTACGACGGATACCGCAACGGTCCCTAGTGGGACGCTCAGGACTAGCGGTGCCGCGTAGACTAAACCGACGAAAGGCCACCGATTCGGGGGCACGTCCCGCTTAGCGAGGCGGTCCAATAGTAGGGTGACGAATGAAGCGAGCGCGGTCAACGTTACGTAGATCGTCAAGTGGGGCGAGTACAGTGCGGAGGTTCCTAGGAGGAGGATCCATCCTAGGACGCAATCTCGGAGAGAGGGTAGTCGGAAGGACAAACGCATAAGATGGGCCAACGGGTGGGTTCCCCCGGGGACCCGTGTGGAAGTGTACGTGTACGTGGGGAGAGGTGGTCGTCAAATGTTCCTGCCGGAGAGGGACCCGAAGGAGGAAGAAGAGGCCGTGTTCTCGTATAAGGTCACGGAATCCTGCGGAGCACTGGTAGTCACTCCGACCGAGGAGGAACCGTCAAAAGACCTTCCCCCGGAGCGGGTCTTCGCGTACGGAACCCTTACTGACCCCGAGATGGTCGTCGGTGTCCTCAACAGGTTGCCTATGATCATCTACCCAGCGGTACTGGAGGGGTACGAGCTAGCGCTTGAGGACGTTGAGGGCCGGTACAACACGATCCGCGAACGGGAAGGATCGAAGGTAAAGGGAGCACTGCTCGCAGGGCTGAGTGATGAGGATGTCCGAGCGATAGACAGGTACGAGGGGTACCCAGTACTCTACGAGCGCGAGCGGGTAGAGGTGAAAACACCTTTGGGTTGCTATGAGGCATACGTGTACATCGCGCGGGAGTGACACTGACCGCATGACCTAAACTATAAGTACCATCCTTGACGTTGATCCGGGTGGCGGCGGGCTAGGCCGGCGGGCTGGCGGTCCGCTGTAACCCGAAATCCGCCTCATGCGGGGGCCGAAGCCGAGGGGGCGGTCCGGTCCCTCGGGGTACCGGCTCCCCGGATCCGACCGGTGACCCTCCGGCCCCCCGGGGGCCCGGGGTGGCGGGGGCCGCCGCCGGAGGGCGGCGCGCCACCGCCTTTGCCGGGGCACCGGGTCAGGCCCGAGAGGGAGCAGCCCACCCCGGACCCGCGGCCGCTCGGGGGTCGCCGGAGGCAGGTCGGTCTGGGGAGTGCCGGGCCCGGGGGGCCGGATCCACCCCTCGGCGTGCCCGCCGCCGCCTTGGTGATTCGTTATCGTGTTCATAACGTTTTCCTACGTTGGAAGGATCGCGGAGCGACCTTGTCCTGCAAATTAGGACTGACATTCGAGGCAGCCGTAGAGGTCACTCGGCTATTAAACGCTGGATGATCTCGGGATCCGGTTCCACGGGTTCGGGTAGCTCGCACACTTCCATGACCGCCTCCGGATCCTTCAAACCGTGTCCTGTGGTCACGCAAACCACCAGCTCGTCGGCGTCGATCTCACCTTCCTCCACGAACTTCCTGAGTCCCGCTATCGAAGCAGCACTCGCGGGCTCCACGAAGATTCCCTCCCGCGTCGCAAGCTCACGCTGCGCCCAGAGTATTTCCCCGTCGGAAACCTCCACGGCCCAACCGCCCGAACATCGGATAGCTCGGAGAGCCTTGATGGCGTTCACAGGGTTGCCGATGCGGATTGCGGTGGCGACAGTCTCGGGCTCGGGATCCGGTTCGATGTTCTCCTTGCCCCGCCGAATCGCTTCGACGATCGGTCGAGCGCCTTCCGCTTGTACTCCGTACATCCTCGGGAGCTCGTCAATGATTTCCAGCCTGTAGAGATCGAGGAATCCCTGCCAGATCGCGCTGATATTGCCCGCATTGCCGACCGGCACGACGACCGCGTCGGGAACCTCCCAACCCAACTGTAAGCATATTTCGTACGCGATGGTACGCTGACCGAAGAGGCGGAACGGATTCACCGAGTTGAGTATGTACACGATACCCTCGTCTGCCATTTTCTTCACGACGTCCAAGGCGTCGTCGAAGTTGCCGTCCACAGGGACCACGCGGGCACCGTGGAAGAGAGCCTGGGCGAGCTTACCTAGGGCCACCTTACCTGCCGGGAGGAGAACGACACAGGTAAGGCCCGCGCGGGCAGCGTAGGCAGCCAACGAGGCCGATGTGTTGCCCGTTGAGGCACATGCAACGACCTCCACACCGAGCTCCACGGCCTTGGTGACTCCCACGGTCATTCCACGATCCTTAAAGGAGCCCGTGGGGTTCTCGCCCTCGTTCTTCACGAACAACCCCCTAACACCGAATTCCTCGCCCAGTCTCGGACACGGGTGTAAGCCTGTACCACCTTCGGACATCGTGACGGGATCGTCCGTGTTCACGGGTAGAAGCTCCCGGAAGGCCCATACGCCGAGGCGACGACCCTCGAACGTCGACCGACTCACTTCGATTTCGTCGTAGTGCAGTGCCACCTCCAGGAGCCCTCCACATTCGGGGCACCGTACCAGTGAATCGTCCTCGAACTCCGAACTGCATTCGACACACTCCAGGGTATAGTGCATTCAGACTGCCCCGCCTGGTCGAGGAGACCTTAGCCCTGATAAGGATGAGGCTCACCGGAATATGTCGCGGTCAGAATCCCTGACGATGGCTCGGGCCTCCCGAGGACCCTCGAATCGCTCGAGCTCTGGTTTGAGCCCGCGGAAGATGACCGCCGGTGTACCTTCGTCGGCCTGTCCCATTACGAGCTCAGCAGCGGAGGCCAGAAGATCACCGAGCGCTACAATCGTAGTTTTCAGCTCGCGACCGTAGAGATCGCGGTCCCCACGCCGATCGACCAGTACGGGTACTCCGGAGGCCCCGATCGCTACGCCGATAACACCTTCCCTGAAAGGTCGACCCTGAGTGTCGGTGATGATGACACCCACGTCAACTCCGACGAGTTCGAGGAGACGTTGGCGGAGCTCCCGGGCACTGCGGTCGGGATCTTCGGGCAGAACGATCACGTACCCGGGTGGTGCGTTCGATTCGTCAACACCGGCGTTGGCGCATACCATTCCACCTCGGACTTCCGTGATGATGAAGTCCGGACCGACCCGCACGATGGACTCTGCTTCCCGGAGGATGACTTCAACCACGCGCGGGTCTTTACCAGTTCGCTCAGCTAGGGTCTCAGCGAAGGGACTGGGATCGACCTCTTCGAGACTAACTAGGGCCCCCTCGGCCTTAGATACCACCGTGTGGGCGACCGCGAGGACGTCTCCCTCCTCGAGCTCCGCGAACTCCGCGATGAGTTCCGCGAGGTCGTCTCCTGGTCGTACCTTCCTCTCCAGCGGAACCGGCTCGATGCGAAGCGTGGGGAGTCCCCCCATGATCAAAGCCGTACTGTTCGATGTGGACGACACGCTGTACCCGTCTTCCAAGCTGGCGGAGGAAGCGCGTAGGAACGCCATCCGCGCTATGATCGAGGCGGGTTTAGAAACTGATCTGTCGGAAGAGGATCTGTATCGGGAGCTACAGGAGGTGGTAAAGGAGTACGGCTCGAACCACCCTAGACATTTCGATCTGTTGCTCAGAAGGATAGGAGCGGATCCAGAACCGAAGCTGGTCGCGGCGGCCGTAGTGGCGTACCACGACACCAAGTTCGCCTACTTGAAGCCCTACCCGGACGTTATTCCGACACTGATGCGGCTGCGGGAAATGGGGTTTAAACTGGGAGCGGTCACGAGCGGGCTAGCGGTGAAGCAGTGGGAGAAGTTAATCCGATTGGGTATTCACCACTTCTTCCACGAGGTGGTGGTCTCCGAGGAAATCGGCGTGGAGAAGCCCAACCCGAAGATCTTCATCGAGGCGGCACGCAGACTGGGGGTCAAACCGGAGGAAGCCGTGTACGTGGGAGACCGATTGGACAAGGACATCAAGGGGGCAAACCGCGCAGGGATGGTGACGGTGAGGATCAGGAGGGGCAAATACCGGGACATGGAACCGGAAAGTGACGACGATGTTCCAGACTTCGAGATCGACAGGCCACGGGAGCTACTGGACGTCATCAGGGAATTAGCGAAAGACTAGGAGTCTCACGTCTAGACCACCGTGCCTCACCCAGCGATCATGGCTCAACCTGAACCCATATTCCTCCATCGCAGCCCGCATCCAATTATCACGTGGCGTCACCGTCACGGCGACACTGACGAGATCCGAGAGAACGCGCGCGAGACCTCGGTAGAGTGTCTTCACGACGCGTGGATTCGCTATCTTGAGGCCGTACGGAGGGTTGAAGACGGCGGCGTCGAACTCGCAATCTCGGAGCTCCGGAACCTCCTCGAACAATCGGGTCGCATCTGCCAGATAGAGCTCCACGTCTACCCTGGCGGCCAGGACGTTGAGACGAGCTCCCTCATAATGTGTTCGAAACTTCTCCACACCTACGGCCTCTGTCTCCGGGTCTCTAAGTAGAGCCTCTATGGGCACCGTGGCGCCACCGCAGGTGGGATCGATGAGAGAGTCCGGGTTCCCGGCCAGCTCCAGCATGCCTTGAGCTATCACCGGGTTGAGTGACGCCGGATGATCGTATACCCTGTAACCGCGCTGGTGGAGGGATCGATCACCTGTCGTGCAAACTCCGACGATGACGGTGTCTCCAACGACGTCAGCCCTAACGATCACCGAGGGTGCGTCGAGATCCACCTGAGGTCTGAATCCCTCTTCCCTCTTTATCCGCTCGATGACTGCGTCACCGACGGCGGCCCCTACATCCACGCTGGTGAAATCGTGCTCCCCGAGCCGCGATGGCCGTACACCGAATGTATCGTGTTCGTGGATGTAACGCTCGAAAGGTAGTTCCTGGCAGCGCTCACGTATCTCCTCGAGGCCACGCTCGTCGCGGTGTTCGATCTCGAAGCCACCCAGGAGAACCGCGGCTCGGTGGATGGTTAAGGATCTGCGGTTGATCTCACGGGCGAGGTCGAGGGCTTCGTACTCCGAGCACTTCACGAGTACACGACCGCGTACGCCGAGGTAGTTCTCATGAACGGGTTTTCCGGTGATCTCACCGAGTTCCTGGGCACAAACGTCCTCGAGGCCCGGGGCGGTCGTGCATAGTACTCCCGAAGTCAAAGGAAAGGCTCCCGCGGGAGGATGTATATTTGGACGTGTGGGACTCCTCCCAGCTCTCCTATTTCATCCTCATTGACGAGACCCGCGTCGACGACGACGGAGCAGGCGAGCTCACCTAAGGCGTTGATCGCGACCGTCTTCTCGTCCTCATACTCATAGACGGCCTTCCGGATCTTCTTCGCGGCGCTATCCGGTTCGAGGGACTTTCCACCGTAGAAGTGCTCTGAGATCCGTAGGCTCCGCCCTTTGTACTTCAGCTCCTCACCCAGGAGATCCTCGTCGCACAGGGCGAGAACTACGGTGTCACCGGTCCCGTGGATGTTCAAGAATACTCGGGCCATTCACTTCAGCCTCCGAACCGAAGACCAAGCACCGCAAGCTTCGCACTTAAGAATCCACTGCCGATCTTCTCTAACGAGCTTGGTGTCGGGTTTCCCGCACTCCGGGCATAGCACGAATTCCTCAACGTAGTTCTTGAGTTCTTCCTCGATGAGCTTAGGATGGTAAACCCCGTGCAGGATGAGTCTACCACCGTCGATGTGTCCAGCGGTACCGAGCTCCTTCAGGAAGTACTTGGTAACGTGCTCAGGATCGCGATCGAGTTTCTTGGATATATCCTTGAAGTTGTGGATGACCGTGGTTTTACCCTCCACGGAGACCTTCGGCTTTGGCATCTCGAACCGGCGGTCTTCGAGAACCTCCTCGGGAAGCTGCTCGTAAGCACGCTCGAGGAGTTCCTCGTAGTCGTACTCAGCCACGGTTCACAGCCCCCAGCCGGTTTCGATTACGGACCAACGTTTCCCCCCGGGCAGGTCCATCGGGTACAGGAGCTCGCGCTCCTCCATCTCTTTAATGATCTTCTCGCAGAACTCCTCGTCCGCGAGTGGAACAACGGAGCGGATGACCTCGTATAGTTCCTCCCTCGAGAACGTCTCTTCCTCCATCTCAAGCAGTTCCTTGTACACTATCTCGATCGCCTCGTCGAGTGTCAGGGGTTTTTCGACGGTAGGCACCTCGCCTCCAGACATTATCTCGTACTCCAACCTGCGGAAGAGTTCCTCGAAGTACGACGTGGGTCGAATTATTTCAGCCCTAAGCGCTACGGGACGGCCCTCTTCACGTGGCTCCATCGGACGGCCGATCACCTTGATCTGCCTCCACTTATCTAGTGTCCGGGCAGGCTCGTAACATTCATCGAACGCGAACACGTCGACGGAGCCCGTGTCATCGGTGACCGTGATCACGGCGAACTCCCGCTCCTCGTCCACGTACCGTCCAGAGAGCACCCCGACTACCAGAGCCCTGTGAAACCTGACACCTTTAGGCGTGACGAAACCATCCTCAGTGGGTTCGGAATGCGCTAGTTCGCCGGCCGGCACACGGACGGCAGGATATCTACGGGAGAGTTCTTCACTCATGTTCAACCACCCGTTCACATCGGGAGGTACACTCCGGGCCGCGGCTGGAGAAGGAAGCCCTCCTCGACGAGGTCGTCCAGAATCTCCTCGACCCGCTCACGGCTCACGCGGTGTTTGACCGCTTTCACGATCTCTCGCTTGGGTACACCGTCTTCGTGGTTCTTCGCCAACTTCCGCACCACCTTCAGAACGTACTCGCGGGCCTCTCGCACTGACTTGGGTTTACCTGTCTCGATTACGTCTGCGTCCAGTACACCGTCCTCCTGCATTATCTCCTTCATGAACTCTTCTACTACCGACAGAGCTACGGACACGTCCTCCCGGTTGACCGTTTCGGAGAGTCGCATACGGGCGGAAGCTCGAGCCAGCCGCAGTACGGAGCCCATCTGGCGCCGTGTGACCGGCACGGTGCGCAGATCTCCGTCGTCGATCCGGTCAGCCGCTTCCTGTCGGGCGGACACGAACCAGTCTCGAAGTTCTTCCCGAGCGTCTTCGGAAATGGTAACGTCCGAAAACCCCTTCGTAGCGTACAGGACGTAGCGGCGTAACAGCCCGTACTTACCCTCGATTTTATCGAACTCGCCGTCGAATGCTTCCATCATCCGTTCCGCGACCAGCTTATCCTGCTCCGGATCCGGCTCGTCTCGGGTAAATAGGATGACGTCGAACCTCGAGAGGAGGGCGGGATCCAGGTTGATTTCTTCGATGGGGTGACCGCCTTGCCAGCGGCCCGCCTCGGGGTTAGCGGCCGCGAGGACCGCGCATCGAGCGTTCAACGTCGTCGTTATCCCGGCCTTCGCGACACTGATCTTACCCGACTCCATCGCCTCGAGGAGCGCGTTCAGATCGCCCCTAGACGCCTTATCCAACTCGTCGATGGCTATCACACCGCCATCCGCCATGACCACGGCGCCTGCTTCCAACGTCCATCCGTCCTCCGTACGCTCGGCGGCCGCGGTGAGTCCAGCTCCCGTCACGTGTTGGGCGCTCACGTACACGCCGCGGGGGGCGAGGTGCTCGATCACGTGCTGGAGAATCTGGGACTTCGCCGTCGCCGGATCACCTACGATAAGAACGTGAACACGTTCCCGAATCTGACCCTCCTCCACGCAAGAGAACAGCTGTAACGACACAGCCTTCTTGATCACCTCATGCCCGTGAATATGAGGGGCCACCGCCTCGACGAACTCACCTAACGGGTCGCCTTCGGCCAGTTCTTCGAACTGTTCGATCTCGTCCTGCGTGAACCGGAAATCCTCCTCGGGAAGCGGGCTGTCGGATCTCTCGACACCGTGGGCTTCGAGGACTATCTCCCCGGTATCACCCGGTCGTGGAGAACTCGACGGAAGCCGCACCCGAGGTACCGCCGTAACTCTTACCCGGTCACCGGGCCGAACCCGGTTGATATGATCGTATCGAAACTCCACCTCGACAGTCGCCGGTTGTTCACCACCTCTCATGTGCTCCGGAGCCTCTTGGAGCACTACGAGCTGATAATCGGTGTAGAAGAGCTCGTCGGGCTCGCACCGCATCCCGCAGTTAGGACACCTCACGTCGGGTCTGTACTCGCGCCTACGGACCTCGAACCGATTACCACACCGCGGACACTCGGCTTCCACGCGAACTACCTCGGCCGCCACGTTATCCACGCGACGAACGATTCCCTCAACGGTGACGAGACGATCCTTGAACTCGACGCTCATATCCCGAGCGCGGAGACGGATCGGTGACCCACGGAACTCTACCCAGACACGATCCACGTCCGGCCGCTCTTTCTTGATGAGTTCCATGGCGACCCGCTGGACGACCTTCATTGCTTCGACAACGTCATCGGACACTGCGAACGCTATGTCCGGTTCGTCAAACTCCTCCAAATCCACGACGACGGTTCGCCACTTCGGGTAGTTAGTGATCACCCGGTCGATCGACCTCAGGAACGTTTTCGAGTTCCTGAGAGCCTCTTCGAACTCACGCTCCATCTCCACGGGATTCCCCGCCCCCGTCACCACGGCACCGCCGGAACGGAGGTTATCCAACGGAAGACCCCTAGTACTCCGCTAGCCGTCAGTGCACAGCCTACCGACAAGTCGAAGGGCAGGGTCCGGATCTCTAAGAGAAGCCGGAGTGCTCCTATCATGCCCTCACGCAGGCCTGAGACCACCCACCACACACGGCTGAGGAGGTACCCTCCGATACTGAGCTTCGGCACGGAGCACAACAAAGTCAGGAGCGTCGGGACGTACCCCTTGATGGAAGCGATGAGCGTGAGTACAAGGGCCGCCAGCGCGAGTGCCAGGGTTATAGGCCTCAGGGGCACTCTGACGAGGTATGACAGGAACGGGAACAGACGCAGCGCCTCCGACGTGAGGATCAAGCCCGCGATGAGCGCCGTCAGCGCTAGATCCAATGACTCGATCGGGTGCATCCGTAGTCACCCGCAGCGGAAAACTATAGCGGCGTAACCGACCACCTGAGAGTAATCCCCAGATACTTCTCCGCTAGTCGCGTACTTCAGGAGCTCTCCATCGGAAGCCCCCATGGCCTTAACTGCCACTATAGTCGCGGCGGTCGGCCCTACTCCGCACATGCTGACATTGTATCGCTCCACGATCTCAATCATACCGGCCTCGTCGAGGGCCGTGATCCGTTCGATAACTTTACGATCCTTTTTCTGGGCCTGATCGTGCGGCTCGTAGTGCGTGAAGTCGGTGCTCGCGATGACCACTGTGTTCCTGTCCAGCTCCTTCGCCACGTCCACGATCGCCTCACCCACTTCCCTCGCGGTCTGAAGGTCGTGCATCGCCATACAAACGGGAACGAACCGGAAACCCGCCCCGTATACGTACTGGAGGAACGGTAACTGTACTTCGATGGAGTGCTCGTTGGCGTGGGCTGTTAAGTCGTCGTCCATCACGCCACACTCCCGTACCAGCGCAGTCGCGAACTCGGAGTCGATCTCCACCGATCCCAGCGGCGTGCGCCAAGCACTGTCCGTCATCGTGGCGACTGCGGACCCGAGTCCGGTGTGATTCGGTCCCAGTATCACCACCGTCTCTGGAGTTCCTGACTCCGCCAGAACCTTGTACGTATGGGCGGCTACTGGTCCCGAGAACTGATAACCGGCGTGCGGCGCCACTACACCGGGCAGGGCGCAGGGACCGTCGTTAGCCTCGGGTAGATCACCTGGTCCTAGCTCGTGTCGGAAGCACCACTCGATCACCTTCCTCAACTCCTTCGAATCGGCGGGGTAGAACTGACCCGCGACGGCCGGGGACCGCTCCACGGCCCCAGATGACACGACGGCTCACCCGCGATACTTTCGTCCATCCGGGTCGTAATAGCGCTCCAGATAATAACCGAAGTGTCTACGTTCTACCAGAGATCTAACACCTTTTTCTCGGATTTCCCGTTCGAGTTCGGACGCACGCTCCTCGTCCAACTCACCACGCCTCACCAAGTACTGAAGTACCTCCAGCGCCTCCTCGTCGGTGTCACACCGGGCCAAATAATCCCTCACAGAAGGCTCGTAGCCGCGAAGGGGATCTCCCGACAAGAGCGGCCCCCCATGCGGGGTAGGGGAGATGGTCGATAATATCGGTCGCGGGTTACTCAGTGAAGACAGGAGGGCACGTGAGGCCGCCGCGCGGTACCGGGAGTGGGCGGAGTCGTTGGACGAAGGGGAGCTGTTCCGATACGTGAGGGAACGGACGGGAGGGCTGGGCCACGGGAAAAAATGGTTCGAGGTCGGGAAAATGGGACTCAAGGGGTACGTGATAGCGTGGCCCGAGCGGGCCAGAGGCATGGTACTTGAAATCGGCACGGGGCTGGGCAGAACTACCTGGGCGCTGTTGAGATGGGGCGACCCGAAACTGGTCGTTTCGGTGGAGATAGACCCTCGAATGCTCGCGATTGCGTTATACAGGAACCCGGTCTCGGAGTTCTCAGAGGCGCTCAGGGACGACAGGGTCAAGATACTACTGGGCGACGCCGTGGAAGTCGTGCCGGAACTCCCGAAGGGTTTCGATCACGTGGTTCACGACGGGGGGCCGTGTCCCGGGCGCAACCCACGACTGTTTTCTCCCGAGTTCCTGAGAACCATGACCGAGAAGCTAAAGGACGATGGTACGGCATCGGTATTCGCGGGTCGGGATCCGCGGTGGCAGGACAGGATATACCGAGCCCTCAGTCGGCTCTTTCTGGAGGTGAGAGCGGAATCTTTCCCGGATACCCCGACCGTGGTGTTCCGATGCAAGGGACGCCGCTAGTCGCCGGAATTCAGTCTTTCCCTGAGGAGTCGCATGGTGACCTCCGGATCAGCCTGTCCCCTAGTTTTGCGCATCACCTGTCCCATTAGGTAATGTATGGCCTCATCCTTACCAGACTTGTAATCCTCCACTGCCTGTGGGTTTTCCTCGATGACCTCCTCTACGACGCGCGCCAATCGATCCTCATCGCTAACTTTGAGCAGTCCGTCCTCCTCGATGATCTCGACGGGACTCTTATCCGAGTCGACAGCTTCCCACAACGCGTTGAGAGCGTTCTGACGTGTGATCTTGTCCTCACGGACGAGCTCGAGCAGCTCGATGAACTCTTCCGGGGTTATCTTAGCTTCGCGGAAAGTCATCTCCTTCTTGTTGAGCACCTTCTTGATCTCTTTGCGCACCCATTGATCGATGAACTCGATTTCCCAGTCGTCCGGGGCTCTGTCCACAACTTCTTCGAAGAAATCGGCCCACTCGCGCTCCGTGACCAGGGCTTCGGCGGCCTCCAACGAGATACCATATTCCTCCGCCATCCGCCTGGCACGATGGTGTGGCGGCTCCGGGGCTCGTGCGACGGCCTTCTCCCACAGGTCTTCGGTGATCTCGAACACCGGTATGTCAGGATCCGGGATGTACCTGTAGTCCTCCGCGGTCTCCTTGGAACGCATTGCGACCGTAGTACCTTGATCTTCGCGGAAGGCACGGGTCTCGCGGCGAACCTTGCGCCCGTGTTTCATCAAGTTAAGTTGTCGCTGAATCTCGAACTTGAGGGCCCGATATACTCCCTTGATCGAGTTGATGTTCTTGATCTCGACCCTGGCCCCGCCTTCAACCGAGACGTTAGCGTCCACGCGGACGCCACCATCACTCTTCACCTTACCAGAGTACCGGAGGACTTGCATGAGACGACGCAAGAAGTCTCTGGCGTCCTCCGGAGAACGCATATCCGGTTCGGTTACGATCTCGATGAGCGGGACACCGCTCCGGTTGTAATCGACACGCCCGGTGGAGGGTTCCCAGCGGCCCGGATCCTCCTCAACATGAATCTCGCGGATCCGAACGCCATCGAGTTCACCATCGACCGCGATGGGCACGCTGGTACGCTGGTACCCGGAGGGCAAGTCCGGGTAGTCGTAATGCTTCCGCTGGAAGTACAACTGACGATTCAGAACGGGCTCGCAATCCAACATATACGCAATTTCAAGGGCTATCAGGAAGGCCTCCTTGTTGGGTGGAAGTGGTTTCGCCCCCGGCACTCCAGTGCAGATGGGACATGTATTCTCGTTAGGTTCCGCGTCCTCGTAATCCGTGGAACAATCACAGAAGAGTTTGGTACGGGTATCGAGTTGTACGTGGACCTCGAATCCTATCTTCACGTCCACCACCTGGTGAACCCTGGGGGGGTGACGGATCCGCCGTGCACTTATCAGTAGCGGATGGTTGACATCAAATCGAGCTCATGTGACAGCGTCCTGAGCAGTGCCGCTGTGACGAGCGTTTTCTCGGAGAGCCTCCTAGTTTCCGGCGAGTTAGGAACCGTGAAGCAGAACCTGCGATGGTGCGTGAGCGTCCCCGGTACCAACGGCATCTCACGTGGCGCCTTCACGTCCTTAGGCCACGGGATTCTGACCGTCACTGGGATGACGTCGTCCACATCCGTCGATGGTGATCCCACCAAGTACGAAGCGTAGGCCGCGTCCCTCTTCCTGTTCCGGAACTTGTGGTTGCTGATCAAATTGGCCTCGGAGATTGGCACCATCAAGGTCATCTCCCGTAGTTCTATATCGTCCTCGGTTAGCGGCTCTAGCTCAAGGGTGCCGAAGTACCACCGGTCATTTCGTCGAGTAAATTTTCCCCACCGTGGTTCATAAAAGCGCTCGAAGGCTTTCGGGAGGGTGTACACGCGGTACGGGCTACACGTTCCCATTCGCCCCCCCCGCCACTAAAATTCCCCCGCAGGAATTACTGTTCCGGTGCCGGCGACCGGCGGTGGGTATAGAAAGATTGTTGGTGTGGTCCTGGTAGTTAAGTAGAACTGAACTCTTTGCACGGTCACGTGAAGTAAACAGTGATTACTCAACCTACACTCATCCTACCCGGCATCGTAGTAGCGCGTACGGTGATTCGACGACACCCGTGCTCTCGGTTTCCTCGGATACCAGGATGTGCCTCAAGGACGAGTACAGGTTACCTCGAACCGATACAGGCGCGACCCTCCCTTCCTCGGTCTCCGCCCACAGCGCGGTCACCGAGAAGCGCCCGCTCACTTGACTAGCCGTGTGAGCACCGAGAGTCCTATACACGATGAGATCAGCCTCCTCCAACACCTCCTCCGTGGAGGCGTCGCCGTGGACGATCACGTTCGCAGGTGACGGCTCCGGGCGTCTAATTCCGAGCCCACTTCCAGTAGGCTCCACCTCCAGCCGTCCGGCGGAGTACAAGTCGGTGTAGAAAGAGCGTAGGATCCCGTCGGAGATCAACTCAACACGCTTCGGAGTGCTGCCTTCATCGTCGAACGCGTAAGAGCCGGGCCTGCGATCGAGCGTCGGGTCGTTCACGACGCGCAGGCCCTCAGGTCCGACCTCACGACCGATATCCTCCCGATCAAACCCGCTGGTACCTTTCAGTACTTCGAGCCCGGAGAGAGCCGGTATCAGCACGTAAGTGAGGAGTTCCGAGAACGCCCGTGGGTGGAAGGCGACAGCGAGCTCGCCACAGCTTACCCGCCCCTTCGGGGTCTCAGAGGCCATTTCCGAGGCTTCCCGTGCAAGGAGTTCCGGGTCGATGTCCTGTGGACCGACGGAGGCATCCCAAGCAAACCCGGAGAATTCGCCGACGACGTCCAGACTCACGGTGACGGAAGACTCATCACGCTCGGCTTGATCCGAGGGAGTCCTGAGGATCACGCGACGTCGGACGCCGGTAACTGAGACTGAGGTGACGGTTACGTCGTCGGGTACCTCGCTCACAACGGCCTCGAGGAGATCCCACAACTCATCCTCGTCAACGGCAGAAAGGTCGCACGAACTTACATGTGCGGGATCGACGGAATCTGGGTACTCGACGGGTTCGGATGTTCCAATCTCAGCCGATGTGAGTGCGCGCTCGATCGCCGTGTCTATATCTCCGGGGTCGGCCACCGTCGCTACACCGAGCCCTTCGTCGGTCGATATGCGGACGGCAATCGTGCGGTCGGTGGATACACGTCCGCGGTCGCCCGTGTCGTGGGTACGTTCTACCTCAACCCGCTCGGTCTTCACATCGAGGAGGACCGCCCGCCCGGGCTCGAACCGTGACAACGGGTCGTCCAACGTAATCACCCCGATCTAAGGTGGAAGGGACCGTCCACGAGCGCGTGTGGTCCGCCGTCGGACACGGGTACCAACTGACCACCCTTGCCGCAGTACCCCGGATGGAGTCTGAGCTCATCAGAAAGTATCCGGACTCTCTTCATGAACTCCAAGGTCTCGCCAGTCAGGCCCACGTCGCGGACAGGGCGCGATGGCTCACCGTCTTCCACCACGTACCCGAGCTTGGCGGAGAACTGGAAGTTCCCGGTGGCCGTGTCGGTCTGCCCCCCTCTCGATCCTAGGAGATAGACGGCGCCGTCACCAACCTCTTCGAACAGTTCTTCCCGCGACGCGTCCCCGGGCTCGACGTACGTCACGCTCATTCGAACCTGCACGTGGTCACCGATCGACTCCAAACGACCGTTTCCGGTGATCTCGAGGTCGAGTTCCGCTGCCGAAGTAAGATCGGTGAGGTAGCCTCGCAGCACACCCTCCTCCACGAGGACGGTCCGTCTGGGCTCGACTCCCTCGTCGTCGAACGGATAAGAACCGAACGCACCGCGCTCGGTGGGGTCGTCCACTACGGTCACGATCTCGGAGGCGACTCGCTCTCCGACCCGATCCTGAAGCACCGATTCTCCGCGCGCGACGAGGTCATCTTCGACGGCGTGTCCGAAAGCCTCGTGGACTATCACGCCGAAGAGTTCGGGATCCGTGATCACCGACTCCGCACGCTCCGGACCGGGCTCCGCCTCCAACAAATCTTCGAGCCTCCGGACCGCTTCGTCTCTGACCTCCTCCGCCCGCTCCAAGAACAGCTCTATACTGGCGCAATTAGCCCCGTCCCGCTCCGTATACTCTTCCCTACCTGCGGTCCCCTTACCGCTGACTTTAACCCAGAAGTTCACGCGGTCGAGTCGGGCCTCGCACTCGGACCCCCAAGTGGATGTGATCGTGTACCGGACGGAGCCGGCGGAGCACGTGATCTCGCAATCGTACGGTACCTCACGTGATAACTCCACTGATAATTCGGCGGCATCGTCGAGGGAGTCGAGCGGAGAGAGCTTTCCTTCCCACCGGTACGATCCCTCGGCAGCCGGAACGTCCTCAGGGATCCTCACGGAACCTTCGCCGGTGGACCGTAAAGCTCGCTCGATGAGATGTCGCTCGGGATCGGGACCGGAGGCGACTCCCCACGATCCTCCCTTGAGAACACGGACGGCGTAGGTGCGGATGCGGTCGGAATCGGCCTTCCTGAGTTCTCCGTTGGAAGCCTCGATCTCGACGAGTTCTCCCTCGAGGGCGTAAACGACACAGGCATCGGAAACCTCCTCGGCGTGTCTCAGGAGGACGTCCGAATCCAACGGGTGGGTTCCCCCATGAGCCGCTACGTGGAGATTGTGCGTGGTATCCTGGCGTATCAGTTCGGGCGTGAGGCCGCGGACGCAATGCTCGACGGCGAGGTGAAGGTGAGGGTGCGCCGAGGTCGCCCGCGCGAGGTGTTCGTTGACGGGGAAAGGTTGTGCACCGTAAGGGCCTCGGACGGTCTAGCCTCGCTGGCCCCGGAGGGAGCAAGACGCCTACACTCCGCCACGGAACCGCCGGAGCACCGTGTGGTCTGTGCGGACGAGTGGGTCGAGGCCGTGAGGAGGGGTCGCGACCTCTTCTGCGAGTACGCCCTCCGGGGCTGGGAGGAACTTCGACCGGGGGATGAGTGCCTCGTGGTTTCGGAGGACGACGAGCTGCTGGCGGTGGGCAAGATGAGGCTCTCGGGGTGGGAGGTCGAGTACTTCGAACACGGGGTCGCGGTCCGTGTGCGTCGAGGCCTCTAGTTAACCATTTTATCACCGGATCCGACCGGGTAGGGAGGGGGATTGTAATTGTTCCCAGGCGGCAAGATCGACCCAAGAAAGCTACAGAGACTCATGCGTGAGATGGGCATGGAGCAAGAACCTGTCAGCGGCGTGGAGCGGGTGGAGATCCACCTAAAGGACAGTTCGAAGCTCGTCTTCGAGAAGCCACAGGTCATACGGATGAAGATCATGGATCAGGAATTTTACCAAGTGGCCGGGAAGGCGAAGCGGGAGAAGCCGGAGAAAGAGCCGTTCACAGACGAGGACGTGAAGTTAGTCGCGGAACAAGCCGGGGTCTCCGAGGAAGAAGCGAGGAAGGCGCTCGAAGAGACCGGTGGAGACCTCGCGGAGGCGATCATGCGGTTGCAGGGTGAGTGAACGACCGAAGCCCCTTTTAACACCGGTAACGGCCGACCGGTGGGGGTAGTCTCGGTGGCCGAGGAGAAGGTCACCGTGAGCGTGATCAAGGCGGACGTGGGAGGTTTCCCGGGCCACTCGGAGGTACATCCGGATCTACTGGAGGCCTGTGAGGGAGTCCTCGAAGACGCTGTGGACGAGGTGATCATCGACTACTACGTGACTCGGTGTGGCGACGACATCGATCTCATCATGACGCACACGCGCGGTGAAGACGACGAGAAGGTGCACGAGCTCGCATGGAACGCGTTCCAAGAGGCCACGAAGGTCGCGGAGGACCTGAAGTTGTACGGCGCAGGTCAGGACCTACTGTCCGACGCGTTCAGCGGCAACGTGCGTGGGCTCGGTCCGGGCGCGGCGGAGATGGAGCTGGTGGAGCGTCCGAGCGAGCCGATCATCGTGTTCTGTTGCGACAAGACAGAGCCGAGCGCGTTCAACCTACCACTGTTCCGGATCTTCGCGGACCCGAACAACACGGCCGGTCTGGTACTGGATCCGAGCATGCACAACGGGTTCGAGTTCGAGGTTCACGACGTTATTGACCAGAAGAAGGTTGTCCTGAAGTGTCCCGAGGAAATGTACGATCTGCTCGCCCTGATCGGTCAAACCCAGCGCTACGCGATCAAGCGCGTGTACAAGAAGGGGGATGAGGACGAGGCCGAACGCATCGCGGCCGTGACGAGCACGGAGAGGTTGAACCTGATCGCCGGCGAGTACGTTGGTAAGGACGACCCGGTCGCCATCGTGAGGTGCCAGAGCGGGTTCCCGGCCGTCGGTGAGGTGCTCGAACCGTTCACGTTCCCGCACCTCGTGGCCGGATGGATGAGGGGTAGCCACAACGGTCCGCTGATGCCCGTGTCGGAGGAGAAGGCGCACCCGACGAGGTTCGACGGTCCACCTAGGATCATAGCGCTCGGGTTCCAGCTGAGGAACGGAGAGCTGGTCGGCCCGCAGGACCTATTCGCGGACCCGGCGTTCGACCGGGCGAGGGAGATCGCGAACGAGGTGGCGGACTACATCCGGAGACACGGACCGTTCCAGCCGCACCTACTGTCTAAGGAGGAACTGGAGTACACGACGCTACCGGACGTACTGAAGAAGCTCGAGGACAGGTTCGAGGACCTAGAGGAGTGAGACCAGGAAGGCCAGCAACCCCAACAGCATCCCAACCTTGACCACCCGCTGCGCCTTACCCGCGTCCCAGTTCCCTACGACCGCGAGGACCGAGGCCAGAAGTATGACCGCGGCGGCGGGTAGGGCCAGGACCAGATACGGCCACCCGACGACACCGTCCAAGTATGGTAGCGGCGTGAGGACGGCCAGCGCGATCGCGAACACCGTCGCCACTCGGAGAGTGATCCTCTCGCCGCACGCGATCGGGAGCGTCTTGAGACCGAGCGCCGCGTCCCCCTCGACGTCTTCCAGGTCCTTGAGGACCTCACGTACCAAGTTCGCCAGAAAAGCTAGCAGGAAGAGCCACACCGCGGGCGCCGGCCGCTGACCTACCGCAGCTCCGAACAGGAAGCAAGAACCCACCAAGTAGGAGACCACGACGTTCCCGATGAGGGGCGTCCCCTTCAGGCGCCATGAGTATAGGTAGAGTAAGGTAGAGTTCAGGGCGGCGATCGTGAGACACATCCGGTTGATCACAGTAGCCATCCCGATTCCGGCGGTAAAGCATCCGAGGGCGAACATCTGAGCCGACCGCGGTGACACCCGACCGCTCGGGATCGGTCTCTCCGGTCTGTTCACGGCGTCGATGTCGGCGTCGAAGTAGTCGTTAATGGCGTTCCCCCCCGCACATACGACCGCGGCGACTACCGGCGCGAGGGTCGCCCCGACGTCGAGCCTGGCTCCCGCGATCAGCTCCCCTACGACCACTCCCAAGGCGGCCATCGTGCAGTTGACCGGTCGGGCAAGCTCGAAGTAAGCCCGCACGTTCTCACCCCTACCACCACAGCGACTACCTTAAGGTCATCCGCCCGACGGCTCTCCGACACTGGCGGAGTCATGGAACGGACCAACGGCGAGGTTCACCGTGAAGGATGACGAGTGTGGGCCGTCTGGAGCCGAGGAGGAGGCGATGAAGACGCCTCGATTGGCCGACTCAGGTCACGAAGTGTAGTTTAGCATCGCAGTGCTTGCAGTGGAAGTCGTCGGTGAAGTGCGTCTTCACGACCGAGAACCCACGGCGTACTACGACCGGTTCCTTACACTCCGGGCAGTACGTGTTCTCGTACTTGTGGCCCGGAACGTTACCCGCGTACACGTAGTAGAGGCCTTCTTCGTAGCCTATCTCGACGAATTTCTCGACGGTCTCGACGGGTGTCGGTGGTACGTCGAGCATCCTGTAGTCCGGGTGGAACCTGCTCACGTGCCACGGGGTATCGGGACCCAATTCCTTCCGTATCCATCGCGCGATCTCTCGTGCTTCCTCCTCCGAGTCGTTATATCCGGGGATAACCAAGGTAGTCAGCTCGACGTGTACGTCCATACCTTTCCAGATCTTGCATGTCCGGAGGACAGGCTCCAGACAAGCTTTCGCGACGTCGCGGTAGAAGTCCTCTGTGAACGCCTTGAGGTCGACGTTAGCCGCATCAAGGACCTCGCCGAGTATCTTCGCAGTCCGTTCTGTCGCGAACCCGTTGGTCACGTAGACACACCCGAGTCCCTCCTCACGGCAGACTTCGAAGGTCTCGAGCGTGTACTCCAGACCGATGATCGGTTCGTTGTAAGTGAACGCTACGCTCTCGCACCCGGTACGCTTCGCGGCCTCGACGATCCGCTTCGGAGGCCACTCTTCCAGCGGAACTTCCTCCGGCCCCGCCTGACTGATCTGCCAGTTTTGACAGTGTTTGCACCGGAAGTTACACCCGACGGTACCCAGTGAGAACACCTCCGTACCCGGCTTGTAATGGAACAAGGGCTTCTTCTCGATGGGGTCCGGAACCGCCGTACTGGCCTTCCCGTGGATCAGTAAGACGAGCTCACCGTCCCGATTCTCTCGGACTCGACAAAACCCCCGCTCCCCGTCGGAAATCACGCACTTCCGTGGGCATACCAGACATCGTACCTTCCCGTCCACCTCCTCCCAGGTTTTCCCTCTCCACTCGCGGATAGCGTCATCATGCATGGTGCGACTCCCCATGGCTCCGTGGCCTACGCCATCCTCTCCGTAAGGTACTGACAACCCCGCGAGTTAGCACTAATCCCCCGGTGCAACCCACTCGGGGTACGTGATTTCGGATCCACCGGAGTACCGGAGCCGTTCTTTAAGTGCCCGGGTGCGCCGAGAGTGCCCATCCTTTATACTAGTAAATACGCCACAAACGCCGCGTACGCCCCGAGCAACGCCAGTGCCTCCACGCTGCGAAGCTTCCCGTCCGCCGTGATCAGGTACAGGAACACCACGCAGCCGACCAGTGCCAGCGCCGTCGGCCCCAACTCCCCGTGGACTGAGATCTGGGGCACGAGCGACAGTGGAACCCCTAAGCAGACGAGGAGGTCGAACGTGTTGCTTCCGACGGCGTTCGAGACAGCTAAGCTCCCGAAACCACGACGGGCCGCGTGCACAGAGGCCAAGGTGTCGGGTACCGACGTACCCGCGGCGTTTAAGAGCAGACTCACCTTCGACTCTGACAGACCGAACCCCCAGCAGAAATCGACAGTCGCCCGGACCATCAGGTCGGAGAGTACAGCGATTCCGACCACTGCCACCGATATCCGGACGACGAGGTTCCGCAGCTGGATTTCATCGGTACCACCTTCGGCCTCGAGGGCGTTCCCGTCTGTCCGTTTCATCAGAAGGACGTAGAGTCCGTACAGTATCACCCATGCGAGTGCCTCGACGCGGAGGATCACCCGATCCCAGAGACAGACGAGCACGGCCACGAGCGCGAGGAGGTAGAAGAGAACGTCTCGAAGGTACACGGCACGCTCGAGAGTCAGACCACCAGCGGCGAGCGCCGCGAGCCCGGGTATGACGGTGATGTTGTACACGGCCGATCCCAGGACTGTACCCACACCCACGTTCGGGTGTTCGAGCATGATCGAGCTCAACGAGGAGCCGAACTCGGGTGCGCTGGTCCCGATCGCCGCGAGGGTGGCCCCGGCGACCGACTCCGAGAGACCGTATTTCCGGGCGACGGCCACCGTGGCGTCCACTAGCAGCTCCGAAAGGAAGTGGAACCCGATGAAACACCCAACCATGACCGCCAACGCTAACCAGGGATCCATCCGACCGTTCCCCCGGACCGAGGACGCGGTGACCGAACACCGTTTAAAGCCGTTTACAGAGGCTTGAGAACACGGCCGGTCAGGATCGGGCGGCCTCCCCCCGCCGCCTCCGATGATCCGGCCCGTCGGTAGCCCGGTCACATCGGTTGAGGCCGTCCCTGACGGCCCGTTCCGGGCGGGATGAAGGGGCGAGCAAGCCGCCGGGCACACCCGGAAAGGACCAACTGCGAGCGTCCCGACCCCTCACCTGGGGAAAGGTGACCCATCACCATCCACCCTCGCACCCAAGGTCGTACACCATCCAGTCGGGTCGGTGAGGACGGCGTCTTAGAGTGCGTTCGACCACCGGGCGCGTCCAGGCCGGTGACGAGCATCGCCCGACGGGGGGACGCCCGCTGACGATTGCGACGGAGTCCGGGACCGACCGGTGGAGACTATCGTGCCAGTTCAAAAAGTGTGGGGAAACGGCGGGAGTCACCGAAGCCGGGGGTAGATCGCATGGCGCTCGAGAGGATCGCCGAGTCCGAGTTAGAAGGTATAAAGGTAGTAGTTTTAAGGGGAGATATAACAGAGCTTAGCGCCGACGCTATCGTCAACCCAGCTAACAGCCGCGGCGTTATGGGAGGTGGCGTGGCGGCCGCCATCAGGGCGAAAGGTGGGGAGAAGATCGAGCGGGAGGCGATGGAGAAAGCACCAATTCCGGTCGGAGAAGCTGCCGAGACCACGGCGGGTGATCTCGACGCCGATTACGTGATACACTCGCCTACGATGGAACGACCGGCCCAGAAGATCGGTGTCGAGAACGTACGCAAGGCCACAGAGGCCGCGCTTCGGAAGGCCGAGGAACTCGGCGTCGAGTCAGTCGCGTTCCCGGGGATGGGCACGGGGGTTGGTGGTGTGCCGTACGAGGACGCCGCGGAGACAATGGTAGAGGTCATCGAGAGGCTGGCACCCAACTTGGAGAGAGTGAAGACGGTGTACCTGGTAGGGTACGAAGAGGAGTTGGCGAAGGCGTTCCGAAGAGCGTTGGAACGAAAGGTCGGGTAACCGACATCGCTAACTCCGGACGCTCGTATCACTATTATCGGACGGTCGTGCATGAACGACGCATTAGCGATACGACATCGATAATCACTGCATCCGGACGGATAGACAGGAGTACCCCTACCGAATATCGATAGCATTATCGTCGCGGCGGTGGAAGCTCCCGGCTCGTCTGATGAGAACTAGTTAGAGTACTGGCTTTCCACCGGGGAAATTAACTCTGTGAAAGTGCCGTATACTCTCGGGAACGGTCGCTCCGGACGGTTCTACATCAACGATTCTACACTGATGCCGGGCCATCGACTCTCAACTGTGTCGTCGGACGGATCTGCCCTACGGAGCAGCCTCCACGATCACCGTGTGACCCGGTGTACCCACGTCGGCGTCATCGGGACGCTTCCTCGACGGTGCCGCATCACCATCTCGACCGGTACGACGGTGACACTCTCGTCCCGGCGTAGGTCGGGGCACCCGGCGATGATCGAGAGTAGTGTTCGGGAATCGTCTCCGGTCGGTTCCACACTACGTGCTCCGGTCCAACCTCGACCAGAGCTTTCTTCGAGCGCCTCACCTGTAATGGCGTGGAGAATACACTCTCCCGCGGACGATCTCCCCGACCGCCTCAGAGTCGTCCAAGGGTGATCGCACGCCGTGGCCACTCTTTCGGGTTCCGAGGATTCCGTCGAGACGAGGTCGTACCGGGGACCCTTTCCAGGCTCGAGATGCGCGAGTTAGGCATTACCGGTCGGAGTGTGTCACGGCGTCCCCACCGCATATCCGATCCCATGGGACGGATCCGAGTTCTCCGGGTAAGCTTCCTGTACAACGGGCTCGACGCGGGCTGACCCGTCGAGCCCAGCTCTCAACGCCCGGCGACTCACCGAGGATCATGGATTCCATAGGAGAACTACTCGACCGGCACCCTCTCTGGTCAGTACCCCGTGGGAATGAGCCCGCGCACTACTGGACCCACTCAAGACTCGAGCGAGACCAGATCCGGATGGCCTGAGGGAATTCGTACGGGTTACGCCGGTCCGATCGGTAACCCGAAAGCGGCGGAGTGTTCCTCACATTCGAACGAAGTTATAACAGGTGTTGAATGGGATGAGTTGCGGATGCGTCAGTCCATAACTTCAAACGTTCTATATCTTCCATTAATCCTGAACGGTCGTATTACTATTATAGGACAATCATCAATAGATAGTACATAAACAGTGCGATACTTAGCAGAGCGCTTGCTGGCGATAGTACGTAACTTATCATATGTAGTGGTGTTTACAGCAACTTACTTCACGGTACTCCTAGGTAATCCCAATCCTCCGATTCCACGGAGTGGAAGGAGTGAAACCTTCCTGAAGGAGGACCATGTGCTGGCTCGGAGGGGGTCTTGGGTGCCACCCGCCGTAGCAGCTGAGGGCCTAAGGAAGGAATACGGCGAGGTCGTGGCGTTGCGCGACGTGTCCGTGGAGATAGAGACGGGAGAGTTGGTAGCCATCTTGGGACCCAACGGTGCCGGTAAGTCCACGTTCATCAAGATCGTCTGCGGGGTCACTCGTCCCACCTCGGGTCGTATCGAGGTACTTGGAGGCGATCCCGCCGACCCCGAGACCAAGCGCAGGGTCGGTATCGTCCCGCAGCAGGGAGGTATGTACCCTGAGCAAACCGTCCGGGAGAACCTTCTGTTCTACTCCAAATTGTACGGTCGGGAACCGAACCTCGAACCCCTTGAAATGCTCGATGTGGACCGGTTCATGGACAGGAAGGTGGGGCAGCTCTCCGGCGGTATGCGGAAGCGCGCCGCGATCGCTATCACCCTCGCCCTGGAGCCGGAGATGCTCGTCCTGGACGAACCCACGAACGAGCTCGATCCCATGGCGCGTAAGGACGTGATACGGGTGACGAGGGAGTTCCACAGGCGTGGGGTCACCATACTATACGTTTCCCATGAGGTCTACGAGGTAGAGCAGCTGAAACCCGACCGAGTGCTGATCTTCCTCGAGGGCCGCAAGGAGCTCGACGAACCCTTCGACAGGGTGATGGAACGTCACGGCTCCTTGCTCGAGGCTTACGAGGGGGTCGCCTCTTGTCCTGGCGAGTGATAGCCGCCCGCGACCTGAGGGCTTGGCTCAAGGACCGCAGGAGGCTCGCACCCACCTTGATCATGCCCGTGATCATGATCCTGGTGATGTACGGTGCGTTCCACGACGTCAAACCCAGACACGTGACCGTCGCCGTCTTGAGCCACAGTTCCGATTTCGACCCGATCATCGATGCGCTGAAGTCCGACCACCGGATGGGTGTCGTCTACGTCCGGAGCATCGGCGAAGGTAAGACGATGGTCAAAGATGGAAGGGCAACGGTCTTCGTGCACGTGCCGAAGGGGTTCCCGTTGGAGAAAGCCGTGGTGTACTACGACCCCTCGGACCCTATGGGGTCGTCCTACGTGCGGGGTGTCATCCAACGCGCCTGGGCCAAGCGCGTCTCGGAGGAGATGAAGAAGACAGTGCGCGAACTCCAAGCCGCCTTTCGCTGGACGCCGGCACCATCACCGCTGCCGACCTCGGGAGTGCTGGTGAACCCGTTCGACTTCGAGGCTCCGGTAAAGGGGCTCAAGTACTTCGACTTCCTGGTGCCGGGACTGGTGGTGCTGGCGGCTACCATGGGATCGATCTTCGGCATGGGTCGCGTCATGATGGAGGAAATAGAGACAGGCGTCACTTACGCGCTGTTCGCCGCCCCTATAAGACCCAGAGACGTCGTGATAGGAAGGTTCCTCAACATGAGTCTCTGGGGGGCCGTCCGCTGCGGGATCGTACTGGTGACGGCACTCGCCTTGGGCGCGAAGGTACCGCATCCGTTCCTCCTGCTGTGCGTTGGGATCCTGTCGGCCGCCACCATGATAGGGTTCGCCCTCCTGATGGCGTCGCTGGCGGGTAGGTCCGAAGTGGCCGAGATGCTCACCGGGGCGCTGACGCTCCCAATGATGTTCCTATCGGGAATCTTCATGCCACCCAGCGTCATGCCGGAATGGGCCTACAGGATCGCGCAGGTGAATCCGATGTACTACATGGGGGACGCCGCCAGGAAGGCGGCCCTCCTTGGGTACCTGGATCCCATCGACATCGTCGTCCTGACGGGGTTCGCGACGGTGTTCATCGCGGCGGGCGCGATGCTGTACGACAGGATACGGGAGCACCTGTAACGTCGGGCGACGTTCAGGTGAGAAGGCGGCATCGAGGACCCGCGGAGATGACCGGAACGGAGCGCGCCGAGCCTCACTCACGACGTCTTAAAGCCAGCCGTTCCTGGATCCCGTGTAGCTTTACAGCACCTTCAGCAGTCCGCTGATCGAACTGCTTTTCTTCGTACGATATCAACTCCTCCTCGTAGAGCGCCCGCGGGGATTCCCGTGAGATTACGATCGAGGAACCTTTGAACAACTTCACGCATACGGTCCCTTCCACGTGCCGCTGCGTCGAGTCGAAGAAGGCCTCCAGGTGCTCGCGCAGGGGATCGAACCACAGCCCGTCATAGACGAGTCGCGCCCACTCTTCCTCCAGTGATGCTTTCAGCGACAGCTCCCGGCGTGTTAGGGTGAACGCCTCCAACGCCCGGTGCGCCTCGAGCAGCGTCACCGCTGCCGGAGCCTCGTACACTTCACGTGACTTCAATCCGATTACTCGGTCCTCGACGATGTCGATGCGGCCTACACCGTGCCCGCCTGCGGTCTCGTTCAAGTACCGGACGATCTCGACCGGGTCGTCCCGCCCATCCACCTCCACGGGCACGCCTCTCTCGAACTCGATCTCCACGACCTCGGGCTCGTCCGGGGCCTCCGCTGGACTGACGGTCCACTCGAAGACCTCCTCTGGCGGTTCCTCGGATGGATCTTCCAGGACACCGCCTTCGATCGACCGGCCCCATAGGTTTTCGTCCACGCTGTAGGGACTGTCGACGTCCACCGGGACGGGAATCCCACGCTCTTCGGCGTACGCTATCTCCTCGTGGCGCGTGAGGTCCAGGTCCCGAACCGGAGCAACGATCTCGAACTCCTCACCGCCGTGAGCCCGCAGGTAGGACTCGAAGCGGAACTGGTCGTTGCCCTTCCCCGTGCACCCGTGTGCGACCGCGTCCGCGTCCACCTCGCGCGCCACTTCCAGGACCTTCTGTGCGATCAGCGGTCGGGCCAGCGCCGTACTCAGGGGGTACCCCTCATACGTCGCATTCGCCTTCACGGCTCGCCAGCAGTACTCGCGCACGAACTCATCCACACAGTCGACCGTGAAGTGCTCATCCGCGAGCTTCCGTGCCTTCTCCTCCGCCTCCCGCAGCTCCTCCTCCGGCTGGCCCACGTCCGCAGTCACCGTGATCACCTCGTCGTAACCGTACCGTTCCCGCAGGAGTTCGATGCAAACCGAAGTGTCCAAGCCTCCTGAGTACGCGAGAACTACTCGCGACACCGCACGCACCCCCGACGTCCCGTAGCCTCGGACGTTAAAACGTCCACCGTTCCATGGGGGAAGCTAGCCTGTTCCGAATCCTGTTGCGACGTGATTCCAGGGGTTTGAAGTGACAGAATCGAGGGAGAACAACCGCCGGGAGCTCGAAAAGTAGTGGCGACGTTTCTCGGCCGCTTCCTCCAGCACCATCTCACCTTCGACATCCGACCACACGCTGCCCTGGTGTACCGACACCGCCTGCTCCTAGCCTCCGTGCTACTCGTCGACGTAGAGCCGGAGACCGTGATGAGAGCCGTCGAGCTCGGCCTCGAGATGACCGGTCCCGAGGGTACACCCACCATCGTGGCCCGTGACCCACCCGATCGCTATCCTTTAGGTCGACCTGGAGTCTCGCCACCCAGTACCGTGCGACACCGCTTCCAGACGGTTCCCTGTTCGGTGATCCGAGGCCGAGGAACCCGAGGAAGCTGAGCGAGCGGTCCGGAGGGCCCGAAGACGTTGCGTTCATCTCCAGTGGAATGCGTTCGACCGACAATGGGAGGTTCTTTGAGGGCCCATCGTACCGCCGACTCAAGGACTATACCGGCCACGGTGCGAATAGCTTTCAGAAACAGATTCCTTTTCCGACAAACACACAGCGTTTCGGGCGATTGGCAGGGCGATCGCACGTAATGACCCGTAATCCCGTCACTCCCATCATCTTCCGCGGTGATCGATGGTACGTGGGACCGTCGGGCGATGGACGGTGCGCAAGTCATGCATGTTCCATGATTAATATAACATATTGAATCGCCATATGACCCACGATAGCCGTGCGGAGACCGTACGTTACGGGTACCACCCACCGCCCTCGCTCGTGAGGGTTTGACGGGAGCAACCGAGGGTATCGGAATTGCCCGAGCCTCATCATCGACATCGGCCAGGGCCGTCTCTCCTCACCCTCCGGCCAGTAGATGGAGTCCACTGGGTCCACCGGTGCCCGTCCGTCTAAAGTGATTACCGTAAGACTCTCGGTCTCAAAACCGGCGTACGTGGGGATATCGTTCCACTATACCGCGCGTGTCGGCAGGCACTCCGTAGGGATCTCGGAGGAGCGCCCGGTCGCGTGCCACCCACGGACCGGTGGTGTCCAACCGTGTACGGTAAGTGCACCGGGGAGGGAGGGTGAGCCGGGGGCGTTCGTGTGAGGATCGGGATAGCACTGTCCGGCGAGGTGCCGGGAGCTACGGAGCGTGTGTTGAGAGCCGTGGAACATGCGGGTATCGACGTCGTAGTGTATCACGACGTCGAACTCGACGCGGACGTGGAGGAAGTACGCGCGGAGGACCCGGGAAGAGCGTTAGTGGAGGACCTCGTCGAGGGTAGGTTAGACGCGGCGGTGCGGGGGGCGGTATCGGGACGGTGTGTACGGGAGCTGATCGACGCACTGAACCTGCCGTTCACTGGTCGATCGACGGTGCTCGAAACGGAGGATCGACGGGTGTTGCTGACCCCGGTGGGAATCGACGAGGGGTGGGATGTGGGATCCTTGGTGAAGTTGGGGGAACTAGCCGCGAGGTTCCATCGACGGCTGACTCAGCGGGAACCATCGGTCGCGGTAGTATCATCAGGACGACTGGAGGACTTCGGTAGGCGGTCGGAGATCGATCGGTGGTTGGCGGATGGGGAATTGGTCGCGCGGTTGTTGAAGGAGCGCGGGATGGAAGTTGAACACGTCGGAATTCTAGTTGAAGAAGCACTGGAACGGGACGTCGTACTGTTCGTGAACGGGGTTCTGGGAAACCTAGCGTTCCGATGCCTGTCACTGGTGGCGGGCTTCAGGAGTTACGGAGCGCCGGTGCTAGCGGCGCTCGAACGGGGCGTGGTGTTCGTGGACACCTCGCGAGTGCAGCGGGCGTCGGGCTACGTACGGGCGTTGCGACTGGCGGCCGAGCTGGCGGGGGGATGAAGTGCTGTCCCGCGAGGAGTTCGTGCGTAGGTTGGAGGAGGAACTTTCGGAGGTTGCGGACTCAGTACCACGCCGTTGGCAGGAGCTTGGTGATGTGGTGATTATTCGGTTGTTCGATGAGCGGGCGTGGAAGTACCGACGGGAGGTTGGACGGATCCTTCGTGAAGTGACCGGAGCCCGATCGGTGGTGGCGCTACGCTTCGTGAATGGAACGTTTCGGGAGCCAGTGGGGGAAGTCGTAGCGGGAGATCGGAACGCAGAGACCATACACCAGGAGCTGGGAATCCGGTTCAAATTGGATCCGACGCGGGTGATGTTCGCTCGGGGGAACCTGGAAGAGCGCCGCCGGCTGCTGGAATCGGACCTGGAGGGGGAGCTGGTGTTCGACATGTTCGCCGGAATCGGTCACTTCACGCTACCGGCGGCACTGGCGGGTGCGAAGGTGGTGGCGGCGGAGCTGAACCCAGTGGCGTACCGGTACCTGGTGGAGAACGTGAGGCTGAACGGTGTAATGGGAAGGGTACAGGCGTTCTTAGGGGACTGTCGAGAGGTGGCACGGTTCGTGCAGGGAGTGGATCGGGTGTTGATGGGGTACCTGAAGGGGACGCTGAAGTTCCTTCCGTACGCTTGTCGGGCGGTACGGGACGATGGAATCTTGGTCGTACACGAGGTGTTCCAGAAGCGATGGGGTGAGGACCGGGTGGCCCGAGAAGTGCTGGACGCGCTGCCGGATGGCTTTGAAGGCGAAGTGCTGGAAGTACGGCGCGTGAAGAGTTTCTCCCCGGCGTTGGACCACTACGCGGTGGAACTACGGGTCCGACGGCGGAAGTAATCGACGATCTCGCGGAGTGCGATGTCGGCGCGTGGTCCCATCCCGAGCATATCGTTGATCCAATAGGAAGCGAGCATGCCGACGACACGACCTTTCTGAACTATTGGGGCGCCGGCGTCGCCGGGCCGTGGGAGGTAGGAAGGGATGGTGATCCGGAGGTTGTTCCTGTCGACGTCCTCGATACGGCAGGGGTATTCATCCCCGGCTTCGAGCGTAGCTTCACCGAGCTCGGGCTCGGCGATCTCGTCCGGTTCGACGATCTCGGGGAACTCGAAGGCGTAGACGGCGACGTTGATCTTGGGTTCTTCGCGAAGTAATGGACAACGGATCCCGTCGACGCGGACCTTCTTAGGAGCGGGTCTCGGGCCACGGACGGTGAGGAATAGGGCGTAAGGACCGACTCGAACGATCGCGCCGATCCGTCGATACTGTCCAGGTGGGCCCTCGAAGTTCTGACCTCGACGGATCACTCATTTTACCTCCTCGACATCACGGAGATGGAGACCGCGATCGTGGGCGAGATCCTCGAGCCGCTCCACGATCCCAGGATCGAGGTTACGGTCGTCGACGATGATCTCGCGGGCCCTAGGGGTCTTGTCTACCACCTCGAGGAACTGATCCCGTAGATAGTCGTGATCTACGGCGTAGTCCGGTACGATGTGACCGTAAGCGAGCTTCCGATCTGAGAGGGCCGCGTCGGTGTGGGCGGGGGCGTAGTGCCCGCCGCCGTAGCCGACCACGGCTTTGACGTCTGGTGGATCGACGGTCGCGAGTATCGCGCGGGCGCACGCCTCTCCGGCTTCTTCATCTGCCCAGCGCCTCTCGTCGGAACCGATTTCGATGAAAAAGCAGGGAGCTCCCGGATCACGAGGACCATGGTGCGTTACCTCGTAGCAGACGTCGTAATCCAGGCCACGCTTATCCCGGAAGCGTTTGAGCTCGAGGAGGGCTGCCTTCATACCCTCAGGATCGGCCGTACAGACCTCCAACGGCTTACCGCCGAACTTGGCCTCAGGGGTCGGATTACCAGGTACGTGCACTGTGAGTGAGGGTTTCTCGGTCCTGCTCTCGTGGCGTGAGGCGAACACGATGACGTCGAATTTACGGGAGAGTTCTCGTGCCTCGTCCTCCTCGATGAGGTCGCCGAGGGCGACGGTCAGGTGGAAGCGGACACCGTCACGTTCCCAGGTTTCGACGGTGTAGTGTTGGAGATCCTCGGTATCGAGCTTTTCGGCGTCCTCTGTCAGGCTTTCCGCGATGTTTTTAGAGGCTGGGTCGTCCGGGTTCCACAGTACCACCACACGTCTCAACCCGAAACCCCCTGAGGGGTGCGATGTGGGATGATTTTAGGCATATCCGGAAGCCCGAGAGAGGGGAACACGGAGTACCTCGTGAGGGTTGCCCTCGAGGCTGCGGAGGAAGTGTCCGGTGAGGAGACGGAATTCATCACCGTGCGGGACATGGACATCTCACCCTGCAGGGCGTGTGGCGAGTGTCTGAGAACTGGCGAGTGCGTCATAGATGACGATATGCACGACGTTTACGAGCTGATGCTCGAATGTGACGGGATGATCGTGGGCTCCCCCGTGTACTACGGCGGCGTGAGTGCGCAACTGAAGGCGTTGATGGACAGAACACGTCCACTGCGAGTGAATTGGGAGTTGAAAGACAAAGTCGGGGGAGCCATCGCCGTAGGAGGTGCTCGTAACGGAGGTCAAGAACACACACTACGGGACATCCAGAACTTCTTCATGATCCACGCCATGATCGTGGTCGGGGACTCGGATCCCACGGCACACTTCGGTGGCGCGGGCGTGGGACTTGAGCCAGGAGACGTGGAGAAGGATGAAACTGGCGTCGAAACGGCTCGTAATACCGGTCGTCGTGTGGGCGAAGTTGTCAAATTGATCAAGGGTCGATAAGGACCGGGCTGTCTGGGAATGGAGGAGGATAACCCACTACTCGACCTAGTCGCCTGCCTTTTTCACGCCTTCGACTCACTCGACTCTACCGAAATCAAGGTTCCCGAGGACTGCCGAGTCGTTTGGCACGGGGAACATCTCCTGGTACTTTCAAAGGACGAGTCCATAGAAGTCCGCCTTAACGTTCCCGAGAACGTAACGATCTCACCTAGGGTCGCCGAAGGGCCGACGGAGATCCGGGTCCACGTTGAGAGAGAGGAAGAGCCGGAGCGCGGACTGGAAGACCGCTTACTTTCCGCGGTCCGTGAGTTCCGGCGCAGACTTCGTGAGATGTCTGTTTCGACGAGTAGGCGGGATGGGACCCCGACGGAGGTAGCCATCCCACCGATTTTCGAAGTCGACTCGCCCACGTTACTCGAGCTGGAGTATTCGATGGGCCGCATCTCGTACGTGTTCGGCCGCACCGAGCTGAAACGAGCACTATTCGCGCTCGCATTAGCCAAGACAGCGACGATTTGTGCCGCAAGGAACGCAGTCTCATCTCCAACGAACCTAGTGGAGGAAGTGGAAGCCGACACCGTTGTTTCTCCATACCTGCGTGTTGGCCGGGAGATAGTCGAACTCGATGCGATCCCCGCGAAGAAAGTGATCTCACTCAAGGGAATACCGGAAGACGTTAAAGTGTGGTGGCTCAACTGGAAGTACCTGCCGAGGGTCATGGCCTGGGGCATCGACGGGATCACGGCCGAGATAGGATGGAGGAGTTCGGACCTCGTGGTAGGGTACGTGGATATTCAGAGTAGTCTGTACGCGTACTTCTTGTCGACGCTCCTGAACGTGCCACTGTTCGATTTCTCGTACATGTGGTTCCTACATCGACGGACCAAGCTGTCCAAGAGGAAGCTCTGGAAGGACGAGAAGGGCGAGTGTCACTACGTCTTCTGGACGCAGATGGAGGCCTTCGAGAAGCTAGGCGTAGAGGACATCGTATTGTTGTGCACGCGTGAGGAATGCAAAGGTTGGGTAGCAGAGTGTATACGGGAGGACACAAACGTGAGGGTGGTGGAGGTGTTCGAAGGGGATACTAAACGGGAGGGATTACGCGTCGAAGAGATAGCTTTGACCCTCGGGGAGGAGACACGACCGGCACCCTGTGATCCCGGAGAGCCCGCGGATACCCAGCCAGCTAAGTTCAGCACCGGAGCTTCCAGTGTCGCTAGATACTTACCTCACCGTGGCGAAGATGGCGGAGGAGCGTATACTACCGATAATCAGCTCTGAACGATCGCACTCAGAACATCTGTGACGCTGACGACACCGACGGGCGTTCCCTCGCAGCTCAACACGAAAGCTCGAGTGGTCTTCTTGCGCTCCATCTCTTCAAGTGCGTCGAGGAGGGTGTCGTTCGGCTCTACGATAGCCGGTTCGGGGTCCATCACTTCCTCGACGGTCGTCTCCAGGATGTCCGCCCAATCCCTCCCCCGCTCCACCACGAGATCCATTATGTGCTCTTCTTCCAGCACTCCTACTAGCTCACCGTCAGGCCCCACAACGGCCAACCCATGTACGCCGGCTCGGACCATCTCACGAACGGCGTCTCGCACGGTGTCCGTCATCCGGACCTGAACGACACCTGTGACCATGTAGTCCCTAACGTACAGGCGCTCCGGCATCTCGAATCTCCCCGTGACAGTTGCAGGGGAGTTACGTTATGAAGGTGAGCCTAGCGGGACAGACAGTGGATGTGAAGAAAATCCTGAACGAAATCCCGAAACGCACGGTCACAGCGGTCCTGCTAGAGAACGGGGAGATCGTAGCTGTCGAGGAAGCCAACGACGAGCACGCCGAGCGTAAGCTGGTACGACGATACGATGTTGAGGGGAAGGTCATCTTCGTGACCGCCAGACCGTGCCTTTACTGCGCTCGAGAACTAGCGGAAGCCGGTGTGGCGGGCGTCGTATACCTCGGCCGAGGCCGAGGTCTCGGCCCCTACTACCTGGCCAGGAGCGGCGTGGAGGTGGTGGAAGTCCACCCTGATGAGCCGCTAAGTTACGATCCGGTGGACCGGCTGGACGTGCTCATTACGTTCGGGGGTAACCCGTATCTCACCGAGGAGGACGTAGCCGCCCGAGTTTATTGCCTGCTGACGGGGCGTGGACTAGACGCAGACATCGCCCCGGCCCCAGAGAACCTCTCAGGTCGAGTCGAGATAATGGTGACTAGAGGCGACCCGGACGAGGCTGTCGAGCTCCTTAAGGAAGAGTTCCCCGTGTTCCGTATCAGGCGGTTCCTGATCAGCGGCGAATTCGACCGTGACGGGCTCAGGAAAAGAATCCTCGAGGACATTGAGCCCCACATCCTCGATCCTTTTGCCGTCAAGGCCCGGATCGCACGAGCCGGGACGTTCTCCTCTTCACGTGAAGCCGAGGTGTTCATAGGGGACGTACTCACATCCGTTGGTCACGAGGTCGACTTGGACGATCCGAGAACAGTCGTCACCGTAGACGTCTTGGGGCCGAGGGTGTCTGTCGGCGTTGAGAAGCGTTGAGTACCTGGCGTACCTGCGATCCAAGTACGGTATCCGTCCAAGGCGACGCTTGGGTCAGCACTTCATGGTAGACGACAATATCCTCGAGTTCATGGTGGAGGCAGCTGGGATACGCGAGGACGACGTCGTGTTGGAGATAGGAGCCGGACCCGGACTTCTAACCCGTTACCTGATGACCCGAGCGGGTCAAGTGATCGCCGTCGAGCTAGACGGACGCATGGTGGAGATTCTGGAGCGAGAGCTAGGTGAGGCTCCTAACCTCGAGATAGTACGGGCCGACTTCTTGGAGTACGACGTTCCGGACGACGTGAACAAGGTCGTGGCCAACATTCCCTACAACATCTCATCTCCTATCACGTTCAAGCTTCTGGAGCTGGACATCGACGTCGCGGTGTTGACCTACCAACGGGAATTCGCCGAGCGAATGGTGGCAGAACCCGGATCAAAAAAATACAGCCGACTCACCGTGATGGTGAACTTACTAGCGGACGCAGAGCTCCTCAGGGGAGTACCACGTAGTGCCTTCATCCCTCCCCCACGCGTGAGCTCCTCCGTGGTCCGACTGACACCCAAGCCGGAGGAGGAGCGTCCCGACGTGGATCTGGACACCTTGGAATCCGTATGTCGAGCCCTCTTCCAGCACAAGAACAAAACGGTGAGGAACGCGTTACTTCTCTCCGCTCATGAGTGGGCAGCCGATCGCAAGCAGGCTCGGAAGGTACTGGAAAGGCTCCCTAAAGACATACTATCCGAGCGTCCGCTCCATCTACCTCCAGAACGTGTGGCAGAGCTCGCCGCCGCTATCGAGAGTGCACTGGGGTAGGTAGATGGAGCTCGAAATTTGGTCACCGGTCCGATTGTTCGGGGCTACTCCTGGCGCCGTCGTGGGTATCTCCCGGACGGACACCGAGGTCCTGTTCGATCCGGGCGGTTGGCGTCCCGGATACGACAAGAGAGTGCCTCCGTGGGCCGAATTACCAGAGGATTTGAAGTCGGCACCGGGTTTGTTCTCACTGTTCGGGGAGCCCGATCCAGACTATACACTGATCACACATCATCATACGGACCACGCCAAACACGGAGGCGAGTACGGGGAGTCCTTCGCGCACCCCGATGCGGCCGAGAGGATCGAGCGGAGGTTCGGCTACAGACCGGAAGATCCAAGCCGGTGTGAAGTCGTGGTAGAAACCGTAGAGACCGGCCACTGTCCGGGTGCCATGGCGTACTTGGTGGAACTGGACGGTATCCGAGTATTCTTCACAGGGGATGTGAATACCGAAACGTTCTTAGACGCCCATCTACCGCGGGCGGACGTCCTGATCTCGGAGTGTTCAGGCGTGCCAGGGCACCTGGACCGAACGGGTCTGGAATTGCTGTGTCGAAAGGTGAAGCCGCGGATCGTGGTACCAGTGCACTTGATCGCCTACGACCCGTGGTTCATCCGGGAGTTGGACGTCGACGCGGCTGTGATCGAGCCTCACCTAGGGCTTTCCGTCGACCTCGAGCCCGCTCTTAGCGCGGAGGTACCCTGCGCCCGGGAGTACCACATGTGCACGAGGTGCGAGCGCGGTAGAGGGTGCCCGGTGTTCAGGTTCGTCCGACACCTGAGATGTCCCGAGTGTGGGAATCCACCTACGCTCGACGGAGAGGATTCCGAGTCCGTCAGGCTCGTGTGTCCCCGATGTTGTGCACGCTCGAGTACTGTAGATTACGCCGAGATCATCAAGGCAGTCGCGGAGTACGCTGTGGAGCGCTCGGACGTTGAGGATTGGAAACCGGCGGAGGCTCGGCCTGGGGAGTACTCGTCATCCGAGTGTCGGCTAAAGGAATTCTCACCACGGCCCGAGAGCGGCGAGGACCGAAACGTTTAACGTTTTCCTGAAACCGAATCCATTAGTGGAACCTAACGACGATAATGAAGAGGAGTGGGCGGATGGCACGGTAGCTCGGGAAGACCCAGACGTGAACTTTACCATCTGTAGTGGCCCGCGCGGTGGTATACCTACGCTCCATACTACCCGACTCGGCTAGGAATTCCTCGTCCTTCTAACGCTTCCACGTCGATCTCTTCTAGTATTTTCACTACTTTACCTGAAACCACCTTGTCCGACACCACCCCCGTAATTTCCACTTCACACTCCGTTCCGACTAACTCTCGAGATCCTTTAAGCCGGACCTTCGGACCACCCTTCACCGGCCAACCTATCGCGTCTCTAGGATGGCGTAGGTCGGGCTCGGCGACGTAGACGCGGATTCTCTTCCCGACCATCCTACGTTTCAGCGCCTCGTTCAGACGACGCGCCGTATCCGCGATGAGCCGACTCGCCTCGTCGTTACGTGGACTGGGACCTGGAGGGAAATCTCCGAAGGCCGAGGCGGGAATCGGTCGAAACCTGTACACGGTGATCTTCTCGGCCCCCATCTCGACGGCCCGTTTCATGGCCTTAGCCGTGAGTTTCGCGGACCTCATCGTTTGCCCGGGTAGTCCGTAAACGAAGTACGCATGAGGCCGTAAACCAACCCTCCGCAGGGTGCGGATCGCGCGCAACGCCTCCTTCAACGTGTAGGGTTTCCCGATCGCGCGGAGCAGCCTCGGATCCCCGGTCTCTACCCCTACGCTTACCGAAGTATCTCGGCAGTACTCACCGAGGAGCTCCGCGACCTCCCGGTTCAGTAGGCACGCTTTCACGTTCTCGACGAAGAGCACGTCCACATGCTTTGATGTTCGTCGCAGGAGGCGCCTTAGAGCCTCGACGTTCGGAGGTGGAGTCCGAGGATCCGTCAGTAAGTCGTCTCGACCGTAATCCAGTACATCGGATGCGCTGAGAACTACTCGACGGACCCCCTCCCGGACGAGTCCCCGTACTTCTCGTACCACTTCGTTCAACGGTCTCGACCTAGCCGGCCCGAAGATCGAAGGTACTGAGCAGAACCCGCAACCCGGTGGAATACCTTCGGGACACTCCCACCGTTCTCCACCCTCACCTTCCCGGCAGTTCCCACATCCAGAACATTTGCGGCCGTCGGGTAGTTCAAGAGTCGTCCTGCAGGAGTTGCTGCATCCGCGGACGATCTCGACGTAAACGCGTGCAGCCCACCGGTTTGAGTAGGCTCGGATGTATTCCGGATTGACACGAGTGAATCGCCTGGAAATGGGCCTAGGACCCGGAAAGTCCACCTCAGTTCCTCGCCGGAAATACACGCCGCGGACGGGTCCACGCTCCTCCAAGAGTTCAGGTAGGGTCTCCTCAGCTTCACCGATCACGGCCGCGTCGGCCCCAGTTTTGAGGAGTGCGTTCGGATCGGCGGCTCCGGGACCACCGATGAACCGAAACGTCTGCGGCCGTGTGTGATCGAAGACCCTTCGGGCGGCCCGCTCGTCACCGGTCATTATACTGACACCTACGATATCGTAATCCATAACATTATTTAGTCCTAATTTTTGTAAATCCTCATAAGTAATCAACGACACTTCATAATCGTTTTCCAGTAACGATGCGACTGTCCTAGGACCCGCACCGATAACATCTCTGGATCTAGTCCTACACCCTTTCCCTGCGCCAAGCGCGTCTACTACCAAGACACTTTGACTCAATCCGCGTAACCCTCTCGTCGTAGAACGGAAAGGGTATTCAACCGTTAAATGTGCCTCTACTCGATCACTGAACACACCCTAGTTTTATGTTCTTCTTCCGTGACTACTGGGACGGGCCGATGGGGGGTGAGGCGTTGGCGGAGGGTGCCGTGGAGATTCAACCGACCACGAGACATGAAGGTCATGCTAAGCTAGTGTTATACGTCGACGACGAGGGCTATGTGGAGCGCGCTTTCTACCTGAATACTTCGGCGGTCCGAGGTTTCGAAGCGCTGGCAAAGGGAAGGCCCGCGGAGTTCGTTCAGGTAGCCGTTATGAGGATCTGCGGAATCTGTCAGGCGACGCACGGAACCGCGTCCGCCGAGGCCTTCGAGCGGGCTATGGACATCGAACCTCCCAAGGACGGGAAACTCCTGCGAGAACTCTGCGCCTTAGGTAACAGGATTCAGTCTCACGTGCTCCATCAGTTGCTGGTACTGGATGATTTCGTCGAGAATGAGGACGAAAAGGTCGAGGCGATCAAGAGGATCCAGCAGATCAGGCGGATCGGACAGTACGTGGTGGACGTGGTCGGAGGTGAGGGAATCCATCCACCCAACATTAGGATCGGAGGGATGGCCGAGAACATCTCGGAAGCGGCGCGTAGGAAGCTTTACCGCAAGCTACGTGAGGCGCGCGAACTGATGATGGAGCAGCACGAGTTCATGGTAAACATCGTCGAGAGGTTCGGCGACAAGAACGACCTCGACATCGACGAATTCGGCAGACACGACCAGCCGTTCCTGGCTACACATACTACTTATGGGGACCCCGACCGGCTGGACATGGACCGCGTGGTGGAGCTGCTTCCAATCGAGTACTACGGAGAGGAGCACAAGGAAGTCGCGTACCAGCATCGGGGCCAGATCCCGCTTTACGACGGTGTTCCGGTAGAAGTCGGACCAAGAGCCAGGTACGTGCTCTTCGATGGAGTGGATCCACACGGAGTCCTGTACATCCATGTATTAAGGTCACAGGAAACACTAGCAGCTATCGACCGGGCGATGACGATCCTGGACGAACTCAACACCAGCGGTAAGACCATAGCCGAGTGGGAGCCGAGGTCGGGAGTCGGAATCGGAGTTCACGAAGCCCCACGGGGCACCAACGTGCACATCGCTAAGGTGAACGAGAAGGGTATCGTCGAGGATTATCGCATCATTGCAGCTTCCACGTGGAACTTCCCGGTGGTAGAGAAGTCCATAGAGGGAGAGCACGAAGAGTATGCCGAGGTTATCATGCGATGTTACGACATATGAGCATCGTGTGCCGCTCACGTGGTGAAGGAAGTCCGCGACGCCGACTCCCGGGAGAAGATCCGGGAGTCGGTGGTTAAGCTCGCTTAAAACACCATTGGGATGAACGCCGCGGGGAACCCCGAAACGGGGACCCGCGGCGCGACCGCCCCCCACGCGGGGGGCCAGTTTCCTCACCTAGACCTTGACACCCTTGACCTACATTCTCCCGTTCTTTCCACCTTTCTTCCCCTTCGGATTGGGGGTGTTGAGTTGGTCCGAGTGGCCTATGTACAACTGGCCGGGTGCTGTGGATGTTTAGTGTCCCTAGCCGATACGTACGAACGACTTCTGGACATACTGGAATCTATCGAGCTGGTCTACTGCCAGACCCTCATGGATGAACGTGAGATTCCGGAGTGTGATGTGGTCATCGTGGAAGGCGCGGTATGCCTGAACGACGAGCACATGCTAGAAGAAGTAGAGGAGCTGGAGGAGCACGCCGACACGATCGTGGCACTAGGTGCGTGCGCGAGTACGGGGAATTTCATGCGATTCTCTCGGGGGAACCAGCAGGCGGCACCCACGCACGAGGCGTTCGTACCACTCACGGAGGTAGCGGACGTCGACTACGCCGTCCCGGGATGTCCACCGGCACCCGAAGCTATCGAGCGGTTCCTAACGCTCCTTCTGGAGGGTAAAGAGGAGCTGCTCGAACCGTTCGCGAAGCTAGCGGAAGGTAAGACGGAGTACTGCGGTTGCGACCTGATGTACCACGTGGTGAACAAGAGCATGTGTACGGGGTGCGGCACCTGCGCGGCGGCCTGCCCCACGCGGGGGATCGAGATCGTGGACGGCAGGCCGGTGGTAAACGAGAGCCGGTGCATCAAGTGTGGTGCGTGTTTCACGCAGTGCCCGAGGACGATCTGGCCGGGCGACGAGGCCATCAAGGAGATGATCATGGGGGATGAGTAACCGTGAGCGAGTTGGACGAAATCATGGTTAAGGGTGATCCAGAGCTGCTGGGAGACCACCTCGGCGTGTTTACGGCCCGCTCGACCGAGAGCAAGATAACAAAGATCACCCAGGACGGAGGGATCGTCTCCGCCGTCATGATCTACGGCCTCGAGGAAGGACTATTCGACGGTGTGATCGCCGCCGTCGCGGACCCGGACGACACCGAGGAGCCGTGGAAGCCACGTCCCGTGGTCATCACCGACCCGGACGAGGTCCTGGAGGCGGCTGGGACCAAGTATACGTACTGTCCTAACGTGAGCGTTCTCAAGGAGGCAGTTAGGAGCTACGGCTGTGAGAAAGTGGCGATGGTAGGAACCCCATGCCAGATCCGGGCCGTCCGTAAAGCACAGTTCTGCCCGATAGGGATGAGGCACGTCCCGGACAAAATCGAGCTACTGATAGGGATCATCTGCATGGAGAACTTTCCGTACGAGGGTATGAAGACGATCATCGAACAACTCTGCGGCGTGTGGGTGCGCGAAGTCGCCAAGATGGACATCGGTAAGGGCAAGTTCTGGGTGTACACGAAGGACGGTGAGGTGAAGTCGATCCCTATCAACGAAACGCATCCCTTCGAGGGTGAACCGTGTCACGTGTGCACGGATTACTGCGCCGAGCTATCCGATCTAACTGCCGGCTCGGTGGGTTCACCTGACGGATGGAGCACCGTGATCGTGCGGACAGAGAAGGCAAAGGGGATACTCGACGACATGGTGGATCAGGGTCTGCTGGAGGTGAAGAGTATCGAGGAGGTCAAGCCGGGTCTCGGCCTCGTTCAAAAGCTCGCACAAGTGAAGAAGGACAAGAACCAGAAAGAGATCGAGGAGCGAAAGGAGCTCGGCCTACCGGAACCGGGCAAGGTGCACGAATCCCTTTAAAGCCGGTAGTATCGGAGCCCCAGTTCTCTCGCCTTCTCCCACGCTTTTTCCAGTTCGTTCGCGGACGGTCGCCTGTTTATCTCCGGATACTCGTACGCACGGTGCTCCGGGCGGTACTGGGGCATAACGTTCAACGGCGTGTCCGTACCCAGCTCTTCGGCGATCCATTCCAGGATCGGAAACGTACAGCACTCCACGTTACCTGGTAAAACGAGGTGACGCACGATCAAGTCGCACTGCCGATCCGCCTCACGATGGTTCCGGGTCACTATCTCCCAGTAATTCGGGGCGTTCGAGTACTTCTCCGCGCACTCGTCGTTGCCGTACTTGAAATCCGTCAAATACAGATCAATAACGCCGTCCAACAGCCTCATGGCCTCCTCGGTCAAGTACATGTTGGAGTTCCAAACCTGCGGGACGTTCACGTCGAGCCGCCTGAGCACCTCCAGAACGTAGTGAATGTTCGGTGCTGGGTCTCCCCCGACCCAGTTCACGTTCCTAGCACCTCGAGATCGCCGGTGCCGGATCACTCGGGCGAGTGACTCCGGCTCAACGTACACCCCGTTGGTCGGCTGGAAAGCTATGTCCCAGTTCTGACAATAGATGCATCGGAACGTACACCCGCAGAAAAACACAGTGTGTGAGGGTACAAGCACACGTTCTTCGCCCATATGCAGGAACTCCGAGGAAATCCTGGGTTTGATTGGAACCCGACAGAACCCATCTTCACGGGCCCGATCGACACGACACCTCCGCTCGCAGAACGTGCATTCGCGGAGGATCTTCCGGGCGATCTCCAGCTTCAAGTCGAGGAGGTTCGGCGAGGTCTCCTCGAGATCCCCGGGTGCGGGACGCTCTTCCCACCTTGCGCGGAACTCTTCCATCGCTTCATCGTGTTCCTTCCACAGGTCCTCTAGCTCCCCCTCCGTGGTTTCGACTGGAACGGTCCGTGCTACCATGAACCGAGCCGCAAGTTCGTCGTCATCGATCGAGTGATATTCAGTGAGTGGCTCCAACACAGGCTTCACCCCTCTCAGTCGTACACTCCCCGCGGTCCCATCGGCATCGGCTTCTTACGGAGGTAAGGATCTACGGCGTAGCGATTCAAGGTCCCGCTGTTGTACAGCGCCTGGAGTTTGTCGTAGTTCCTGAGTTCCGCTAACGCCGCGTCTCCGTAGAAGACGATAGGGGCGAAGTTACCCAGTGCAGCCAAGGTAAGTGCGAGTACGCGCCCGCCGTACGCAGAGAGGATCCAGAAGTACGGTTCCGCACCACATCCGAGGTTCCAGAGTGGATTACCGTTACGACACGACCCGTGCCACACCACCATCGTACGTCCGGGAACAGCCGACTCCAGGTCACGCACATGGTTTATGGCTTCATGCATACTACGGAATTCACGCCGATCTGCGATCCAGATGCCCAACATAGGACGTTGACCGTAGAGTACGTCCTCCATCACCAACCACAGCTCAGGTTGTGCGAAGACCGTGCGGTAGTCGTACCACCCGAGCTGGATGATGAGTATCCCGCGGTACCAGAAGTGACTGTATCCGATCTTCCCTGCGTTGTGAATCACGAGGATCTTGGAGTACCCGTGCTGTTTGGCGAAGTTGACCAGGGCCAGGATATGTGGGGTGCCCGGAGCGATGTCCGGGTTGTGTAATTTGACGTAAACGGCTCTCCCCCACGGATCACCTAAGAAGCGTTGGAATTTTGAATACTCTACGGAAAGTAGAAAGAAGTACAGAACGATCAATCCGACCCCAACTAGCCCGAAGAGGCGCCTCAGTCCCATTCAGCCGCCCCTGAGCTCCCTCTTCAGGGCTTCCCACATCTCGTGCTCCGGCCCGCACCCGGATGCGAACACGGGGCCATCCGCCTCTTCACACACCCTACGCATCTCCTCGACTTTCTCCCGCATCCGATCGTGCGGGATGGAGTGGAATTCCGCGTCGAACTCCTCTGTCAGTTCCTCGTAGTATCCTTCCGCGGCTTCCACGGACTCCCTGCCCGGAAACACGTGCAGCTCGTCCGGATCGAGGGCTCGCAGGACAATCCTGTGCATTTCGAAGATGGGGTGCTCATTCTCATCCGGCGTAGTGTACACACAGACTTCTACGTTCCCCGCTACCGAGAGCATCAGGTTCGCGTTAGCCTTGAAGGCATCCCCGTTGTCCCCCTGACCGACGCCGACGGGCTTACCACCCACGTTCAGCACCTCGAACCTGCCCGGTGGAATGAACTCGAGTGGGTCCAACCCTTCGATTACCCGTGGAATGGTCCCTTCCGGATCCTCGGGCCGAGGGGTAACCGCGAGGTACAGGGAGATCGCGCAAACGCTGTTATAGACGTTATGGAGACCGGGCAGCTGGAGTTCGTAGGTGAACTCCCCCTCCAGTCGTTCTCCGGTCACGGCGTTAGTCACATCGTACGACAGCGTAACCTTCCACTCGTCCGGACCGCCCTTGAGCCTTACCACGGCGACGTTCGGGTCGGGTCGCGAGAACTCGCAGTCTCGGCACGAGTATAACCCCTTATGGTTGAAGTAGCGGGTCTCGTAGTTCAACTCGCCGCCACACGCAGGACACTCGAGCTTCTCGGTCGGTGGCGTCAGATCCTCGATTTCGACATCCAAACCGTAGAAGACGTACTCCACGGGGTCACCGCGTTTCTCGTCGCGGATGTAGGTAACACGAGGATCATCCGCGTTGAGTATCAGCACACCGTCCTTCAGGGGTCTCGCCAGGAGGCGCTTCGCCTCGAAGTACGCCCCGAATGGATCCTCCTTGTCCGCGTTCTCCCGGAAGTGTTCCTTCGAGATAGTCGTATACGCGATCGCCAGCGGGTTCACGAGCTCGCAGACAATATCTGGAATCCCGTACTCACGGCTGCGAATCCCGTACTCCGTCACCACGAGCTCGGCCTTCCTACCCTTAAGTAGGCCCGTCGTAACGGCGTTGATGGTATTGCTATCGTAGTTGCACGAAACCTTCGCATCTTCGGCTAGGAGCGCACAGGCGAGTCTGGTAGTCGTGGTCTTACCGTTGGTGCCCGTGATCAGCACCACTCCGTACTCCGGCCGCCGTGCGAGCTCGCGAACGGCGTCGAAGTCGCCAACCTTGATCACGGTCCACCCGGGAAAGCTCCGCCCCATACCGGGCCCGAACCGGACTGCCTTGAGCGCGAGCAGTCCGGCCAACTCCGCCAATTTCGACCTCAAGGACATGACACGTCCCCTACCTGTGTAACGCGTTTCCAGTAGTTTGATTAACGATCCCGGCTGCGGAGCAAGGGGGTGTTAACGTGAGGTGGACTCCCGCACTGACGGCTATCGTAACGCTCCTAGCCCCGGTCTCATCGACGACGGTGAACGTCGCCATGTGGGTAGGAGACGGGGCCGCGTCCAACTGCGTGGAAAGCTCACTGAGAGCCATCGAGTACTGGAACGCGAACTACGCCGGTGCCTATCACATTAACGTGATCACTTACGCGTCACCGTCGGACTGGAAGGCCGTCTTAGAGACGGGACGAGATCCGTATACGGGCACCCGCATCGACGTGATCTACGTTCCGGGCGGATACCACCCAGAGTGGCATTGGGACTCCGACTGGATCGACCTGCTATGTCACGCGCAGATCGACCTCGGCATCGGGTACGTCGGTATCTGCGCGGGCGCGTACTTACACGCCGGAGTGACGCACCGAGGGGCCATCGGCGAGGATCTCGTGGTGGACGGTGTAACGGCTATCGACGGCAACCGGGGGAACGGGTACGTCTCTGTGCTGATCCAGCAGAACCCCATCACCCCACAATCCACTTGGGGAAAGATCTACGAGTATTACTACGCGAACGGTCCCGGGATGGCCGCGGAAGACGGCTCGGTGTTCATCTCCGACAACAGGTGGTACAAAGTGTGCTGGTTAGATGGGAAAGAGATTAGAATCGACGTACAGGGGTTCGGGAAGTACGTTGAAATCGTCAATGGTTGGGCTATGGTACTCGGATGGTATAGCGTTAAGAAGGACGGCGAATGGGAACCGAGGGGTCGATTCGTCCTATTGGGCGTGCATCCGGAACTGACCGAGCGCACGGGGGCCTGGAAGCTACTGGCGCGCGCCCTGATCTGGGCGGCCGGATACGAGCCGAAGGAAACTCCGACGAAAAAACCGGGCTCTAGTGTATCAACGCCGCTAGTGCCAGCACTACCGATACGTTTACCAAGGTCTCGACGAGTGTGCGGGTAGTCGCACCGAGCAACCCCCTCCTGCCGAGGAACGTGACGGCAGGAGGGAACAAGAACTGAAGATGAATCCTCGGTAGAGAAAGGGCCCTACCGAACGCCAACGCGAGTGCCAGATCCTCCATCCGCAGCTTCCCGGACGCCCGGAGATCCGCACCTAAAGCGGCCCCTACAGCCACGTTGATCAGACACCCGAACACCACCAAAGACGCGTCTGAAGGGAGTCCAACGAACCTAGCCAACGGTTGAAGGGATCTCTCGATCCACTCCGTCACGCCATACCCTTCGCCCAGCTTAACCACCACCATCGCCAAGGCGACAGCGGGCCCTACCCTGAAGAACACCCTATGGGCGGTACGCCAAGGGTCCCGTACGAGCGTGATCTTACCCATGCTACCATTATCCTCACGTTCGAGTAGTAGAACACGCCCTAATATGGAGGTAAGCAAGGCGCTCGCGGCCGATATGCAGACCATGAAGAGACCCGCAGGACCCACAGTGGGTACGACCACGGGGAGGTAGAATTGAAGGGCCGCCGCTACGGAGGTAGGAAAGGCTAGGAGGAGCAGTAAACCCATGGCCTCTCTGATGGAGTTCACATTGTTCTGAGCCGCGTAAAGCGCCATAGAGGAACTCAAGACCGATAGCGACGCGGCGTGACCGTAGGGGCCGGACCCAACCACGGGTTTCAGTACTCGGAGTAACGACCGGGCGCATGCTTCGGAGGACCCTAAGTAAGACGCGATCAAAATCCCCATGTACATGCACAGAAGCGTCCTGATTATCTCCAGGATCCAATTCAGTCGCCTCACCTCCCCAGTGCATCGAGGACGTTTAGAAGGACGTGCTCCGGGTCTCCACCTCCCGCTAAATCCTCCAACTGTCCCCAGACCCTCCCAGCCTTCCGAACTATCCGATCGAGATCCGGTACAGTGATGAGGACTTCCACCTCACATATCGATCTGGTCCGTCTTACCAACACCCCGCGTCTAGATTTCAGCGCGTACCGACCGGACTCTGGATTCCTCCGGAACCTCACGGTCACGTCCTTACCCCGTAGAACCGTCACCAGCTCGCATCCCTCCGGTGTAGTCCTTCCCAACTCCACAGCCGCCGAAAGGAACCTCGGAATCTCCTTCCGGTCCGCGCCGATTTCAGAGAGGAGAATTGAAGCCACTGCCGCGGCATCCTCCGAGACCCTACCCGAACACGAGAAGAACGCAGAGCCGCCGGCGTTGATACGTAGGCGGGTGGTTCCCGAGGTCACGCGCATCATCCCGGACACTCCATCCACTATAACGTCGACGTCGCGCTCGGGACGCAGCAACTTAAGGCGCTCCTTGACGTCTTCCTCTTCCACCCCTACGACTTTCACTCTCACCCTCGAACTGGTCATAGACCTCCCCCGAAATCATTATATTTTTGTAAGGCCGACTCTTGGTTGGCCCGGGGATCGAGGCCGCGGCAGCTCAGTAGGTAGAGCGCGGGACTGTTAAGGCCCGATGAGGAGAGGGCCGCAGATATCCCGTGGTCCCCGGTTCAAGTCCGGGCCGCGGCGCCAGACCACGAATTGTTATTGGACTTGTAACAATTCCGGTCCGATAATCCGACGCATCAACTTTCCACGACGGACGGGCTCCTCTCACGCCGTCGTTTCCTTCAGACGATCAGTCGCGTTCCCAGGCCCACTCGTAGATCGTTTTGGAGTGAACAAGGTCTTGGCAACAGAACCGAAGCCGCGTGGTGACCACGATCGCACGACCACTCGACGAGCGAAGCCCGCGCAGCCCCGGCAATCGAGCGGCCGCCATCTCAACCACGGCCGAAATGCTAGATGAGTACCATTTCGCGGTCGTCGAAACGCGCCATGGTGTCGATGCGCTCGAGGAGAAGCGGCACGGATCGAACGCCGACGACTAATGGACCTCGACCTCGAATTCTACTTGTCCAACGGACATATAGTCCTCTGCTATCTCCCTCGACCTTCTGCCCCCTTCGGCGAGAACTAAGCGGACACGTGCAACTTCTCTCCGGTTCCTAGACGCGCTTCGGCATCGTGATTGCGCTCATCTCACCGGGGTGCTGTCCCAGAGTGTAAGGATATGATCCCTCACGTAGATCGTGGTGGCGGGATTCCACAACCTCACTTCTAAGTGTCTCGGCCAGTGAGCGCTCCGTGAACCCCCTGGTCGTACTTGAGGGCCCGAAATCCGACAGCAGCGCGGGCGGGGTGGTGTCTTCTCAACTCCACGGGAGATGAGGTTTTATCGGTAGGTACGCAACGAACTGGGGATGATGATCATGCAAGCCGCGGACCGAGTGAAGAATACTCCCGCCCCTGACCCTCGCGTAAACGTTTCAAAATTCGTAACAATACGAGGAGGTAGTGTGGCGCGGTCGCGGCATCCGGCGGATCATCGGCTCGGGTCTAAAGCCCGTGCTCACCGCCGGCTACCTCTACCCGCGCCGTCTTTCAGCCTGCTAGGGGTCGATCATCCCGACTAGGTCTCCCCGTCGTGAGGTCATCACGAGAGTATTTCGACGGCTTTCTCCCTCACGATCCTGAGGTTCCTTTCAATCCTTTTCATTTTCTGGCGCTCGAGGCGAGCCCGACGTCGCCGTCGGACCTCACGTCCAAGCTCTCGACACGCCCGCTGCACCGCACGCTTTACCTCATCCTCGACGTATTCGCTACCTATTTCCTGCTTGGCGGGCCCACTGAACGGAACGAACGGGGAATTCACGTTCACCAGGATCAGCAACCGGTCCTCCTCGAGGCCGTACCGGCCGAAATCCACCTCGTCTACGCCCTTGGTGATGGAGCAACCGCTCGCCCTGAACATCAACGGGGCCCTGTTCGCGAACCTCCATAGGTCTCCTTCACCACCGTAACCCACGGCTACCTCGACTTGGATTACGTTGTCGCGCAGTACGAGCGGTCGTCGGGAGACCGCTGAGACCAGTCGAACTCCTTCCGATTTCAGCGCAGCCTTCAGCGCCGACTCCCCGATCGGGGAAACTACGTAGGACGGCGGGCGCATGAAGTCCATCTCGTGCAGCACCTTCACGATGAGCTCGGCCTCCTCACGAGTCAATTCTTTCGGGTCCTTCTCCAAATCCACACAGCCAGATAGTCGCTCCCGAAGCTCTTCGACCCTGGCCTCTGAGAACCTGCAGAGCTCCCCGACGAGCATTGTTCGAACGGTCCTCCGGGACGTCCGCTCGGCGATCCTGAGGAGCTTGTGAGCGTCGATGGCATGAGGATGGGGCTTCAGCACCCGGGGTGGGTCGGGAAGTTCCCTGACCAACGGCTTCCAAACGTGTGCGTTACCGTCGGGGTCTCGGAGGGATATTCGAGCGTGAGGATTCACCGCATGCAGCCTACGAAGGTACTCCCGGGGACCGCGGCGGCCGGACTCGTAGACGGCATCCCCGATGGTCACTTCCACCGTCGTCCCGCGACGGCTCGCGGGTCGCTTCTCTCGCCGGACGATCACCGGCTCGTTGGTCGAAGGATCTGGTTTGACCTCGAAGTAGTGCGCGGTTTTACCGTCAGTAGATGTGAGCACGCGCACGGGCTCGCCCGTGGTGATCAGGGCGTAGAGGGCTACGCCGGCTGCACCGATCCCCTGCTGGCCCATCGACTGTATCCCGTAGATTGGGTCGAACTTGTCTCCCGCGAGGAACTTGCCGAACACCTTCGGCACACGCTCCGACGGGATCCCCGGTCCGTTGTCGGCCACTCGCACCCGGTACACGTTTTCCCCTTCGCGTCGGATCACCACACGTACGTCGGGGCGTATGCGGTTCAGATGGCACGCGTCCATCGAGTTAGTGACGAGCTCGTGAACAGTCATCACCATGCTCTTCACGGGTCCGTCGAACCCGAGCATCTCACGGTTCCGCTCGAAGAACTCCGCTGGTGAGGATTCGCGCCACTCCAACCGTTCCATCCAGCTACCCCTTCAGCTCCAAGATGATATCCTCGACGCGTTCCTTCCAGTGCTCTACTCGCCTGACGGCGGTCTCTCTATCACGCGCCTCTCCAAAGACTCTGATCAAAGGTTCGGTACCCGAGGGCCGTACGAGTACCCAACCATCCTCGTAGAACAACTTCACACCGTCGATCGTCAAGATATCCTCTAACTCCTCTTCCTCGACTAGTGATTCGACACGCTCCATAACCTTCGGCTTGAGATCGTCTGGACATTCTACACCGGTCTTATGCAGGTGATACTTTGGTACTTCGGCCAGTAAGTCGTCGAGCGATCCCACCTCGGCGACGAGCTTACAGATCAGCAAGGCAGTGATGATTCCGTTCCGGGAGAGATGGAAGTCCGGGTAGATTATCCCGCCATTCTCCTCACCACCCAGTGCGGGGTCTTCCGCCCGCTTGAGCTCCTCCACAACGACGGGCTCCCCAACCTTCGTCCAGATTACCTCGCCACCGCGATCCTCGACGACCTTCTGGACGCACATCGAGGAGCTGACCGGTGTGATCACCTGGCTCCCCTTACCCATATCGAGCGCCCACGCCGCTACGATCGCCAGCGAGTAGTCCCCCGGGACGAACTCGCCGTCGCCTGTGATTAGAATTAGTCGATCAGCGTCCCCGTCGTGGGCTAACCCGAAGTCCGCTCCGGCAGCTCTAACCATACTCATCGTGGTCCTCAAGTTCTCCTCTGACGGCTCGGGCTCACGCCCTGGGAACCGCCCGTCCGGATGTGCGTTGACGCTGATCACCTCGACATCTAGTTCCGAGAGGAGGCGCGGCGTGACCAACGACGCCGCACCGTTCGCAGCGTCAACAACGACTCGCAGACCCTCTCCGTTAAAGTCACCCACGTAATCGAGCACAGCTTCCTCGAAATTCAGGAGCAGGTCCGGCGCCGAGACCCGGTTTCCAACGCGGTCCCACGGAACCCTGTCCGGGCTCTCCTCGAAGTAAATCTCTTCGATTTTCTGCTCGTCTTCCCTAGACAGTCCGCATCCGTCCGAGCCCAACAGCTTGATACCGTTGAACTCAGGCGGGTTGTGCGACGCCGTCACCACGGCACCGGCGTCGAACCCCTCCGCGTCTGTCAAGTACTGCACGGCGGGAGTCGGTGCGACCCCTATGTCGATAACGTCGCAGCCCGCGGCAGTTAGACCCGAGATCAGAGCATCCTTGAGCGTGTCGGTGCTGGTCCGGGTGTCACCGCCGACGAGGACTTCCGCGTCACCTCCGAGGTACGTTCCGAACGCGAGTCCCAACCTTCGGGCGACATCCTCAGTGAGATCCTCCCCCACTATACCACGAACTCCGAAGGTACCGAACAACTTACCCATCGACCGACCCCCGGGTGATGGACTTTGAAGATCCTGTTCCGTGTACTTGAGCGAACGCCGGGCGTCGACGACCCGGAGAGGTTCCTAAAGTTCTCGCTCGTCGGTTTCTCGGGAGTGTTCGTCAATCTCGGTCTCTTGTGGTTCCTCACGGAAATCGCCGGAGTCCACTATGTCATGTCGAACGTAATCGCCGTCGAGGTTTCAATAATATCGAACTTCGTCCTGAACGATTTATGGACGTGGAGAGACCGCAGAGACCCAGGTCTGTTGAACTTCTTGAAGCGTCTCGCGGCCTTCAACATCATCTGTGCCGGCGGTCTGGTGATCAACACGACAGTCCTATGGACGCTTACCGAAATTCTCCATATTTATTATATCACTTCGGCCCTTTTCGGTATCGCCGCCGCTACACTCTGGAATTACTGGATGAACAATAGGATGACCTGGGGTGTACTGATTGAGCGAGCACATGAGAGACGACGTGGAAAGAACCCCGGATGATCTGAGGGCGGTGCTCGCTTTAAGATTTGAGGATCTACCGAAATTATCATCTTATCGATTCATACTTACCACAGGTTCAGGTAGTAGTCACCACGTAGCTCACTACGCCTCGCTACTGTTCACTCACGAGCTGAATATCGCGACGGTATCGCATCCTGGGCGACTAGCGGCTTGGGCTGATGGAGCCGACCTCGCGGTCGTAGTTTCGATGTCCGGGGGTAAAGATTCTCACTCGATCGCCCGCGCTTTGGGTTGCGAAATCCTGGCTGTTACCTGTGAAGAGAACTCTCCACTGGCCGATCTCGCCGACTATCTGTTACTCCTCCCGACAGAGCGCGAGGAAGGTTTCCTCAACACCCGCACCATCGTGTCGGCTATGTTCGCATTATGCGCCTACGCCTCGGAACTCTCGAACGAAGACCTCGTGGATCCCGACGTCCCCGATAGGGTGGAACGCCACCTGAAGCGCGGCGTTCCGGAGGACATAATCCTCGAGATGCGAAACCGCGAGAAGGTTTTCTTCATCGGTGACAAGTACCTGTACGTCGCCGCGGAGCAGGCCGCATTGAAGTCGATCGAGGTAGGAGATGCCAACGCCTTCGCGACAACATCCGACGAGCTCTTCCATGGCAGGTTCTTCGGTGATCACTCCGAAAGGCTTTACTTGTGCCTGAACGAGAAGGGTGCGGATTTAATCGAGGAGCGATCGGGTGGCGAGACCACAGTCGTGCGACCCGACGACCTCGGGCTCGATGTTGACCCTGACGACCCGAACGCGCCCGTCGAAACCCTCCCCACACTGTATCTCCTTGTCGACGAGGCCTACGGTCCCGTGGACACCACGGAAGCACGAAGCTGGTGGAACCACGTGTAGCACGTTAGGGGAGATCGAACGTTGAACGTGGACGCGGTAGTACTCGCAGGAGGGTTCGGCACAAGACTGCGCCCCCTGACATGGGACACACCTAAACCCCTGGTTCCCATCCTAGGTAAGCCGCTTATCGAGTGGGTAATCCGCTCCTTACCCCGTGACGTCGTTCACGTTCACATCGCCGCCGGCTTCAGCTCCGATAAGCTCGAGCGGTACGTGGAGTCCAACCCCCTCCCCAGGAAGCTTCACCTGAAGGTAGAACCCAAGCCACTCGACACTGCCGGTGCGATCAAGTTCGCGTGCCGAGACTCCACGACTGACACCCTCGTTGCGTTCAACGGTGACATCGTCTCCTCGCTCGACGTACGTCAGATGTTGGAATTCCACCGCGAGCACGACGGTATCGCCACGATAGCCCTGTACCCCGTTCCCGAGGAAGAGGTTTCACGCTTCGGTGTAGTGGAATTGGACGACGACAACCGTATCCTAGACTTCGTCGAGAAACCCGAGCCGGACGAAGCCCCGTCGAACCTCATCAACGCGGGTGCTTATGTGCTCGACCGAGAGGTACTGGACTATATACCAGAAGGACGACCCGTCTCAATCGAACGTGAGATCTTTCCAAAGCTAGCCGAGGAGGGCTTACTGTACGGGTTCAGGTTCGACGGGTACTGGGTGGATGTGGGTCTACCAGAAACTTACCTAGAAGCACACCGCGTTTTGATGGAGCACGAGTGTTCCAGCAAGTCCGTAGTAGGAGCGCGGATCACCGACACTGAGTTCGAACCGCCAGTAGTCGCCGCACCTATGGCTGAGCTACGCTCCTCCGAAGTCGGACCGTACGTGTACGTGGGCGAGAGGACGGAGATCAACGGGTCCGTGATCGAGAACTCAGTCATCCTAGACGACGTCGAGATCATCGACTCCGAGGTACGAAACACCATCGTTGCCGAAGGGTGCAAGATCGAGAACGCACGTCTCGACGGGTGTGTGCTAGGTCATGATGCCGAGGCGCGTGGCTGCGACCTCAAGAGCGTCCGGGTGGCTCCCGGTAAGGAAGCCGAGCGGGACCTCGAGGGTGAGTGGGTGATCTGAACATGAAGATCGAAGCGGGCGAGGCGGTTAGAATCCTTGCCTATCTATTCTTCCTGTTCTTCGTCCTTCCCGTGCTGATCGCAGCCATCGTGATGACACTCGCCCCACTCATCGTATTATTTACGATGGTCCTCGCGTTCGTCCTGGTGTTCGCAAAGATACCTTGGACGCCACCAGAATTCAGCCTCGCGGCCGAAGCCGCACTACTCGCCCTCTACAGGATCACCGGAGAGAAGATACTAAAGGAAATAGCAGAGAACCTCGCGAAGCACAGAAAGAAGTCCTTAAAGCTCGACCGAGAGGACGAACTGGAAGAGGCACTACGGGAGGACGACACGAGTCGAGCCCTACGGATTTACGTCCAGGAAATCACAGAGAAAATCGTCGGAGGACCGATATATGCTGAGTCCAGAAACCGTAGTGACGGTTAACACGGTGATTACCAGCTTACCGTTTCTAGCAACCATTTACGTGGTCGTCAAGCGACCGGCAAGAACCCTCATTCAGCTGTACTCGTTCGGGTACCTTGCTCCCGTAGCGGTCCTAGTGTACGGGTTGGCGATACCCGTCCCAGGGAACTTGTACGCGTACTTCACCGGCGCCCCGATCTTCCTCGCATACGGAGTCACGGACGCACTGATAGTCCTGTACGCTCTCGGCTCCGCCCTCGCAGTGATCTTCGTCGGGATCGACCAGTGGGCCGACATCGCTTACTCAGCGTCGACCACGGTCGCTTGGCTCCTACGGACGTTAATAGACCCGATGCCATCGCGTCTAGCCGTTCTCTCAGGGGTTCTCATCACCACAACAATCAACGCCCTAGTCGCCTGGTACAAGTACCAAGCCTGGCCTATCGTACCACTACCGAGCGTGGCGTTACAATTCTCAGTCGCAGTAGCTTCGGTGGTGATGTTGGAGGTGACAGCATGGTGGGTACTAAACAAATTAAAGCCATCGCCGCAGGAGTGATCGCAACACTCGCACTGGTGAACTCTTACGCAGCCTCTATCCCGAGATACCAAATAGCAGAAGGGAAAGTTATTTATCCATATTTTGATAGACATGATCTCCTTAGAACACTCAAGTACCCCAGTGTTTTAGGACCTGCAGTTGATACCTATCTTCCAACACGAACTGTAGTGAACTGCAGACAAATAATGCTATATGGCCTGAAACGCGTAGGAGTGATCAGTATCGGTGCGCCTGTTACAATGTTGCCTACACTAAATTATGACAACTTAACGAGATCCTCTGATAACCCAATTGTTACCTACTATGGTATTTCATCAAATCCCATTTGTTTATCATTTCCTTGCATAGATGCCGTTAAAATTGAAAAAGATTTACTTCTAATTCCGACACGTAATAGCCTTGTAGTGGCAAAAGGGAGAGGTGAAGTAATTAAAGGTATCGGAGTAGTACTCGTACAAGGAAACTGGAACATAATCTGTATGCTGCCCGAGAACGCGTACTCGGGTGTATTTACATGGAAATCAGAATTACGACCATTTTGGCTATTGTAACGATAATCATTCTTAATTTTATAGTAGAATATGAAGCGCCGGATTTAGGCAAGCATATTATCTACTTAGATTTAGCAATACAATCACTTAAAGCATATCTGATAGAAAAATATGGATTAAGTGGCTCTGATTGGGATCCGTATTCATATTTAGGACGACCACCATTAGCTAACTACCCCATATTACCATTCATGGTGCCAGTAGCAATCCATAAATTTTTGGTAAAGGATATCTTTCTAGCAACTTGCATTGGAGAAGAACTTTTACGATTAGCTCCGATAATCGTGTGGATCATACTGCAAATACTTAATCTCAACTCCGCCGAAGCAACTGTCGCATTACTAGCATATTTAGCGCTATACCCTATCGCAATTCTTTACGAAGTCAAATACATAAGAATAGCCACTACGATGTCTTATTCACTAGCAGCGATAGCTGTCATCATATGGAACTCAAAATTAAAAGATTCAATCAAGAGAATGTTTAGTTTCGTACTGTGGACAACTTCATTATATTCAAATTTTATTTATTCTATTCCTCCCCTGATAGTGGCTGGAATTCTAGACAGCCCCATTTTCTTCCTACCTATAATAGTGACTTTTCCAGTATTATTATTCGCTAGTAGTGTAGGTAAGTTAGAATTCGATAATTTGCCTGAATCTACAACGATGGGTTTTTCAATATTTGACGTGTATGATATCGTACTAGCGACTATAGTCGTAACTTCAATAACATTTCTATCACTATCCCTGCTTAATATTTCACGCAAGAAGAAGTTTGTAATTGGAACAATAGGATTAATTCCGTTATTTGGATTAGTAGTATTTCTATCACCTAAAGTTCATTATACCATATTAGGTATATCAAAGACATTAACACAACTTGATATGTACAGAATGCCACTAATAACGTGTACGCTCGTAATTATAGTCCTCCCTAAAATATTCTCTAAGATAAAATTGTCTACCACAACATATTCTGCAATATTTTCCCTTATTAGCGTAGGTATCATATTAAAAGTTGTAAGTTCCACACCAATGATCCCAATTATTGTTGAATACGAGTTCTCCTCACCTACAATCGTTTCGCATGATTACAGAACATCCAATACCAATTTAGGATTATTCTCATTAGCATGCCCATTAAGCACATTATCCAAACATCCAACATACATTTTGGGAGGCGCATTTTACCAAGGATGCTCCGAAGTGAACTCACGAATATTATCTTCTATTTTATTTCTCAATAGCGGCGGCAGAGAATGTTGTGAACAACTAGCACATCCAGGTCAGTGTCAACTTTTTGATGAGGATATCGCACGCAAAGTTTTGACTCTCTTACCGCTAACAAGTGTAGATTATGGAGCCGATATCAAGACTATTAGAAGCTACTCCGATATCGTTGGATTCACTTTCAGTCAAAAACCAACACTGTCATTGTGGGATGTAATTCCAATAACAAGTGTCAAAGTGATATATGTGGGATCATACACTAATTATAGCTTTTTGTGGCTCAACTTAGTTAGAAGTGCTCCCACCGGGTACTTTCCGATGATACCGATGATACGACCGTATAATGTAGAACGTGGGCAATCATTACCCGCTGAGCAAATACCGTGGTCGGGAGATATACTCGTAGTAGACTCGGAGGCACTGGGCTATCCTGAAACTGAGAAGCTGGCAAAAGAGGCGAAAGAAGTGATAGTAGTCTATTCCAGTAGGGCTTTCGACGCTGGACCACCGTCGAAGGTAGTACGGCGACTGAAAAGGATAACACACCACATTCACGTTCTAGGCCCCGTACACCACTCACTACACTCTCCGATAGTCAAGAGACTGGCCAGAGAGTCGTGCGTGAAGCTCAGCCCAATTCATGACGCTTTACACCGGGTGTCAAACGATAAGTACGTGTTGGATTCGCGAGGTCATCGATTCGTGGTTGTTCCTTGGGCTTGGGCTCCGTTCTGGGCGGTAGACGGTCGGGAGGGTCAAACTTGTCCCGTCGGCCCATACATGCTCGTCAAAACCGACGGAAAACTCACTACACTACACTACGTAGCATGGGAACGACACCAAAGCAAGGCTTACGCACTCTCACTTCTCCTCCTACTCACCTCGATAACGGCCATCACAATACTCAGAAAGGCCAAGATCGTAGAAATAGGAGCGGAAGGTCGGTTGTAAGTGGCCTTACCATCAACCACCAGCAGTCCTCGCTTGCTGGTAGCCCTAAACCACCACCTGTCATATATTTGGCCCACTGGGCCATGGCCACGTATGCTACGAGGAGTCGTGAGATGAGGTTCCCCCACGCTGCTGTGCGGACGCAGGGTCTTAACGAGCTCGAGAGACTCCGCAGAGAGTTCGGCCCATCTTGGCGGAGACGATACCAGCACCAGCTTTACACTCGGCTGAATGAGGATCGGCGATGTCGGGAACGGGGGAGACAGTGCCCTAGGATCTCCCAACCGGCACCCCAACAGGGATGCCGGAGCTAGATGATGTTCGAACGGTATCGGCGCGTTCCAGACGGGCTCACCTGCCGATATCGTCTTAACGCATTCAGTGAACCAGGGGTCAGGCGATATTATGTACTTCATACCTGATCCTATCGAAATTTCTTTTGATACGGTAAATTTCGGATGTGAAACTTCACTGAGGGTGAATATGAATAATATTGCCATAATTACCGATACTATTAATCTGAGACTTCTAACATTCTCAAATTTGAATAATAACCATCGGTCAATATATTTTATACCCAAAGTAGAAATTATTACTAGTGGAGTAATTGAAGCTGTAGGTATTGCGTATAAGCATATTTGCACTATGGACAGAACAATCGAACTTATGCCTACGCGCTTCCAATTATATGTGGAACCGATATTTTTAATTACTAACGACACACCAAATGTTATTAAGGTTGATAGCAATGTCGCTTTAGTGATCAATAAAGCCGTAATCAGTGACGGAGCTGCTCTCGATTCGGTCCCTAACAGTGCTAATATAATGTCCGCTAGACATGCACTAGACACCATCAATACAGCTAGGGATGGATTTTTTCTACTTACTTCTATGCAGAATGCTATATCGGGAATTCCGACAGATCCAATAGCTCTACGTAGTGGACAGTTACTAATTACTCCCAAAATATATACAGCAACAAGTGGTAGAAGTGGGCTAGGAATTACCAACCCAACGGTTGTAGATCCGAGCGCTACAAGGGTACGTAGAAGTTTACTAACACCTTTAGATACTAGGATTAACATTGACAATCCTAGTATTAACAGTAGGAGGCTTACTCTCCCGAAAGCGTAGAACATGTAATAAGGCGTCGGTGCTAAGGGCCTGCCACCACCAAGATAAGGATCCCATTCGGGTAATTCTCCGAAGCGCATGCTGTTGGAAGAAGCTTTAAGGGATGAGATGGAAATAACGGAAAGATAAGGCACTGTAGGAAAATCTTTCGGGACCACGATAGCGGTTATTATAGTGAGTAAGGCCAGTACGGCCATCTCCACATTATGTCCGCGTAAGACGTCCAGGTTAGCACGTTGAGTGGCTCCCATTTGATCGTTATCCCCTTAGGAGCGTATATTGATATGGTGTTAACTTTTAGTTCCTTTGCGGATACGGAAACTACAGAGACCGCAGTTGTAGATGATATCTTACCAGGTGTTACTGACATGCTATATGGCATTATTATAGCTACATTCTGACAAGAGACGTTGTTCGGATATCTGGTGGCTTTACCATCTACAATGAATACTGGTGGAAAGAATTTGAAAGCATTTGGTTCTAGTAGAATTTTGCATGGGGTATTTACTTTGATCTCGTATTGGTCAACATAAATACGAGGATTTGCATTAAGTACAATTACTTTAAAAGGTGCTTTGATACTCATTTTGCTTATCTGAATTAGATTACCTGTCACAGTTACGTAGGGTGAAGTGATTCTAGGAGGTATCAGTGGAACTAAGATTTTTCTGTAGTCTTTCCTCCCAAACTTAAATTCAAAATATTTAACATTTCCATAAGAATATGCATAAACTTTAACGTGACCGGGTTGCAAGTCGGCACCTGTTTGACATGGAACACGTTTTACTTTCATAACGATAAAATCACCACACCTGGGACATAGTGTGGCACAAACCCAATCATGAAATGTTACCTTCATGCCTACGAGAGCAATTAATGCTGTCACTATCAACATCTTAGTTATTCCGATCCATCGCACCGTCCGCGGCATTAGTACGCCCCCGGCAAGGGAGATGTTACAGGAAGTAGTGATCATACTGGTAATGTCGCTGATAGTAGTCCTTGTTGTAATATCCAAGAGGCTTTGAGTTCCTGTGTCCATCCTGTGGCGGTGGGTTTGGCAGTGCAGGCGCATAAAACATTCCTGGCGGGCGAGACGGGCTCGTAGTACTGGTTTTTAACAATATGGGTAATATGGACGTTATTTACGGATGCTGATACAGGGGGAGCTCCCGCGCCCCCTCTATCCGTGTTACTGCATCTTGCTTTGATACGTCAATCACCCAATCTCCTTCAGATGCCAACTTTTTAACCCCCGTCTCGTGACCCGCAGCCACCGGTCCTGAGAGCTCGTATCAACCGCTGTAGTCACAGGCATAGTATTATATTATTGTGGTGGTGAGGCTCGTCGCGTTACGTTCGAAGGAGCGGTGAACCAGTAAACGCCCACGCTCAACTCGGCTGATTACTCTGCGCATCCTGAACTGCGACGGTACTTCCGGAGTTCCTATCACGGTTCCTATCATGCCTGAAGTAATGCGCGCCCAGTAGTGCCTTAGAAGCGTCCGGAAGTAGTCGAAGTGGTCCGAGAGAGACTAGTCTTAGAGTGTTCGATCGTCGACGTCATCCACTCTGATTCCTTATGCCAGATGTCTCGTCAAAACCGGCGGGAAACCCACCGTACTATATTACGTGTGATTTTGAGGTCCGTACTCGAGTGTAGCGTACTTGGTACATCCTTAACATATACTCCGACATTCCCCGGACGTAAATCGTCCCAGGTGCGGCATGATGCGCATTCGACACTACTAAATAGTCCTTGTTCGTGGGATTGAGTGTGGCAACTACCCACCCGTGAAACAATGCTTTCACGCTCATTACTGCGATTAGTCCGATAGCCATCTCCTTCACCCAGGGCACCTTGGTTGGACGTTGTGGGTCTGACGACAATCCTCAGCCCCATGAAGAGACGAAACGCCACTCGCACCGGGCACCCATGGTCTCATTATATCAACTTTCCGAAGCGTCCGAAACGTGAACGCTGCTGCCTTTCCCTTCGCCGTGGGCAATAAAACATTCCCCCGATGAAAAGCTCATGAGCTTGAATTGGGGTTACCAATCCCCACTCACGGTGAACAGTCTAATATCGTGTCTTCCCTCACACTATCCACGCACACAACCCGTGCCCGGAGGATCGACTCATTCCGCACGTTCGCCCCAGTTAGATGACTAAGGGTCGAAAAGTTGCGTCAGAGACCCCGCACGCAGGCAACGCCGAACTCATCCGTCGGTTTTATTAAGCCGGTCTGAGCGGTCAGGAGCGGGTTCACGTGCCCGAGACTCCGGATAAGGTTTTGATCATCGGATCCGGACCGATCGTCGTGGGTCAGGCGGCGGAGTTCGACTACTCGGGTTCTCAGGCGTGTAAGGCTCTCAGGGAGGAAGGAGTTGAAGTAGTTCTCGTGAACAGCAATCCGGCGACGATCATGACGGACCCGAACATGGCGGACCGAGTGTACCTGGAACCGTTGGACGCCCAGGTCGTGGCGAAGATCATAGAGGAGGAGAGGCCCGATGGAATCCTTCCCACGCTCGGGGGCCAGACTGGTCTCAATATCGCGGTCGAGCTCGACGAGATGGGCGTTTTAGAAGAGTACGACGTAGAGGTACTAGGGACGCCAGTGGAGACGATCGTACGGGCCGAAGATCGGGACGAGTTCCGCGCGTTCATGGAGAAGATCGGAGAGCCCGTCTGTACGAGCGAGGCTGTTTCCTCGGTGGAAGAGGCTAAGGAAGTAGCGGAGGAAATCGGTTACCCGGTGGTGGTGCGGCCCGCCTACACTCTGGGCGGTACGGGCGGCGGGATCGCGGAGGATGAGGAAGAGCTGAAGATGGTAGTGGAGCGGGGCCTCGAGTACAGCCGGGTGAACCAGGTACTGATAGAGGAGTACGTAGGTGGCTGGGCCGAGATAGAGTACGAGGTAATGAGGGACGGATCGGGTAACTGCATAACGGTGTGCAGTATGGAGAACGTGGATCCGATGGGGGTGCATACCGGCGAGTCGATCGTAGTCGCGCCCGCTCAAACGCTAACAGAAGAGGAGCATCAGACGCTCCGCAGCGCGGCGTTACACATCATCGACGCGCTAGGTGTTGAGGGCGGTTGTAACATCCAGTTCGCACTGAACCGGGAGACGGGCGAGTATCGGGTGATCGAGGTGAATCCGAGGGTGAGCCGATCGTCGGCGCTAGCGTCCAAGGCCACTGGGTACCCGATAGCGCGGATCGCGGCGAAGATAGCGATCGGGCTGAGACTGGACGAGATCGAGAACCAGGTTACCGGGGAGACGTACGCGGCGTTCGAGCCGGCTCTAGACTACGTGGTTGTGAAGATCCCACGGTGGCCGTTCGATAAGTTCCCGGAGGCGAACCGGACGCTTGGAACGGAGATGAAGTCCGTGGGCGAGGTGATGGCCATAGGGCGAACGTTCGAGGAGGCGCTTCAGAAGGCGATCCGATCGTTGGAGATCGGAGAGCCCGGCCTGGGACCTTCACCGGAGGAGCTGAAGGCGAATCCGGATGAGATCCGCCGTAAGATCGAGACGCCGAACGACCGCCGTATCTTCTACGTCTACGCCGCGCTTAAGCGCGGTCTGATGAGCGTGGAAGAGATCTCGGAGCTCTCCGGAATCGACCCGTGGTTCGTGGAGAAGGTGAAGCGGATCGTCGAGATGGAGCGCGAGATAGTACGAAGGAGGGAGGAGTTGCTCGAACTCATCCGGACCGGAGAGGCGGATGAGGAGACCGTGGAGTTCATTCGGGAGATCAAGCGGACGGGTTTCTCGGACGAGCAGATAGCAGAGCTGCTCGAGGTGGACGAGGACGAGGTTCGGGAGGCTCGGCTGGGCATCGGTGTGGAGGCCACGTATAAACTGGTGGATACGTGCGCCGCGGAGTTCGCCGCGGTCTCGCCGTACTTCTACTCGACGTACGAGGAGGAGTGCGAAGCGCTGCGGTACGATTAGACCGGGGGAACAGCATCAGGCCGTCTAAATTCGAGGCAGTAGTCATTTCGCTCCTTGTCACGATAGCCAGTCTTTCACCCGCCATCCCTGAACTTTGGGGAAAACACGCTGTCGTTATGGACCTAGCCGTGCAAGCACATAAAGTGTACTTGCTCGGGACGAGAGGACTAGCCAGGGGAGACTGGGACCCCTATTCGTACACCGGTAGGCCTCCGATGATCGACTACCCGATACTCCCTTTCCTACCCGCGGTGCTCTTCTACCGGTGGTTCGGGGATCCCTATCTCGCGTGCACGCTGGTTGACGGCATCTATCGCTCACTACCGTGCTGGATATGGTCGATACTCAAAGTCGGGGAAATGACTACACCCAAGGCTGATGCGGCCATGATGGTGTACGCTGCCAGCGTGCCCTTCCAGGTTGTAGAGATCTTCTCTACACGAGTGGCCACGACGTTTTCGCTGGGGACAGCTGGTGCGGCACTGATCCTATGGAGGTGTGGGAGGAACGTTCTCCGCGGTCTACCGGCACTGTGGTTGTGGGTGTTATCGCTTCTGGGGAACCCACTGTACGTCCTCCCGGCCCTTCTACTGGAGTCTATATTTATGTGGGAGAGAAGGTTTCTATTGGCGCTCTTACCGATGATGCCGATAGCGGCGCTATCCACGTACTTCCTGACGTCGGCCTTCACGTGGATACCACCCGCGTGGACGCGGGCGTCCCCGTGGGAACATTGGGTGGCTCCCGGGCTGGGGATGTTGTGTGTTGTTTTCGCGGCGAGTCGGGGCGGTGGATCGGTACTCCCGGTGCTACCGTGGCCGATCTTGTGGTACACGGAGGCGATCATCGGGCCGGTATGGCCGTTATCTCAGCTGGACCCGTGGAGGGTGCTGTTGACTGCAATACTCTCGTCGATGGTCGTCGTCGAGCGTTACGAGCGACTTCGACGGATCGCCTACCTCGGCTCGGGTCTCTCTGCGGTAGGATTCCCTGTTCTAGCCCTGACGGTATCGTTCCAGCCCATACAGGTACACTGGGAATCAGCCGGAACGGCGAATTGGAGGGTATTAGTAACCGGCGATAACGGGTTCGAGGCCCTGTCACCGGAGTTCTCCGGAAAACCCGTTTACTCGATAGCCGGAGCGTTCTATCAGGGGGCATCGGAACCGCAGTTGCAATCGCTAATTCCGGCCCTGGTGCTGGCGAACAATCCGTCCGCGTGTTCATACCCGTACGTAAACCGCTGGGAGTTCTCGAAGGCTATGGAAGTTACCAGGAGGAGGCTCGACACGTACCTGCGGACCCTTCCGATCGGATACGTAGATATTAGAGGTACCGTCGTCCGGAAATCGATGGGAATTGATCACATTAACTGGCGCGGGAGACCCGAGTTGACGCTGAACGACGCAGTACCGGTGGAGCGGTTCAAGGTGCTTTACGTGGGATCATTCAGCCTGTACGGTATCTTGTGGATGAAATTAGCGAGTGCCTTGGGACGGCCGCCGATAGTGCCGGTAGTGTATCCCTGGGCCGTAAGGTTGGGACAGGAGCTCGATCCCAGCGAATTACCTTGGACAGGGGACGTACTCGTGGTCGATAAAATAGGGTGGAGAGAGGCGGTGAGACTGGGGCTGGTCAAGCGGGCGAAGGTCGTAATTAAGGTTTCAGGCGACACTCTCCCGTGGCCTCGGGGTTCCGATGTTGACGAGGTGAGCGCGAGGCTTGTGAAGTACATAGACGTCGTTAAGGGGCTGTGCGATAGTGCGCTGAGGATCGACTCGGACGAGATCGAAGTCCGAACTCCTGAAAGGGCCGAGTTCGTGCTTATACCATGGGGATGGGCCCCGTTTTGGGCGGTGAACGGACGTGAAGGACTAGTATGTCCTGTAGGTCCCTACATGCTGGTGAAGACGGACGGAAAGCCTGCGATCGTCCACTACGTGGGTTGGGAACGGTATCAAAGTCGAGCGTACTTAGCGAGCTGCATGCTAGTAGTGTTGGTTTCAGTGGCCTGGGTAGTCGGTCGGAAACCTTTATAATCAAGCATAAAGGGTGCAGGTTCGGGAGCGCCGCGGCAGCTCAGCCTGGTTAGAGCGCCGGCCTGTGGAGCCGGTGGCCCCGGGTTCAAATCCCGGCCGCGGCCCCAGTTCGAATCGTTATGGAATTAATAACGATAAGGTTGTGGGGAGTCAGTCGAAGTCGATGTCGAAGTCAAACAAGTCGTCGGTGTCGAGATCGAAAATATCGTCGAGTAGTCCACCCTCCTCCGACGGTTCCTCGTACTCCTCGTATCCTTCTTCCCCGTAATCCTCGCTTCCACCGACACCTTGATTACTTCTGACACCGGCGCAGCGGATCATCCGTTCCAACCGTCTGATCCTCTCATCGTACGGTGCCACTAGAACTTCCCCATAGCCATGCGCTTCGAGTAGGAACTCCTCCCCATGCTCCCGTCCGAGTAAGAAATCTAACGTACTTCCCTTCCAAGTCGCGGAGAACGTCAAATCACCGCTCCAAGCTATCAAACACTCGGGATCGACATATACAGGATCTCCATCCACCTTGACGGTCACGGGATCGCATTCCGAGGTTACCACGATCTTGCAGGGGCCTTCGAACCCAATATCGATGAGCCCTGTGCTGAGCACGCTCGCATCGAGTTGAGCCGCCACGTCTGCCGGAGCGGTCGTGAAGAGCAGCCGGTCCTGGTTAACGGTGAGGTGTTCACCCTCCGGCACCTCCAGTACACGGACCTTACCACCGTCACCTGCATACAACACGCCCGACCCATCGACTCTCACAAAGTACCGTTTCATACCGAGCATTTTCGCCTTAAGCACCTTTTCTAAGAGGCCCATGATCCCTCCAGAAGATCGGATCGGTTTAGTCGCAGAGAAATCCAGGTTGCCCTGGGCCGCGATGATACTGTCGTTCTTGAAGTACACCGGACCTCGGATGAGTTCCACTTCAATGACCTCATCCCGCACTTCTCGCACTTCAGCCTCACCGGACTCTTCACCTTCTCCCCCGAGCAACGAATCCAACAGTCCCAGCGTCGGGCACCCCCTCATTGCATCAGCGTCACACAACTTCAAAAGAGCCGATCCTAGCCGAACCCTGTCGGGGTAATCCTCGTGGAATACCTGGTAATGTACGGTGAAATAGCCGTTAAATCACCATCGGTCCGACGGCACATGGAGCTATTGTTGGCACGGAATTTAAAGGAACAGTCGGGTGGACAGGTGAAACGGTTAGAAGGTCGCCTGCTGGTCACAGACCCGAAGGTACCCGGAGCGATTGGTAAGACCTTCGGTGTGGAACGGTGGACGCGCACGCTCCACGTCGACTCTCACGACCCCGAGGACGTGTTCACGGAGGTGAAGGACGCACTGGACGATCTAAAGGCCAGATCGTTCGCCGTACGGACCCGAAGGGCCACAAGTGACGCACTTTCCTCACGGGAGATGAACGTTGAGCTCGGTGACCTGATCAGGCGGCACACCGGTTGGACCGTGGACCTGGACGAGCCCGATGTTGAAATTCATGTGGAACTGCGGCCCGAAGGGACATTCGTGTACCTGGATTCGTGGGTGAAGGACGGCCCGGGTGGTCTTCCCTACGGCTCTCAGTCCCGCGTTGTATGCCTTGTATCCGGTGGTATCGATAGCCCTGTAGCCGCTTGGTACGCAGCTCGTCGTGGATGTGAGGTGATTTGGCTGCATCTAGACCGGGGTAAGTACGGGTCAGAGGTGGATGCAGTAGAACGGCTCGCTGAGATGTTCTCCGAGTGGTTACCGTCCGACGTGGAGCTTTTGATCGAGGACTTCGAAGATTTCATGGAGAAGTTGGAAGGACTCGAAGGTGAATCGGCCCGATACCGATGCGTACTGTGCAAGCGAGAGATGATACGCAGAGCGTGTGACGTGTGCGAAAACGTCGGAGCCGTGGCCGTGGTTATGGGAGATGTCGTCGGGCAGGTGGCGAGCCAAATTCCGGATAACCTGTCGGTAATCGACCGCGTGGCACGGTTCCCGGTCTTCCGCCCGCTGTTGGGTTTCGATAAGAACGAGGTGCAACGCCTCTCGGAACGGTTGGGGTTTTTCGAGGTATCTAAAGAGCATCGCCCGTGTCCGCTGGCACCGCGTAACCCCGTGAAATCAGCGGATCCGGGGAAGGTGCTTAAGTTAGAGGAGGGACTGGGTGTGCTCCACCGCGGCCTGCGGGGTTCCGGCGTTGCCGGGTCGGAAGAGTATCGATGAGATTAACCACCGGATCGAGCGTGGAGAGGTTTGTGTGGTGACCGCGGAGGAGATGGTGGAGATCGTCGAAGATATCGGGCCCGAACGTGCCGCTAAAGAGGTAGATGTGGTCACGTGCGCCACCTTCGGACCCATGTGCAGCTCGGGCGTGTTCCTGAACTTCGGGCACTCGGACCCCCCTATCAAGATGAGGCGGGTCTGGTTGAACGGAGTGGAAGCCTACACAGGCATCGCCGCGGTGGACGCTTATCTGGGCGCTACCCAGCCTAGCGAGGATCGTGGTATCAAGTACGGAGGGGCACACGTTATCCACGAGCTGGCGTCCGGTGAAGAAGTCGTGTTGCGGGCGGAGGGGTTCGTTACCGACTGTTACCCGAGGGAATCCGTCGAAACGCTGATCACGATCGATGACATCAACCAGGCAGTGATAGTCAATCCGAGGAATTCCTATCAGAGGTACGTCGCGGCGACGAACTCCTCAGAGGAGACTCTGTACACTTACATGGGCAAGTTGCTCCCCGAGTACGGGAACGTCACATACTGCGGCGCGGGTCAGTTGAATCCGCTCGCGAACGATCCCGAGTTTCGAACTATCGGAATAGGTACGCGAATATGGCTCGCCGGGTCTCACGGGTACATCATAGGGGAAGGCACGCAACACGATCCGTCCAGCGGTATGGCGACGCTGATGGTGAAAGGTGATCTGAAGGAAGCTGATCCCAAGTATCTACGTCCTGTTGTGTTGGAGAAGTACGGTGTGAGCCTAGCGGTCGGCATCGGGGTCCCCATCCCAGTACTCGATGAACGGGTAGCGGCCTCAACGGGCGTGAGTGACGCCGATATCGAGGTACCGATCGTCGATTACGGGGTACCGTCCCGGGATCGGCCAGTGGTGAAGAGGGTAACCTACGAGGAACTTAGATCCGGGAGAGTGGAGATCGAAGGGAAGACTGTGAGAACGGGGGCACTGTCCAGTTACAAAACAGCCCTCGAGATCGCGGAACGTCTAAAGGAAGAGATCGAAGAGGGAGAGTTCACGCTGACTCGGCCCGCGGAGCCACTGCCTAGAGAGAGCGATTTCAAACCAATGCCGTACCGACCTCCTTCCCTCCCCCGCGTCGAGAACATCATGACGGAGGACGTTGTGACGGCGTCACCGGACGAGAGTATCGAAGACGTCGCTCGGAAGTTGATAGAGAAGGAGATCAACCATATCCCGGTGGTCGACGAGGATGGGAGGATCGTAGGTATCGTGACGTCCTGGGACATCGCGGCGGCCGTAGCGGAGGGGAAGAAGAGGCTCAAGGACATCATGACCGAGGATGTAATCACGATCGAGCTCCACGAATCCGTAGACGAGGCATTAAAGCGCATGGACGAGCACAATATTTCGTGCTTGCCCGTTGTGGACAAGGGGGACAGAGTTGTGGGGATAGTAACCAGGACCGACATCACAGAGGTCCTAAGGAGACGGGGGCAGACACCGTCGAACGGCTCCTCGCGGACAACGTCCTCCACCATCGGAACGTCACACGATGAGGGCCTTCGATTACCGGGCAAACCCTCGAAAAAGCGACATGATTCAGGAAACGTCTAGCGACAGGCAGTCTCAAGACGGTGGAAATGCTCACCATAATCGGGTTCGGCGCAGAATCCACGCGTTAACGCTCGAAACCCTTCCTAGGAGTTTCGGAGTCTTAGGGGCGTCCACTCAATCGTGGGTAGAAGTTCCGAGTCCCCGGAGTGGCTTACAGTGACTCGATAGGCCAGTACCCACGTCGACATTACCGACGAAAGTGCGTGGATACTGCGAAGAGCGGTTCGAGCGGTCCAAAATCATCACACCGTCGACGCGGCAAGTCTCCCAGTCGGATACGGATCCTAACAATGCTCCACCTCGTACGCGTTTACTGGTGAAGGCGCGCCGCGAGAGTGCGCTATCCCCATCTACTACCGAGTAGTGAGAGTCAGCCCGGTACCGAGCACTTCATCGTACCCTCGTGCACTTTAGAGGTACGTCGACTCTGGAAGGTGGTGTCTACCGGTTGAAAGACCTGTTGAGGGAGTCTATCGCCGTCCTCGCTCACCTCCTTTTTGGACGACACGGAGAGCGCCTGAGGGACACATCTCCGTACATGACCCGCACACAATACACTCCTCATCGTCGAGTTCGATCTCGATCCCTTTGAGCTCGATCGCCCCGGTGGGGCATACTGAGTGGCATGCCGTGCAGTGTAGACACTCGTCTCCGTCGTGTACCAACGTCTTTTCGATCTCCTCGACCTCGATACCGAACTCACGTAGGGTACGCAAGAAGTTCCGTATATGCTCGTCGTCGGCGGCTTGGACCGCGATCTCGGCGGCCACGGTATCCGGCGACACGGACGCGTTGAGTATACTGAGCTTCAGTCCTTCTTCAACCACCCCGGATAGAGCTTGGACCACGTCACCCGTGGCCTTGATCCTTACGATCTTCTTTCTCGTTCTTTTGGCCAACGTTGATCACCCGCTAAGGTCTTCACTCGGCCAAGCGGCCCCTCTTCATCGAAGTCTCAGCCTGTAGTGCTGTCGTCATCGGGGAGGATCGTGGATGGAGCCTGGATTCGAACTAAAAGACGTTTTCATGGGAAGTCCGAGAAAGCGAGGTCTCAGGCCGGGACGTCACGCTTTTAGGGTAACTTTCCGGCGGAACCCAGTGTACCTTGAGTACAGGGCCCGTTGTGAGGATCCCGTTGGCGACGTTAGCGAGTTATTGACGGAACACTACGACACACCGGGTAACCTTTTCGACCGTCTACAGATGTCCTCGTTGGACTTGGTAGTCCCGGCCAGACCTTACGTAGTCCGAGGTGGTCGCCCGTTCGCGGAACCGGAACACTGCGACGTTGGATTCGCCACGAGGGGCAGAGTCTTGTTAGCGCTCGTCCGGGCGGTGATAGAGGCTCGACGAGGTTCCGAAGACGCCGTTCACGCCGCCGCGACGTTCGCCTGCGCCCCACTCCTTCAGTGTACGGGATACCAGGGGGACGAATGGGATTGCGTCGATGAGTTAGCTCCGGTGCTAAACGCCCCGGATTCTCGAGAATTGAGCCATCGTGATAGGAATATCGTGGAGTTCGCGGATCGCGCGTCGCTCGGGGAGAGGTTCGCACGAACTAGGGCACCGAGTGTAGACCTCTACCTGGTCGAGGCGATCGGTGAGGTAGAGCCGGTGGCCGCGGAGTTCACGGACTGCGTCGAACTGTCGCTCTACCGATCGGACTCGTGTTTTCTGGGTCTGCTCGTAGAGACTCCGGAAGGTGTTCTCCCGATTGATCCGGAGGAATTGATGGAAACTCCCAAGGATTGGAGCGTCTACGTCTCCGTCCGCGGTCCTATTAACCCTGCTGAAAACCCGGATCCGATGCTCGATCGACACGAGATGGTCAGACTGGGTGAAGAGAGTGGTGAACCGGAGAGGCTCGAGTCGGACGTCTGGGCGGGTGTTTACCGGTGGGAGGGATGGTGGAGGGGACGCCGCTTCCGACCTCTTCGTAATGTTCCGATGTCGATGGCGCGACTCGTGTGGTTCACGCGGAGGCTCGATCTAGGAATGGTCCCCGAAACTCTGACCGAGGAGTTCGAAGTCGATGTCGAAGCCCCGACACCGTGGGAGGTGTGGATCGAAGGGGACTTGCCGGAGGCTTTCGAAGCAGGTTGTTCGGTCGCCATCGCTACGGGTTTGATCATGAACCTGAACGTACCAGTTGAGTCATCGGACCCGACGTCTGTGCTTCACGCCGTGGAGGATCTAGAGGAGATCACCGGAGCACGACCGATCCGTGAGGCACTTAGGAGGCTCGAGACCGGGATTTCCGTCGGTGCGAGACCCGTTCGTGGTGTCGAGGTGAGGTCGGACGACATCGTCTTGACACTGAGCTGGGAGGACGCCGTTCACCTACCGTGGTGGGTGACTTCCCTTTCCAAGATCGGCGAAGATGTCGCGGAGAAGCTGGTGGAACGACCGGAACTCATCCGGGACCCCGAGTTCGTCCGGGAGTACGTACGCACGTCGCTGGCCTCGGAGCGCCAGGCGTTCAAAGTATTCCGCGAATTGGTTGAAGGACGGAGTCCCGATTTCGCTTCTTCCTTACTGAGGTTCGCCGCTTCCGATCCTGAGATGAGTTTCGAGGTATTGGATTGGTTCCGGCACGTCTTGGGAGGACCGTAACCATGACCCGTGTTTTTTCTTAACGGAAAAGCTTGTGAAGTTCAATCCGCCCGTACGTTCAACACCACCTATCTACGTCGCGCCTACGTCCGGTCGTGGGCGAAGGGGGCTTACAGGAGGTTCCCAAGGCCGTTACGGGGGGAGGGGTTGACTGGGATTCCAGAGGAAGTCCTTGAGGAACCACTCAGAGTCACTCGTAACGCCAACATACTACCGACTCCGGAAGTCGTCTCGAAGATCTTCCAGGATAAGTGGCAAAAACGCCACTTCCTTAAGCACGTACTTGATAGTAAGACGGCTCAGGCGCACTTGGAAGGGTACATCCACATCCACGACCTTGACTACGCGCTAACCAGATCGAACTGCTGTCAGCACGACTGCCGATGGGTATTGAAGTACGGTTTATACGCCCAGAACCCGATCGGCAGGCTGACTTGCGTGAGTAAGCCCGCTAAGCACTCGGAGGTTGCAGTGCTCCACATCCTGAAATGGCTGATGACTTCTCAGAACTTCTTTGCAGGCGGTCAGGGACAGGATTTCGTTAACTTCCTAGTAGCCCCTTACATCGCTGAAGAGGGACTATCCTACGAAGAAGTACGACAACTCGCCCAGATCATGATGTTCGAAGCCACCCAGGACTTAGTGGCCCGAGGAGGACAACCCGCCTTCACGAACGTGAACCTGGAACTCTCGTGTCCGGACTTCTTAGAGGACGAGCCCGCCGTCGGTCCTGGTGGGAAGATCGTGGGTACTTACGGCGATTTCGAGGAAGAAGCCATTATGTTCGCTAGAGCCCTCCTGGACGTGCAGCTGGAGGGCGACGCTGCGGGAGCTCCGCTTAAGTTCCCGCAGATAATCGTGAAGGTCCGACCAGGCTATGATAGGGAGACACTAGAGCTCGCCTTCGAGGTCGCGGCCGAGAATGGGGCCGTGTACTTCGCCAACATGCTCAATAGGGACTGGCGAAAGCTCGTGGGTGAGAACGTGAACTACATGGGATGCAGGACGTGTCTCGCCACCAACTGGACCGGAGACTGGAAGATCGACACCATCCGCACCGGTAACTTCGAGTACATCACTCTGAACTTACCACTCTTAGCCCATGAATCACGCGATGAGGACGAGTTCCTGGAGAAAATCAGCGACTACTGCGAGATAGCTAGAGAGGCCCTCCTGGCGCGGTGGAGATGCGTCAAGAAGTGCCTGGAGGCAGGACTGTACGACGGATGCCAGCGTTGGAAGCCGGATGGGGAGTACTACTTCCGGTACGAGCACACGACGTGGAGCCTCGGGTTCGTCGGGCTGGCCGAAGCGATCGAGGTCCTCACGGGGTACGGCTTCTGGGAAGATCACTCTGCGATGCGTCTGGCCGAGCGGGTGCTGGAGGAGCTGAACGACGTGCGAGAGGAGTTTCACGAGCGGGATGGACGCAGGTGGTCTGTCGTACAGTCACCTGCCGAATCGGCCGCCGAACGCCTTGCCAGGAAGTATCTGGAGAAGTACCCGGACGCGAGGGTACGTGGTACAGAGCGCCGTCCCTACCTCACGAATTCGTGTCATGTGCCGTACGACGAGGATGTAAACGTCGTCGAGCGGGCCGAGATCGAGGCGAGGTTCCATCCCATGACCTTAGGAGGCCACATCACCCACTTCTGGCTCGGGGAGCGGACGGACCCGAAGAGCCTCATGAAGCTGACCGTGCGCGTGCTCCGTCGGAACACGATAGGATTCCTCGCGATCACCAGGGATTACAGCGTGTGCGACCGGTGCCAGCGTACCTACGAGGGAGTGGTCGAACAGTGTCCAGAGTGCGGCCGTAAGTGCACGATATGGTCAAGGGTTACCGGATACCTGGCGCCAGTAGACTCGTTCGTGGACGGCAAAAAGCAGGAGCATAAGGAGCGCCTGCGTCACGAGCTCTGACTGGCCTCCCTCTCACACCGACATTTGTGCGACTGAAAATTTCGTAGCTCTTGAAGCCTTCCAGAGGATCGGACCCGGCGAATCTCGTACTATCTATATTGGGAAGAAACGCTTCCCACCCGGAAGCCGCATGTGAGCGAGGGCCGCAATTTAAGAGATAGTAAATAGTCGTCCTATACAGTCTCCGCGCCGGCCGCCGGTCGAACCAACTCGCATAAATAGGGAGCGGGGCGAGGAGCAGACCGAGAGCGGAACGGTGGGGGGTCAGGGCGTAAGGACCACCCTCCTCACCGGCCGTCCTCGGTGCCGGGGGTGTTCTTCATCCCCCGGCGAGATCTTCAACGATCTCCACCAGCCGATCTTCGGTTAACCCGTCGGGGTTCCGCCCACCGCCCTGAGCCAGTCGCTCGTCCCCACCGCCGCCGCCTTCGACTAATTTCCCTATTTCACGGATTATCTCACCAGCCGGCGGCGCTGATTCGCCCGAACCCACGACGACCTGACAGGATCCGTTGGATACTATTTTAGCCACCAAGACCAGATCCTCATGCTCCTCGACGAGATCTTCGACTGTACCGGCCACGGAACCGACCTCAACGCCCTCCAGCTTCACGAGAGTGACCTTAAGATCGCCGACACGACGACCCTCCGCCGGCGCTGCACGTAATTTCGCTTCCACCAACTCCCTCTCCAAGCGCCCAATCCGCTTCCTCTGCTCCTTCCACTCCTCGAAAAACCTCTTCACGGTCTTGGGAAGGTTCTCCGGATTCACCCGGAGTACCTCGCACGTCTCGCGCAACAGGTCTTCGGTCTCCCAAGTGCGTTCCAGGGCCGCCTCGCCGGCGGCGAACTTGATCCTCTCCACGCCGTCTTGGATACGTTCTCGACCCACGATCTTTATCGGACCGATCTCACCGGTGTTGTCGCAGTGCGTACCCGCACATGCCTGTACGTTCCAGCCTTCGATTTCCACAACCCGGATCTCGCGTCCCGGAACCACACCACCCTGGTACAGCTCGAACCCGTACCGCCGCTCCGCCTCGTTCCGGTCCATGAACCGCTTGTTGACGGGTAGGTTCTTCATCACGATCTCGTTGGCGAGACGCTCGATCTCCCGAAGCTCCTCGTCGGAAATCCGCCTGTGGTGGGTTATGTCGAGACGTGCCTCGTCAGTGGATTTGTGGGCACCGGCTTGCCAGACGTGGTCGCCGAGGACGCGTCGGGCGGCCTCGAGGATCACGTGGGTCGCCGTGTGGTTCCTGGTTAGGCGCATCCTGCGCTCGCTATCCACCTCGCACTCGACTTCGGCACCTTCGGGCGGTACGTCCCCGTCGATACGGTGGAAGACCACTCCACGTACCTTCTGGACCTCCCTAACTTCGGCTTCTCCATCCTTCCAGCGCATCATACCGAAGTCTGTCTCCTGACCACCTCCCTCCGGATAGAAGTACGTGCGGTCCAAGACGACCCAAGTGTCGCCGTTCACTTCGAAGGTGCCGATCACCTCTGCCTTGAACTCGAATCGCTTCTCGTCGTCGTAGAAGGCGAGCTCCGTCTCCGGTAGTTCCTCCTCCACTGCGATCCTCTCCAGCTCTTCGAGGCCTTCCTCGACTTCTTCGGGACCTTCGTGTCGCTCGGCTATACGTGAGTAGAAGTCGTCCGGCACTTCGATCTCGACGCCCTCGTCCTCGGCTATCTCGCGCGCCACTTCAGGTGGGATACCGTGGGAGTCGTAAAGCTCGACTAAGTCTTCGAAGGACAGTTTGCCCTTCTCCTCAAGGCGCTTCCTGACCTCCCTCCTCCCGCGTTTTAACGCCCGGATGTAGCGGTCGATCTCACATTCCAAGGCATCTCTGATGTATTCCTCACGTTCCGCGAGCTCCGGGTACGTACCGCGTAGGTCCTCGAGGACCCTCTCGACGACCTCCAGCAAGTACTCACGCTCGGCGTTCAGACCGTCCAGCAGGCGAAGTACCCTACGGATCACGAGCCGAGCCAGATAGCCCTCGCCGGCGTTGGACGGGACGACACCGTCACCTAGCATGAACGTGAGACATCTGGCGTGGTCCAGGATCCCGTACAAGAACTCGACCGGCTCGGCGACCCGTACCAACTCGTTTACGTCCAGGTCCAGTCTCCGTGCCACGCGCTCCCGCAAGACCCGCAGGTCGGACTCAGTCTCGACGTCCATCAGACCCGCGACCCTGGCCAGCTCACCGAGGATCTCACGGGCCTCCCCGTCGATCTCCACACCGAGGTCGTGAGCAGTGGCGTTCACGAGGTCTCCGAAGACAGCGTCGTACGCCGTTGGTTCTCCGGTAGTTATCCACGCGTACCGCTCGATACCGTACCCGGTGTCGACAATCTTCTGAGGTAGTTCCCTGTACTTCCCTCCCACCTGTTCGTACTGCATGAACACAAGCGTCGCGAGTTCGAGTCCGTCGACTACCACCTCGAAGCACGGGCCCGCGTTACCGCCGCCCTCCCACCACGACTCCTTGAACGCGATCTTCTCATCTGGGATTCCGAGCTTCTCCACGGTAAACTCGTAGCACAGGCGCACGGTTTCCTCCTTCCAGTAGACGTCCTTCCGGTCGTGAGGGTGGTTGTTGAAGGCGTGATGTCCTCCCATGTGGAAGAGCGTGAAGTGCCGCCCAGTCCTGCCCACGTTGTCGATGTCATTGAGCCGGATACAGGGCTGGTTGATCACTAGGGGGTTGGCGGGCGGAGGGACTTCCCCCGAGGTCACCCAGGGTTGGAAGCAGGCTATCGAGGCGATCGTAAGGTGGATGTCATCCCGCCATCTGGCGGCGACGGGGTAGCGGTCGAGGACTTCGTGGTCGTGCCGTTCGAAAAACCGGAGGAACTCCTCTCCGGCTTCCCACACGTCCAGTTTCACGGACGCCGGTGGGTCACCGATGAATGAATACTCGACGCACGGAGTCTCGTTACACACCTCGGCCTCCGGCGGTCCCCAGAAGTACTCGCCGCACTCGGGACAACGCTTGCGCTCGAACCCGATCTCCTCGAAGAACTCCAGCTCGAACTCCGAGGGATCAACCTTCATCCTCTTCACCCCGAAACGACCACGGCGATGCGGATCGTCCTGCCCTCTACTTCCCACTCGCGCTCCAGATCGACTTCTTCGGGCCAGTCCTCGTTCACGTGGAGCTTGTCCGCTCGCGTCTCACCGCGCACGTACTCCGAGTGCTCTTCCACGGCCTCTGCGATCTCCTCGTCCGTTTCTATCCATATCTTGATCCTCTCCTCCAGGTCTAAGTCCAACTCCTTCCTCATCTCCTGGATGCGACGAACGACCTCTCTGGCCCAGGCCTCGGACTTCAACTCCTCATCTAGTTCGACGAAGACGTACACCCGGCCGCCCTCGAACTCCTCGGCCTCCCAGCCCTCGGGCAGGTCCTCGGTCACCTTAACGTGCTCTTCCGTCAGGACGACCTCTTCACCGTCTAGTTCCACCCTGTACTCTCCCTCTTTCAGGATCGACTGTGCTACCTCCACCGCACGGTCCTTAACGTGCTTGATCACGCTGCCCGCCAGCGATCTGAACTCGGGACCGATCTTATCGGGCTTCGGCTCGGCCACGGGTACCTTCTCCGGGAACTCCTCCACGAGTTCGATCTCCTTGACGTTCGCTACGCGAGCTAGCACGTCCTTGAGATCCTCTAGCCGCTTCGGGTCCTCGACTTCTACAAACAGGCGACGTAGTGGCCAGCGCGTCTTGACCCCAGCACGCTGCCGGACCGAAAGGGCTGCCTCCGCAGCCCTCCGGACGAGCTCCATGGCCTTTTCCAGCTTCTCATCGACCCATCGGTCATCTACTCCGGGCCAGTCCGTGAGGTGAACGCTCTCGGGATCGTCGTCCGTACGGACGTAGTCCAAATATATCTGCTCGGCGACGTGTGGCACGATAGGCGCCAGCAGCCTAACCAACCGATCGAACGTGTAGTGAAGCACCGCGTAGACCGAGAGTTTCTCGGGATCATCGCCCTCTAGCCACACGCGCTCCCTGACCAGCCGGATGTACCACCTGCTGAGGTCTTCCGTGACGAAGCGGTACAGCGCACGGGCCGCCTCGTGGACGTGGTACCGCTCGAACGCGTCGGTGACTTCCTCCACCAGCGAGTTGATCCGGGAGAGCAGCCACCGATCCTCGGGCTTGAGGTGTTCCTCCATACCCTCCAGTGGGTGCTCCTCGGGGTCGAATTCGTCCAGTTCCGAGTACATCTTCGCGAACCGGTACGCGTTCCACAAGACGTTGAGCGCCCGGTGGGTGTCACGCACGTCCTGCCAGCTGAAGTGCATATCCCGCCAGGGTGCGTTGGAGCGCAAGACATACCAGCGTAGGGTATCGGCGCAGTACTTCTCGACGATATCCATCGGGTCGACGACGTTACCTAGGGACTTACTCATCTTCCGCCCCTCCTCGTCGAGTGTGAATCCGTGCATGAGCACGGTCCTGTACGGACACGTATCGAAAGTGATGATGCCACAACCGAGCTGCGAGTAGAACCACCCGCGGGTCTGGTCGTGACCTTCGGTGATGAAGTCCGCGCTCGCCTCCGGGTCGTCGGGGTCACAGCGTCCCTCCTTGAGGAACCACCTCTCGAACTCGTCCTCGCGACGTGGGTACCCGAGCGAGGCCCACGCGGCGACTCCCGAGTCCACCCAAACGTCGAGCACGTCCGGCACGCGCCTCATGTAGGAGCCGCACTCCGGACACTTCAGGACCACCTCGTCGACCCAGGGTCTGTGCAGGTCAGGTTCACCGGGTGGGAGAGTGACTGCCTTCGCCTCGAGCTCGCTCAGCGAGCCGATCACTTCAAGATGACCACACTCTCCGCACTCCCAGACCGGAAGCGGGATACCCCAGTACCGCTGACGTGAGATACACCAGTCCCGGGCGTTCTCGACCCATCTCTTAAACCTAGATTGACCAGCCCACTCCGGGATCCATTCCACCTGATCTATCCACTCAAGCATCTCGTCCTTCACCTCAGTGACTTTGAGGAACCACTGCTCGGTGGCTCGGTAGATGATTGGAGTCTTACACCGCCAACAGTGACCGTATCGATGTTCTACGGTGTCCTCATGCGCGAGGAGCCCCTTCTCACGTAGATTCTCGACGATCTTCTCGTTGGCGTCGCGCACGTAGAGTCCCTCGTACTCACCGCCGTCCTCAGTGAACGTCCCGTCCTCGGCAACCGGACAGTGCGGAGACAAGCCGACCTCGCGGCCAAGCTCGAAGTCCTCCTCACCGTGACCGGGCGCTACGTGGACACATCCCGTACCCTCATCCATCGTGACCCACTCGGCTGTGTACACGCGGTGGACACGGTCGTCCTCCTCGTGCAGCTCTCGCAGCTTGGGTACCTCCTCCCACAGCGGCGGGCGGTACCGGAGACCCTCAAGCGCCTCTCCCGGGAACGAGTCCACGATCTCGTACGAGTCCGTCACGACGGACAGCACGACCTTGAGCTTGTCAGCGACGATCAGGTGCCACTCCTCGCCGTCCACCTCGGCGCGCGCGAGGACGTACTCTTCCTGCGGATGTACGGCGACGGCTAGGTTCGCAGGTAAAGTCCACGGAGTCGTCGTCCAGATCAGTAGGGCGGCTTTCTCGGGTAGGTCGACCTCGGCGTCGGAGTCGTCCTCGATTGGGAAGATCACGAAGATTGAAGTATCTTCGACCTCTTTGTACTCTACCTCGTGATCCGCCAGGGCGGTCTCACACCGCGGGCACCAGTTGACGATCCTCACGTCCCGGGTGAGGAGACCGCGCTCGTGGGCGCGCTTGAGCGTGTACCATGCACCTTCGATGTACTCGTTGTCCAGGGTCATGTATGGGTTGTCCCAGTCCATCAGGACTCCCAGACGCTTGAACTGTTCCGTCATGATCTCAACGTGCTTCAGGGCGAATTCCTTGCACTTTTCCACAAACTTGTCGACACCGACTTTCTCCTCGATGTCTTTCTTGCACTCGACTTCGTCCGAAAGGACTTCCTGCTCGACCTTCACCTCGATCGGGAGACCGTGACAATCCCAACCGGGCTGCAGTCGGACCCGGTATCCGCACATCAGCTTATACCTGTTCACGGCATCCTTGATGATCTTGTTCCAAGCTGTACCGAGGTGGATCGAGCCGCTAGCGTAAGGTGGACCGTCTAGGAAGTAAAAGAGAGGTCCGTCGCGGTTCTTCTCCATGACCTTCGAGAGTAGGTCCATCTCTTCCCATCTCCGCTGAATTTCGCGCTCCAGTTCCTCACTGAGAGCTTCGACCATCTCCCTCAGCCCCCGCGACCTCCGAGGATCCCGCCGCGTACCCCTTGATTACGTCTGTCCCGATGCGCTCAGGATTAAACTCCGCGGGGTGACCAGGACCGACCGGGGCGGACGTTTGAAGGGCTACGATCTCCTCAAGCTCATGGACCGGGCGAACCGGTTGACCAGGGAGAGGTTCGGCACGGTGGTCTCCTACTCGAAGAACGTGTTCGTGCCGCTCACCCGGTTATGTCGGAATCGGTGCTCTTACTGCACCTTCCGTCGGGAACCGGAGGACGTGAAATCGCCGTATCTATCCCCGAAAGAGGTCTTCGAAATCGTGGAGAAGGGTAAGGAAGCCGGTTGTAAGGAGGTGCTTTTCACCTTCGGAGAGCGCCCTGAAGAGAGGTACGACGAGGCCCTAGAATGGTTGGAGGAGCACGGGTATTCAAGCACAGTCGAGTACCTCGTCGATCTCTGCCGTAGATGCGTAGAGGAGTACAATATGCTGCCGCACAGCAATCCCGGCGTGATCACGAAGAGGGAGATGCGGAAGCTGCGTCGTTGGAACGCTAGTATGGGCCTCATGATGGAGATACTATCGGACCGGTTGTGTGAAGAAGGCGGTCCTCACGAGCACTCCCCCGGAAAGCACCCCGAGGAGCGTCTGAAGGTGCTTAAATACGCCGGAGAGTTGAAAGTACCTTTCACCACCGGGATACTGATCGGCATCGGCGAGACGTGGGAGGAACGCGTGAAGACTTTGGAGGAGATCCAGAAGATGCACAAGCGGTACGGTCACGTTCAGGAGGTAATAGTTCAGAACTTCAGGACGAAACCTGGAATCCAGATGGAGGATCACCCAGAACCTACACCCGCTGACTTACTACGGACTGTCGCAACGGCGCGACTGACGCTGCCAGACGTCCCGGTCCAGGTACCCCCGAATCTGAACCCTGAGACTGGTCAGCTCGCGCTGTTGGCGGGCGCGAACGACTGGGGAGGAGTTTCCCCAGTGACAAAGGATTACGTGAACCCTGAAGCCCCATGGCCCGAGATCGAGGAGCTGAAAAGACTGACTGAAGGTGTCGATCTCAGGTTAAGGGAGCGGCTCCCGATATACCCGGAGTACGTTCGTCGGGGCTGGTACCATGCCAACATCTCAGAAGTCATCGAGCGTCTCTCGGATGATGAGGGGTTCGCCCGATGAAGTCAGCGTCGACGAGCTAGTGAACACTGCCGTAGCCGGTGGCATCGACGAGGGAACTGCGTTGGACATCTTGCAGGGCAAGCTGGACTCATACAAGGTGATGCGGGCTGCACACGAGGCCCGACTTAAGATCGCCGGTGAGCATGTCACGTTCGTGGTGAACAGGAACATCAACTTCACCAACGTATGCATTAACAGGTGCCGATTCTGTGCGTTCCGGAGGGATCCGGACGACCCAGATGCTTACCGTATGACTCCGGAAGAGGTGGGTGAGCGGGCAGCGGAAGCCCGTGACGCTGGAGCTACGGAAGTGTGTCTTCAGGGCGGGCTGCATCCCGAGGCGACGTTTGAGTACTATTTGGAAATGTTGGACGAGATCAAATCGCAAGCCCAGGATATCCACGTGCACGGTTACTCACCGATGGAAGTGAAGTACTGCGCCAAGCTGGCTGGAGAGGACATCGAAGACGTACTGCGGGAGCTTAAGCGAGCCGGTCTCGATTCGATGCCCGGAACGGCCGCGGAGATATTCTCTTCGGAGGTAAGGAAGCGGCTATGTCCTGATAAGTTGGAAGCCGACGAGTGGGAACACATCATCAGGACCGCACACGAGCTTGGTATTCCCACTACCTGTACCATGATGTACGGTCACATCGATTCACCTAGGGACTGGATCGACCACATGAAGCGGCTCCGAAGAATCCAAGAGGACACTGGGGGTTTCACGGAGTTCGTGCCGCTCTCTTTCGTACATTCGAACGCACCGATTTACCGACGGGGAGGGGCGCGACCCGGAGTATCTGGCATGACGGACGTACTCGTGCACGCAGTGGCCCGATTGTACTTCGGACCGTTGATCCCGAACATACAGGCTTCTTGGGTAAAGCTCGGGGTAAAGTTGGCTCAGATGACGCTACACGCCGGGGCGAACGATCTAGGTGGTACTCTCATGGAAGAGAACATCTCCCGTGAGGCGGGGGCTAAGGAAACGGAGAGCTTAGAGCCAGAGGAGATCGTGGAAATAATTCGGGAGGCCGGCTTCACTCCAGTACAGCGCACAACCCTTTACGAGCCCGTGAAGGTGTATTGAAGTATCGCTTCCCTCTCCACATCTCACTCTCACTGTCACAAACGGTGGGTCACGGACAATGGCGCGAATCGAGGCGTTCGTCGAGTTCTTGAACGGGTTCCTAAAGACCGCACCAGGGAAGAAACTACTGAAACTTGGTACCAAGTGGTGTGACTCGTGCGAGAACTTACGTGTCAAGGTAGCGCTGGATGTCGCCTACGGAGGACGCGAGGACGCTTGCCGAAAGTGCCGTATGCTAGCCAAATTGGTGAAAACAGCGGTCGAAGGATGTGCTAAAGCCTTAGGCGTGAATCGGGAGACGTTACGCGAGTGTCTCGCGCAGGATCCGTACCGGCGAGGTATCGCCGTTACTCTGCTTGGAATTCACGAATACGGCGTTCGAAAGCCGTTCGTTCCAGCCGCCCCATACCTAGTAGTGTGGGATGTAACTGGACTATGTAACCTCAAGTGTAAACACTGCTACTCGAGCGCTGGCGAACCGGCACCAGGAGAACTCGACACCGAACGCGCGCTGGAGGTCATAGAGAGGCTCTCTGAGTGGAATGTTCCAGCATTGGCTTTCTCCGGTGGAGAACCGCTGATGCGTGGCGACTTCTTCGAGCTCGCCGAAGCCTCGGCTGACGAGGGGATGTTCACCGCGCTGGCCACGAACGGGACGCTCATCGATCGAGAGGTAGCGGAGCGGCTGGAGGCTGCAGGTGTTGAGTACGTAGAAATCAGCGTCGACGGCGCCAATCCGGGTACACATGACCGTTTCCGTGGTGTCAAAGGAGCATGGGAAAGGGCCCTGGAAGGTGTCAAAAATTGCGCTGAAACCGACGTAATCACAGTCATAGCGTTCACAGTGCATCGCAACAACGTGGACGAGCTGCCTGAAATGCTGGACCTAGCCGAAGAGTTGGGTGCCGACGGTGTCGCGGTGTTCAACTTCATCCCCACAGGCCATGGTAGATTCCGCCCGGATCTTGATCTCAGCCCGGAGGACAGGGAACGTGTCCTCAAGACCCTAATCCAAGAGGCCACGGAGAGGGACATCATGATTTACTCCACAGCACCTCAGATGGCCCGGGTCAGTCTGCAAATGTCCGAGGAAGGTACATCCGAGGTTGTGTACGGAACGCATTTTTACGGCGGGAGTGGTGGATTCTCCTCCCTGGTGGAGTTCTTGGGTGGATGCGGAGCGGGCCGATGTCTATTAGCTATTCGACCGAATGGAGACGTCCAACCGTGTGTGTTCTTACCCGTCAAAATCGGCAACATACTAAGGGATGACAGGGAAGAACTCTGGAATGACGACATATTGTGGAAATGTCGAAACCGCGACGATCTCCACGGTCCTTGTGGGGAATGTGAGTACCGGTACGTCTGCGGGGGATGTAGGGCCAGAGTCTACGCGTACGAGGGTAGCGTAAATGACTCGGATCCCGGATGCCAACTCGCCCAGAGGCGAAGCTGAGACATGTACCGCTTACCAGCCGTTTACTATAATGAATTCGCGATATTAGACCGAATTCGGGCGTGCGAGCTTGAGTTAAAAATAGTCCAGTGTTGTGTCGAGGCACCTTCATTATCGCGTGATCGATAGGTTTGATCGAGGAAAGCTGCACGACGAGTTTAGGCGTATCCTAGAAACTAAACCGACGGTGCACACTGACGTGTTAGAATCGAACCGATCGCCGAACTACCACATTCAGCTCCCCGAAAACTCATCATTTACTCAGAACGGTCCGCGGTCATCATCCGGTAACTGCGGCGATTACTCGAGTCAAGCTACGATGGACCCGATCTTTGACTACCGTCTCGACGTGAAGGCTTCCGGAAATTTCTCTCCAAACCTCTTTCGGAACTGATAAAGCCACCTTACCTTCCACGACCTCGAAGAGCGCCTCCAGCGTCTCAAGTACTAACCTGTCTACAGGCCCACCTTCTACGTACGATCCCCGACCGTAGGGAGGATCTACGGCAGCCGCCTGCACACCCTCATTGAGGATATCGTCTACGTTTTCGGCCCGTCCAACGTGGAGCTCATACTCGGTGATGCCATAATGCTCCAAGTTCCGTTCCGCTCTCTCCACCAGGTCAACTCTGACATCCACACCCACCGGTATGCACCCGATAAGTCCAGCTTCTATTAGGATCCCTCCTACATTGCACATGGGGTCCAAAAAGCGCTCACCACGGCGTCCTTCAGCCAAGTTCACCAAGGTACGGGCTAAGAACGGTTCGGTAGAGTCGGGCATAAATTCAGGCCTTTTATGTGGCTTACGGTGGGAAAGCTTCTCACGACGTGCTATCATATCGGCAGGGACTTCCTCTCCCCCTATCTTCAGTTTCGAAGGGCCGTGGCCAATTTCGTAAACCGCGTGGGTTCTGGCGAGACGACGTACCACGCGCTCGGCATCTCTCCTCGAAATTCCCTCAACTAGAGCCACTCTACCCTCACGTTCGATCCTGTAGGATCCAACTTCCGCATTGAGCGCCCCTTTCAGTTCCGATAGCGCTAAATCGACGTTATCCCCGGCGAGTAGGAACGCGAACAAGGGGGGTCCCCCCGTGGGTAAGTACTTCGGTACGTCCGGCATCCGAAGTAGAATAGGAGAATTCCTAACTCCGGAGCTCGCACTTCGAGCTGGGCGCGCTCTCGGCGAGTACTTGGGTGACGGCACTGTCGCCGTAGGTCGTGACACCCGAGTGCACTGCGATACACTTCGTGCAGCCGTGATCTCAGGACTGACCGCCCAAGGATGCAATGTTGTGGACATCGGGTTAGTGTGCACGCCGACTCTGGGCTGTTACGTTGCGACTGAAGGTCTCGACGCTGGTGTGATGATCACAGCTTCCCACAATCCTCCCGAGTACAACGGAATAAAGTTCTGGAACTCCGACGGAATGGCATTCTCGCCCGAACAAGAGCGTGAAATAGAGCAGATCATGGACGGCGATTTAGAATACCCGAATTGGGACGAGTACGGTGAGGTGGTCGACGACGAGACGGCGTTGAACGTACACGTGGAGAGGATACTGGATGAGGTCTCCGTCGACGGAGACGGGTTGCGCATCGTGGTAGACTGTGCCAACGGTCCCTCCGCGTTCGTCACTCCAGTGGTACTCCGTGAGATGGGGTGTGAGGTTATCTCCCTAAACGCGCATCCTGATGGACACTTCCCGGGCCGGGAACCGGAGCCGAAGCCCGAGAACCTGAAGGACCTCATGCGAACCGTGCGAGCGACAGATGCTGATCTGGGGATCGCCCACGATGGGGATGCCGACCGTGTGGTTTTCGTTACCGAGAAAGGTAAGTTCGCCGGGTACGACGAAGTGCTGGCGTTGGCGTGCCGGCGAATCCTCGAGGAGAAGGGTCCAGGAAAGGTCGCGGTGAACGTCGATGCTTCGATGGTCATCGACGAGGTAGTCCGAGAGATGGGCGGTGAGGTGGTGAGAACCAAGGTAGGAGACGTTCACGTAGCCGCCGCGATACGGGAGGAAGGATGTATCTTCGGAGGGGAACCGAACGGGACTTGGATACACCCTAACGTACACATGTGTCCCGACGGTCCGCTCTCCGCGGCGTGGATGGTGAGTCTGCTGATCGAGGAGGAGCGACCTCTCTCGGAACTGTTGGCCGAGATCCCGAGCTACCCGGTCGTGCGCGAAACCGTCGAATGTCCAGACGAGCTCAAGCCCAAAGTGATGAGGCTTGTGGAGACGCGCCTCCGGGAGGCTTACGACGACATCGACACCGTAGACGGTGTTCGGGTCGAACTGGACGATGGTTGGGTGCTCATTAGACCATCCGGCACCGAACCGCTCGTACGGATAACGGTGGAGGCGGAGTCCAAAGAGCGCGCCCGAGAGCTCGGGGATGAGTTCGTCGATCTCGTCCGCAGGTGTGTCGAGGAGGTGAGGGAATGATCGGCATCGTACTCGCGGCAGGTGAAGGTACTCGGATGCGACCGCTGACGAAGACACGGCCGAAGGTCCTCCTGCCGGTGGCCGATCGCCGTCTTATCGACTTCTCCATCGAAGCCATGGAGCGCATCGGAGTGGAGCATCTAGTAGTAGTCGTGGAATACCTGGCCGATAAGGTGAAACGATACGTCAAGAATCGTTGGGGAGATTCCTTCGATCTGGAGTTCGTCCGTCAGGGTAAGCCAATGGGAACAGCCCACGCTGTGTACGTCGCGTGGCGGGAGATTGAACCCGACGAGACCGTGGTGATCACGAACGGAGACTTGGTGTTCGATCCGGAGTTGCTCGAGCGCGCCGTACGCGAGCACGAAGGCGTCGCCTCGATGGTGCTGGTGGAGGTCGAGGACCCGTCGGAGTTCGGGGTTGCGAGACTGCAAGACGGTTACGTGGTGGAGCTCGTGGAAAAGCCAAAGCCCGAAGAGGCCCCTTCCAACCTGGCGAACGCGGGAGTGTACGTGGCGGAACCGGAGTTCGAGAGGTTCTTGGAGCGGGTCACGCCCTCACCACGGGGCGAGTTCGAAATCACCGATGCGCTGCTCGATGCCGCCACCGAAGAAGGTGTTCGAGGGGTTTCGTACGACGGATTCTGGTCCGACGTGGGTCGACCGTGGGACCTACTCGATGCCAACGCTTGGGCACTTCGGAACGCGATGTGGCGTCCCGAGGTCGAAGGGATCATCGAGGAGAACGTGGAGCTGAGAGGGCCAGTGTGGGTAGCCGAAGGCGCGATCCTCAGGTCGGGAGTCGTAGTCGAAGGGCCAGCATACATAGGCCCGGGGTGCGAGATCGGACCTAACTGCTACCTCCGACCGGCGACGACGCTGGTCCGGGACGTTCGCATCGGTCAAGCCGTCGAAATCAAAAACTCCATAATCATGGAGGGAACGAACGTCAGCCACCTCTCCTACGTGGGGGACAGCGTTATCGGGGCCAAGTGCAACCTGGGAGCCGGTACCATCATCGCCAACCTCAGACACGACGGGCGCAGCGTGAAGGTGATAGTCAAAGGCGAGCTCGAGGATACAGGTAGGAGGAAGTTCGGAGCCGTACTGGGGGACGGAGTCAAAACAGGAATCAACACCTCTATACTGCCGGGACGGAAATTAGGCCCGTACTCGGCCACCGCGCCTTCCACCATCGTTCGTAAAAACGTCCCAGAGGGCAAGATGTTAGTTCAAGGTGACCAGATCCTAGTCGATTGGAAGGGGCGCGGATGACGACGTCCCGCGCTACTGAAGAATGATGACGATTGAACCGCAGACGCGTCCTCAGCTGAGCATCCACCTCAACAACTTCTTTCCAGCAACGGTGAACGTTCCACTCAGCTCCTCTTTCTTCTCCGCAGAGATCATGGAGAGTCTCTCTAGGGCTTCCATGATTCCCGACGAGATCTCACGAATTGCTAACGCCATCTCCTGAACCTTCGACCTGTACCTGAAGTCCACCCCGACGGCGGTTTTATGGATTTCTATTATCGCTCGAAGCAGTAGGATAGCTCCCGCCGCTGCTATCACCAAGTAAAAGGCGGGCCTGTCGAGAACGTAAAGTGCTCCGAGTACAGGTATGGCGAGCCATGGCGCCAGGTACTCCAGTCTGGCCGCGTTTACAATCAAAAGCGACAGCAACCCTAAACCTCTCGCTACTGCAATGAAAGGTGAGACTCTCCCCGAAGCACCAATTCCCAACAAGACCATGATCCCTAAGAAGAGGATTATGGTCCAAGCGAGCCCCAAGATGTGAACCGTAAGTGCTAGGAGTCCGAGTGCCCATGCGGCTCCTAGCGCCATCACAAACGATCGCCATAGCTCCTTTAGCATCTCGAGGTCCCCGGTCCGGTGGGTCGGACTTGCTCGGTGGAGTGTTTCTCGGAATCTTTTCCGGGATGCTATCGGGGTACATCCCCGGACTCCATCCGAATACATTTTTTTCGGAGTTTAATCCCACGTACCTCGACCGTGAAGACGTGCTGACGTTCGCTTCAGCATGCTCAGCCGTCAACGTCCCGTTATCCAAGGTTGAAAGCATGTTCTTGGGAGTACCCGATGATCAAACGTCGGTCGCCGTGTTGATTCCGTTGCAGCGCTATACAATTGAGGGAAGGGCGGAAGAAGCCGCTCGCCTCGTCGCCTTGGGGACGTTATCCACGGGCTTTTTCGCTGCGGTCACGCTCCCGTGCATCGTGAAGATCGTAGGGCCCATGTACGTCATCTCCAAGCCGATAATACCGTGGCTGGTACTGGCGATCCTGGTCCTTCAAACGTACGATAACGGACTCCGCGGGTTGGCGATCTTCTCGGCGAGCTCCGTGTTAGGCTACGTGGTTCTTTCAGGACCGCTCGACGTAGCTTCCCCACTGGAAGCTATGTTCTCCGGATTCTACGCGATCGGTCCAGGAATTTCCTGTTTGATAAACCGTACTTCGATCCCGAAGCAGCGGCCCGGAAAGCCTGCAATACTTGGGAAGGAGCTCCCGAAGTGCGGAATCTTGGCGGCATTCGCGGGTTGTACTCTCGGTTTCCTGCCGGGATTGGGTCCTGCCAACGTGGTTTCCGTCCTGACGAGGTTGGGTGTCGATACGACCGAGCGGTACCTACTGGTAACCTCCGGTATCGACGCCGCCGACGCGGTGTCCTCGATCGTGGCTCTGCACGCGCTTGGAAACCCTAGAAGTGGGGCCTCGGTGTTCATCCAGCGGTCCGTTGGAGACATCACGTACCCAGAAGTGTTGGCGTCGGTGGGTGTGTACCTACTCGTGTCGGTGTTGGGAGTATGGCTGCTCATCTTTTCGACCAGGGTGTTGGGAGAGATGCTCTCCGGGGCACGGGCGCGGGTACTGACCGGTACCGTAGTAATCGGACTGCTCGCGTTGATGACATCTCATGGGTTGGGCTCGCTCGGTACGGCGATCGTATGTGCGGGAATAGGGATTTACGCGCTCCGCTCCGGTGTCGATCCATCGCTCTGCACGTCAGCGCTGGCCTTGCCGACGGTTCTGAAGTTGCTGGGGGTCGGGTGAGCTTGGAAAAAGTCGATATGGAGCGTCTCCTCAAGCATATAGAAGAGACCAACTTCTGCCGCAGGTTGCTCAGGGAAGTCCCGGAGGAGTGGAAGACGATCATAGGCCCACTACAGGGCGACGACGCCACAGTGATCGAGGTAAACGGTGAGCGGTTAGTGATCAACATGGAAGGTCCCTATCCGGCCAAGATCGGTAGAAAGACTGCGATCATACACTCTGCGGCCGACGTCGTGGTCACCGGCGGTGAACCGATAGTGGCGTTCGACGCCGTACAAGCCGAAAGCGAGGAGCAGGCGAAGGAAATCCTCGAGGATTTGAGGAAACAGGCGGAAGGATTGGGAATCAAGATCCTCGGCGGTAACACACAATCCCATCCCGATCTAGTGCCCTGTGTCTCCGTGGCCGTAATCGGTCGATTAATAGCCGACGAACCGATCCCGGATGGTACGGCCAGAGAAGGCGATACGCTGGTGTTCTTGGGCGAGCCTGTGCGTGGGGATGTTGGTGACCGTGTTTACAAGGCCAAGGTGAAATTCAACGCGTTCCTTAGGTTCCTACGGGAAGGTATCGACGTGAGTACCGCCAAGGACGCCAGTCGCGGTGGAGTACTCGGGAACCTACTGGAGATGATGGGTAAAGCCAAGAAAGGTGTCAAGCTCCGATCAATGCCGTATCCCACGTGGACAGGGTACTTGGGGATCTTCATGGTATGTATGGACCCGAACGACGTCGGACGTGCTGCCGAGATAGCGTTCGAAGAGGGATGTCCGTTCACGGTCGCAGGAGAGGTTGTGGATGAGCCGGTGATCCGTTTCGGAAACCGGGAACTAGTTTCCGAAGAGGAAATGATAGAAGTCTACCGGAGGCTTCCTTACAAGCCCCCTGGGGCAGGACGATGAGGGTAGCCCTCCAGGTCGCCTATGACGGTTCGCGATACCACGGTTTCCAATATCAGCCCGACGTCCCAACGATCGAAGGAGCGCTACGAAAGGCTCTCTCGGAGCTGAGATTGGAACTGGTGGGGTACGCATCCAGGACCGACGCGGGGGCCCATGCACGCTACCAGGTAGTAGTGGTGGAAGGCGACCCGGAGCTAGCTCAACCGGACCCCATCAACGCGAGGTTACCCAAGGACATCCGAGTGATAGCTAAAACGGAAGTCAATGACGAGTTTGATCCACGGCGCGATGCACTGCGAAAGGAGTATCGGTACTTCTTGGGACCGTTGAACGATCCCGAAGCTGCGGAACGGGCTGCCCGTAAGCTCGAAGGAAAACACGATTTTTCTGCATTCCGAAGGGAGGATGGCCGGAATCCAATAGTAACCATCGAGAGGTGTGAACTCTTAGAAATAATCCCTAACGCGTACGTGTTACGGGTCGTGGCACCGCGATTCCTATGGGAGATGGTCCGCAGGATAGCAGGGTTCGTGTGGGAGGTGGGCCACGGGCTCAGGGAGGAGGAGGACGCCGAAGCGCTACTTTCTGGTGAGTTCAAGCCGTCGGAGAAACCCAGATGCCTCCCGGCAGAGGGGCTGATCTTGTGGTACATTGAGTACGATAAGGTACATTTTGAGCGTACTGAAGCCTGGTTTGAAGATCATAAAGTAATACAGTTGGGGGGGAGGTTGCTACTACGCCTACCAGAGGGGGCAGAAAATTGCTGAAAGTCACCGTCTGCCCGCCGTGCTATGGGTTTAGAGAGGTATGCTGTAAGTTGGCGCATGACGGCGAAGTCGTAGATGTATCGGACGCCCGAAGGCTATCCAACATCACCCCACTGTGTGAAAATGGAACTGACCGTGTGGTAATAGCCCATATGGACGCACCGACGGTACTCGAGTGGTTGGAGCGCCGTGACCGTTACGCACTCAGGAGTATCAGATCCAAAGTGTACAACGTCCTATCGGCGCTGCTCAACAGGTTCAAAGAAGTTCACATCGTGGTCTATTCACAAGTGTTCCTGGACTTCGTACCAGACAGCATCGTGCGTGAAGTGTCGGTTGAGCTGATCAAGGTGGAAGGTTCCGCGGAGGACGTTTTTACATGGCCGCCGTACGGGCCGTGCCCGGAAGCGTTGAAACGTGGTGGTACTCTCGAGGAGATGGAAGAGCACGTGAGCGAGCTCGTCGAGGAGACAGGGTCGACGATCCTAAGAGAAATCGCCCGAAGGGATGTGCGAACAGTCCGCACGAGGTACTTATCCGCCACGGAGATACTGGGCAGGATTTGTAGTAATTTCCGTGAATTCAAACTCGGGACTAAGATATTGGACGCATTGGAAGCCGCGGGTGTCCTGACGTCCAGGAACGTCGGCTACAGGATGTTCAGCTGGAGTCCTGCCGCGGTTTTGGGTAGACGATCAGAGCTGGTGGATGGCGTACTCAACGCGGCACTCGAAATGGAGGGGTCAGTGTTCAGATGAAACTCCCGAAGAACGTTCCGGAGCCTCCGGTAGTTTGTGAGGAGTTCGACATAGGCGAGGAAGTTAGGGTGATGCGCCGATCTCACGACGGGTACGTGCGACTCGGTCAAGTAGCAGGACTTGAGAAGTTCCTATCCTTGTGCCTGGTGTCGGTGCGTGCGGATTCAGGGTCTTACTATGTAGTCCCATACCGGGTCACAGAAGAGCGCGTTATTACCGAGCCGCTCCGGATCCGAAAGATCGGAGAAGGTGTCGTTGTCCCACCGATCATCCCGTACCGTCGCCTCGGGGAACTCTTCGTAGACGTCCGTAAAGTGGGCAAAGACTACGTAGTGACGCTGTATGGCAAGAACCTACACGTCAGGACCTACGAGAGTCTCACCATCGTGACGCAGCGTCGCGGGAGTGAACTCTCCGCGGGTGATGTGTCGATAGACCTCTCCTCGGGCTTCTTAAAGGTGGAAGGTGTAAGGTGTCGTCCGTTGGGCTTCCATAGACCGGACGCGATAGTTGGGGTTACCGAGAGACTTGAAGTAGTCGAGATACGTGAAAACGGTCAACGGTATCTGGGGGACGTCGTGGCGGTGGGTGAGTTTCTGAGGATAACGTTAAACGATCTGTCCTTGGACGTCCCGCGGAGAGTCATTCCCTGATAGTGAATCTCGGCGATTGGATCCACTCGGATTTGCATTTTGGGCACCTGGACGGTGGCTTAATCCTGAGGCTCTTGAACACGTATCCGCACTTGTTACACCTAGCCGGCTCCATGAGCAGCGTCTTACCCTCACGACGTAGCGTTTTAGCTATATGTTCCAAATCCTCAATAATCTTCGACTTATCACCCTCTCTGACCATATAAGCTATTTCGTCAATGGTCAGGGGCTCACGGCTTTCCGTGAGTAGTGACACTATCTTTTCGCGCCTAGTCTTCCAACGCATGTCATCTTCGCCCACTGGCTATCTTCTTTAGTTTCTTGTATCCCTCGTCCCGACCACGGACTATCAAGACGTCCCCTCCCAGTATCTTGGCGTCTTTATCCGGTCCTATTATCCAAGTCGATCCCCGCCTTATCGCGATTACATGCATCCCAGTTTCACTGGCCAACCTAAGTTCTCCCAGCGTTTTGCCGTCTAATTCTGACCCCTCCTCCACCCGAACAAGCCGTATCTTTTCTTCGGACTCGGCAATGGCCCTCTGAACGATAGGGTGAGGTTCCGCACCCATGGCCACGGTTTCGGCGACGTCGTCCGCGGCGTCGGTGATAACCTCCATCGATTGCGTCAACTCCATTATGGGCAGTAAATGGCGAACGTCCTCAAGATCTCGAATAGCCAGAGCGAGCTTCGCCTTCAGTACGATAGACAACTCATCCACACGTCTCTCGATACGTCGCACCTCCTCGGCCAGCTCGCGGCTTCCGAACAGTAAAACCGAGTAGGCCAGGTCAACTGATAGCTGCGCGAGATTCTTCATTTCCGTGAGGAGTTCCACGACCGTCCGCCTCTTAATCTCTTTTTCGATTTTCTCCATTTCCAACGTCATTACCCCGGAGCCAGGGTTAGGGCGAGTATAATTCCGACGGAATCCGCGGCCGTCGTTACGATAGGACCAACGACGTCGTCGGGATCCATCCCTAGTCTTACGCTCGTGAACGCCGAGCCGAGAGCCACGAGGGTAGAGGTCAAGAACGTTAACCCCGTCGACTCAACGGCCAACAGGATCAGAGACGGTCGACCGGAGAACGCGACGGTCACGAGACCGGCGTAGCCCGCGATTACCAACATCAAGGCCGAACCTTGTACCAATGCGTCTCTCAATACCGCCCATACCGTAAATGTTCCTAAGTGCAAATGGGTGGAAAGGCGGCTACCGAACGACGCAGCTGCGGCACCGGCAGCCGCCATTAGGACCGGAAGGAGCGCGGCTAGACCGGGGTTATGCTCGAGCTTGGCTTCCCATTTAGCCAGCAGCGAGCCCGTGAAAGAGCTCCAGACGGCGAGAATTATGGAAATCATCAACATCGATCGGAGGATCCTGAGAACTCCTCCCCATACACCGCTCAACCGACCATCACCTCCGCAATCGTGAACAGGAGGACCACAGTCAGTACGTCCGAGAGAGCCGTTGTCAGTGGCGGAGCGACATGATCCGGATCGAAACCCAACATCGCCGCCACGCGAACGATACCGACTGTTACTGGCGTTACGACTGCGGTAACCGACAGTACGGTAAGGAACGCGGCCCCTACGAGGGTACTCAAATCACCTCCGTAGGCGTAGTAGACGACCAAGCCGATGACCGGAGGCACCATGAGACCGACTAGAAGAACCGCCAGTGAGCTCTGCAGTGCCTTCTCCTCGTCACCCAGGTGGGTTGCCGTAGCGGTACGGGCGGAGTGAGCAAGAGCCACGTTACCCCGAAAGTCCATGAGAGCCGGAAGCATCGCCAAGAATTCAGGATGATGCATCCACCGATGCTTCAGGGATTCGAGTGTAATCCCCGTGAACGATTCCATGAGGACCAAGACCGTCAGTGATGCTGTGGCGGCGGAAAGGTCTCTGAGGAAGCGCTTCATGAGTGAAGCTCCTCCCTAAGGAGCTCGGCGGCCTCGTATATGGGTTCTATAACCCGAGCAACCGGAGGCGAGTAGGAGTAATCCCAGCTCAGGAGGTCCTCCACTTTAGCCGCCAGACGGATTGCCAAAGCGACACCGTCGACGCGTTCTCTCACACGTTCCCCTCCGACGGATTGGACTCCGACGACACGGTGCGTGTCCGCGTCAGCTATTAACTTGACCGCAATAGGCTCGCCACCCGGATAGTACCTGGCCCTGGTGGTCGTCTCGACGGTAGCCGAAACTACTTCCAGTCCTAACTCTTCGGCTCGGGTCTGTGTCAACCCCGCACCCGCTGCCTCTAAATCGAACGCACGTATCACCGTGGTGTTGAGGGTGCCCATCCAAGTCGCTCTGGGACCTCCAGCGGCGTTTCTCCCGGCGATCTTGCCCTGCCGAACGGCGACCGTACCAAGCTGGCTCGGAACTCGCTCACCCGTGATGGGACACCAATCGGCCACACAATCCCCGGCCGCGTATATATCGTCGAAGACACCACCGTCCTCGCGCTTGACTCGAAGGGCTGGGTCAACTTCAACTCCGAAGGGTAGGACTGAGGCCCCTATGCCTTCAAAGAGGTCAGTTGCCGGTCTCACTCCAGCCGCCATCACGACGAGGTCGGTCTCTATTTCTTCACTGTTCACCACTACGGCCTCTACTCTATCATCGCCTTCGATAGCCTCCACAGGCGAGCCGAGAAGTACTCTGATGCCTTCCTTTTCCATCCGCTCTTGCAGTATCGCAGCGATATCATCGTCGAGGAACTGTGGGAGAACTCTATCAAGCATTTCAACCAGCGTAACCTCTAACCCGCGTTCGTGAAGTGCGTACGCCATTTCTACACCGATGGGTCCTGCTCCCACTATCACAGCTCGCTCCGATTCCCGAACGGCTCGGAGTAGGGGTTCGATATCCGAAAACCGCCTGACGGTGAAGACACCACCCAGGTCGGAACCCTTAATCGGGGGAACTAGAGGCTCTCCACCGGTAGCTAGAACCAGCGAGTCGTATTCGACGGTGTCACCGTCCTCGGTAGTCACGACCTTCTCTTCGGGATCGACTTCCTCAACCCTCACGTCCAGCCTGACGTCGATCCCGAGGCGCTCGTAGTGAGCAGGATCGCGCATCAGGATATCTTCCGGCCGTTCTATCTCCCCAGAGACTACGAATGGGATGGCGCAAGGGGAGTACGCGATATGCTCATCCGCCGAGATTAGAACCACGTCGGCGCCGTGTTCCCTAGCAGTCCGAGCGGCTACGACGCCGGCGGCTCCTCCTCCTACCACCACAACGCGCAATCCACTGCCCTTGGGCCATCCGGAGCAGGTATGTGAAAACGTTTACAGGAGCCCACGCTGCTTCAAGTCCTTCCTGATCCTCCACACTCCGTTGAGATACCTCAGTATCTGACGGACATTTACGTTAGAGGAACCCCGCTCTCGGGGTCGGAACAAGAACGGGTACTCTTGCACGGTGTAGCCCATGTGATGGGCCTTAGCGAGCGTTTCGACCTGTATCTCGAAACCTTCGGACACGAACGGTCGGCTCTCGGTCAATATCTTCCGGGAAATAGCACGGAACCCACTCGTCGGATCGCGGTATGGAAGTTTGAGGAGCAAGCGTGCAACAATGCGTGCACCCCAAGAATTCAACTTACGGTACCACGGAAAGTTCTCAACGACGGATCCTTCAACGTACCTGGACCCTAATCCGAAGTCGCACTCCCCATCTAGTACCGGATTCACGATGTTAGGAAGACACTCGGGTGGATGTTGACCGTCGGCGTCCATACATACTATCACATCGCCCCTGGCCTCGCGGAACCCTCTCCTGTACGCTAGACCTAATCCAGGCTTCTCCTCGCGCACGATCACCTTAATGTTGCCGTACTGTCTGGATAGTTCTCGGGCCACTTCCGCCGTTCCGTCGGGTGAGTTGTCGTCAACTACCAGAATCTCAGCGGTCCAGCCTTCTTTCTCCACTACCTCTTCGATCTTGAGAATCACCTTTGGAAGATTCTCGCGCTCGTTGTACGTGGGCAATATCACGCTGATGTCGACCATGAATTCCGTTCCCCCAGCGATACTATGAGGGTGAACGAACGGACACCCGACCTGAAAACGTGCACGGGTTTTTCCGGATCCAACCGGTGAAACGGTGTGGGATCCCTCCGCACGTTCACCGTACGAATTCGAAGTAGCTCCAGCTCTTCACGGACCTCCCTCGGTACCCTAGTCAGCTCTAAGTATTCCTCGCTCCCGGTCTTACGGTACCACCTAAGCCTCACCTCGAGTTCCCGGTACACATGAGTGGGATCGGCACGGATACCTGTGAAGAACGGTAAGGCGCGTCTTGTTGGAGTTGTTCGTGCAACCTTCAGACCCTCTTCCCGGAGCGTTTTCAGGGCGGCGGCCAGCATGACGTGTCCCAACTGGTACCTAGTACGTACCTCAGGAGACACTACGAGGCCGAAGACATTGTGGGGGTTGGGACCGGAACCTATGTGTTCCCGAGGATCTGCGGCGACACAAGCGACGATCTCCTCCTCCCGAAAAGCCACCAGCAGCCTGGTGCGATCGGAGGCTAGTCCACGATCCGTGTCGAAGACGTCGAGAGGAACCACTTCTCCAACGTTTCCAGGACCACGGCGCTCAGCGGACTTCAGTAACGAACGGATCGCGTCTAGGTTATCCTGGTTCGTTCTGATCTCCTTAACGACGTAAGGTCCGTAGCACGCGACAGTCCGCTCGCCCACTATTCATCATCCCTGTCTGATCCGCCAGCAACCGCCTCGTCATCCTAGGAAGAGGGATTGTTATCGGAGAATCGAGGAGCTTCCGCATCAGTGGTACGCGCGCTTGAACTCTCCGCTCTCTTCTTCCTTCTTACCCATGACCCTGTCCACAGCCTTCAGGAAGTCATCCATGGTGACAACGTCACGGTCCTCGCGTATAGCCATCATACCTGCCTCAGTACATATGGCCTTGATGTCCGCACCTGAGGCACCCTCGGTGATCTTCGCCAGCTTCTGGAGGTCGACATCCTCGGCCAAGTTCATGTCGCGCGTGTGGATCTTGAAGATCTCATACCGACCCTCCTCGTCTGGTAGTGAGATCTTGATGTGTCTGTCGAACCGACCCGGTCGCAGCAGGGCTGGGTCTAGGATGTCCTTCCGGTTCGTAGCTGCGATGACCTTGATGTCGTCGAGCGGGTCGAAGCCGTCCATTTCCGCGAGCAGCTGGGTGAGCGTGCGCTGGACCTCGCGGTCTCCGCTCGTCGCGTCCCGCATTCGCCTGGCACCGATCGCGTCGATCTCGTCGATGAAGATAATACTCGGGGCCTTCTCGCGTGCGAGTTCGAACAGCTCCCGCACCAGCCTAGCACCTTCGCCGATGAATTTTTGGACCAGTTCCGGTGCGGCGAGCCGGATGAAGGTGGCATCGGCGTGGTTCGCTACGGCTTTGGCAAGCAGAGTCTTACCGGTGCCCGGTGGACCGTACAATAAGACTCCCTTCGGAGGTTCGACACCGACCTTCTCGAACAATTCGGGCTCCTTGAGCGGCTTCTCCACGACCTCCCGGATTTCGCGGATCTGCTCGTCCAGACCACCGATATCGTCGTACGACACGTCGGGTGACTCGTCCACCTCCATCGCCAGTACACGTGAGTCCTTCTCCGACGGTAGCACATCCACCACAGCCATGCTCTGCTGGTTGAGGGCCACGTTTGCACCAGGTTCGAGCTCGTTTCTGTCCACGGTAGGGCTCACGTTCGAGACGAACTTCGGACCCGTGGAACTCTTCACTATCACGCGACCGTCGTCGAGGATCTCTTCGACGGTACCCACGATGAGCGGTGGCTTCTTCATTCGCTGCAGGTCACTACGGAGCTTTTCGATCATAACCTCTTTACGCCGTAGCTCCTCACGCAGCTCGGCCTTTTCATCACGTTCCATCTCCAACTCCTTCTCCAGGGTCTTACGACGACGGGCTTCGATGCGGAGCTTCTCCTCGTGAGCTCGCAGCTTCCGCTCTAACTCCTCCAATCGCTTGAAGTACTCCTTCAGGAGCTCTTCTAGCCGCTCCTTTTCGCGCTTGAAGTCCAGAAACTTTTCGCAGAGATCCCTAACGTCTTTCACGCCTGTTTCTTCCATGAGCGTAATCAGATCGTCCAGCGTAGCTTTCAGTGACTCGACGTCCAGATCCGGCTCGATCTCGGAAAACTTATCCAACGCATCGCGGAGGTTCTTCAGATCGCTCAAGTTCGAACCTTGTGCGGTTTTGGGCAACATGCTGTCAAGTTTTTCCGTCAAGTTAACACCCCCTGGGTAACCGGACTTCGACTCTGGGAGTTGTGAACCCGGTGAACGCCACGGGAGACATTATCACTCGGTCGGAGAAACGCTTTACAGTTTCGAAACCAGACGATGACATCTCTAGTAAGTAATCTCGGTGGGGGACCACAAGGTCGAGATCTGAACCTGGGTTCGAAACCCGAACGCTGGTCCACCCAACCGGGTTCCCGACCTCGATATCGTGGAGGGGCGCACCGCACCCGACGGTTCCCAAAACACCCAAGCGCCTGAACCCCGAGTCCCACAGGCTCTCCAGAAGTTCCAGGACCCGATATCCCACCTCAGGGTCGACAGGATGTCCTACGTCTTCGGGTAGCTCGACAACGGACGCGTCCAGTTTCTTGCATATCTCCCGGTAAGCTTCGAAGGGTGTTAACTCCCTGCTGACCTCGGCTTCGTCAGTCTTTAAGAACTTCTCGTCTCCCTCGGACGCGACCGCCCGGGTTCCATCCGACCGTATTAGAAGCCTAAGAGTCCCGTCCAACAGCTCCGCCACTCCACCTCCGTGAAGGATCACGATACGGGGATACGATGTCCCTACCCCACCTCGCGAATAGAAGGACGAGCCCGACGACCGTAACGTCGGCCGAGGCACCGGGACTCACCCCACGTTCAGCGCACTCGTACACGAATTTGTGCAGCTCCGCACGACCCCGTTCGGTGGACGGACCTCCGGCGCGTAGAACTTCCGAGGCCCTTTGTTTCACCCAGTCGCGCAGTTTCCGGGGAATCCCGGCGTCTTCTAACGTTGACATGCAGGCCAACACCGAGTGTATTACGGCTTCTTCTAGGGGCCTTCCCGCCCGCAGCGTGGCCCGTAGGACCGGTAAGGATACCCCTCGAGCCGTAGCCATTCCGGAAGATACCTCGCCGAAGATACCGGCCAACCGTTCCTTGATCCGGATTCGGCCGCACTTGGTTTCCGACCGGTTCCAGAGAGCCTCCGTGCACCTCCTTCCGACGACGCGGATGCGACCGAACGGGAACGGGTCGTTTTCGAACCCAGCCGAGTAGCAGTACACCGACCCTAAGAACACTATCCCGCGCACGGAGTTGGGTCCGCCAGAAGCTGTTATCACGTCCACGTTCCACGCGGGAAGGGACCGGATTAACTCGTCTACTGGTTCACCATCTATCCCCAGCTTTAGAGCCTCCTCTAGACACCTCCGAAGCTCAGGAAGGCACGCGAGGAACTCACGGGGCCCCATATCCTCGTGGGAGCTAGGAGAGACGGGGTCCACTAATCCCGGTTTCGGCCCGGAGAGTACCTCCAGTGCGACCGACTCGCAAAACAGCATCGGAAGCTCTCTGACTGTCCTCACCACGGTCCCTCACCTGGTCCCCAGCTTGGAGATGACGCTTCTGGACGCCGACTTCCATGCAGATGCTATCGGCTTACCGTCCCTGACGGCAAGGACGTCCGTATACGACAGTCTGGACCTTTCATCGAACACCTGTCGACCTCCCAAAAACCTCAGCTTCACGTCACCGATCTCCAATAGGGCACACGGACAACATTCTCTGAACACGTCCAGGTTGATTACCACTCTCTTCCGTACTCGGGCTGGTAACTCACCCGAGAAAGCGAACAGGGCGTGGAACCCACGGCGCTCAGGTTGTAATCCGGTGAGATCCGAGATGAGCCCGGTTGCTCCTACGTCCGCAACCACCGCCACCAGATCCTGGTCCGTGGGATCGAGGTCGACTTCCACAGATCCCGAGCGTACGATTTCCCTTGAAACTTCCACCTCTACTGTGATTACCTCGCCTGGCACCCGCTTCCCGGCCACGAAAACACCGTGTTCGAACCGCTTATCCCGGGCGACAGTACCCAGCACGGCTGCTCTTTCCACCTCGCACTTCTCCAACACGGACCCGAGAACTAGCGAGCGGCGCACATCGGTATCTATTAGCAGTGACTCGCGGACCGGCACCGTCCGCTTACCCCTTCGTTCGTACCTCCAGTACGTGCAACGGGATGGAAAAAGGTCGACTAGCGGGTAAGGGTATCACGTGCCCCATGCGGACCACCTTCACCACGTCCTTCTCAAGCACGGCTCCGAAGTTATCGGGGCTCCCTTCGGTGATTTTGAGTTCGCCGTCGCTCAACTTGACGTCAAAGGCGGTTCCCCGTTTTCCCTCAAGTAACAGCCGCTTTCCATCGAACTCCAGAATCAACGTCTCCGCGTCGACGACCATTCCCGTGGGCATCGCCGGATTTCCGCTGACGACCCCGCGACGCGGCACACGCTCGGTCACCACACTGTCGGGCATCACGATGGACTCTGGACCTATGACCGTCCCCGGAAGAACGGAAACCCCGGGCCCCAGGAAGGCTCCCTCACCCACTTCGGGTGGCTCGATCTCCCCGCTCACACGGAGCTGCCCTAGAATCGTGCCCGAGTGAATTGTGACTCCATCCCCAACATCGCCCGTAACCGTGGTCCTGGGACCTACGGCGCAACGTCCGAGCTCACAATTGTAGATGACACAACGTCCAGATATCACAGCACCTCGTACGACGGCGTCCGGTCCCAGTCTAACCTCCGGTCCTATCACCGCTTCTCGGGACACTGTCACGTCACCTAAGACAATCGTGCGATCCGGGTCGAGAACCGCGGGATGCTCGTTCTTGTTCCTCCTCGTCAGTGGTTGCACTCTCGCTCCCCCTGACGATTTCGAGCGTATCGGTACCAGCTTTTACGCATCGCAGAACGTCCTCGACGGCGCATTTCGCCGCTCCAAACCCCTCGGCGAGAATTTCGACGACATCCTCACTTCTGTCGCAGTACTCATCGGAATCCGGATCCAGGGACGATAGTACCTCCTCGGGAACCCTTAACCTAAGTTCGATAAACACGAGAGATGGGTCAGGCAGCTCACCCGTATCCTCACTCCCCACTAGGTCGGCGTAGGCTTAGCTCATCATACCAGGTACACATCCTCCGGGTCGAACGGGGGGGTGCACACCACCAACATCTTCAGGTTGCCGACCACCTTATGCCTTATCCCCGGTTCGATGGCGACGACGTCCCCCGGTCCCACGTCGACGGGACGACCGTTCAGTACCACTTTCCCACGACCATCGATCACATAGTACACCTCGAACGTGCGTCGGTGGTAATGCTCTTCCCCTTCACCCTGAACGCTCACTTCTGCCACGGAGACCTTGTCGTTCGAGTACAACTCTCGCACGCGTCCGCACGGTCCGTGTTCCCTCTCAGCACTTACCGTCAGGGTCCACACCGACGAGAACCCCCCAACGCGGAGGCTACGGAGGTGAAGAGTTGCTGTCGACGGAGGCGTTGATTTACGTCGCCCGGTGGACGGTTTTGGCCGCGGCTTTGGGTGTTATCGGCGGAGCGTGTGCCGTCGCCATCTCTTCAATTATAAGCACGGTGGAGAAGGTCGTCGGGAGCGAGATGTTAGTCATCCCGGCGTTCATGCTGTTGGCCGGCACCCTAGCAGCACTACATCCCGAGCTCAGAGGGACCGGAATGGAGATAGTCGTCCGGGGATTCCCGAACGAGCCCGCGAATCCCATCAGAGGAATAGCTAAATTGGTACTTGCGGGTCTCGTCATCGGCGGGGGAGGTAGTGGCGGTCAAGTAGGGCCTTGTGCCCAAGCGTGCGTATCCGTAGGATGCTACGTGGCTTCGAAGCTAAGAATGTCGGAGATGGAGAGAAAATGTGTCGTGCTGGGGACAATTTCTGGAGGCGTGGCTGGGGTCCTGTGCGCACCGCTGGCGGCGGCCCTGTTCGCCATCGAAGTCATTCGCGTAAGGTCCCGCTACGTCGTACTTTTTCCCAGCACGATAGCCAGTCTTGCCGGGTACTCCGTGTACGTTTCGACCTTAGGAAAGCGCTACTTGCTCGTGAGGAACGCCCCTTATCATTACAGCCCACATCACCTGCCGGAACTCTTGGTGATCTCTGTAGTGGCGACGTTACTCGCTTACGTGTACAGCCGGTGCATCAAGGAAGCCCGTCGACTGTTCGTCGAATCCGTACCTAGTCAACCCGTGCGTTCTCTCCTGGCAGGACTAGGGGTAGCGTCAGTGGGAATCGCTATTCCTACGGCCGTAGGGTTGGGATTGGACTACGCCTCGAAGGCCGCCTTAGGCCGTATCGGAGCCGAAGAAGCGCTACTATCGTTCCTGGGTAAAATGGTGACCACCGCGCTAACAGTCGGTAGTGAAACACCCGCGGGATTGGTTTCACCGACAGTGTGCGTGGGCGCGTTTTTGGGCTCCTTTCTAGGTCAAACGCTGGGTCCGTCCGCTCCAGCCGGGGCCGCGACGGCCATCGCTACGTTCTTGGCTGCGACGTTCAACGCTCCGATCTCGTCCGCTGTGTTGGTCATCGAGCTGTTCGGCATCGACTGCGCCGTCCCGGCCGCTTTGGGAGCGATCCTGGGGTATCAGCTCTTGAAACCCGAAGTTGTTATCGGGATGAAGAGGAGGTGATCCGGTGTGTACGAGGTAGAGGTTAAGGTTAAACTGAAGAACCCCGAGGACGTGCGGAAGCGCCTGGAAGAGCTCGGAGAGAAAGTAAGAACCGTCCGGCAGCGGGACCTGTATTACCAGCATCCTTGCCGTGACTTCGCAGAGACGGATGAAGCACTTCGACTGCGCCGCTCCGACGATAAAGTCGCACTAACTTACAAGGGACCGAAGGTAGGGCGTGAGAAGTCACGGGTGGAGTTAGAAGTGGTAGTCGACGATTTCGAGACCGCCGACGCCATCCTTCGTCATCTAGGGTTCGAGCCGCTAGAGCACGCGGAAGTAAAGAAGCTTAGGACGGTCTACACGCTCGAAGTGAACGGAGAAAAAGTTGTAGCGGCGCTGGATGATGTGAAAGGTCTCGGCACGTTTCTCGAGCTGGAGTGTGAGGCGGACGACGAGTCAGAGGTCGAGGAAAAAGAGGAGCTTTTGGTAAGTATCTTGGAGGAGCTGAAAGTCGAGGGCAAGCGAGTACGTCACTCGTACTTGGAGATGCTGCTCGACCAGGGGGAGTGATCGTTGTTCGGCTGGATTCGAAGGCACAGGAGGTCCATCGTCACCGCTGGAATAATATTCCTCGCGGCCATGATGGTGCTATCCGCGATCCCCTCCTTCATGATGGGAGGACAGAGTGCCGTAGCTGCGGCCGAGGGAACGGTCGATGCGAGCATAGTGAAGGATTACCAAGTGTCGGTCGTCCGATACCTAGCCGTACCTAAGCCCGGTGTCAAGACATCCGACGTGAAGAGCGCCGTAAGCTGTGCGGGTGGTGTGGAGAACGTAGACGTCAGGAAAGTTAAGATCAAGGGGTACACGGTCTTCGTCGTGGACGCTCTAGTCCCGTTGACTGCGGATCCGGAAGATGTGAAAAAGCGAATCGAGAAGCGGTTGAAAGACAAGGTACTGGACGCCAGGGGCACCGTGATTAAAGGGTCCAAGTTCGTGTTCCAGGCATCGTACGACGGAAAGCCCGACGTTAACGCCATCAAGCGGGCGATACGTCGTGAGCTTGGTAATCGGTTGATGGATGGGCCGAAGCTGAAAGTACGTTACAACGCAGTGGTCGGAGAGGTACTGTGCAACGTAAGTGACGGCAAACACACGCTCATAGAAGAACGTATCGAGCGTGCCCTACACTCCACGGGTGCCAGAGGTTGCCTCGTAATCGAGCAGCTGATCGCACGATTAGGGACCGCAAAACTAACCCTTCTAGGGCCAGGAAAGGAGAAAGTTGGCGATCGAACCATAAACTTCGGAGATAGAATGGCCATGGTGATGGTATTGCCAGAACATGCAAAATCTAAGCATTTAACCTTAGCACTATGGATATCGAATTCAGGCGTTAAGCAGCGCATATACGTGGTAGACCGGGATATATTACGTGGTAAGTACATAGTGTTCTAACGGCGGTGAGATAATCTGGGCTTTTCCACCCCAACCACCTGTCTTAACTCTTCGACGGTCTCACGGGCCAGGATAGCCATTTTGGGCGGTATATGTTGAAGGGCCACCAGAAGCCGAGATTTAGGACCACTAATCTCGTAACCGTTCTCGGTCCGGGCGATTGAGAGCCCTAACTTGCGTAACAGCGAAAGTAATTCCTCCGGCGCCTTCCGCACTCTGACCTTCACAGTTCTTTCGCTATCCACCTGAGGATATCCCCATCCGTCAGTATTCCCACAAGCTTCTCTTCATCGTCGACTACGGGGAGCTGATTATATATGCCCTCGGGGGTGGACGTCATGCGTTTCAGGGCATCGAGTAGAGTATCATCCGGGTGAACTACTATCACGTCCCTTTCCATCACCTCCTCGATGGTGGTTCCGGGCTCGTACTCGTCTTCCAGGAGGGCGCGCCCGAGATCAGTCCGGGTTACGAGTCCTATAAGCCTACCCTCATCGTCCACTACTGGCAGTGCTCCAATATCATGCTTTAGCATGATCTCGAACGCTTCTATCACTCCAACTTGAGGAGACGCGGTGATGGGGTCTTTGGTCATCAGTTCCTCGACCTTGCAACCGAGTAACTCCTCGCGGAACGTCACAGTACATCACCACCAGGAGACGCTCTTGGATAGCTCTCTTTCACCCTTCAAGAGTTTAGAGGATATGTAGCTCACGATCTGGTCCACCGTTTCATCGATATGCTCGTTGTTGATCACTGGGATATCGTGCTCTTCGGCGTCCTCCACGAGGAAGTCGTGAATTCTACGGATCTCCTCGAAGTACTTCAAGTACCGCTCAGCGGGCCGTGAGAGTTTTGTATCCCTAGACCTGGCGTAGAAGCGCCACTTATGCGCCTCTTCATCCTCTACGGAGAGCATGAACACGAACACGTTTGGGTAGTTGAGAATCTCCCTCTTAATCAATCGCGGAACGATATGAACGCCCTCTACAATCACATGGATACCTTCATTGATCGATCGATTCACAACCCCTTCAATACCAACCACCACTGGTTCGGAGTGGTCAAGAAACCCAGTAATCACAGGATCTTCGGCGGGTTCATAGCGCAATCGCTTCCAAGCTGTGTACGAAGACTCATAGAGAGTCGGATACAACTCCTCTGCTAAAACTCTACGCATTACTTCTCTAATAGCGTCAGTGCCGATAACGTTCGTAATACCGAGCCTGTGTCCTACCTCAGAAGCTATCGTAGATGTACCGACACCAGAAGCTCCTCCAATTAAGACTATTATCGGTTCCTCACGCTTTTTAATCCTCCTCCATAGCTCATAGCGTTCCGCCAACGTCTCATCGATTTCTTCAAGTTTAGTCCGAATTATATCGGCTAATTCATCAGTACTAATTTTATCTATGCCTTCCTCTTGCAACTCTTCCTTGATCTTGAGTGCTATCTCGTACGCTTTGTGAGGCTCGACGCCGATCGCTGTTAGGGACCTGGCGAGAACACCTCGAGAAAACGGCATTTCGTAGTGCCTAGACTTGACCCTAATGCGGCGATGCTTTCCCTGTCTAGTGGTCTCTCTTTTCGTCTTCTCATTTCGCTCCTTCCGGCTACTTTTTTCCGACAACGACTATCCCCCTTTGGGGGGGGGCGTCGAAGGTGTCCGAACGAGACACTAAGAAGTATGATATGATAATACCATTAGGCGTCCCGGCAGATGTGATCGCTGAGGTGGAGCGAAGGTGCGACGTGAAAGTCGTGCAACGGGAGATTGAACGTGGAGGAACTAAGACAACAGTCCTAGCTTTCAGGGGGACGAAGGATGCGCTGGAAGAGGCTAAAAAGGTGATGGAAGAACTTACCGAACGCAGGATAAAAGAGTGGACTAAGCCTCGTCGTCGCGGATCCTCTTGAGCTCCTTCACGAGCTCCGGTAGGAACACTCCGACGTCGGACACTATTCCCAGAGCCTGGGCGGTTCCTCGATCCATCAACTTCGTAACTACCGCGGGGTTGATATCTACGCAGATAGTTTTGACCCAGGAAGGCAAGAGGTTGCCGGTAGCGATCGAGTGAAGCATCGTCGCCATCATCAGCACTAGGGTGGCCCCCTTAAGGTGACGTCGCATCTCCGCTTGAGCTTCCATGACGTCGGTAATTACGTCCGGGATAGGACCATCATCACGTATCGAGCCTGCCAGCACGTACGGAACATCGTTGACGATGCACTCGTACATTATCCCATCTTTTAGGATTCCTTTCTCAACGGCTTCGCGTAATCCACCCACTCGTCGGATCTCGTTGATGGCGTAAAGGTGGTGACTATGTCCACCCTTTACTGGCTCGCCCGTCTCCAAATCCACGCCGAGTGATGTCCCGAATAAACTAGCTTCGACGTCGTGCGTAGCCACAGCATTACCAGCGAAGAGTACGTCCACGTACCCTTCTTTGATCATCCACGCTAAGTCATCACGGGCTCCAGCGTGAATTACAGCAGGGCCAACGACTACCACGACTTTCCCGTTCTTTCTGTGCCATTCTAGTTCTTCAGCTATCCTTCGGATTAGCGTTAGTGTGGGCTTCTCAGGTGAGACTTCGCTCTCCATGAAGCCGAAGATTCCAGTCCTACCTCGAGGTCTCTCGGGGGGCTTCACGCGCACTCCTCTATCTCCTACCACCACCAACTCTCCCTCGCGAACCTCCCGGATAGGTTTAGCCACTGCCCTGCGTTCCTCCGGGTAAATCACGATCGCACAGTCCATCTCTATATCCTCGACCTCGATCCACTCGCCGTCAAAAAATACGAACGTTCGGTGGTTCGTAGTCGTGTAAAAGCCCCTGGGACAGACACCGTCCGCCGGAGCCGGTTCCAGTCGGACTTCCTGCGTATGAACTGGAATCGCCCCATACTTACGCAGTTCGGAGATTATCTCCCTAAGATGCTCAGGATCCTTCCCCTTGACGAGAATCTTCGCGAAACTGGGGTCCGTTTTGCGCTTCCCAACCTTGAACTCCAATATTTCGAAATCTCCACCCATCTCCATGATAGTGTCCAGTACCCGTGAGAAAATGAGTGAGTCGATGATGTGACCTCGGAGTTCTACCACCTCCTCCCTGTCGGTCAAGTGAGGCCCCCTCACGCCCTTAGCGATCCTCCTCTTGGGTTGAAAGGGAAGAGGGTTCTCATTCTCGGGTTCCGAGCGACCACGAATTGATCGGTGATCCGGAATCGCCACGAACCTACCTGTTATTTGCCCATGCATTCGGCTCGACTGACTGCACAGTGAGAGGCGTGATCCCGAACAGAGAGACTATGAACCGCCCCCGAAAAATTTCATCCCTCAAGACGGGAGGTGGTCAGGTCCTGTACTCCGCGTTGATCCGCACGTACTCGTACGTTAGGTCACACCCCCACGCGCGGGCGGACGCGTCACCTACTCCTAAGTCCACCACAATCTCAACTTCGCTCGCGGAGAGAACGCGCTTAGCCTTCTTTTCGTCAAAATCCACAGGACCTCCTTCGTAGGCCACTATCTCGCCCTCTGAGCTGCGGAAAGCTATCTGTAACTCGTCAGGATCGACGTCGACGCGTGCGGCCCCGATGGCGGCTCCGATCCGTCCCCAGTTCGGATCCTCGCCGAACAGCGCCGCCTTCACCAGGTTTGAGGATGCTATCGCGCGGGCCGCACGCCGAGCCTCTGCTTCATTACTCGCACCGTGTACGCGTACTATCATTAGCTTCGTCGCCCCTTCACCGTCTCGTACAATCTTCTCAGCGAGCTCCGTACAGACCTCTTCCAGGGCGCGTTGGAACTCCGTGATAGTGACATCTCTGCCGACTTTGAGGTTCGAGCTGTCGTTCGCTAGCAGCACTACGGAATCATTAGTGCTCTCATCTCCATCTACCGTTATCATGTTGAATGTGTCGTTCACGACCTCACGAAGCCACATCTGAAGCTCTTTTGGTTTCACTCCCACATCGGTGAGCAAAAATGCGAGCATAGTGGACATGTTCGGATGTATCATACCAGCACCCTTCGCGATTCCGAGGAGTGACCAACCATCGCCCTCGTACAAAGTTATTTTCTCCTCAGTATCTGTGGTCAAGATGGCCCGACTAAACTCCAGAACGTGCCGTTCAGTGGATCCCATATCCTCCCAAACTTCGCGCGCGTACTCCACAATCTTATCGACAGGGGGTCGCTCACCGATCACGCCAGTAGAACACACCACTATTTCGTCCTCCGGAGCCCCCGTTAGCTCGGCGATCGCTTCCGCAGTGCGCAGTACGTCTTGATATCCATCCTCACCCGTCATCGCGTTGGCGTGACCACTGTTCACTATCACTCCGCGGGCGACACCTCGCTCGCACACCTCCTCGGAGTACTCCACCGGAGCGGCGCGGAGGGTGTTCTCAGTGAAGGTGCCCGCTACGGCACATCGACGCTCCGAGAAGATTAACCCAACTCCTATACCTTCGCGTTTGATACCACCAAGAAGGAAGCCTTCAGGTGCACGCAACGCGGTTCCCTGGAGGGACCCCTCTGACCCGAGTTTAAAAACTATGACCGAGAGGATCCGGAATCGAACCAGCGCTCACGCGCCTTCTCACGGTATTCCTCAAGGTTTATACCCTCGAACAGTTCAGGGAACTTCTCCCTGAGGTACGCGAATCCGAACTTCACCAACTTGCCGACGGTGGCCGAAATGCTGTCTCCTTCGAGGGCGTCTTTAGTCGCTAGGACCCGGGCCAAGGCATCCTCGGAGAGTGTGAGCGTCACTCTGGCTTTCCTCGACATATCGGTTCACCCTTAGAACAATTCTCTCAGCGACTCCGGATCGGGCCCACGGCGCTCGCGTCGAACCACATGTTCCTCTGGCTCTCTACTCTCCACCAGCTTCCTGACCTCATCCGCCGATGTCTTGACGACGTCCCCGGTCACCCTCTCTCCGGAGATCGAAGGTGACAACGCGTAGTTACCGGCCAAGTTCGGGAGCTCCTCCACGGGCACGCCCAGGAAGTCTCGGAGGTCGAGGAGTGTTCTCTCGAGTACCCTGTTAACCCTTTCATACCCACCTAACGCGTTGTCCACCCAGAGGACGGGAAGCTTGATAGACACTCCCAGGACGCTCTTCACCTGCTCGGCGGCGTTGCGACGCACCTGAGGGTCCTCCGATTCTCCCGGAACCGTGGTCAGTACGATGAAGGGTACCGGAGGCTCCTTCAGGATCTGCTGCGCTAAAGCGTATCCGACGGCTCCACCGAGACCGAAAGCTAGAACCGTGGGTTCCTCAGCACCCACCCTTTCCAGCGTTTCGCGGATAGTCTCCGCTTGCTCTTGCAGCTCCTCGGAAGCCTTACACCAGTCCCGACTGAACCCGATACCGCTGGCCACCTCGATTTTCTCGCCTTCCGATACACGCAGTAGGTCTCCTCTAGATCCCGCGCAGAGGATCACCTCAAGACCTGCGTTTGAGGCGTGAGTGGAGAACCGGCAGCCGAATCCGCCGAGCCCGATGTAATACAACCGGCACCCCCCTAATAAGTGCCGTCAGCGGGTAGGGTGCTCCTCATCTCTTGCTCAGGTGTGAGATCCCTAGGCCTACCCTCCACGAGCTCGCGCGTGAAATCTACAACGTCTACGGCCTTATCCGCGATGCGCTCGATGTCCTTCGTGATCCGGGAAAGACCGAACAGCCGGTCGGCCTTTTTAGGAAACTCTTTCGTTTCCTCAACGGCCTTCTCACACGCCTTGATTATGTTTTTGTGGACACGATCTTCGGCGCAGTATACCTTTTCAGCTTCATCGCGCAGGTCCTCCTTCTTCACCCGACCGAGGAAAACGCTGTACGCGGTTTCCACCATTCTACGAGCTTCCAGGGCGGCCTCGCGCACGTCCCTCCAGCACTGCAGGTCGGACAGTGTCCCGAGTGTTTCAGCCACCTCCGCGATGTTGCACGCGTAGTCCCCTATCCGCTCGATACAGTGCGAGATCTCCAGCAGTAGGGTCGCCACCTTGCCAGCTTCCTCACAAGGATGGAGAACTGGAAGCGTCCGGACGTAGAGACGTATTTCTTCGTCCAATCGGTTCACTTCCTCGTCCATCTCGATAACCTTAGGAGCCTGTTCTGGGTTCTCCTCGACCGCGATGAGAGCCGTCTCGATTTGCTCGAGGGTCAGGTCAGTCATGCGTTTGAAGTAGGGTCGGACGCCCTCTAAGTGCATCTCTACATCTTCGTACAGGAAGTTTCCGAGCTCCTCGAATAATTTGGGGAAATGGCGTCTGAGCTTCGACATGTCGACTGTGTACGTCCTTCGAACAGCGCCCTCTTCGATGAGCGGTCTTAGGAGTTCCGTAACATATCGCCGGGAGACACCAACCTTCTCTGCGATCTCTTTCTGCGTCGAGGGACGGTCCCGCAGTATGGTATGCAAGATGGCCGCGAGGGTAGCTTTCCTCCCTCTCGGGTACAAGATGATATCACCTCCGCGGGAGATCGGGCGATCAAGATCTGAAAACTTTTAAAAGTATCTCCCTGAGTCGCCGGCCCTCCAACCTTACGGGAACAAGTAACGTGAACTCCCACGCTACTCCACCCTTCGATTTCACCTCGAAGACCAGCGGCCATACGTCGTCAGCACCCTCCGAGTTGGCTACCCACGGATTCAGGATGTGACCCGAAGGGTACTCCTCTCGCCGCACCGAGATCTCGGGTTGTTCCTCGCCGAGGATCTTCGAGACCTTAATGAACAACTCCTTCGTCTTCTCGATAGGATCCTGGCGGTTCAGGTATATTACCGTGTAAAACGCACGCGTTGAAACTTCGACCGACTTGCCGTCCTCCGCATAGAACTCTAAGATCACGTCGCCGTCATCTTCTCGAACCCTTATGTCCAACTCCGATCCTCCCCGGGGGGGAGCATAGGTGCAGGTAGTCCGTCGTATCGAGATCGACCGGACCAGATGTGATGGAGCCTCCTGCGCGCTCTGCGTTGAGGTTTGTGAGAGAGGAGTGTTGAAAATCAAGGATGAAGAGGTGGTCATCGCAGACCTGGAGGCATGTGACGCTTGCGATAAGTGCGTGCGTGTCTGCCCCAACGACGCTATAGACCTTTACAGGTATCGAGAGCGTCAGTTCTTGAGTGCAATGGTACGTGCTATGAATAATAGTGACGACAATGGACTCGAGGTCGCCAGGAGAGTGGTAATGCGTGGTAGGGACGTGTTCGGCGATACCTGGTTCTACCTCCGTCGAGAGCTAGAGAGGACATGCCGGATCAAGAGGGAAGCCGAGCTCGAAGGTAAGCGAGCAAAGCTGTACGAGTGTACGTGTAAGGTGTGTGGGAAGAAGTTCAAGGGCAACAAGAAACTCGATGTGTGCTCGGAATGTGCCAACAGATAATGAAGTCTGGGTCGTGGGTTCTAGAGTGCCAAAAACGATAAAAACTTCGAGTTAAGCAGTAACGTGTAGGAGGTGTCGTCATGCGCAGGCTGGGGCGCGCCCTCCACGTTACGCCCAGGGGAAATCTCATCGCGAGGGCCGATCACGTACCGCCTTTAGGGGCACCCGTTGTAACTCGCCGTCGTGAGCGCGTAGGTGTTATTGTAGACGTTTTTGGACCTGCGGATAAGCCCTACGTGGCCGTCCGAGATAAGTCTCGACACCACCTCGAGAGGTTCGTCGGGAAGGAGCTTTTCATACCACCTAAACGGCGGCGGAGGCCTCCCCGTAGGCGGCGGGGTCGACCCCGCCGCCGCAGATGATGGGGTGTATCGAGAATGGCTGCTTCTGGAAAGAATCCCGGGAAGCTCACGGAAGAGTGTCCGGTGTGTGGTTCCGCAGAAATTGTTTTCGATGAAGAGCGGGGTGAGTACGTCTGCGCGGACTGCGGACTGGTCACTGAAGATCCGGTGATAGATCCCGGCCCTGAGTGGCGGCATTTTAACCAGGACCAGAGGCAACGGAGGTCTCGAACTGGAGAGCCCGTTAAGCTGAGGTTACCGGATAAGGGAATATCCACGATTATAGACCGGGAGTTGCGCGATTCCGGTGGGAAAAAGAACCCCCGGATGCGGCGCATCCGTACCTGGGATGCACGTATCAAAGTATCTGGAAGTAGGGAAAGGAACTTTTTCCAGGCGTTTCTGGAGCTGGAGAATCTCGCGTCCAAGCTCCAGCTACCCGAGTCGGTCAGGGAACTCGCCGCCTCGATATACAGGAAGGCGTACAAAGAAGGGATCGTGCGTGGCCGCGGCATAGAGAGCGTTTTGGGAGCTGCGGTGTTCGCCGCGTGCAAAGAAGCTCGCGTGCCCCGGACTGCCCGCGAGATCGCGGAGGCGCTTGGAGTCTCGGATGAAAACGAGGTACTCCGGGCTTATCGAGTACTGCAACGTCGGCTGAACCTGAAGCAGAAGCCGGCTGAACCCTCCGATCACCTGCCCAGGTTCGCCTCAAAGTTAGGGGTCTCCGAGAACGTCCAGGCTAAGGCTCAAGAGATTATCGAGAAGGCCAAAGAGAAAGGCATCACCGTGGGTAAGGGACCGGCTGGTGTAGCCGCGGCTGCACTATACATAGCGTCTATTCTTGAGGGAGAGAGACGTACTCAGAAGGAGATCGCGGAGGTTGCTCGAGTTACTGAAGTTACTATCCGAAACCGATACAAGGAGATCTGTGAAGCCCTCGGGATCGAGCTTCATCCATGATGTAGCAGCTCATGCGCCGCCTTATCCATGATCTTTTCTTCCAGCTTAGGGATGGGGTAAGCCCTTGCATCCAACACGTACCGTATTCTTTCCTTAACTACTCGCTTGTCAAGCCTCCCCAGGTCCAACACGACTAGGACTTCCGCCACTAGTTTCGGATCTTTACTGGTGAGGAAATCCCTGAAGGAAAGCCCACGTGAGCGTAGGAATCTCCCTACTTCGCTGTTCTTCATCATGTAACAGAAATCTAGGACCGCCCGCCACGGTGCCTTCCTATACTCTTTTAAGATAGCGGTAGAAACGCGCTCGGGTCCTACCTCCTTAGCGTACCGACGTAGCCCGTGAATAACTCCGAACTCTCTGGCCCATTTCAGATGTTTCCAGGCCCAAGCCTGGCCGGCTATGCCTGTGATGAGTCCCGGAACACCACCCTCAACGAACTCGTCGGGCATGAACACACGTCCAGCTCCCTCCTGCAGTACAACCGCCCACAGGTTCCTCTTAACCGTTTCGAGGGCATCCATGCGCTCCGCGCGCACGAGTATCAGTGGAGGTATATCGAGAACAGGATACACGGACCAACCCTCATCGGACACCGTAAGCGTGTGCCTGAACAGCAGGGTCCGTCTGGGTTCCACGTCCACCACCGCGAGCGCCGGATCTTTCAGTACGATCCGATACCCGTACAGCTCCGTAGGGTACCCGGGACCGCGCGGCTTACCATAGAACACGAAATACGGAACCGTCAGCGTCGCGATGATCACGACGATGAGAGCCTTACCGAGCACGTACTGACGAATCCACACGGACTTCCTTCCGCCCTCGATATTCTTCCACTCTTCCTACCACTTCCAGCGATTCTCCGGGGCTCGGGGCCAAAGTACTTGCGGCCTCCCTACTGAGGAACACAGTCACCGTCCCGTCCCCCGCGTCTAGAATGACAACTTCCGCGCCGCCGCTCACTGCCTTCACCTGCATCACCTCGCCTTTGATCCTTACTAATGTTCCGTCATCTGTCGACTGCAACTCTCTAGCCCCGATCACCTGATGAGAAGTACCGGAAGACATCCAAAGTAGCACGGCACCTAGGGTGATGCAGACTATGGAGATCGTCTTCTCCATGAGGACCCTAAATCGAGCCGTACACTCGCGTTATTTACTGCCGTCGACCGACGTTTGCAATGGGGTGGACTCGGTGCGGACGGCGGATGTCAAGCGTACGACGAAGGAAACGGAAGTTGAGGTGAGCGTGAACTTAGACGGATCCGGTCACGCCAAGGTCGACACCGGTCTTCCGTTTTTCGACCACCTCCTGCACCAGTTCGCCTTTCACGGACGCATAGATGTTGAGATTAAAGCTCGAGGCGACCTAGAGGTCGACGATCATCATACCGTCGAGGACGTCGGTATATGTTTGGGTAAAGCTTTGAACAAAGCACTCGGAGATCGCGAGGGTATCCGACGAATCGCATGGGCGCTGGTGCCCATGGATGAAGCGCTGGTGGAATGTGCCGTAGATATCTCCGGGAGGCCCTACTTCGTCCTAAGGGGGTATCAACCTCGACGCGATAAAATCGGTTGTCCCCCATTGTCCACGGAGAACGTCTCACACTTCTGGAAGAGCTTCTGCGATCACGCCGGTGTAACCATGCACGTGGCGGTGCGGTGGTGGGACAACGACCATCACGCCATCGAAGCCATGTTTAAGGCTGTAGGCCGCGCGCTCGGCGCAGCGAAGGAAGTAGTCGATGACGGGGTGCCATCAACTAAAGGAACACTCCGACGCGGGTGAGCGGATGAAAGTTTTCAGCCTCGTAGAACCGTCTCCGGCCAAGAACCTCCTCCCGGTGTGGGAGCGACTCCTAGAGGAAGGGTGGGAAGTAACAGTCTACGGGCACGGACGTGGTGTCGAGGTACTAAAATGGGAAGGTATCGAGACGGAGCGGCTGGGAAAGCCCCGAAGGAGGCAAGGATTACTGGGGTATATAGGATTCTCCGTTGACTTAATACGGACCGTACGGGCTCTGGCGTCGGAGCGTGCTTCAGTGGTACTCTCATCCGGTAACACCGGGGACGCTAGGAAGTCTCTGATAGCGTCTCGGATACTTGGAATCCCTTCAGTACACTTGGAGATGGACGTGTACAACCCCGTGGAGGCCGTCCGATGGGCGACACACGTACTGGTGCCCTTCTCGGAAAGGTGGGCGGAAGTACTAGAACGACGGGCAGGAGTTGAAACTAAGGTGGTTTCCGGGGCACCGTTAGCTCAGTACCTGGCGGATCGTCACCTATCCGGTCGTATTCCGGGACCCGTACCGGAAGAATACGAAGGTCGCGTACTGGTATGCTTGGGTGGCGACATCACGGAGGAAGGAGCTCGACGACTGCTCCTCGATCTCGAGGATCACGACCCCGTGGTGGTGCCGTTCAGGGTAAGTCCTCCAGAGGGCTTCGAGTGCGTTCGGGAATTCGTAGATTTACCCGGAGTAATGATGCTAGCCGATACGGTAGTGTTCACCGGAGGGTTCGGGGTCACGATAGAAGCCTGTGTGGTGGCGAAGAAGGCCGTGAAGGTGTCGGAAGTGCATCCCACGCACTTGAGTCACTGGATCGCCGAAGAGTCCGGCGTACCGGTAATGTACTTAAGCGAAAGCTCCGGTACAGAGGACGCCGTCCAAATGGCCAGCAAGCCGCGCGGAGAGTGGCTCATAAGAAGGGGGCGAAGCGCCGTCGCGGAGATCGTCGAAGAGATCTTCAAAGCCGAGTAATCCCTACTTCGCCGCATCGATCGTGTTACTCTTGATCTCTGCCACCCTTATTCTGACCGATACGCCTCTCGATGGAATCTTTAGGGAGTTCTTCTACCCACTTCTAACGGGATCCACCGAGGCTAAACCTGCTATACTACTAGCCCATCTCGGGCTGATGTGCCTATTGCTTTGGTCATTCCCCTCGATGCCGAGTCGATGGACCGAGACCCTCGCTTCGAGGAGACTGATACTATGTATTACGCTTCTGATCATTACTAGTCCCTACCTAGCCCAGATGATACTACAATACAACACCCCGTACGGCCTGAAAGCTGGTACTTTGGTCGTCGTATCCGGAGGATCGTCGGTCGGTGAGACCTCCTCGCTGGTTCACACCCACTCCCTCAAGGCGTGTGTAGGGAAGATCATGAACTACATCATAGGTCCGATTCCGACTAAGTACCACTATGGGTCTGTTCTGTCTAAGTTCATGCCCACATGGGCCGCCACAATCTTCACCGCCGTCGTAATCGCATCATACGTGGTTTTAGCCATCCTATCACCATTGGCTGTGTTCCTCAAGCGCGGGAGTGCGGTCGAATCGCTACTACTCTCGTGGGCAGGATTTCTCGTAGTGCTCGGAGCAGTAGATGGAGGGTTCATGTGTAAACCGATGGTTATCGGACTAGGAATGCTCATCGTGTGGACGTTAAGACCGCTTCCCATACGACGATACGTGGTCATCGCCGTCCTCATCGGCCTGACACCGATGCTCCTTCAGGCGACGATTCGTGTAGTTTGGTACCTAACATCCCCATTAGCACCATACTCCGTAGTGTGGGCGGTGGCCCTCTTCCTGATGACCGCGATCGCAAGGAGGCAGGGGTGGTAGTGTTGAGGACTAAAATCGTAGCCGTCCTACTCATTTCGGCGGCCTCTATCGGTGCGTTGATGGGAGTGATAGCTTACCAGTGGTCGATCTCTTCAAAGGGAGCCAGAGTCGGGTGTTATCACGTGGCGATTACAAACGTCAAGGGGTCGGTGAAGCCCGAGGAGGTTAAACGGGCACTGCTTAAGTGTCCTTATGTGATCAGGGTGGGAGGAGTTAGAACAGCGCCTTCATCGTGTGACGCGTATATCATAGTGAAGGCGCCCACTCCGGTGTCGAAGTACGATTTAACGCAAGAACTGAGTCAGGCGTTAAGGAAAGAGGGTCTCGGAAAAGCACCGGCAGTATTCTTGAACTCCGTGAACGCTTATGTGGTTGAAGTTGCCACGGAGGATCCGAAGATCCCGGCGAGTGTAGCTGCACGCAAAGTGGCGAGTGCTCCGACGATTCTCGCAGTATTCAAAGTGGAACGCCGAGGTTCGGTGTACGTATTCGAAGTCGCCTCGTTAGAGAAGGAGTACCCGGTGGCTTACTCGATTACTGGCGCACTGAAGATAGCCGGTCTAAAGCCTGTGGGGATCGCCAACGTGACGCCGGTAAAGTGGGGATACGTTCTATGACCGGGGAACGTTAATAGGCGGTAGGGAAAGACGGAATAACGGGCAAACCAACGGTGAGAATCCGTGGGCCGATTTTATTATCGGCCGCATGTTTGACACTGGCCGCCGTAGTCCTGATCTCCGACTCCGAGGTCAAATGGAGGGTGCACGATGCGCTCTACCCAGTAATATTAGGGTCAACTGAAGCTAAGGACGTCATGTTTCTCCTACACCTCGGCCTGCTTTTCCTCGTACTCCCGTACCGTTCACGGATACCCCTCCCGAAGATCGATACTTGGGTGACGTACGCGCTGATAGTGGCCATCCTAGCGGTGCCTCCGGTGCTCCAGATACTGATGACGTATGAAGCCGGGTTCAGCCCGGGCTTAGGCACCTGTATAGTCACGCTAACGGAGCGCCCAGAGACGTCCTCCCTTTACCACTGTCACGCCGTGAAGGCGTGTCTCGGAACGCTGATTTCGGCAATATTTGGAGAACCTAAAATCGAATTCCACTGCGGCATACCCCTGTCGTCCGTGCTACCACCGTGGGTACCACTTCCAGTATTCGCCTTGCTGGCGATAGCTTACGTAGTACTAGCGTGGATAGTGCCTTTACGATCCGACCGGACCGAAAAAGCCGTCATCTTGTCGATTGCGGGGTTCCTGCTCTGCTTCGGGTGCTTGGACGGCGGACCGTTGGCAAACCCGTCCGTCGTGGGTCTGTCGATATTCTTAGCTTCGAGGATCAGAACCGTCGCTCCACCGATAACCTCGCTCGGGGTGTTAGGAGGTCTGGACGCGTTCCGCCAAGTCCTGTTCTACCTACCGACGTATCATACGTTGACGTACCTCTGGACGGTTTTCCTATCCTCTCTGCTCCCATCCACAACCGACAGGATCACTCGAAGGGGCATACTGGCGGTATCGTTATGCCTACTCGGCATGCTCGTGCCCCATCTCCCAGTAGCGGAACTGCTACGCTCCACGTTAGGGATGGCATCGAAACACGATTACTATCGAGTCGACGTGTCGGACGGGAACCCAGCGGAAGTACTCGCCGAACTGTCGCGAATTCCGGGAGTGGAAGCGGTTTCTATCCGCGTCACCGGCGGCCGCGTAACGGCCTGTGTGAAAACGAAGTGTGGCATCAAACCACGGGTTCCCAAAGCGAAGGTCCGTAAAATTCGCGGGTACATCTTGGAGCTGCGAGTCCTGTACGGTTCCCCACGCGACTTAACCGAATCCCTGAAGTCTACAAGCGGTGTGGTTGGAGTCCTCGGCGTCAAAAAGATGGGGAGCGTCTACCGGGTCGAACTGGGAGCCGAGGTCGATCGCGAGGTGAATCTCGTACCTTCTATGGTGAAGCAGTTGAGACGCCACGGGGTGGTCGTGTCTCGGATAGTGACGTTCACGGACGTAGCCCGGTGCATTTGGGGGTAGCCAGTATGGAGAAGGTACTCGTAACTACGGCCCTGGCGTACACTAACGGCCCGCTCCACATCGGCCACGTTAGGAGTACGTACCTTCCCGCAGATGTGTACACGAGGTTCCTCAAAATGCGTGGCGTCGACGCCATACACATCGGTGGGACTGACAATCACGGAGTCCCTATAGCGCTACAGGCCGAGCTCGAGGGGAAGGATCCCGAGGAAATCGTGGAAAAATATCATGAGATGATCGAAGAGGATCTAGAGCGATTGAACATTCATTTCGACGAGTTCTCATGCACCTGTCGCGAATTCAATCCCGACCACGTAGATATGACACAATGGTTTTTCAAGAGATTATACGAGGAGGGGTACATAGAGGAAAGAGAGGTCGAACAGCTCTACTGTCCTGAGTGCGAAAGACCTCTACCGGACAGGTACGTCGAAGGAGTATGTCCCTACTGCGGTGCTGAAGGTGCCCGAGGCGACCATTGCGAGGCTTGCGGTCGCTACCTGGAGCCCGTACAGCTCAAAGAGCCGAGGTGTGTCATTTGTGGATCGAAGCCAGAGGTCCGGCGCACTATGCACCTATTCTTCAAGCTCAGTGAGTTCGAGGAAGATCTGAAAAAGTGGTTAAAGTCCAATGATAATCTACCTAAGAACGTACGTAATTACGCCATCCAATGGGTCCGTGAAGGACTTAAGGATTGGGATATAGTACGTGATCTAGATTGGGGAGTACCCGTTCCTCTGGAAAGATACGAAGATAAGGTGTTTTACGTTTGGTTCGATGCCCCTATAGGGTACGTAACGTTCACAAAACAATACTGTAATAGAACAGGCCAGAACTGGAAAGACTACTGGTTTAGTGAAGATACGAAAATAGTTCACTTCATCGGTAAGGACATAATAATCCATCACGCTCTGTTCTGGCCAGCCATGCTCATTGGCGTCGGAGCGACTCTTCCATACACTATCGTAGCTGGTGAGTATCTGACCCTAGAAGGAGAGAAGATGAGTACAAGTCGTGGTTGGGTAGTGTGGGTTAGAGACTTCACTAAGTTGTTCCCCGCGGATCTACTACGATACTACCTCATAGTGGTAAGCCCTCTCACTAGGGATGCAGATTTCTCATGGGAAGACTTCCGAGACCGTGTGAACAACGAGTTAGTGGCTAACTTAGGCAACTTCGTGTATCGCACGCTATCGTTCATTTACAGATTCTTAGACGGGAACGTCCCCGAAGCCGAGACTGACCAGGAGATAGTCGACAGGATAAAAGAAACTCACCGGCGCGTGACGAAACATCTGGAGAAGTTCCGATTCAGGGAGGCGCTCACTGAAGTATTACGTCTATCTAAGTTTGGGAACGAATATTTCCAAGAACATGAACCGTGGAAACTTAAGGACGAAGATCCAGAGCGTTGTGCCGAGGTTCTACGTGGGTGCGCTAGGATCGTGAAAGCACTAGCTATAATGTTAGCCCCGTTCCTTCCGGATAGTGCGGAGAAGATGTGGCAAAGCCTCGGTTATGAGGACTCCGTACATGATGTCGATTGGGAAGAAGCCTTGAAGGACGTAGAAGCTAGGGAAATCCCGAAGCCTGAACCCATCTTCCCGAAGGTAACGGAGGAGGACCTTCAGAAAGCTAAGGCGTTACTGCCGGAAGAATTAGGAGAGTCCGAAGGGCCGGACGATGAGTACGTATCGCTCGAGGAGTTCAATCGATTGGACCTGCGGGTAGGCGAGGTCAAAGAAGCGGAACGTATCGAGGGATCTGATCGACTCATCAAGCTCCGGATCGATGTCGGGGATCGTACCGTAACAGCAGTAGCCGGACTGTACCCTACGTATGAGCCGGAGGAACTCGTCGGACGTAAGGTGGTCGTGCTAACTAACATCCAGCCCAAAGAGATGTTTGGCGTACGGTCGGAAGCGATGATACTGGCCGTTGGGGACGAACCCGCATTGTTGACTATCGACGAAAGTAAGAGGGAAGTGGAGCCCGGAGAGCAGATCAGATGACTCATTCACCGAGCGTCCTACGGAGCCCCAGCTGCTTGAGCAGTCCAATCATAGGATCCGGAGTAGGATGAACCTCGATCAACCGCCAGTCAGGCTCCACACAGCACGGGTACGGGAGCATCGGTGCGATTCTGGGTGCTACAATGAACGCCTCGGTGGTAACTCCGCGCTTCCTGCACACCATCTTACCACCGATACCATGATGAAGCATCCAAAACGCGGGTCCACCCACCGGTGCAGGGAGCGAGCCTTCCCAGTCGATCCCCCTCAGTTCCAGTCGGCCGAAGTCTCGGAAGAGTCTGATCACACGAGGAGCTAGAGGATTCTCCCGTCGGACGTCCTTGCCCAGCGCGTTCAGTGCGGCAACCGTTCCCTCGTACCGAGCAACGGGAGTCAGGTATGGAGGCCCTGTCACGTCACCTGCAGCGTAGACCCCATCACGTGACGTTCTCATACTATCATCCACCACGACGGACCCGTCCTTCCGTAAGGGAAGTCCGGAGTTGGCAGCAACATCAGAGTTGGGTTCGAGGCCGGTGGCGAGTAGAACTGCGTCCGCCACGGTGGCTCCGCGCTCAAACCTACATTCCACACCACTGGAAGTCTCCCGAATCGCCCTAAGTTCTCCCGCACAGACGGCATTGACACCTACGAGCTCCAGATCCTTGAGGATCTCTCGACGTACTTCCTCCGGAGCATTCGGTAGTATCCTAGACCTGTACGCCAGAACTACTTCGGACCCGAGAGCAGCGAAAGCGAAGGCGGATTCAAGGGCCGTCGCACCTTCACCGACTACGCAGAGCTCTGAGGGCACTTCCATTTCTAAAATTTCCCGAAAAGTGAATACGGCGTCCGAATCCATCCCTTCTACTTCGGGAATCGCCGGTCGGGAACCAGTGGCTATCAGCACTCTATCGGCTTCGAGAACGTCACCGTCTTTGGTGTGGACGTTGAGCGATTCGTCCACCTTCACTGCTTCAGCCCGACGAATCTCAACACCGGTTCTCTTGGTCTCTTTGATCAGCCGTTGTCGTATGGTCTCTACGACTTTTCTTATGGACCGTGTTAGACGCCTGAAGTCGGTGTCCCCGACGTCCAACTCCACTCCCGGAATACCGAGCTTCGCCCACACGACGAGTCTAGCGGCTTCGATCAACGCGCCGAGTACGACACATGCCTCGTTCAGGCATTTACCACCGATTCCTTCCTCTCCGTTTCTGTCAAGCAGCAACACTTCGCGCCCAGCTTCGGCGAGGATCATAGCGTAGGTGCGGCCGGCAGGTCCCGCGCCGATCACTACGTCCACGTGGCTCCCCCGCTCGAATATCACGTGATCTGAAGAATAGTTCCGGAGGGGTAGACACCTTGTCTCAAGAGCTCTGTCTCCTCATTTCGGGCGTGGTGCTGGTAGTTCTAGATTGCGTACTTAACACCGGTATAGTGACCACGGTAGGGATAGTATGCGCGTGGGTCGGAGCGTACCTGATAGGGACGGAATATCTGGTTGCCGCACTTCCACCCGGCGTGTTCGTCCTCCTCATGCAGGTGGCGGCGGTTCTGAGGCGAACGGAAGAAAGCGACAACGTTCTTCTGAAGAGCGTCAGGGAGCTCAAAGGGGATGAAGGCATCGTAATCCGAAAGGACCCACTATTGGTGAAAGTACGTGGAGAACCATGGAGGGCAGTCTCTAAGACCAAGTTACGGCAGGGGGAGCGAGTGGTCGTACTGGATGTAAAAGGTAATAAACTCGTGGTTAAGCCGAAGAAAATCGGGGAGCGTTGATCGTATCGATAGTGGTTGGAGGAGTACTGGCCCTTCTCGTGCTGGCGGCTTCGGTTCGGATAGTGAATCAGTACGAGCGAGGCGTGCTCCTGCGACTCAGGCGGTACATCGGGATCAGGGAACCAGGTCTTAACTTCATCGTTCCGTTCATCGACAAGATGATCAAGGTCGATCTTCGGGTCGTTACACAGAACATACCGGCCCAGGAGGTTATTACCAAAGATAACGTACCGATCAAGGTCGACGCTGTCATATATTATCGGGCGGTGGATCCTGCCTCCGCCGTGATGAACGTCGAGGATTACGGAGAAGCAGTGTTCAACTTGGCGCAAACCACACTGAGATCTGTGCTCGGCGAAGTTGACTTGGACGATATTTTTAGCGAAGCGGGAGGAGCTGAGCGAACGTATTCGGGAGATCGTAGACGAGAAGACGGAGGGATGGGGAATCTACGTCACCGGTGTCGAGATCCGCGACGTGATATTACCCGAGGAGATGAGACGGGCGATAGCCCGACAGGCGGAAGCTGAACGGGATCGTCGAGCCAGGATAATCCAAGCGGAAGCGGAGAAACAGGCCGCACAAGATCTACGGAAGGCATCGGAAGTCCTAGGGGGTGAACCCAGGCTTACTGAGAACCCTTCAGACACTCTCCGAAATCTCGGCGGAAGAGAACGTCACCATAGTAATTCCAGTACCGATCGAACTGTTAAAGCTCTTGAAGAAGCATGAGTAACACACGGCCATCCATGCGCAGTCCTTCCACCTCCAACACGATGTGGCGAAGAGGGAGTATTTTCTGATCACCGCTACCGTCATCATAGACCAGACAGTTCTTGGTGAAGCCGACCACGCGGCCTGATATCCCAAGGTAAGTCCGGGAGTTCGCCCTCACTACTCTGAACTTCTTGCCGACTAATTCCACAGGGTCTGGGGGTGTGGGAAGAGGACTTGGAGTTAAGGTATCGAACCCCCCACGGCATGAGCTGTTTGTATCTACCGAGATGTGCGTTTCCGAGGTCCGGTCGGGACGCATGGAGGAAGAAGAAGCAAATTGAGGCCATGCTAACGCTGCTATGCTCGAGGCTAAGACCAGGGGACACGGTAGTAGATTGCGGGTGCGGCCGCGGGACACTGACGACGGCACTCGCGGTTTCTTCTCCATCCTGTGACGTGCTCGGGTTCGACATCAAGGAGTTCAAGACTTGGACGGAGCTTGAGCGCTACGTCGAGTCAGTGGGACTTGACAACCTGGAATTCGAAGTCAACGACCTTCACGAGGCAGCGAAGCATGGTCTTCCGAACGACCCCGATGTCGTCGTGGGGTTACACCTGTGCGGTACGCTCACGGATAGGCTCCTCGAGCTGGCCGTGGACTCGGACGCACACCTAGTGCTCGTTGTACCTTGCTGCTACGGTAGGGCCAGCCCTCGCGTGATCGTGGAGGAACTCGGTGTAGATGAGGGTATAGAGAGAGTCCGTAAGTTACTCAAGAAAGCGGAGGGTCCTGTCGAGTATCAGCTTGAAGTGTGTAGAATGAGGGGGAAGTTCCTGGAAGAACACGGGTACCAAGTCCACGTAGGAGTGGCATTCCCAGAAGAGGTATCTGGCAGAAGGGCATTTTTGATGGGGATCACGTGACTTCGATGGCATCCTCTGAGAATCCTTCCTTCTTAATCAAGAATTCTCGGACCTTGTTACGATGGTCCCCTTGCAGGATTATCTTACCCTCCTTGGCTGTACCACCGCAGGCGCACTCACGCTTGAGCTTACTGGCTAGTTCTTGCAAGTCGATACCGGCGCCATCTAAGCCCTCTATGATAGTCACTACCTTACCTGGCCGGACCTGCTCAGCGTATATTTTGATCTTCTCAACTGTCTCCTTGGAGACTTCCTCACATACGCAAAGTTCCTTGGGAAGACCGCAAACCGGACAGATGTCGTCTTCCTGCATCTCTACTTCGAGTTCCCCTCTAACCCTTTTCCTCCTCACGGATCTTGCGCAACTCTTCTTCCCTCTCTATCGTCAGTATTCTTGCGATGTTCTTCTTTATTTCTTTTACCCTGCCAGGATTGTCCGGAACCCCTGAGATCGATTTCGAAGTCATCTCCCGAAGTAACTCCGCCTTGAGCTCTTTGAGTTTTTCCCGTCGCTCCTCGGGTGTCATTTCCCTGATTTCGTCAGGTCTTAGCTTAAACTTACCCAACATTTACGCCCCCTCAGCTTCGTCCTCTGGCTTGCCGATGAGTTCCTTCAGCTCGTCCTCGACCTCCTCCGGTGGTCTGATCTCCAGCTCGTCCGGCAGTTCGACGTCGGGCGGCATGATTCGAACCGTCACACCGATGGCACCTGGCTTAGTCACTGCCTGTACGTAACCTTCGATCATGTACTCGTCACCTGGCTCACCGCAGTACTTCACGGCTCCCTCCACGAATTTCTCCGTCCTAGCGCGAGCACCGATGAGCTTACCGGATAGGATTATCATTGCACCCTTAGCTCCAGCGTTCATGATGCGACGTAGCGCACCGTATGCGGCACGGCGGAAGTGGATACCGCGCTCAAGTGCCGAAGCTAGACGCCTGGCCACCACGCGTGGGTTCAACTCCGGACTCGGTAGCTCCTTCACTTCGATCGACACTCGACCTAAAAGGGGAAACCTCTCCTGAACCTCCTCTTCCACCCGCCGAATGTTGCGACCACGGCGACCGATCGCGATAGCGGGTCTCTCGACGTAGGCGATGATCTTAGTGGCGTTGGGTACGCGCTGTAGTCTCATCCCACCGTAGCCGGCACGGTTTAGTTCCTGTTCTAGATATTCATCCAGCTCAGTCTTAAGCATTCCATACTGCACGAACTTCTTGTGCACGGGCACGTTCTCGCCGTACATAACCATGGATACTGTCCCCTCACCGCTCCTCTAGGATCACCTCGATGTGAGTCGTCGGAGTGTTAAACGGAGTCGCGCGACCGAAGGCGCGCGGTATCCAACCTCGGATCACCCTACCCTTGTGCGCCGCTATGTGCTTTATGTACAAGCGGTCCGTGTCTAACCCCTTGTACTCGGCGTTAGCTTCCGCGTGCTCTAGGACGCGTAGGATCTCACGAGCTGCTTTCTCAGGGAATCGACCGGCATCCCATCCGGGCCGTATCTGCCGACGGTGCGGCACCTTCTTCTTGTGTTTCCTGAACGGTACAGCTTCCTCCTTCCTGATCACTCGACGTAGGAACTCTTTGGCCCTGTCTAAGGGCATCCCGCGGATTGCCCGGCATATCTCACGTGCGTGCTTCGGGGAGATCCTCAGCTCTCGTATGAAGGCCTTCGCGGTCCGTTCATCGTCAAGCTCTTCCGGTGGGATTGAGTAGTGCCAGTGCTTGGTCTTCGGCATAATCCAGTACCCCCCGTTTCCGGATTCACCGCCGGCGCCCGGGTGCTCTTAAATCGTCATCGGGAGACGGTCGGGGGGTCGACGTTGACGCGTGTGCTTGGGATTCAGCTTGGGAATACTGGGACAGATTACTGTGTTATGAATGAAGACGGGGATTGGGAGATCGTAGCGCGGGAGGAAGGGGTTTTCGGCAAGATCTCGTGCGTGTTCACGCTGGAGGAGAGCCGACGTGCACTGCGGAAGGAGATAGCCCCCAGAGTAATCGAGCGTGTGCAGCGCGTTGATCCAGACCTCGTGGTTGTGGGGACTATCGTCGATGAACTCGGACTGATCCTCGGACCCATGATCCACGAAAAGACGGGTGTACCGACGCTGGCAGTGTACGGGGACCCCTGGGGGGCACCCGACGGGGACGCGGTAGGTGCACCGTACTGCGTCGCGGAGGAGTATCCGAACTGCGTACATGTGGACGTAGGAGCAATGGCTGTAGTGACTCCGATCAAGGACGGAAGGCCCGACTTCGAGGAAGCCGTGGTCGGCGTCGGCACGTTCCCGCTCGACTTGGCCGCACGTGAGTTACTAGGGAAGGAATACGATGAAGGTGGCAGGAAAGCCGCTGAGGGAAAAGTCGACGAGGACCTTCGAAGGGAGTTGAAAAGTGTCGACGTCGACGGGAAACCCGTCTTCGGGCGTGTGAGAGGTAGCCTAGCCCCAGTTCCGCCGGAACAAGAACGAGTCCTGAGAAGCCACATTCGAGATACCGAAGCGCCAGCTGAAGACGTACTCCGTACCCTGGTAGAGATCGTGGCGGAGACTATCGTCATTAACGCGGCACAGTACGGCATGAACTTGCTGATTCTCTCCGGGGGTGGTGTTAAAAACGAACTCTTAAAGCGGAGGGTGTCGGAGCTTTGGGAGGGAGACGTCTCGATCTTCGCCGGTGAAGAGTTGGAAGTTCGAGGCTTATGCCTCCTAGGCTTCCGGTACCTGGAGGGAGAACCCGTTCCGGCATTACCGTGTGAGGGGGGGAGTCGGACGTGGCGGAAAGGCGTGAGGAGGGTGTACCAGAGCCAGAAGTGGAGATCCAGAACATCGTAGCATCCGTCGACCTCAAAGGAGAAGTGAACTTGGACGAGTGCTCCGTGATATTACATGGGGAGTACGAACCGGAACAGTTTCCGGGACTCGTGTACAGGCTCGAAGACATCGGTACCGTGGTATTGATCTTCAGATCCGGGAAAATGGTGTGCACTGGTGCTAAGAATAGGGAGCAGATTTACAAAAGCGTCGAGAGGGTTAGGGAAGACCTGGAGAAGAAGTGCGGGGTGAAGTTCCACGGAGAACCCGAAGTGGAGATCCAGAACATAGTAGCGTCGATCGATTTCCACGTACCACTGGACCTGGACACGATCGCGGAAGTCTTGGTGGGAGACGAGGACGTCGAAGGGATAGAGTACGAACCGGAGCAGTTCCCAGGGCTGGTGCTGAGACTGAAGGAACCCACGGTGGCGATGCTCCTGTTCTACTCCGGTAAGGCCGTATGTACGGGGGCTAAGACCGAAGAGGAACCTGAGAAGGCCGTGAAGAAGATCGCAGAGAAGATCGAGAAGTACGGGCTGAAACTTACGGGGTGATGGGCCGAGCTATCACTATCGGGACGTGATCGAATCCGTTCAGGAACTCTTCATCCAGCGATTCGGGATCGCCCACTTCTTCCAAAGCGTCATAGACCGTCCTGCCCGCCCCCTTCGTCCGCACGTCTTCGGCCATGTCCAGTAACTTGATGGCCTCCCGCACCGAAACATTCCCTGCTATAGCGATGGGGGTCGGGCCAACAGTCTTGGCCAGTAACCTACCCACTAGAAAACCGATTACCCCGGTACCCGCAACGATGTCTGGATGAGCCCTCGCCACCGTGGTGAACAGTATTCCGAGAATTTCATACGTTTTGTCCGTATCGCCGACGACAACTGACACGTCGACGTCCCGACGACGGCGGAGTTCCTCGCGGAGTTCCCTCGCCACTCGATCCGCGGACTTGGGGACCGGGGCCGCGTAGTACCCAGGCACGTTCCCGACATCACAACCCGCCTCGGACGCAGGTTCCAAAGCATGCAGCAGACCGAACTCCTCTAGGATCATTTGCTTGTGCCGGGATCCGTCCTTCAACGGATAGTTACGCAAGTTCTCGATCGTTTCCGTACGCATCGGAGGATCCATGAGAGGGCCTAACAAGGGTCCTAGGATCCTACCCCAAAATATCCTCATCCAGAGTACTACCAAGAATCGTGCCAGTACGCCCGGTTCGTACCCGCGCTCGTCAATGAGCTCACCCTCGGCGACGGCCACAGCCTTCTCCGACAATAGCAGGACGTCCCCGTCCTTAAGTTCGATCCCACGTAACGCTTCCAACGCGTTCCCGACGGTTCCTGATCCCACCTTCCAGTAACGGCTTTTAACTGGGATCAACCTGTATTGGGCGTCGGACATTATCGGCGACCACCGACGACTTCGTTACGTGGGGGTTGCGACACTTGATCGACAGGCTCGCGAAGAAGTACTTAACGCCCGAGAAGGTGGTCGAACTCGGTTTCCAGGTAACCGAAGAGCTAGTGTTGAAAGCTCTGGATTTAATCCGAAACCTAGAAACCGAAGCCAAACTCGAAGGTGATTCGTATAGTTTCAGGGTGCGGGACGAGAAGGATCGGTACGAGATCAGTGCATCGGGTGAGTTCCAAGACACTGGATTCACGCTGGAGTTCGAGAAGAGGGTCCTCGACACCCGGGTGAAGGGACGTATTAAGGTCGAAGGCGAACGGGCGGCGGACTTCATGCGTAGACTACTAAGTATTCTTAGGGAGGGTGGGGGGTCGTGAGGGAGCCGGTAATCTCCCTATTGTTGGTACTGGCGGCGCTCATCACGACCCCCGCAGCGGCGACGGAGGTGACGGAAGGGACGGCTGTAGCGAAGCCGGCGGGGACCTCGCAAGAAGGAGTGACACAACCTGGGCAGACGCTGCAAGCGTCGGGAACCTTGCTCCATCAAGTGGCACCTAAAGCACTCGGTTACATCGCGGTGGGAGCAACTCTCTGCATGATCCCCAGTCCAAGCGCTCAGGAGGTGGGTGCTGACCTCACCCAACTGGGAGCAGAAGCACTGGCGTTGGCTGCCGCGGTGGATTATAACGCGCCGATACGTTACTATCTGGCGTACGAGTTCAACACCACGTACGGGAAGTTGTCGTCGTTCACGTACTGGACTGGAGTTTGCCTCGACGCCGCAGTGACCGTCGGTATGAATTTCGCGTTACAATCGATGCTGCAACCTGTAGCCGCGAACTTGAACGTACCGCCAGACGCTCTCAAGAACTACATGACGCAGGCCTGCAAGCTTATCGCTAAGCTGCGGTCGGAACCTGTAGACGCGGATGACGTCGTACCACTGATCGACTCGTTCATACAGATCGTGGGATACGGTGCACAAATCCCACGAGACGAGAAGCTCGAAGTAGCGAGCGCGGTGGCGACGTTCCTCAACGGGATAAGAACGAACCCTGTGGTCCTGATGTTATCAGACGTCTGTAACTCAATCTCTCGATACCTAGGCATCAGCCCGTCCAGTGGCATAAAGCGATGGGTTGAAGCATTGTTAACACCAATGGTTCCGGACGTGTTCGGGATTCTATCGGATGTACGAGAGATCGTAAACAAAATCAATGACGCCATGCTTGGGCTCAAGGCCGTTATGAATCCCACGAAGTTCGTTCAGGAAACCGCGGAAGCTATCGTGGACAGTACGATAAACGCCTTGAGACCTATAGCCGAGAAGGCCACCGATTTAGGGCTTTCCAAGGAGAGCGTAGAGAGAGCTCTAAAGGACTTAAAGTCTGAAATTATTTCGACTATTAATGGTATCGTTGTCCGATATGAACCTGTAGTTCGGGTGATGGGTGCGATGATGACTATTATCTCGATGATGGATACAGTCAACTCGTTCAACAGGTTGATTCAAAGGCTGTCGAAGTTAGCTCTGATGGCTCGTAGCCTCGGTGTCTCCGTACCAAGTCCAGTACAGCCACAGGAAGAACTGAGGCGGGCGCTTAATGTGCTGCAGCAGGGTAGAGTCGGACCACCACCGCTACCGTTCTGACCACGGATCGGCCAGTGCCTCAGCAGCCGCCGCCATCCCCGGCTCTCCCACTATCTCACTGGCACATTCCAGGAGCCGCACGACCTCCTCCAACCAGTCCGCGATGTCGGTAGGGTACGCCGTTATTCCGTATCTGTCCTCCAGGACCCTGGGGATGACGTACACGGATTTCCCTTCGAGTCGCACCTTCAGCGCGAGCTCCGACGCGCGCTGGCTGACGTGCTCGCAGTGAGGGAAGGCATTACATCCACAATCCAACTCCTTCATCAGCGAGACCAACCTCTGCTTCTCCTTCGGCGGAAGCCTTTCGATCACCTCCTTCCGTTCCGAGTGTATCACGCTCAGAGCGTCGTCCAGTCTCGATGGAATTGACATGCGGGTGACCCTTTCCACCGCACGCTTGACTGACGGTGACAGTTGGAACCTCTCGAACGGACGTACCGAGGCGACCGCCCTAAGTGGATCCGAGCCCGCCCTGGCGGACAGCTCGTGGACGGTCTTGGGACCCGTGAAGTAGCGAGCCGCGACACGACCTTTATTTGTAGGCTCGAACCCTTCGACGAAACCCATCTCCCGAAGCTCTTTCATCCTAAGCATCGGATCCCCAGCGAAGCCCAGTGATTCGTCACATACGCGCTCGAGCTCGCCCGGAGACTTCACCGCTCCGCTGACGAGGTGTGCGAGCACTTGCTCTCTCTCGTCCTCGTCATCGTACTCGACTTCTACGGGTTCCGGTTCGGACTCGAGGAGCGTGAAGGCTACCTTATCCTCGGTCTCACTTTGGGAACGGTGGTAACGGCGACCCGGCTCGACCATCAGAACGACCTTACCACGGTCGTGGTATCCGGGTCGGCCCGCACGACCAGCCATCTGCTGGAATTCGCGCGGTGTGAGCCATTCGATGCCCATAGCCAGGCTCTCAAAGATAACCTGCGAAGCCGGGAAATCCACGCCGGCCCCAAGGGCTGCCGTGGTCACGACTGCGGCTAGTTCACCGCGTTCGAAAGCACGTTCGATGGAGCGGCGTCGGTCGTAGGGAAGTCCCGCGTGATAAGGGGCGACATCTAGTCCCGTTCTCTCGCTGAGGAAATCAGCCAATCGATGGGTGTTTCTGCGCGAATACGTGAAGACGATAGTCTGACCCCTATACCCCGTGGAATACTCGGTCTCCCATTCCGACTCCATGAGTCTGGCGATTCTATCCCACTTCTGTCGACGATCCTGATTGATCACGAGGTGGTACTCTAGGGGTACAGGGCGGCGGTTGTGAACTATCGGTTTAGCATCCAAGTACTCGGCGAGTTCTTCTGGGTTCCCCACGGTAGCCGAGAGGCCCAACAACTGCGCATCGGTCAGTGTCTTAAGCCTGCATATGAGACCGTCAAGGCGTGGACCTCTCTCGTCGGCCAGCGTATGTATCTCATCGATGACTACGACGCCGATATCGTCAGGGTCTATGGTCCCAGTTCGGAGGAGGAAGTCGAATCCCTCGTAGGTGCCGACTATGATGTCGGCGTTAGATGGCGACGGACCACGTTCGGGTCCGGAAAACTCCTTCAATCTCGCCGCGCCGACCTGTAGCCTGACTCCTATCCCTAGTGGTCGTCCGTACTTTTTCGTGAATTCCCGGTGCTTCTGGTTCGCCAGGGCCACCAGCGGCACCAGGTAAACCATCTTACGACCTTCTCGGAGGACTTCGGTGAGTCCGGCGAGCTCCGCCACCAGCGTCTTACCGGAACCCGTGGGAGAGACTACCAGCAGATTCTGACCTTCGAGGAGTCCTCGCTCAACGCATTTCGTCTGGACCGGGGTTAGCTCCTGATACCCAATCCTTTCGAGAACTCGACGCAGCTCCTCCGGGATGTCGAGCTCGGTCAGTGGGAGACGGTGTTCCTCCTCGTCTTCGGCCTCCACCACCTCCCATCGCGTCTTATCCTCTTCCTCGGCGGGATCGAACGCCGGGTCCACCATCTCCACGACACGATCTATGTCACGGAGCTCATGTAAGAATCTCTCGAGCTTTTCGAGGAGAGTCTGGGAAAAGCCGGGTACTCGGAACCTCAACTCCTCTTCCAGAATTTCACGGGCGCAGCGCTCGCACACCTCGACTTCACCGAACCGGTACCCGTCCCTCAACACGGTCACTCGATCGGACGCGAGGCATCTCCGACAGAGTTCCCTAACCTCAGTTTTCTCCCCCATAACTCGATCGGCCACCTTCGCAACGTCGGGGAGGGCGATTTTCATACCAGCTTTCCGTAGCTCGTTTAACACGCGGGCGGGTGGCGTTGGTTCTCCTTCCAAAACTCCCCGAACGGGTTCACCGCTTCCGGAGAGCTCCAGGTGACCCTCGATCGATATCTCGGCACCGTCCTCCGGATCACCCTCTGCTAACACGAACCTAAGCTTTCCACCCTTGTACTCCGTGAACACTGCGATTATCACGTTCGTTTCCCCTACACTCGGATTTTCTCGACTTTCATCAAGGTACCATCCGGATAGTACTCCGGTCTCAATACGTATACACGACCACGCTCGATCTCGATGAAACAGGGCTGGTGAAGCCATACTCGAACCGCGGTAGGCCCATGCAGGGATATTACGAGGCTTCCGGGCACTCTGATTGAACTAGTGAAGCAGATCGTCGAGGGGATCACCACGGGAACAATCCGACCGTCCAAACGTGCGGGGTACCAAGTGACGCCCCAATCAACGCCGGGAAACGCCGGAGCTTCGGTGGGTTTGAACCTCTTATTCCGAACCTCTAACGTGATTTCGGGGATCATCAGGGTATAGCCGGCGAACGGTATCCAAACGTCGGCGACGACCCATCCGGATATCGTCAGCTTACCGGAGTACAGTACGGGCAATCCAGCCCGGAAATACGGATAAGCGTACTCCAGGTCCTCGGTTAGAGCCCCGACGCTCGACTCGCGAAGTTCAGGTGGTAACTTCCGTGATCCCAAAGATCTGCCGGTTCTCGGATCTATAGCGATAGCCTGATCACCTCCCTCGCCTATGAGTACGATCACTCTATCCTGCAGTGCGTCCAGGGTTAGGAAGGACGTATCCGTCCGGTGTGTCTCTGCGATTCGCCGTAGCGAGGTTTGATCCAAGAGCACCGCGGGTACGAGAGTGTGGACTTGTCTGACGTGCTCTCCCGAGACGTACTCCCAGATCCGGATACTGACGTTAGTGAAGTGATCCGTAGTCAGGCCTAAGGTGAAGGTCACGGAGCAGAGTAGTAGGGAACTCACTAAGATGGGCTTGAGACGGTTTTTGAGCACTCGACACACCTGGGTGTGATCCTTCCACGGCAGACGCGACATCTTGTGTAGGTACCAGACGATCCAGCCTAGTGTGATGATCATTGGAAGAAGACACAATGAGATAACGGGGTACGTGATCAATACGACGACTAAGTATACGAGGAGCAACGAGGCAGTGCGTAGTCCGTGAGAAACCAAGGCGGACTGTAGGAGTCTCTTGTCGACTCGATACTCGGAGACGTCAAGTATGGTAACGGCTAATTGAGACATCACACTCATGAACACTCGGACCTTAAAAACAGGCCCGAACAGTACCGCCGCGGCGAGCACCCATCGGCTCGGATCGCCGGAGAGTACCCATCTCAACACCTCCAGGGCTGGAAACCCGGAAAGCAGTGTGGAGAGGCCTACTATTTTGGCCGTCTGCCATGCGAGCCACCACCGAAGTGGAACCGGAGAAGGAGACGTCCCGGAGTACCCATGTAGTAGGATGTTCACGGACGAGTACCCTGGAACCCGCCGAATCGAACACGCTGACAGTACCAAGCATAAGCCGTAGTGATACAAGGCGCGCTCTGCGTCCTTCCACGTGGGAGCTTTTGCGACCGATTCGTATCCGCACAAGGATAATATTGTTAAGCCGGCGATTAAGGCGACCGCGATCAGCATCTTCATTACTACTGTCGCCAATCGACGAACTCCCCGGGGTGATCTGCGTGCCGGCGCCGATCGAGGTGGGAAGGATCTGCGTGAAAACTGCGGGTAGAGAGGCGGGCAGGTACTGCGTCGTAGTGGACATCGTTGATGAGAATTTCGTGATTATCACAGGACCTAAGGACGTGACAGGTGTCAAGCGTCGCCGCTGTAACATCAAGCACCTGGAACCGACACCAGAGAAAGTCGACATCGACCGGGGCGCGTCCGACGAGGAGGTCAAGGAAGCGCTGGATGAAGCCGGCCTCCTGGACATCATGAAGGAAGGCATAGTGAGTGGATCGTGAGGGGGCCATATGGTGGCCAAGATCTACGGCGATGAGGACGCCTCTCTCGAACCCCTCGAGGACAAAACGGTTGCTGTGATCGGATACGGGTCGCAGGGTAAGGCCCAAGCGAAGAACCTCCGAGACTCCGGTATAGACATTATCATCGGCGTACGTGAGGGAGGACCGTCTTGGGAGCGAGCCAAGAAGGACGGTTTCGAAGTGCTACCGATCTCGGAAGCCGCCGAGGCAGGCGACGTGGTTCACATACTGATACCCGATGAGGTACAGCCGCAGGTTTACCGCGAGCACATCCATGACAACATGGAGAAGGGGAACGTGCTCAGCTTCAGCCACGCCTACAACATCCACTACGGTCTCATCGAGCCTCCGGAGTACGTCGATGTTATCCTGGTGGCCCCGAAAGGGCCGGGACATATGGTACGCAAGCTGTACACCGAGGGGTTCGGCACTCCGGCCCTAGTAGCAGTACATCAAGACTACACCGGTGAGGCGATGGACCTAGCCCTCGCAATGGCCAAGGCGATGGGGTTCACCCGCGCCGGCGTGATCAAGACGACGTTCCGGGAGGAGGTGGAGACCGACCTCTTCGGCGAGCAGGTAGATCTCGTCGGCGGAGTCCTGTACATGATCCTCTACGCGTTCGAGACCCTGGTCGAAGCGGGTTACCAACCCGAGGTCGCCTACTTCGAGACGTTACACGAGCTGAAGCTCATCGTCGACCTGATCTACGAGAAAGGCCTCAGTGGAATGCTCGATAACGTCTCCAACACCGCCGAATACGGCGGGCTCACCAGAGGTAAACGGATCATCGACAAGGGTGAGATGCGGAAGGTGCTGGAGGAAATCCAGAGTGGCGAATTCGCCCGCGAGTGGACGCTCGAAAACGAGTCCGGTCGTATCGTCATGAAGCGTCTCCGGGAGAAGATAGAGAACCACGAAATAGAGAAGGTAGGTGAGCGATTGAGGAAGATGATGGGGTTTGAGGACTAAGTCTATATCGGAAATTCCCAAAAAGGTAATATAACGTCCCGTTCACACCGGTGGCGGGGGTGAAACCGCCGTGAAACGTGTGCTTCTGGCGCTGGCCGTGGCGCTGGCCGTCGCCCTAGTAGGCGGCGCCGAAGCCAAAGCCTACCCAGGTAAGTACACCATCAAGCCGCAAATCCAGTCCGTAGAGGCGCCAACTCAAGTGCAGCTGGAGAGGAATCAGACGACCGCCGATGTAACCGTGACGGCCACAATCACATGGACTGGTAACTACCCGTACACGATCAAGCGCACTCCAACCACGGTGACGTTCGCGGTCGACGGGCAGGTAGTCGACACGAAGACGATCAACCCGCCGTACAAGCTCGGAGACACCCGGACCGTGAGCGCGACCCTGAAACTAACCGAAGGTAAGCACACGATCACCGTGACCGCGAAGTTCCCGGACCTACCGCAGTACGGGATCACCGGTGGAACTGCCACGCAGAGCGTCGAGGTGACCGTAGTAGCTCCGAAACCGGTAATCCCGACACACTTGGCAGGAGCCGTGGTCAAGGACCTACTGCTAGCGGTGCCAGCGCTGATGCTACTGGACCCGTTCATGGGATACCCGCTCAGCGACATGCTAGGCTACAAGACGGACCTACAGAACTTCCTGGACGACCTAGGACTCAGGGAGTTCGCTGAGAACGACGTAGGCGCCGTTCTACCGGCGATGGTGCTGGCAACCGACCTGCTGGCGGGTTGGGGTCTAGACCACAACGTGATGCCGAACACGCTGTCGATGCTCGACGTGGGCACTATGGCGGGCGCGGTGGTAGCGCCGCTGCTGTACATGGTGGGCAGCCCGTTCAGTGACTTAATCGTAGACATCGCGGAAGATCTAGGGCTAGGAGGTACGGCCGAGGTATCAGTGGCCAGCGCGATCGGCCTAGCGCTACCGACTGTAAGTACGGTGCTGGGACACTTGGCCGACAAGGGCGTAGCGACCGCAGCGCAGATCGTGGCGCCAGTGGTCAAGGCTCTGGACCAGCTGCTGACGATGCTGGCCTCGCCGATAGCGGGGTACCTCGCCTAAACCACCACATTTTCTTACGCCCTCAGGCCGGAATTGTTATCGAAATCATAACAATTCTTACATGGTTTTACTCGAGGGATGATGATTCTGGCCTTCGCCGAGCCGGATGAGGAAGGCACGAGCTGCTGATCCGGAGGTGGCGGAATGAAGGATATGCTATGGTGGTTGTTGACGGTAGTCTACGCGCCGGACTTCGAGAAGTGGATGCGCTGGTGCCCTGTCGTGTGCAGTCATCCCCTCTCGTATTACTCGGCGACTGACGTCCATTATCCCCCGCTAGGATCGCTGTTACCCGCCCTCGTGTGGTACGTCGGCACCAACATGCTGGGGCTTAGCCCTCACACTTGGGAGTTCCGAGTGTTGTGGAAGATGCCGACATGGCTCGGCGCCATAGTGTGCATTTACCTGATCCGGTGGGCCGGGGTTGGAAAAGTTGGGATGTTAATAGCCGCCGCCTCGATGGCGTATCCGTGTGTGTTCTGGCAACTGGACACTATCTCGATGGTACCGGCGCTGGCAACCGCAGTATGTGAAGGTAAGCTGGCCGGCTTGTGCGCAGCGACGGCGTTATGGATGAAACCAACTGCAGGTATAGTCGCCCTTCCGTTCCTCCGGCGGCAATCGATCCCCACGTTTCTCCTAGCTTCCGTACTAATATGCGGACCCTACCTCGTCGCTAACGGTTGGGACTTCATCTACGATGTCGTAATCTTTCAGGCTAAACGTCCTCCTCAGAACTGTTCCATTTGGACCCTAGTAACATGGCGTCCAGGGCTCGAAGACGCCGTCGGGATGCTCTCCGTCGTCGCCCCACTGGCAACGCGAGGGAACCCAGAACTCGCGGCCGGGTGCATCGGACTAGCGTTGTTAGCGTTCTCCAAAGTGGTGAACCCGAACTACTGGGCTGTCGGGTGTCCGATGGTGTGCCTGATATCGTGGAAGCAAGGGGCTATGGTTCTCTCGACGGCCGCTTACTTTCTCACCGCCTCAGCGGTGTCCATAGCAACTATGAAGGAGTACTACAACGCGGAGGACGGGCGCCGGTACGATATCAGAGAGTTGTTCATCCCACCACCACCTACCACCGATCTCTCTATGGGAAACGCCGCCGCGAGGTACCTACTAGAAACTTCGATCTTATACCACTTTCTGGTGACTTCCTGCCTGTACATTTGGAATCTGAGGAAACTAGCGGTAAGTTCATATGCCTCATTCCCTACCGAGCACCATGGCCCGGTCGAACCGGCGCGGGGGACGCGGGAATCCCGAGGATGATCCCGCGTGGGCTCCGCCGGGCCACAGGTGCGCGGGTGAGAGGGCCGTCGGTGGCCCGACCGTGATCCCGCGCGCCTACCTCCCCGCTGTACTCGCGGGGGGAAACGAGTCGCGAGCTTTCCAAGGTCGATTCGTCGACCCTTGGTTCTCGGAAATTCGAACCGGGTATGTGATATTGAACGGAGGTAGGTTGCTCGGAGTGACGCGAGATGAACCCGAGCACGCCGATGTTATCGACGTCGACGGGATCATCTGCCCTGGGTTCGTGGACGCTCATGTCCACGTGGAAAGTTCCGGACTGAGGCCGGCCCGATACGCCGAGATCGTAGTACGTGAAGGTACTACGGCCGTCGTTTGGGACCCTCACGAGGTCGTGAACGTCTCAGGCGAGCTCGGACTTGAATGGGCCGTCAAGACAGCGGAAGAGGCACTACCGTTTAAGTTCTATATCGCGCTACCGTCGTGCGTCCCGGCACTAGGACCTCCCTATGAGACTGTGGAAGGCGAGATTACGGTCGACGTGGCTCGAAGGTTTGCGAGCCATCCGATGGTAGTTTCCGTAGGAGAGTTGATGGACGTCGCTGGAGTCATGGAGGGAGAAAAGGACGGGTTCATCGGGCTGAAGAATCTGTACGGCCTGACGGTAGACGGACACGCCCCAGGCCTCACAGGGTTCGAAGCGATGCGATACTTCGCGGCCGGCCCTGAGACAGATCACGAGTGCTCGACGGCGGAAGAATTCATTTCAAGGCGGGAGCTCGGGATCTGGACCTTCGTCCGACAGGGCTCATCTTCGAAGGACTTGGAAGTAGCACTGGAGACGTTAGAGGATCTCCGTGGTGTGTGCTTCGTCACCGACGATCTGCACATTAAGGACATGGACGAAATATCACTCCGGAAAATGGTGGGGCGTGCAATCGAGGCCGGTTTCGATCCGTTGGAGTCCCTCAGCACGGTCACGTTGAATCCGTCACTGTGTTATGGCTTACGATCAGGACGTTTGGCACCCGGGTTCCACGCCGACATAGTGGTGGTCGAAGATCTCGACGAGAGCATGGAACTCACGGACGTGTGGATCGGTGGCAAACGTTCGGAACATGTTCGGTTCCGAGACGCGGAGGCTGAATTACCCGACGTCGAACTCTCCGTCAACCCCAGGAAGGTGTCGTTTCAGGACGGAAAATACGAGGTGAGGTGCATCGGACTTGTGAGAGGTTCCATCCGCACGGAAGAGATCGTACGAGAGGTTACCGTCGAGGACGGTGTAGTGAAAGACGACGACGTGGCGTTTCTGGTCGTGTCGGACCGATACGGGCAGGGCAGCTGGTCGATAGGGTTCGTAGAAGGGTTCGAGGAGCTCGGCTGCGCCCTGGTATCCACGGTAGCTCACGACTCACACAACGTGGTGGTCGCGGGTAGACGCCTCGATGACGTGCGTAAGGCTCTGCAGCTCGTCTTCGAAGTGGGAGGGTGCGTAGGGGCCGTCGCGGGAGACCGAGCCGAGTTCGTACGACTAGATGTGGCTGGGTTGATGAGTTCCTCAGATCCTGAGGAGGTGAAGAAATCCTACGAGGACGTGCTTGAGTTAATTAGATCTAGTTCTGGTGTCGATTGGGACCCGTTCCAGGCTCTCTCTTTTGTGACCCTTCCGGTTATACCGGAACTGAGGCTCACGGATCGAGGGTTAGTAAAGGTGGAGCCGGACGAGATCCGCTTCGTCGACGTAATCATCGACGGGGATCCAGTCGAGTGATCTTAACTGGACGGGTGGTCAGGGATCCGTCGGGCTTGTAGACCGTGTGACGGAGCCACCGTTCGTCATCGCGTTCTGGATAATCCGAGCGGTAGTGAGCTCCACGGCTCTCGGTCCGGTAGAGGGCGGACCGCGCGACGGCGATCGCCACCTCTACCATGTTGCGCACCTCTAAGACCGGTCGTAATCCGTATTCATCGTCTAGACCGGACTCCACGGTCTCCTTAAGCTCATTAAGGATTTTGATCGCCGTCTTAAGACCTTTCTCGGACCTCTCCAGACCCACGTGCTCCCACATCGTCTTCCGGAGTTTCTCGCGCACTAGAATAGTATCCTCTTGACCGATGGTTGACCAGATCTCGGACTCCACAGCCGGTGCGTCGGTCTCGCGCACCTGTATCCTACGACCTCGTCTCCTTAACTTCAGAGCGAGTTCGGCGGCAGCCCTCCCGGCACGGCACCCGAAAACCTGTGTATCGGCCAGGGCGTTTCCGCCGAGTCGGTTCGCTCCGTGGATGCCTCCCGTCACCTCACCACACGCGAAGAGACCCGGGATCGGCGTCTTCCCGTCAGTGTCGATCGGGATTCCTCCCATGAAATGATGGGCCGTGGGGGCCACTTCCATGGGCTCGTTTCGAATGTCCACGCCCACGCGCAGAAACTGCTTGAACGTGGTTTCAAGCCTCCCTTCTATCACCTCATCGGGCAGGTGAGTGACGTCCAGGTAGACTCCGCCGTGCTCTGTCCCACGTCCCTCTTTGATCTCTTTGTAAATAGCTCGAGCTACGACGTCACGTGTCGCCAACTCCATTCTTTCAGGATCGTAGCGCTTCATGAAACGCTCGCCTCTGGCATTGTAAAGTCGTCCTCCCTCACCCCTAACGGCTTCCGTAACCAGGACTCCGCGAACACTATCGGGATACACCATTCCAGTGGGATGAAACTGAACCATTTCCATATCAATGAGCGGACAACCGGCGCGTAGGGCCATAGCGTACCCATCACCGGTTTTGTGGACAGGGTTCGTGGTGACTGGGTAGAGTTGACCCGCGCCCCCTGTGGCTAGAACAGTGGCGTAGGCCGTGATGACGATGGCGTCCTCGGTTTGAAGGTCCACGCATACCGCGCCCACTACCTTTCCGTCGTGATCCCGAATCAGTCCGTACCCCATCGTGCGTTCCAGAACGGTGATACCGTCGAGGCGGCGAACTTCGTCCAGCAACGCCATCATTATCTCGTGTCCAGTACGGTCACCGGCGTAGCAAGTACGGGGCTTAGATTGACCACCGAAAGGGCGCTGGGCCAGGGTGCCGTCCTCGTTACGGTCAAATACGGCTCCGAAATTCTCCAGGTCGAGTAAGCGCTTAGGTGCTTCCCGTACGAGGATTTCCACCATGTCCTGATCGTTGAGGTAGGCACCCCCCTCGACGGTGTCGCGGAAGTGAGCGTCGAAGGAGTCATCCGGGTCGGTTGTGCGTAAGACAGCGTTGTAGCCCCCTTCCGCCATAACAGTGCATCCGCTCCTACCCATGGCACCTTTGGAAACGATTACTACGTTCAGACCCTTTTTGGCGGCCTCGATCGCCGCACGGGCGGCCGCGCCGCCACCTCCGATCACGAGCACATCACACTCCAGATGTTCCAAGACGATCACCTCTCCCTCAACCACTCAAGCACGTACTCGAGAATTCTGTCGGGTAACTCATCCCTGTTGAAGAGCGTGACCCGAAAACGCACGACGTCGGTGCGTTTCTCCCTAAGATCCACTACGACAGGATGTCGAGATCGTTCATGCACTACGAAGATCGCGGGTGTATGCGCGTCGGCCGCCCGTCTCACGGCGCCTACGAACGTGTTCGACTTGAGCTCCATGGGGCCGACCTCGTCGACGATCACAACGTCGGTCCCTTCCACGGCACGTTCGATGGATTCGGCGGCCCGTTCGAGGTTATCTATGAAAACCCCATAGCGGCCGACTCTGGGCCCCGAAGCTCCTTCTCTCGCAAGTAGGTACCGGTCACCCTCGGTGAGGTCGACGATCTCGAAGCCTATCCGTCGACCACTCTCCCTGATCTCGGGGCAATAGATTCCACCGACGGTATAGCCCTTCTCCTCTAGAACGTTACGAACTTTGAGACAAACCGTGGTCTTGCCAATACCGGGACGACCGGTAAGAACGACGTTATGAGGCAGGAAATAGGACCCCCGTGGTCGGTTAACCGAATAGGGCTCCGAGACCTGCTGCCGCCTCTTCTTCCTCCTCTTCTTCCGCTTCTTCCTCTTCGGTTTCCTCTTCTTCCTCTTCCTCCCGCTCGACCGCTTCGGCTGATCGGCTCACCATCTCTAATAACTCTTCATCGAGGGCTTCTTCGTCCACCTCGGCGATAGCTCCCGCCAATGCCAGCATCTCTCCGTGAGCCTTGGCCAGGATACATCCCATGACCGTTTCATCCGGTACTGGCACTCCCGCGTTGACTGCCAGGTTGAGCGCCTCCGCGTGCGCCTTCGCGACGATAACGTCCGCAGTCTCCGCCGTCGGTATAGCCGCGTTGATCGATAGGTTAAACGCGTGCTGCGCGGCTTCCTTGACCATGTCTTCGTACTCGTTGAAGTCGATCGCGAGGTCATCGCGCTCGAAGAGCGTCCCTTCGGCTACGATCGCTACGATATCGACTCCTACCTCCATCGGCTCGATTTCGAGCTTCTTAAGAATCTCAGCTGTCTTCTCGTCTATTTCCTCCCCCTCCTTGACCAACACAGTATCCTTAGTGATGACTACCTTTCCGTCCTGGATCTGAGCCGGTAGACCGGCCTGCTGGAGCTCGCTTACGATCGGTCCGGGTTCGAACGGTGTGGGACCTTCCGGTACGACGATATCCTCTGGAGCGATATCACCTGGCTTAGCGGGCGCTGAGGCTTTGCTCTCCTCCAGAAGCTTGTACAGCTTGAATGGATCGAAATTCGTGAAGATAAACGCCACAGGACCCTCGATGTAATCCAGTAGTGGCTCCAGCTCGGGTCGCTCGTCAAGCTTTTCCTCAAGTGCGATTCGCATCAGGGTGTTCCTGGACATCCTGATGATGGTATCACGCTCGCGGAGCTTAGCCCTGATCTCCTGCAGTTGTGGTGCCGGGATTCCCTCGAGGCTGACGAGGCCCACGTTCTCGTACTCATCCATCAGCTCTTTGAGTTCCTCAACTTCTCTCCTCTTCCACTCCGCGACCTTAGGCTCGTAGCCGGAGGGCGGCTGTCCCTTCGCTTTGACGGTCATGCACAGTCCCCCATCAGTACACCCGCTCCGCCGGGCCCATCGTGGTTTTAACGTACACGGAGTCTATCTGGGCCCAGCTCTTCTCGAGCTCGGAAGTTACCTCCCGGAGGACCGTCATAGCGTTCTCGGCGAGCTGCTCCGGCTCCATGTTCCTGGCGCCGATTACCGTGTGAATGACCGGCTGGTCGCGCATCCGTACCCTGGCGGTCCGGTGGGCCCGCTCGATGAGTGCACGGATATCGGCGTTAGGTGGCACTGGCTTGGCCATCTTGCCGCGGGGACCGAGGACGGGTCCTAAAACCCTACCCACGTCCGGCATCAAATCCACCTGGGCATAGAAGAACTCGTGGCGTCGGGCAATCTTCTTGGCTTCGCGTACATTCTCCGCGAGTTCCTCGAGCTTTTCGCGGTTGATGACCGTCGCCCCGACCTTCTCAGCTTCTCGGGCCATCTCACCTTCCGCGATGACACAAACGTTCACGGGCTTGCCGCGACCGTGAGGGAGTACGACCTCTTTGTCGATGCGCTGGGAAGGATCGGAGAGATCGACTCCCTTCACGTTGACGATCATGTCTACGGTCTCGAGGAACCGACGGGGTGGAGAGTACTCTACTACCTTCCGGAGCGGTTCGATCAAGTCTTCCTCGGTAATCGCCACTCCCACTCACCCCTTACCCTTCCTCCTCGTACTTCTCGAACAGGTCATCCCACTTTCCTTCGTCGATTTCTTTCTGAACCTCCTTTGGGTCCTTTCCTTCAACCGTAACTCCCATACTCCCACATGTTCCTAGGATCTCTTTAACCGCTGTCTTCAAATCGTAGGACAGTAGGTCGTCGAACTTCATTTTCGCTATTTTTATCACCTGTTCCATCGAGAGGTCGCCAACTGTTTCGTGTCTAGGTTCATGCGCTCCCTTATCAATACCAAGTTCTGACTTTATTATCGCGGAAGTCGGAGGCGATCCAACTTTCACTTCGAACTCCCTAGTTTCAGTGTCAACTATGATCTTAACTGGCACTTCCATACCTTCGAAGTCTTTCGTCTTACGATTAATCTCTTCAACAACTTCCTGTATATTAACACCGAGCGGACCTAGGGCGGGTCCGAGCGGCGGTCCAGGGTCAGCTTTACCTCCTTCGATGAGAACTTCGACCTCTTCCTTCGGCATTATTACCGCACCCCTAATTCGTTAGTTTCACCCTTCGTACTCCTCCTCCCGCAGGAGCCGCAGGGCGTCCATTTTTACCGTTACGGGGATGGGTACGGGGGCCTCCAGCAGCTCAACCGTTATCTCACGACGTGACTCATCCACACTGACGACCCGTGCCTTCTCCCCCTTGAAGGGTCCAGAGAGTATCTCGACGACGTCTCCTTCGCTGATTTCCACGGCCTCGGGCTTAGGCGCGAAGTAGTGTTCAATCTCCTCAAAATCCATAGGTTTCTCAACAATACCGCGCGTATCCGGAAGATCGTGAATTAGATCTCTGAGCTCGTCGGTCAACTCCTCGACTTCGATGATTACGTATCCTCGGAGCTCCTCGGGAGCTATTACAGCCTTTAAACCAGTTTCGATACCTTCCTCTTTGACCTTCCTTCGAGCGCGCATCACGAGCATGTCAGCGGTGGCCTCCTCTCGACCCGCCTGCACGCGGACGGCGTAGAGCTTCGTCGAATCGGTTTCGGCCAATTCAAACTACCCCACTCACTCACCACTCACGTGTAGAGCTCGATCAACTGCACAATCATTCTGATCAGGAACCCCACTCCGCCTACGATGAGGATGCCGAGTCCAGCGATCTTAGCCGATTCTACGTACTCATCCCAGGTAGGCTTCCGGGCGGCTCGAAGGACGCGCTTACAGTCCCGTAACAGGGAGATCAGTTCTTCGTAGGTGCTCACGGAATCTTGGCCCCCTTAGAGGATCTTCTCCAGGTCCTCGAGTGAGGACGGCTTCTCACCTTCTGGCGATTCCGCACCTCCTTTCGACACCTCCGGGACTTTTTCGGGTCGAGAAGACTCGGCAGTCATCTCCTTCACTTCAGCACGTTTCGGCTGCTTCGGACCTGTGAACATGGCCTCGAGGTCAGCGTCTTCGATCCCAGTAACTATTACGGTGACGCGGAGCACGTCGTTCAGGTCCTCGTCGATCTGAGCTCCCCAGATGACCGTGGCGTCTTCCGACAGTTCCGAAGCTACCAACTCCACGACTTCCTCGGCCTCCTTGAGCGTGAGGTCCTTGCCACCGACAATGTTGACCAAGGCTCCGGTGGCACCGCTCACTTCAACGTCGACCAGCGGGTTGTTGAGTGCGTTCTCCACGGCTTGAACGGCCCTGTTACCGGATTCGGAATCGTTCTCGGCTTCGCCTATGCCTATCAGGGCGAAACCTCCGTTCTCCATCACAGCTCTCACGTCGGCGAAGTCGAGGTTCATGAGACCGGGTCGTGTGATCATCTCAGTGATCCCTTTCACGGCGTTGATGAGGACTTCATCCGCCACCTTGAAAGCTGCCGCGATGGGGAGGTCCGGGACGATCTCCAGCAGGCGGTCGTTGGGAATGACTATGCACGTATCGGCCACTTGCCTCAACCGTTCCAAACCCTCAAGGGCGTTCTCTATCCTCCTCCTACCTTCAACCGAGAACGGGAGAGTGACAACACCGATCGTGAGCGCTCCCTCCTCCTTGCGGGTGACTTCAGCGATGACAGGTGCCGCTCCCGTGCCGGTGCCGCCGCCGAGACCGCAGGTGACGAACACCATGTCGGCGCCCTCGACGACCTCTTTGATCTTCTCTATGTCCTCCTTAGCCGCCTCTTCGCCGACGCGCGGATCACCACCGGCACCTAACCCTCGGGTCAGCTCGTATCCGATGAGCACTTTCCGGTCGGCCTTACACGAAACGAGGTCCTGAGCGTCGGTGTTGATCGCTATTACTTCGGCGCCTCCGATACCCTCCTCTTTGAGCCTAGTCGCGGTGTTGTTACCAGCTCCCCCCACGCCGACTACGAGTATCCTGGCCCGGGCCCGCTCAAGGACTTCCATCAACTCCTGATCGTCGTCGGTCCCCCGGGACGACGGCGTGTCGTCGCCCCCTTGCTCTCGTTCGACGCGCTCCAGCGCGTTCTTCACTATCTGCTCCAAGTGTCACCACCCGGCGGCCGTTCTAAGGGCCGCGACGTCGAACTCACCACCCACTACGGGCACTTCGAGGTCGAACTCAGTCAATACCTCGGGGTGGATTTCACCGAAGAAACCCAGCTCCTGCCCGTCAACGAGTACGGCGGCGCACCTTCCATTAATAAATGATCGGTGTTTTCTCTCGGTAATCTCCCACCCGGTGACGCCCAGTTCGCGCAGTAGTGCCTCTACCACGGACTTAATCTCGGAGAAGCCTACACCGGGACCGGCTATCGCCAGCGCCAGCTTCCACCGGTCTTTGGCACCAGTCTCCGCGTTCTCGTCCTGTTCGATCACCTCTCCGAGCTCGAACACCCGTTGCGGATACGGACGGTGCTTATTGTCCGCGAGGAAACGCATCAGAGATGGGAGGATCCACGTTCGTACGATCGTGTACTCTCTCTGAATCGGATTAGCCAACTTCACCGCGCGGCCATCCGGTTCGAGGCGCATTTTCCGATAGTTCTCTTCCGGACTGATGAGAGTCAAGGAGTTCACTTCGACGAATTTCATCCTCGCGAGAGTATCACGCACGACGTTGATGAATTCGCGTCCCCTATCCGCACGTGATGGCGTGTAAAAGTCAGGTACCGTAGGCTCGAACCGGTCGTAATTGTACATAATTCCAGCATCTTCGATCAGGTCCCACTCGTGAAGTACGTTCGTCCGCCAGGGCCCCACGAAAACCCGTACCACGTCCTCCTCGTAGAGTATCGGTGGGATCTCACGCCAATCAGCCTCGATGTGGTACACATCCGGGAGCGGGTATTCCCTGAGCTCACGCTCACCCTCGGGAACGAGGATGGCCTCGTGCCGAGCGCGTTCCAACAGCCCCTCCAGCTGCTCGCCGGAGAGATCGATCCCTAACAGTTTCCGAGCTTCGCTCACGGGGACGTCCCATACGTCGAGTTCCATCGTCGGAGTTGTCCGCTCGTATGCTCCTAGTATCTCAACGGTAAATACCTCCGCGCCGCGTTCGGCCAGGTTGCACACGATTACGTGGAGCGCGTCCAGCACGGACCGCCAGTCGGTACCGGTCACGTCGATGAGTAGGTCCGTCGTGTCCTGTGTGACCCTGGTGCGTTCCGAGTTTATCACTGGAGGGAACGAAATCACTCCTTCTTCGTCCGCGAGTATCGGAGCTCCACCGGACACCAGGTGGGCGTACTGCCGACCCTTTTCGTGCCGCCTGAGAACATCGGCAGGTGTCATTTCCTCGCCCGGATGATCGAGTGGTTCGAACGCCCACGACCTGTCGTTCGGATCCACGAGGAAGTACCTAAGAGGTGGCTCTATCGACTCGAAGTCGTGGATACCGATCGCAGCCTTTTTCCTATCTCTCCCTATCACCCAGTGGAGGTGCTCCTGGAACTCCATGAGATGCTCCAAGTCACGCTCGTCCTCGAACTCAACGCCACGGACGACTGCGACCGCGAGGCATGGGCGCGCGTCGAGTACGCTCTCTTCAACCCGTGCTTCCACGTCCGAGCGACGAACGTGGTACTCGGGTATGCCCTTCTCTATCCCCAGAAATCCCTTGAGAGCCCGCGCAACGCCCTCCACGCTATACAGGTCGGGACGGTTTGGAAAGAACTCCGTCTCGATCACCATTTCACGCTCGTCGACTCGCTCCACATCGCTACCTAGCATCGGGATGAGGTTATGAGCTAGCTCCTCGAACGAGACTTCCCTTCCGAGTATTTTCACGAGCTTATCGTAGTGGATCGTGACCACAGGCAACCTTCGGCACCCCCGAACGTCTCGGGTACACCGTTAATACTGTTAGCTCGCCGGTCGAGTCGGGGATGAGGACCTACGGCGGTGGCCGAGCGATGAGGGGGGCCTTAACCGCCGACCCGAGGCCTCGGTAAAGCCAGGGCTCGTCACCACTCGGTGTTCCGGCTGCTCGTCATCGGCCGGGGGTGCACGTTTGCCGCGCGTGTATTTGGACGGTAGGGAGTTAGGACTGAGGTTTTCGGCGTGCCACGTGATCCCAGGACATGGTAAGTGCGGTCGATTGCACGGTCACACGTACCATGTATCGGTTGAGCTGCTCGGGGAGCGTACGGAACCACACGGCTTTGTGTACGACTTCGACGAGCTCAAGAGCGCGGTGCGAGAGCTGATAAATCCCCTGGATCATCGGGTGTTGTTACCGACCGAGTCCGAACTTTTCGAGATCGAGGAATCCGAGGACGAGATCACGGTTCGATTATCGGACGGCAAACGCTACGTGTTTCCTAGGGAGGATGTTGTACTGATCCCTACCAGTTCACTATCGGCCGAAGACTTGGCAGAGTACTTAGCGGACGAGTTGGAGCGCAAGCTATCAGGTGACAATCTGAAGGAACTACGCATCCGGGTGGACGAGGGATGGGGACAGGGGGCAGAGGTCGTCCGACGCCTGGATTGAACGTGTACGAGGTATTCCTCTCACTGCAGGGAGAGGGCAAGTTCGTGGGGGAACCGCAGGCGTTCGTCCGATTCTCAGGATGTAACCTGAGATGCGTATACTGTGACGAACCGGCCTCCCGGAGCAGCCACCGGAGGGCCCCGGTTCGACGTGTGAGCGGAGAGGTGAAACTCGAGCTCCCGGTCCCATGCGGACCGGAGGACGTCGTCGAAGTGCTGGTGAAGTTAGAGGACCTGGAGGATACGTTCGGAATAATCTCGTTAACCGGGGGAGAACCTCTAGTCCAGCCGTGGAGCGCACTGAAGAGGTTGATCGAAGGGCTCCGTGAACGCGGATTCAGGGTACTGCTCGAGACCAACGCCTCGTTGCCCGACCGAGCTCCATTAATCGACAGATTGGTGGATGCAGTTTCCGCGGACGTGAAATTGCCGTCACACGGTCCCAATATGGAAGATTTTCCAGACCGCTGTCTGAGGTTCCTCGAGAGGATCAACGCAGAGGTTTACGCTAAGGTGGTGCTGGTGAACGAAGAATGTTACCGGCACGCCGAGGGTGCACTGAAGGGACTTCATCGGCTGGGTGTAGAGCCGATATTCCTGCAGCCGGCGACGGGCTCTGAGCACGACCTCGAGGATCTCTGGAGATTAGCCGGACTGGTGGACTCCGACGTGCGGGTGTTGCCGCAAGTGCACAAGCTTGTGGATTTCATCCCGAAGTGATTGTCCTCGGAGCCACTATTCGGGGCGCCCTTCGCTGGGGGGACGACATCCTTCGATTCTCAGACACTCTGCGGCTACCGCGTGACCGCGCTCGCAGCACCGGTCGGCCGATTCACCCCGTAGAATGCCTTCGATGAATCCAGCAGCGAAAGCATCCCCTGCCCCAGTAGGATCTACGATGTCTTCCTCCGGAACGGGCTCCGGTGCCACTTCCGAGGTTTCGGTCCCTTCTTGGACGATCGCGGGGTCGGGCCCACGGGTGATGATAGTTATTTCCACGAGTTCAGCCAGCCTGTTGAGGGTCTCCTCGACATCGCCCGTCAAGTGAACTGCCTCAGTTTCGTTGAGGAACACGACATCAGCAGCTTCGAAGTACGGTTCCAAATAGGACCAGCCACGCAAGACCATCGTGGCCGGAGAGAAAGTCACCATCAGCTCGTCCGATACCGCCTTCATGGTCCGCTTCAGGGTCTCCAGGGACGTCTCCGATCGTAACCCGATGAACGAACTCGTATGGAGTATGCGAGCTTCACGAATGTAGTCGATATCGACCTCTTCAGGTCGAAGATCGTCGTTGACCCCGGGATCGACTAGGATCCTCCTGTCATCTCCAGAGACCAGACAGAACGCCGTACCGCTGTATCCGTCACCCCTGACGACTCTTGAGGTATCGACACCGTGCTTTTCGAACTCCCGAAGTAGAAGATCCCCAGCGTTATCGCTGCCGACCTTCCCGACGAACCCCACTTTCCTCCCGAGGTAGGCGAGCCAACAGATCGTGTTCGCCGCGGACCCACCTCCTCGCTGCACCCTCCGTTCGATAGGCACCGAGTCGTCGCGTTCTGGCATTCGGGGAATGTACAGGAGCTCGTCCAAGTTGAGGGCGCCGAGACCCACTGCGTCCAACACCTCTCACTCCCGAATGCACTCCCGCAGCGGAATCCTGTAGTCGCCGAGTTCACCTCCGAAGTTCCCGGCGGACACTTTGACGACCCCGTCAACCTCCGTGGCGGCTTCGATAGCGATTCCGATCGCTCGCTTTACCGCGTCGAGCGAGACCCCGTTGATCACGATCTCGGGGATCGCCTCGACGCCTTCCGGGACCTTCGAGTCGAGGATTCTATCACGGAGAGTCGGACAGTACGGGTGGTTGGTCGTCGGGCCGATGTCCGGGTAGATAGTTTCAGGCTTCGAACCGGCGGCACAGACGTTGAATGGGGTGATGACGCCTTCTACGTCTCGCAAGGCATCAACGGCACGATAACCGGCTTCGAGCGCGGCATCTACGTCCTCGCAGAACAGCCACACTAAACCTCCAGCGACACCTTCCGCGTACCCTAGTCGACGCTCGATCATGAACTCGCCCATCATGATCGGGATGTGGACCATCTCCCGGTCGAAACGTACGTCGGTGTATTCGTATCCGTCGGCGCAACGGCCGATAGGGCGTTCCGTGTCGATATAGCCGTCCGGATCCTCGCAAGCGTCGAAGACTCTGGTAGTCGGTCGTACCAGGACACCCTGACGTATGCGCTTCCCGAGCTCGTGCTCCAGTTTCTTCACGGCGTCATCGCCGTACTCCACCCACACCTGGGCGACGAACCCAGGACGGTCGTCCGGGGTCTCCTCCGGGTCCAACCAGCGTTCCACGCCCGCCTCAGATTCGCCGAAGACGGTGGCCGGCAGAGCGGCGACGTTCTCAGCAGCCTCACGCAGGGGACGTTCGTCGGCAGCCGTCACAATGAATCGTGCGTACAAACCTTTGAAAGCCTCACAGAACGTGTCTTCTACAGGTACCCCGTTGATCTCCACTTAACTCCCCCCCGAGGGGTAGAGTGAAAGTAATTATAAACTGGATCCTCGGTTCGTTGCGGACTGTGTAACAATGAGGGGGTCGGGGCGGAATCCGCTCCCGGCTCCCGGTTAATCGTCATCCCAGCGGTCCGTCCCGCCAGGCCTCTTCACGAGCGCGCGTCGAACCGCCCCGTGCACACTATCCACTTCTTTCCCAGCCGCCCGTACCCGGACCAGCGCCCTGCCCGACTCCACACGTTCCACCGAGATGTCGTAATACTTCAGCTTTAGGGAGTCCAATTCTCCTTCGAGCGCGGCCAGCCGTCGCCCGATTTCATTAGGGGATCCTTCCACCACAACCTCGAACTCACACTCGTCGGAATCGTCCAGTCTCTCTACGGTCTCGTTGACTAGGACGGAGTTTGGGATGACTATCCTACGACCTCTGGACTTCAACACCGTACACCGAATTCGGAGGTCAACAACCTCCCCCGAGTATTCACCGACTCGAATCCTGTCACCAACCTCGAAAGGGCGCTCCAGTGCCAGGTACAGACCCGCTAGTAGGTTCGCAATGAGATCACGGGCAGCTACCGCGATACCGGCTCCGGCCAGCCCCAATCCGGTGACGAGGGCCCAGATGCTCATCCCTAGGGACTCGAGAACTATCGAGAACGCCAGTAGGTAAGAACCGTAGAGAAGCGTCTTCTCCACCCACCACCCCAAATCCTGTAAGCCCTCCTCTTCGAGCTTACCCCGAACGACCCTAGCCGCTCGACCCATAATCTTCACGAGGAGCAAGGCTATTACGATCGCCGTGGCCAGCTTCAGCGGCTCCACATGTGCCGACGGTAGCTTCATCGACGGCAGTTCCACAGGATGTCCCCCGGGGTGCGGTCGTTGTCAGTGTACCAGGCTGAGCTGAGGATCAAGTCGGAACGCAGGGTTCAGGTGATCGACGTCACCGATCAGGTCAAAGAGAAAGTTAAGGAGAGCGGAGTGAAGGAAGGGATCGCTCACGTGTACTCGCGGCACACCACCGCGACCGTGGTCGTGAACGAGCCTGAGTCGGGTCTCCTCCGTGATATCGTTAATAAGCTTGAAGAGCTGGTGCCACAAGATGCGGGATACGAACACGATAGAATCGACAACAACGCCGACGCACACCTGCGCGCTATACTCCTAGGGAATTCCGTTACCATTCCCGTGTCCGACGGTGATCTTGTACTGGGAACGTGGCAATCCGTGCTGTTCGTGGAGTTAGACGGCCCGCGATCTCGTCGTCTGCTCGTGACTGTGGTGGGGGAGTGAAATGAGACGGCAGTTACCCCTGGAGCCCGTGGCGGCCGAAAAGGTAGAGGAAGAGTACGAGCTGGTAACCCTGCTCGCGTGTGACGATTGCGATTACTTCGAGTTCAAACCTCACGATCATGAGGTAGTATACGAGCGGAAGGGTAAGTGCCCCGAATGTGGTGGGACGTTGCTAGTCGAGGGTGTGTTCCGAACGAATGCCGACCCGTCGATGTTTCCATCGTATAAAGACGTCAAGAGCATTGAAAAGGCCCTCGAAGGCGCAGGATACGAGGTAAAGGAGTTCCGTATCCGGGAGGACAGTTCGGTCGTTTTCCACTACGAGCGGAAGGGAGACGCGCGTCGCCTGGCTAGGAAGCTGGCTGAGATGAAATTCACAGCGGAACCGGAAGGGAAGGCCGGTAGGCTGGTCGTACAGCGTTTCGAAGTCCCAGAGCAGGAGCCGGGATGGCTGGTTCTGCTAGGGATTTCGGTTCCGGTATTCGCGTACTTGGGTGGGTGGTTGGCGTTCGGCTCGACCTGGGCCGCGGTGGAGTTCGCACTCGCGTTCTCGGCGATTTACTTCGGAAAGGAGATCGTGAAGCTCTGGGTAGCGAAAGTAGAGGGCCTCCGACCGCGCCTGCCGTTTTTCCTCGCGGTTCCTCCCTTCCCGGGAGCCTTCTCCTCCGTGATTCGCTCGGAAGTTCGACCTATGCTAGTCGAATCGCTATGCCGGATAGGCGTGGCCGGTCTGGTGTCCGGATTCCTACTATCCACCGCGACATTCCTCCTCGGTGCCGTGTTCGACCATACGCCAGTCCGAATGCTCGTGTGGCACAACCTGTGGACGCTGTCCCTATCGCGCGAGCTCGGAATCGTCGCGAACCCGATCACGTTGGCTGGATGGGCGGGACTCATCATCACCTGGCTCTCAGCCCTGCCGGTGTACCCGCTCGAAGGAGGATACATCGTGCGATATTACTACGATACCCGCACCGTCAAGTGGTTCTCCGTGATGTCGGCGTTCTTCCAAGGCTTCCTGCACTGGTACCACATAGCGGTTGCGACCGTGATCGTGCTGGTTAAGATAACGGCGAAACTACCGTCCGACCGCTCGTTCTTGGACGATGACGAGAGCAAAAGTTGGCTACCCGCCTTGCTGCTGGTGTCCCTGCTCGTCCTGCTGATATCACCTGCACCGTTCGGGTTGTGGCCACTGGAACATACGAAGGTGCCACACGACCTGCAGTGGCTGTTCCTGAAGTGACAGGGGGCATCGGTAATGAGGGCAGTACCACGGTGTGTACCGTGCGTGCTTGAAATCGCGGTAAACACCGTCGAACGAGCTGTCCCGGAGGACCGTCAGAAGGAGGCCATCCTAGCAGCGACCGAATGTGTTAGCGAGTTGTACCGAATGGAACCCACACCCCAACCTCCTAAGCTGGGTACCGAAGCACAACGAACCGTTATGAAGTACTCGGAGGATCCGGACCCCTACCGAGAGGAGAAGCGGCGGGCCAACGAGCGTGCGGCGGCGGTCGCGCAGGAGCTCGAGAGCGATCTCGAGAATATCGAGGACCCTGAGGAACTCCTGAAGAAGGCCGCGGCCGCAGCGATCGTCGGCAACACTATCGACTTCGCGGTGGCAGGTCACGAGTTCGACCTAGACGAACTCCGGGAGGAGATCAGTGGTGCAGGGTTCACTGTCTTCGACCTGAAACCTGAGGATTTCAGAGGCGCACGCGTGCTCTATCTGTGCGACAACGCGGGAGAGATCGCCCTGGATAAGCTGCTGATCGAGGTGTTGGTGGAAGAGTTGGAGTGCGACGTGGTAGTGGCCGTCCGCGGTGGTCCGATAGTGAACGACGCCACGCGGGAGGACGCCGAGCAAGTTGGTATTACCGAGATCTGCGACGTGATCGACACGGGGACCGAGATGCTCGGACTGCTCACGACTGAGGTCAGCGATGAGTTCGCCGAGGAATTGTCCTACGCAGACGTGGTGATATCCAAAGGGCAGGGGAACTTCGAGTCCATCCCGGAGGAACCGTTCCCCGATGTGCCTGTGTATTTCCTACTGAGGGCCAAGTGCGAGCCCGTCGCCGAGGAGCTAGGGGTCGAAGTAGGGAGTAACGTGGCACTGCGCTGGGAACCAGACGAAGAGAACGTCCGACGGTGGAGGGAGATCGTTGGGTGAGTGGGTCGGTAAGTCGACCCCTCTTCACCCGATCGTTCTGCAGGGTTCCTCGCTCCTCATCCCCAAGGGGCTCTGCCATAGCTGAAACTATCGCGTTTCTTCTTAAGCGAGGGATAACCGGAACGGACCACGTGACCCGTCGTTGAGCCGAGGCTACTTCAGAGGAGCCCAAACCTTCAGATCGATGCACTCTATGCGCAACCGGTCACCTACCGCTTCGATAACCACCCCAGAGTGGACTTTCTGCATCATGCAGTGCTCCGGAACGAACCGGACCGTCTCCCCGACGTTAGGCACCCTACCCTCCGATACGATCCCTTCGAACCCGACTACGAGACACAGGCCGACGTCTTTATACTCGAAGTCCGTTTCGCCGAGTCGGTGCTTAGGTCCTACAATATGGACCGTCAGGAGGCTCTTCTCCGCGTCGAGAACGCGTGCGAAATGCGTGATAGGACAACCCCATGGCCTGTATCGGATGACGTCACCTTCCTCGATATCGGCTTCAGACCAGAAAGGATGGAGGATCTCACGACAGGCTGGCTCGTCCGGAAGGGGTGAAAGCACTAAGTCGGCCTCATAGCCGTCTAGGACCCCGGTGATGCTGGGGCGTGTTCCTTCGACTTCTCCGATCTCCTCCAAGAGTTTCCCGAGCCGTCGGCTCTCCTCGGCGAACCGCTCGGTTTGAAGGTAGGGGCAGTCGTCGAGACTGGCCTCCCCACGGACCAGTGCCTCCGCGAAGTCATCGCATCGGTCGTACCCGCAGGCCCCACAGTGGAACCCAGGAAGCAGTTCGACGAGCTTACTCGCCTCGGTACTCCGTGAATCCGTCAATGCGCCTGAGCACCCCACGATGGTAGCGCTCGGCAACCCGTGTCTCGCCCACGCAGAGCGTGCAGACGGCGAGTGGAGCCTTCTCACGGAGTCTGACTTCGTCTAGGGTGTTGGGCAGCTCGGGGGCTTCCTCTTCGATCAGTCGCGCGAGTAGTTCACACCCGGCTCCGGTGAGTCCGTTGGTCTCGATGACTCGACAATCTGGATTCACCTCAGCCACCTTCCGAACGTAGACCTCGCGTTCGGCCTGAGAGACAAGGTCACCCTTATTGACGCAGACGACGTCGGCAGTCTGCAGGAAGGGACCGACCTTGGCCGGGGAGTTCGGGCCTAAGGTGACGTCGGCGACGCAGACTCCGAGGCAGGCATCGACGTAGGGTGCGCAGCGAAGACAGAGACCCGCGGTTTCCACGACGAGCAGGTCTGCACCGTGTTCCTCGGCCCATCGAACCATGTGTTCGAGGTTATAGGCCGCGAAGTGGTCGGGACACATGTCCTTAGATAAGGCGTCGGTAGCAGGGATCCCTAAGCGCTCACGGTACACCTCGTGATCGTCGGTGCGGAGGCAGTCGACTTTGACGACGGCGGGATTGTACTGGTCGAGTAGTCGTTCCAGTGCGTTGAGAATGACGGCGGTCTTACCGGATCCGGGCGTACCCGAGACTATTACCAGCTTCACGTCTCGGCCCCCAGGGGTAGTTCGACATCGTCCAGTCGCTCGCCACAGCGGACGCGGTTTCGGAGATCGAGGAGCCATGTATCCACTCGCTCGAGGAGCTCGGCAACTTCCCGTTCTCGCTGCGTCGTCTCCACTATCTTGGTCATAGCTCCGTTTCGCATGACGATCCGGAAATCGGATCGTAAGGACACGACGGGGTCGTGAGTGACCAAGAGGACGATCTTATCTCGCGCCGTAAGCTCATCGAGAGCCTCGTGTTTGCGGATTCCCGCGTTCTCGATTTCGTCGATGAGGATGATGGGCGAGTCGCTAATCAGAGCCACATCAGCTATCATGAGCGAGCGAGACTGACCACCGCTGAGTTCGGTCATCTTCATGTCCGGATCTATCGGTTCGCCCGTGAAGCGGTTGGCAACATCGACAACCTCCTCCGGGTCGACGTCGACGCCACGACTCTCAGCGTGTATCTCGACGAACTCGCGGACGGTACAGTCGGCGAGGAATCCCATGGTTTGGGTCACGTGGGCAACAAGACGGTGCTCCGGATCGAACCGGAGATCATCAGACGGTTCCTCACCGTCGAGCAGGATTCTGCGACTTGTCTCTGTGTCACCCTGCGCTAGGATTTCGACGTCACGTAGTAGCGCGGATTTACCTGAGCCTGTGGGACCTACGACCGCGACTATCGTTCCACGTTCTAGGGTGAGTTCCCGGACAGGCTCGGGCCGACCATCTTTATCGGTACCGCCTAGAATCGTAAGCTCGTGAACCTCCACGGCCGATTTTCCCCCACCGCGAAAACCATACGGTCCCTAATCCGTGTTTTCCCCCAGTTGACGCTTCCGGTGGAACGAGTACACTCACGTTCCCGTTCTCCGCACACTCGGGGGCGGGATCCGTGTTCATCACCTCGAGGGAGATGAGGAGGATCGAGCTAAACTCGCGGTGGTTGGGTTTCGAAGAGGATTTCATGATGGAGAATGCCGGAGCTGGCGTGGCTAGGGTAGTGATCGAGGAGTACTCCCCGAACGACGTCTTGGTCGTCTGTGGTACAGGTGGAAACGGTGGGGACGGGTTCGTCACCGCCCGCCACCTGGACTCCGAGGGAGTGGACGTCGAGGTGCTCCTCGTGGGACGGTGTGAAACCGTCAAAAACGAGGCGGCCAAATTGAACCTCAGGAGGCTGGACCGCGCGGGGATTCCCGTCAAGGAGGTCCGAGATTCGGAAGATCTGGAGAGTGTCGATTTCGAGCGGGACGTGGTCGTAGACGCGCTCCTCGGGTTCGGGATCCGGGGACGGCTTCGCGAACCTGTGAGATCGGCAGTCCTTCGGATCAACGAGGCCTCTCGTGCGGGGGCGCGAGTAGTCTCCATCGACGTCCCTACAGGGCTCGATCCCGATAGCGGAGAGGCACCAGACGTCGCCGTCGAAGCGGACCTGGTAGTGTCGATACATCGGCATAAACGCGGCGTTCGGAAGCTACGGGACGTGTTCCTCCGGAGGGTGAACGCGGGGATCCCCAAGATAGCCGAGCAGATCTGCGGCCCGGGCGACCTCATCGCCTCGGATATCCTACGGCGCGATCCCTGGTCGCATAAGGGCCACCACGGCCGCGTACTGATCATAGGCGGCTCGCGGAAGTACATTGGAGCGCCACAGCTGGCCGCACGAGGCGCGCTCAGGGCCGGTGCGGACCTTGTCTTCCTGCTAACCGTCGACACGGTACCCAAAAACGACCCGAACGTCATCTACAGAACGGTCTCCGCGGAGCGGCTCGTGCCTGAGCACTTGGAGGAAGCTGACCTCGAGGACGTGGATACCGTATTAGTCGGGCCCGGACTCGGCGCGGACGCGGACTCCGTCGGGATACTGAAAGAGCTGGCGGAGTCCTTTGACGGGGTGATTGTCGTCGACGCCGACGGACTACGAGGGATTTCTGAGGTGAACGTGGATGACAAGTTCGTTCTGACTCCACATGCGGGAGAGTTCAGGAGGGAGTTCGGAAAGGAACTGGGGAGATCTCTCGAGGATCGTTCGGAAGTCGTCCGGCGGGTTTCGGAGGAACTCGGATGCACTATCCTTCTGAAGGGTAGGGTTGACGTCATCGGGTCCCCCGACGGCGAGATCAGGTGGAACGTCACGGGAACCCCGGCAATGACTGTAGGAGGCACGGGTGACGTACTCGCCGGGGTCATCGCCGGAGTCGCAGCACAGTGTAGGGAAGGGTTCGAAGCTGCGTGCATCGGAGCATTCGTAGTTGGGAGCGCCGGATGTTTGGCGGAGCGGAAGTTATCCCAGGGACTCACGGCGGAAGACGTCGCCGAGTACGTCCCGAAGGTTCTCAAAAATCCATGGGCGGCTGAGCCAGAGTCCATAACAGAGGTGAGACTGGGTTAACCTCACCTGGGGACCGCGTGGTCCTTCCGCACGGTCAGTAGAGGATCTCGAGCCGGTCGGCCGTCGAGACGCCGAGCAGTTCGGCAGCGCTTCCCTCTACGACCGCGATTTCAAGGTGGCCGGAAGAAGACCGTAGGACGATCAGATCACCGGAGTCCGCCTCCCCGTACGTGTGGACGTGCCTAGCATCGAAGGATTCCCCGGAGACGCGGACCGTCACGGTCTCGGGCAGGTCCACTTCTTCGTACCGGACGTTCGTGATGATGTTCCCGAAGTCATCCACAAACCACACCCGGGCACGCACGTGGCCGTCGTCCACTTCAGGTTCGGCGATCGGTGGCTCGACTAGTTCCTCGGGATCTAAGGGTTCGCAGAACTTCTCAGGACTCTCACCTGACGCCACTCGCGCAGCGGCTGGAGCGAATACGTCGCGTCCGTGGAAGGTAGCGGAGACTTCCCAGTCCGAGACCTCGTCCTCGAGGATACGAAAGGCCTGGGCGATTCCACCGAGTTCTTCGGCGAGAGGTATCAGGAGGCCATTGTCCGGTCCCACCAAGAAGTCCCCACGCTCCGTCTCCAGTAGAACAGCCCTACGCTCGGTCCCCACCCCGGGATCCACCACACCCACGTGGACGGATCCAGGCGGGAACCACGGACATGAGACCGACATCACGTAGGAACCGGCCACCACGTCCTGTGCCGGGACTTCGTGGGTTACGTCGACTATCTCGACGCTTGGGGCCGCGATTCTGAGAATCACAGCTTTAACCTGGGCAGGATACGGAGAACCGAGTCCGAAGTCCGTGGTCAACGTGATTAGACGCAAGGGGAACCCCCTTTGCAACGGATTATGATCGTCGCGTTCGTTCTACCGATCGTGGCGGTTCCAGGGTACGCGGGCCTCACGGGTTCGGTGTATCTGACGGGAACGCTGGCACATGAGTTGGGTCATGCTTTGGTGGAGGCGGAGTACTGCGGAGGCATTGACGGGGTTCAGATCGACCTGTTTCCACCGAAGATACTTTTTCACTGCAGGAACGGGAAGTGCGTAGACATCCATGTAGAATTCCCAATAGGATTCGTCACCATAGGGCCTTACGATCCGGGTACCCCAGAGGAGGAGCTCAGGAAGCGGTACAAGGAGGTTCTGCTGCTCTACGTTGAGAATCCGGTGAAATTTTTCGATAACGTCTCGCGAGAAGACGCGGAGGTCACCATGGCGGGCCCCGTGGTCGGTGCCCTGATATCGGCCGCGCTGAGTCCGCTGGATCCCCAAGGAGCGTTCGACTCCGCTTGGAATAACCTCCTCAACCTGATACCGGTCGAGATCCACGGTGCGCTGACTGACGGTAAGATCGCGTGGGAAGCCTTGATACGGGATCGGTACCCGGTGGACCGGTATCTCATCGAGCTCGGGCTCGTAACACTCTCGGTGCTGATCACGGCCGCTCAGTGTCCGCGCTACGCGCTAGAAACCGTCGAATCCGAGTTCGTACTCACGCTCGAGATGGCGCCGATAGCTCTGTTAGACGATTTGAGCAAAGCCGTGCTAGGCGGCCTGCTGGGCCTGACCGTGAAGTTGCGAGAGCCGTTCTTCGTCCCGGGTATCGGGGTCGGATGGAACCTCTCGTTGTTAGGTCCAGAATATCAGAAGTGGTTGTTCGCGTTACTCGACACGCTCGAGTGGTCATTAACGATCCCGTGGCTCGGCATGCCCTGGAAACTCTATGCCGTCATCTTGAAGCTGATAGATGCGACCGCGGACTTGGATCCGGGATACCCATCCTTAGGCAGCTACCTCGGTTATCTGAAGGTGCCGTTCATCGTGTTCCTCCTAGTGTCGCTCCTCCGACATCCACCATCCTTCTGAGGGGGTCTAAAGGGACAATTATTATGTGGAGGAGTTACCCTCGAGGAGACGGTCCCGCCTAAGAACAGATGAGGGCGGGCGTGCTGCGGTCCGGCACAATTACGCCCGGCGGCCGTGACCGGCCGTCTCGCAGCGGATGAACGGCCGTCCGACGGGCCGGATACACTTTCCCGGAACACGGGCCAGTGTCGGGATGACGAGCTTACCACCCCGGCTCCGAGCTCGTGAGGAGGGGGCCACGGTCCGACCGAACGGGGTCGGCACTTTGGATCCACACGAGATGATGCGACGGGCGCTTCAGGAAGGGGGCGTCCATCGCGTTCGGATGTCGGAACCTGGCCGCCGGCTCGTTGTCGACTCTGTCGGACCGTACCTACGATATCCTATCGTGACCGCTTTCGTGGCACGTCAAGACGATGGGGCGATAGTCGAACTAGTAGCTTTTCGTGATGAAAGCGTCGACGTTATCGAAACGGCTCTAGCGGTGGAACACTGGGAAAAAGGCCGTGACATTCTTGTGGACGCGAACCTAAAACCACTGGAAGACTTGTACGGAGTCGAAGCGGACAAAGAGGAGGTAGACCGGGTAGTGTACGCCAAAGTTCACCCGGAACTGCACAGACTGTTGAGATCCGAGTGGCTCAGCGTACGCTTCTTCGGTCCGACCGCGGAGATGGGATCAGGCGACGTACCTACGCTGGTGACACGAGGGTTGGGAGCACACATAGTCTCGGAACTACTCGGCAAGGAACCCGCGTTCATAGACGACGGCGAGAAGGCTCACCGGCCCTACCAGGAGGTACCACCGGAGCGCGTAGAATTGGTCCTCGCGGAGCTGACCGCACGAGGGTATGGAATCGTGTTCACTAAGCCCGCCGTCGAGGTCCTCTACACGCTCTGTCGTGAGGAATACGCGTCCCCAGATCGTGTGGAGTGGGTGTACCGGACACAGCGATCCTGGTGTGAGCGCCCGGAGAGCTGGCCCAGGCGATCCATCGCGGAACGAAACCTAGAAGCGCTCGAGTATGGGTTAAAACTACTCCGAAATGTCTAAACTCCACGGTACAGCCGCGCTCCCAGCTCCTCCGGCAGACCACGTTCTTCGATCTCGCGGGCGGCCCGATCGACGTTGTAAGCCACCCTGTGTACGTCCCAAGAGACTACTCTGCCGTCCGAGACTTCGAGGATACCGAACGCCGCCCGAGGATCACCATCCCTGGGCTGGCCTACGCTACCGGGGTTGAGGACGTAAGAACCATTAACATCGTCGCACATGGGTACGTGTGTGTGACCCGTGATGAGTACGTCTGTACCGGCCTTATCGACCAGTTTCTCCAGCAGTCGTCTGGGAGTGTGAGGAAACACGTACTCCCAGATCGGATCCCTGGGACTCCCGTGTACCAGGAAGATCGAAACCCCTTCCACCTCGAACCGCTCGGTCTTCGGCAACTTTGCCAGAAAATCCCGCCTATCCTCGTCTAGCTGGCGCCGAGTCCACTCCACGGCTATCCGAGCGGCGACGTTGAAGTAGGCGACATCTCCGGTGACGACGCCGTAGTCGTGGTTACCCATCACGCACCGGTCACACCGCTCGCGGACGATGTCCACGCACTCTACAGGTCGGGGACCGTAGCCCACGATATCGCCGCAGCACACCAACATGTCGGCCGACCGTACTTCCCGCAGCACCCGCTTCAGCGCTTCGAGGTTCGAGTGAACGTCCGATATCACAGCGATCTCTACCGTCATAGTCGTTCCACCTTCTTCCCTTTCTCCGAGGGTATGACCCTCAACCTAGCCCGCTCGAACTCCCGATGAAGTTCCTTGCCCCCGTAGAGCCGGTCGAGAAAGACTGCGAGCGCGGCCACCTCGGAGTGGGGTTGATGTCCTATGGCGACGTTGTAATCCGAAAGCTCGAAGACTTCGGCAGGAACCTTACCGGCACCCACGATCACGAGCAGTTCGTTCTCCTCTCGCAACTCTTCGATCACGTCGTCTACGTGCAAACCGTACATCGTGAGGTGGACCACGGATCCTCCAGAGTGTTTCCAATCTTTGATCACACGTCTCCAATTCTTTACCCACTGCACGGTGAAGGGGCCGCCCCATCGATCGACGACGTTCTCGACGGACTCGATCACCGATTCATCATGGTCACCCGAGATCAGCACACTGGCAGCTCCGAACGCCCGAGCCGTCAAACATACGTGCGTCGTGATCCGCTTGTCCCGCTCGCGCCGGTGTCCTAGTCTGAGAACTACCGTCCTCGGCTCAAGTCCCAACCTTTCAGCCCCTTTCGAAATTTATTCATCACCATGACCACTCACCACAGGGGCCTAGGATGCTTCCGATACTGTTCACGTTACTGCTGCTCGCTGGTTCTTCTCAGGCGGAGGAGCTGGGCCCTGCGGACGTCCCGGGTCCCGAGACCGCGCCCAGTCCACCGGCCCTCGCCCTCCAGTCGGATCACGCGTTGGTAGCTTGGAAATCCAGAGAGGGACTCGGCATAGCGGTGGCGAAAGCCGACGGTAGGGTACTAGTCAAGACTTGGATCAGGGCACCCGTAGCCGGCTATCCGGCTACGGCTCCGTGGCGTGGGGAACGTGATCTGGCAACGTTCGTGTTGACCGTACCGCTCATGACACCGGAAGGGCCCAGAATCGACGTCGATCTCGTCGAGTACAAGGACAACGTTTGCGCCGTACTGTGGACTGGACTGAGTGTCCAAGGCGACGCGGCTGTGCCGGTCCGGGTGGACGATTCCACCTTCGTGCTCGTATACCGGTGCGATGGGAAGCTGCGAGTGAGGGTGTTCGGAAACGTCGACGGCGTTTGGAGATGGATCACGGACGAGCAAGGTCAGCCCGTGGAGCTCGAGTTGTTCACCCCGGGCCCCGTCGAGAGGTTCTCCGTTTCGGTAGCCGGACGTCCTGTGACCACGTATCTCCTCGTGGCGTACGAGACTCCGGTGGGAACCGAAGTCGTAGCTGTTAACTTACCCGATCCCGCCCACCCGACGATCGACGGTGCTCCGATCACCGTCCCGGGGACAAGACCCGTTCTCTTGGACAACGTTCTAGCGTACGTTGGCACCGATGGTATACACGCAGCGCTATTGGTTAGAGGGACGACGTGGAAGGTAGCATCGGACGTGAAGGTCGCTGACGTTACCGACGTTCTGCCCGCGATCGTCTCGTACGGTATTGATCGATACCTGATCGTGTACGGAGGGTCCGAGTTGCGTGCCGCCGAGGTGAGGGTTGAAGGAACGAGGCTGGAGGTCGTGAGGGAGGGCACGCTAATAAAGGAGCCAGGTTATTCGCCGACCGGAGTCGGGGTGGTGAGGACTACAGAACATTCCCTAGAGGTCGCCGGGGTCATACTCGCCTTCTATGCGAGGGACGGTGAACCCACGGTCCACGTCGAGTACTCCGAAGGGCTCGGTAGACCTACACAGCATCGACGCAGGCCCGTTTGGATCGTCTCGTTGCTTCTCGCTGCATCGATAGGGGCCTACGTAGGCCTCAAGCTTCCGGTGTACGGGCAGTTCCTATGGCTCATAATCTCTCGAGCACGTCGCGAAGTTCCGAAACACGATCCGTAACGAACCGGCGTAACCTCATCCCTGGTGGGGCCTCCGAGGAATACCATTCGAGCGTCGACTCGACGGCGTCGATGACATCCCGTTCCGGTAGTCTGGTGACTCTATAACCTCCGACCAGGAGTTCCCACTCGTCCTCACTTACCGCTACCAGGCCCAGATCGTTCTCACTCGGCCGCGTGCAGCCACGAAGGCAACCCGAGACGGCGATCTTGACCTTGGCCGGCACCCACACGTCCACGAACTCTTCATGCAACTTCTGAGCCAATGGTACGGGATCCATGAGTGCGTTGGCGCACGTCCTGATGCCCGGACAGCAGGTCACTTGACGAACGCGAGGACCTGTTGATCCGGGTTCCAAGCCGAGCTTCCTGAGATTACGCAGGAGATCGTCTAACTTCGACGGCGGTACTTCAGGGATCTCCAGACCCTGTCGCACCGTGATATGCACTTCACCGCTCGCGTACCGTTCCGCGAGCTCCGCCACAGTTCTCAGTATCTCGGTTTTGATAAATCCCGGCGGAAGTGCCAGCCTCACCACGTAAGTGCCGTCAGGGGATTGAATCACTCCGGGTCGGACCTCGGAACATCCGCACGCTCCAAGGCATCCTTTACCGCCTCGTACCATTCGTCAAGCGCCCTAAGGACTATTTTCCTCGCTTCCTCAAAAGGTACCGCCTCGTATACGTACACGAACCCACCGCGCGGCCGGGTTTCCTTGCGACGCGTGACCAGACCCGCATATACCAGGCTTTTCAGTGCTTTTTGGACCGTCGTACGGTCGCGATCGAGTTCCTCCGCGAGGTCGTACACCGTAGCTTCGCCGTGCTCGAGCAGCGCGAAGTACGTGTCCACCTCGACGTCACGCAGTCCTAGCACGCATTTAAGTACGTCACGAACCGTGACGTTAAGACTTCGGACAGTGACGACGGGCACGTCCGCGAGCATTCGATAACCCCCCACCAGCTCAAGCCTAGTCGGAATGTATATATAGATCCGGCCTCACGTGGATGTGCGGAATGCTGTCACATCAGAGCACGGGGGGCACTACTTGGCAAAATTCGAGTGGAAACTGGCCGACGAAGTCGTCGAACCAGGCGCCTGCGCCTTCTGTGGCACTTGTGTCGCGATCTGCCCGGGTGGAATAATCGAGCTAACGGATGAGGGCCCACGACTCACCGAGGAGTGCGCCCGAAAGGGAACGGGTAATTGCCACGCCGTATGTCCACGTGTCGATACAGCGGCTTACCACCTCGGTCTACGTATCGCCGGCCGCGACTACGAACCTCTCACGGGCGGTTATCGGCGTGCGGTGGGAGCGGTCGCCGTTGATCCCAACCTCCGAGAGCTCGGTCAAGATGGAGGCGCCGTTACGGCACTAGCCCGATACGCCCTCGAGGAAGGTCTTGCCGACGCCATCGTCGGAGTGACCGCCGGCTCCGCTTGGAAGCCATGCGTTACCGTCATAGAGGATCCCGAAAAGGTGAAGGACCTAGCCGGGTCCAAGTACACGCGCGTTGGACTCGTCGAAGCCTTGGCTGAAGCCGCGGATCGCGGTATCGAGCGCGTACTCGCGGTAGGCCTTCCTTGCCAAGTAAACGGACTCGCCAAGATTCGACACTTCGAGGTCGTGGCCAAAGGCGCACGGGCCCTGCGCAACATCGACGGAAGTCCAGCCGAGAAGCTCCCCGAAGTCGTCGCTACTATCGGACTGTTCTGTACCAAGAACTTCGAGTACGGACACCTCGTGAAGCTCTTAAGGGAGAAAGGTGTCGACATTGAGGAGGTCAAGCGGTTCGAGGTCACTTCAGGTAAGCTCCGCGTCGAGTTATCGGGCGATGAGACAAGGGAATATGATGTGAAGGAATTCGAGGACGCCGTCCCCGAAGGCTGCCGTATCTGTAACGACTTCACCGCCAGACTGGCCGACGTCTCCGCTGGTTCCGTAGGAAGCCCCGAAGGAGTCACTACTCTCCTAATCCGCAGCGAGGTCGGTGAAGAGCTCGTTAAAGGTGCCGTCGAGTCGGGATACCTACGGCTCCGAGATGCGATCGACGGGTCGGAAGTGCGAAGGCTCGCGAAACTCAAGTGTGACTGGTCCATGAAGGAAGCGAAAAGCCGGCTGGAAGAGGGACGGAAAGTCCCACCGTTTTGGGTAGGAGATTACGGAGGCGTTATCACCCGTGCGGACGGTACCTTAGCGGTCCGACTAAAGGTCGGCCCCGGCGGCTGGGTCGATGACCCCGACGTCTTCCGGACGATCTCTGGGCTACTAGAGAAAGGTTACAGGGCCAAGTTCACCGACCGACAGCAGCTCGAGATCCACGGTATCCCCACTACGGGGATACCAGAAGTCGTGGAACGACTCCGAGAGGCTGGACTGGGTACGGGGTCCGAAGGCCCGCTCGTCCGAACCATCATGGCGTGCCCGGGGGAGGGTAACTGTTCCTCTGGTATCCTGAACACCGAAGAGCTCGCCAAGAATCTGGAGGAAGAGCTCGCGGAAGAACCCACCCCGTACAAGTTCAAAATAGCATTATCCGGGTGCACGAACAGCTGCGTTCGACCTCAGCACCACGACCTCGGTTTCGCCGGCGCCGTGAGACCCGGAGTAGACCCGGAGAAGTGCACCGGATGCGGACAATGCGTGGATTCCTGTAAGGTCGACGCGATCCGGATCATCGCCGTCGGAGGACAGGCGGCTGTGGCGGACACTGATTACAAGCGTTGTGTCTACTGCGGTAAGTGCATCAAAGTCTGTCCGGAGGAGGCAAGGTACGCTGAAAAGGAGGGCGTCATCGTCTGGATCGGAGGCAAGGGAGGACGGGAACCCGTCGAAGGAGCCAGATTGGACGTTTTCGCCGACCCCGATAGCGTACCCGCGATAGCCCGCGCCGTGATCGAGAAGTATCGGGAACTGGCGGAGGAACCGCAGAAAGAGCGGTTGGCCGACACGATCCGCAAGCACGGGCTTCGACCGTTCACCGAGGCGATCCGGCAGGCCCTCTCCCACTGAATTCCTTTAAAGAGCTCCTTTAAAGGCTGGCTAAGCCCCGTGGAATTGTCCCAATATCCGAAACGTACCCGAGAGGATCACCGAGTAACACGCACTTCAAGCCCCAGGGCACGTAGTCTCCGGAGTAACCCCTCGAGTGACTCCTCGCTGGCGTACTCGACCTCGACTCGTACACGTTCGCCCCGACGCTCGGCCCACAGCGCTCGCAGGTTGCGGCCGAGAGCGTCCACTACGGCTGCGACGTCCTCAGGGTCCACACCTGTGCGCACTTCTAGGACGGTGACCTTACCGTCGAAATGTGCGAGTTCTTTGGGGTTCCTAGGGAGGATCTTGTAACGGTCTCGTGGTAGTTCACGATTATCTAAGCGGATCGTATCCTGATCACCCGTAACCTCGCTCTCGAGAGCCTCGTTCGTGTACACGTCGAGGAGGATGGCCTCGATCCCGTCTTGGAGGATTCTGAATTCGTCGGACAGGTACGACAGGAGCTTGTCGGTACGACGCTGACAGGCTTCGAGATCGAGTTCTCGTGCGAGTCTCTCCCGGCTCTCTGCTATGTACTCGGTGAGGGTGTTATGGTCGTGGGCGAGCTCGTGGAAGCGTCTGAGGGCGCGGAGGAGCTCTTCACGGGCTTCATCACCATAGGGATTGAAGGCCTGAATCTCGGCGTAAAGACGTGGGTCCTGCCCTGCGATACGGCCCACGACATCCATGAGTAGGCGATACACGGGACTGGCGACCTCCTCGATGTCGAGCTCGAGACTCGGAAGGAGGCGGCCTATGGCGGCGCCTGCGGCGAGGAGGACAGCATGGGTAAGGCACTGAACGACGGCCATAGTGCGATCGTGTTCCTCCGGAGTGGTCTCAACGACTCGAGCGCCTTTCCGCTCGAGATAGCGACGAACGCGGCGGATCCAAGGACCACTACGCTCCGTGGGCGTAAGGATGACGGTCTGACCGCGGAGACTGGGGACCGTAGGGCCGAAGAGGGGATGAGTTCCGAGGACGTACACACCCTCGGGAGCGTGCTCGAGCATGGCGCGAACGGGACGAACCTTGACGGAGGTCACGTCGGTGAGGAGGGAACCCTCGGGAACGTGTGGTGCGACTTCACGGATGACATCTTCAGTTACGGAGATGGGGACGGAAATTACCACAACGTCGGCGTCTTTGGCGGCATCGACGTTGGTCGGGGCTGCTTCGACGTCGAGCTCGCGGGCGACGCGTTCGGCGGTGTGTGGGTTAGAGCCGGTGATAACCACCTCGTGACCATCGTCACGGAGCTCACGTGCGATAAGACGGCCCATGGAGCCGGTACCACCGAGGATCGCGATCTTCATCCTGTACACCCCTGAACACCGCGAAGGAACCGGATTATTCGGAGAACCTTACGCTCATCCTCTCGAATGTTGTAGAGGGCCTCGTGGAACACACCGTCCGTGAGGGGGACTGGGCGACTAAGGGTCGTGAAGGCGGTGAGCTGAAGCTGGAGGGCGCGGTCGCCGGCTTCGGTCTCGAGCTGCTCGCCCGGCCGGAGGAGGGGAATCTTGTCCTCGGGAAGCTCGGTAACGAGGCGGCCGAGTTCGGTGCCTGGGATAGGCTCGGCGAGGTTGATGAACACGTCGTCGAGGTTCAGCTCGGCGAGTAGCTCCTCGGTGGCTTCAAGATCGTCCTCGGTCTCGCCAGGATAACCGACGATGAACGAACCGGCGACACGAACACCGACTGTCCGGGCCAGTTCAACGGACTCGCGAACTTCATCAACGGTGATGCCTTTACGCATGGCACGGAGGATCCTATCACTACCGCTCTCGATTCCGAGGAAGATCCAACCGATCGTGTAATCGCGGATAGCCTCGAGAAGGCGCTCGTTCAGGAGATCGGCGCGAACGTCGGGGGCGGAAACGTTCTCTCGACCGAGGAGGTCCGCGAGGCGTTTGAGGAGCTCGATGAAATCTTCCTCGTCGTCGCCGTAAGTCGTGACGGTTCCCCCGGAGATCGCGAAGCGGCGGGCACCACCTCGCGTAAGCTTCCTAACTTCCTCGAGGACCGCCTCTATGGGTTTCCAACGGACACGGCGTCCGAAAAACTCTGGAACCTGACAGAAGGTACACGCACCTGGGCAGCCACGATGCGTCTCTATGTACACGTTCGCTCCGCGAATGTCTTGCCGACCGAGGTCGCGCGGAACCTTGAGTGGGCTAGGTCCATCTAGATCGGCGGGCGGTGGCCAGCCAGTGTCGACGATTTCACCGTTCCTCAGGAGCGCGATTCCCTCAACGTCTTCGAGGTCTCCCCCGTCCTCCAAGGTCTGAAGGAGCGGAGGGAGCCCCGTCTCCGCCTCACCTTTAGCCACGATCGCGTTGGGAAACCTCTTTAGAACGAGCTCCGGAACTTGAGAAACTGGCCCACCGACGATCAGGGGTTTACCGAACTCGTGGGCCTGGCGGGCTATCTCCAGGATATTCTCATCGAGGAGGTGTAGGGTACTGTGGAGGGATAGTATCAGCACGTCCGCCCGTTTGAGGATCCCAGGATTGGGTGAACGTCGAAGTATAGTACTATGACCGCGTTCCTCACAAACTCCAGCGACTACCATGGCTCCGTAGGTGTAATACTCTGGGGAGATAACCAGGATCCTCATCGTTCGCCCCTCACCTCCCGGACGTAGACGGTATGACCCATGTCGGACTGGTCCATCTCGCGGAGGCGGTCGAGTCCTTCCACAACACGGCCGATGACGTTCGTACCTTCGAAGGTCTCGCCCGTAGGACCGTATTCCTCGCTGTCCTCGAGCCGAACTCCAATGAGACCCGAGTGAGGTTTAGCCTGGTTCGTGACCCCAAGGACGCCGGCCTCAACTCGATCCTTCGGATTGTTCTCGGGTGGAAGCTTCTTTCCGAGCTTTTCGTCCCCTTCGAACACGATCATTCCCAAGTCTGCGTAGGCGAAATGAACTTTGAGACGACCTACCGGTCTATCCAACATCTTCGCGACGCGCCTGAAGTACTCGACGGAGCGGGGAGCGTTGTCCTCGTAGAGCTCTATTTCGATAACTTCGTCCTCAGGGGCCACTTCGACCCGGGCTTTCCTCTCCTTGAGTACGTTCAGAGTCTCCCTAGGCTCCTGATCGACCACCACGTCGCCATCACCGTTCACTTCGAGCTCAACGTCGAACTCTTCCGCCAGCTTCCTGGCCTCATCAACGGTCAGCCCGACGAAGTTCACTCGGGGAGGATCGGTTTCCACTAGGACTCGATCGCCCTCGGTCACCACGTCGAGGAGCTCCATTCCACGGCGAACCCTACCTACGACGTTGTGGCTCTCGACGGGAGTCCGGTCACGTCGGTACACGTATATGACGCCTTCGTCGACACCTCGATTGCGTACGGTTACGACGCCGCGTTCACGCATGTCGACGTTCTCCTCGGGCAAATCGTAGAACCGACGTGGCTCGATCGATGTGAACGTATCCGTTCTGAACTTAATCCGAAACCGACCTTCTTCCATCTCCAGCGTGTTGAGCAGGTGCTCGGCACTGACCGGTGCGTTTTCCTCGAGTTCTATCTCCACCCTGGTAATAATCCGGTCACCGGCCTCGAGTCCGTCGTCAAGAGTGACTTTTGAGACGACACGTTCGGTGACGCGCTCAACAACGGGCTCCACGTGTGTCACGCGCTCCCCACCACAGAGCTCATCGACCAGCTCCCGACCAGCCGTTATACGGCCCTGAATGTCGGTACAGATGTACTCGACGGCCATCCGGCGTTTGGTGATCAGGAAGTAGGCTTCGGAGGGATCGTTGGTGGGTAGGATCAGGATCGTCGTATACGGAGGAACTTCGACACCCCGACGCGTGTGGAACTCGAGATCGGAAATGTCCACCGGACCCAATCCAACCTCGTCACGAGTCGTCCAAGAGACGGAGATTCCAAGCAATTCCTCACAAACCTCGCTCATTCGCTCGTCTTCGACGGCCACCGTTATCGGAAGTTCTTCGTCGCCTGTCTCGAGCATGATCCGAATCCTATCGGTCTCGCGCTCGACCTTCTGTTCACCTTTGAAGACGGCGATCGTGACGTCTTCGGGCACACTGACCCCCGCTACCTCGAGCGCATCGCGAACAGTCGCCTCCTCGGGTACATCAACCGGTTCCCCGTCGACGTATACCCTCAACGCGGAGACACCCCTAGGATTCTGTCCTCTCGAAAGTCGAACACTCGAGCACTTTCGTCACCTTCGGTCACCTTGACAACACCGTCCTCCGTCACCTCGCCAATCACCGACACTTCCAGCCCGGCATCTGACAACACATGCTTGATCGCACGGACATCACGATCACTGTCCACCGCGTACACGAAACCCATTCCGGGATACATTTTCAACCACGTGGCCATGTCTACGTTTTCAGGTTTTGGGATGTTGTCTAACCACACCTCAGCACCGAGACAACCACTGGCTTCGAGCATCATGGCGAGAGTTCCGACGAGGCCCGGGTTACTCACATCTTTACCAGCTTTTACGAGCCTAGAAGCTTCGGCTACAGCTTCCATTTGCCTCCTGAGGTAGTCAGGATCCTTCATCGTTGTCGTATCCCAATTAAGAGGATACTCCGGATAGGGCCGACCGTTGAGATCGATGACGAAGACTATCAAGTCACCCTCCTCAGCAGTAGAACTGAGCACGAGATGCTCTTCGTTGGTGATCCCCACTATCGCCGCATCTACTGCGGTGTAAGGAGTGTCCGGATGTGTGTGTCCTCCGAGGACCGGTGTGGAAAACTTCCACGCGCCCTCACGCATTCCTTCGAGGATTTCACGACACACGTCGACGTCGGACGTCGAAATCACGTTAACGAGGCCGACTGGCCGGCCACCCATCGCCAGCACGTCGTTCACGTTCACTAGGACCGCACAGTACCCTGCCCACCATGGGTCCCGATCGATTAGTTTACCCCAGATGCCATCTGCTGCGATCAGTAGTATATCGTCTCCTACCTTTACCGCCGCGGCGTCCTCGCCCACGTCCGCGATAACCTCTCCCTCGAATGTCACATCGAGCGGCTCTAAAAGACCTTCCACCACGGTCTTCACGGGATACTTCCGGGTAACACCCTCGAAGGACCGAAGCTCGCGGGCGAGTTCCCGGAGGTTCAAGGCCGAACCCCCACCGATGACGAGAAGTCGCGGGTCCGAGTGGTGAGGAACCCAGCTCACGCTGAGGTCTCTTTCGCCTTGTGGTACACGCACTTGAGAACCTCTTTTACGCACTCTTTCACCTCTTCGACGAGATCCCCAGCTGTCACGGGGGGATCGAGCACCTTCACCTCTCGGCCGCGAAAGAATCGTTCTCGAACCAATTCCCCGGCATCGTCGTCCCGCTCACACACAAGTAGAGCCATTAGGTTCTCGGAGCCGCGCAGGGATTCGCGCGTATCGTCACGAACCCACCCGTCCGGGTCGAGATCGACGATCCCTATCACCCAGACTCCCAGCCGATCACCTAGCTCCGCACACACGCAAGTCGTATCGTCACCGACGGAGACGACAGCATCCGATCGACGCATATCCTCGACCTTACGCTCCGCGTCGTGGTCGATGAGTAGAATCCGGCGGATCCTTGCGGGTCCATTCTTCACCCTCCTACGCTTCGGCTCAGTCCTCCTAAGTCTGCGGTCCGTTTTCACTACCACGCGCTCGGGATCCACCTGGCCGAGGCGCTCTACGCCTTCCGGCTTGATCCTACCGCCACGGATCTCCACCAAGTACCCACTATCATCGAACACCAGCTCCACGTTCCGAGACTCGGCGACGCCTACGGTGATTCCGTTCACTAGAATGAGATCACCTGGCTCGACACAGGCGATCCTACGGGATCTTCCAGTCTCGCCACCTTTATCGGTCCGAACCGTCCTAACCTCGGTGATCTCCAGCCCCAAATCCTTCTGGAGGTGCTCAGCCACCTTCCGCTCCACGTCGTCAGGGTTCCATAGGACAATACCACCGTCGGGCTCGCCCGGGCGCTCTACCTGTACTAGCGAGTCGACGCCTTCGGCCCTGGAGAGTACCTGTTCCGCGAAAGCGAGACCGCTTTCCCGACTTTTGCCGTGGTTCGTGAGGACTAGAACGTCGGCCCACTCGTTCAGATCGGACAAGCACTCGCTCGGTAGCTTCCGATCGAACTCCACTACGGAGTCTAGCCTCGCATCTAAGAGCGCCACGTAACCGGTGGTACCTCCGAGCTTAGCACGGACCTCACCTAGCCTTTCCAGGGAGTGAAGGATACGCTCTGTCCATCCCGTGTCGATAACCGTGGGACCGTGGATCACGAGCCCTACTCGGATCTCGGAGACCCCCTTCGTTATCTCACTCGAAACGATGGGAACGACGGGGGTAGGAGTCAGCGAGAAACCGGGGTTCTACCGATCACGACGACCTCGATGGTTTGGTTAAAATGACCGGCGGGACCCGTCTCGAGTTGTCCGTGCTCTCCGTAAGTCTTGAATCCGACGACCGGTACGTCGTCGCCCACTACCTCCCGGATTGCGTCGTGCTGTTCGTCACAATCTCGATGAGCACAGTCGAACACCAACACCAGCGCTATCTCTTCGGGTCCTCGGATGTCCGCTCTATTCATAGCCCGCTCCGTGACGCGTCGCGCAGTTTCACGCATGTTCTCCTTGGTCGGTTCAAGTCGGATTATAGTTCCAGCCGCCGGTGGTCTTGAGTGGAACACCATCGACCCGTCGTCTTCAACGAACGCCGGCTCGCGCACGATTATCTCCCGGCCGAAAATCTCCCATCCGAGCGGGTTCCACATGAACACGGAGTCATCGAGTCTCTCGACGTCCTCCCCCACCACTTCGGAGTAATATTCAGCGGCGGGTTCGCCGTCGAACTCCACGATCCGACGCTCCTCGGGTACGGCTTTGGTGATCGGGAACTTATCCTCATACACCGGCTCGAATCCACATTCTAGGGCCCCGCCGATCTTGAGAGCTGTAGATCCGAACGCTATCACAGCGGACCCTTCGGGACACAATGTACGTCCTTCTAGCACGTACGTACGCTCGAGACGTAAATCATCGCCGGCCGCCCCACCGTACACTTCCAAGAACTTGTACTTCTGAGCCACCTCGTTGATGCCATCCATATAATAATCGATGGCTGGAACTAAGCCTTCAACTAGCTCGATCATGAAATAAGGAAGAACTTTGACAGGCTTCCCTTCCCTGAGGCTCCTGAGCATGGTGTTGAAGTTGATGTCGAGGCAGGGACCGGGATCACGTAGTTTCTCCATAGCTCCGAGTACGAGGTTTCGTCCGATCTCCTTAGCGTGCTCCGGGTCTTCACGCTCGAAGGTAACGCGATTCGTTTCCACGGATAGGTACGGACTGTGAATTAACGTCACGGTGACTGTACCCGAGGTGTACCCATCCGGTGTGAGCTCACCGGCCGTCGAGCACCCTATAATCCTACACTCTGCCGAGACATTACTAATAGCACTTTCGATCTCATCGACATGCCTGGGTGAGAAGAACACCAACCCGAAGTTGGGGGAACCCGTCAGCTGATCCATTGCGTCTTCCACGACCGTGTACGGATCCTTCCCGTAGGCTACACCGACCTCTATAGCTTCGCGCTTCATACCGGCTTCCCCACCTTCGTGGTCGCAGTTAGCTTACCGTTCCGTAATCGACGCCTCTGGGTTTATAGCGTTTTATCAAGTTAAGTAGGCTAAGGAGGTGGGTGCGACCATGGAGCGTGGTAGACTCGTCTACGAAGGCAAGGCGAAAAGCCTCTACGAACATCCGAAAGAGGGAGATCTGCTCGTGATGGAGTTTCGAGACGATATTACGGCGTTTAACATGGAGAAAACGGACACTATCGCGGGTAAAGGTGTTTACAACTGCCTGATCTCAGCGCGATTGTTCGAAGTACTCGAAGACGCTGGAATACCAACCCACTACGTGGAACTCGTCGACGAGCGTCGCATGGTGGTGGAGCGCTTAGACATGTTTAACTTAGAGGTCATATGTCGCAACATAGCGACGGGCAGTCTAGTGGAGCGACTACCGTTCGAGGAGGGTGAGAAGCTGGATCCACCGATCATCGAATTCGACTACAAGAGCGACGAATACGGAGATCCAATGGTGAATATGGACCACATCCGAGCGCTGGGTTTAGCTACGGAAGAAGAAGTAGAACGCATGCGGGAGATGACTCTGCAGGTGAACGAAGTACTCTCCAAGTTCCTGGAGGATCGCGACATCATCCTTGTGGATTTCAAGCTCGAGTTCGGAGTGAACTCGGACGGAGAAGTCATAGTGGGGGACGAGATCAGCCCCGACACGTGCCGGTTCTGGGACGCGGAGACCGAGGAGAGCCTGGATAAGGACATCTTCAGAAAGGACGAAGGAGATGTCCTGGCTGGCTATAGGGAAGCCGCCGAGAGGATCTTGCGGGGCGATGAGGAGAAGCTGGCCATGCTACCGGGGTGACACGGTTGGTAACCGTTGAGGTTCGCGTGAGCTTGAAACCGAAGGCATTGGATCCAGAAGGTGAGACCGTGAAAAGGGCGCTACACCGACTGGGATACGAGGAGGTGGAAGACGTTCGAACAGCCAAGATCTACAGGATCGAGCTAGACATCGACGACGAAAAAAAGGCAATAGAGATCGCCGATGAGATGTGTCGAAGGCTACTCGCGAATCCGGTCGTCGAAGACTACGAGATCGAAACCGTCGAGTGAGCCCCTCGGTGTACTTGGGACTCCCCACCACCTCGGTCCCGGGGTAGATCATCATCGGGGGCCTGAGTTTGGTCCGCGTGGCCATCATTAGGTTTCCCGGCACGAACTGCGATCTCGAGATGGCATGGGCGGTGAAGCTCGCTAGTGGAGATCCGGAGTTCGTCTGGCACGAAGATGGTGGGTTAGAGTCCTTCGACGCTGTGATCATTCCGGGTGGATTCACCTACGGGGATTACATCCGAGCGGGTGCCATCGCCGCGCTATCCCCGATTCTAGAGGAGATCCGAGAGTGTGTAGAGGAAGGGCTCCCAGTGCTGGGAGTGTGCAACGGAATGCAGATACTAGCCGAAGCGGAGCTCATCCCGGGTACTCTCACGGTCAACGTCGGGAACAGGTTCATCTGCGATTGGGTCTACTTACGCGTGGAACGTACTAACACCCCGTTCACGACCAAGTACGAAGAGGGCGAAGTCATCCGAGTCCCGATCGCCCATGCGGAGGGTCGGTACTACTACGAGAACCCGGAGGAGATCGAGGATAACGTGGTGTTCAGGTTCTGCGGACCAGACGGAGATGTCTCAGAGGAGTACAACCCCAACGGCTCCGTCGGTTGTATTGCAGGAGTTGTGAACGATGATGGGAACGTCATCGGAATGATGCCTCACCCGGAGCGCGCGGCTCACAGTCTCCTTAACTCCGATGACGGTTTACGGTTGTTCGAGTCGCTCGTCGAGTGGTGCCGATCCTGATCTAGCATCGTCATCCATCGACAGTGTCGAGTCCGAGACGAGCAGTGAGCCTGGTCGGGATGGCGACGAGCGCGAGGTCCAGTACCGGGTTGCCCGCCCGTCCGACGCCATGCGGCCGGGATTAGCACGAGAACATCAAATTCTCACTACTCTCCCACGACTTTCATCGCTATCCTAGAGAGCCTCATCTGGTGTCCCCACGCGCCTTCCGCCTTACCCTCTTGGGTCCACCGTCCGAGTATCCGGCGGATCTTGGACGAGAGCGGTGCTGGTTCCTCCTTCTCCAGCGGTGTTTTGGGCAGTGGCATGAAGTAGTGGAGTCTGACTTCACCACCTCGCTTAATCACCCACCGTGCGAGTTCTACTGACGCTAACTGGTCCTCCTCCGTCTCCCCGGGTAACCCGAAGATGAAGTCGACCACAGGTTTTAGACCGACTTCAAGCGCCTTCTCTACGGCCACTTCGACGTCCTCCACAGTATGCCCTCGCTTGATCCTCTTGAGTACTCGCTCACTCCCAGACTGAGCCCCGATGTTAACACGCTCGTTGTCCGCGTAGTGAGCTATCAGTTCAATGGCATCCTCTTTGGCGATGGAGTCGGGTCTGAGCTCCGACGGAAAGCTACCGAAAAACACCTTTTCTAGACCCTCAACCGATCGGAGTGATCGCAGGAGACGCTCAATCCGATCCGGCTTCAGCCGGACACCGTCGGGTGACCCGTAGGCCAGGGCATCCGGAGCGACGAAGCGAACGAAGGTGTGACCGTACCGCTCGACTCCCCTCCTGACCCAACGGACCACATCCTCAACGGATCGATGTCGTGGCTTCGACCCGAAGAGTCTGGTGACCTGACAGAAGGCACAACCCCAAGGGCATCCTCGGGTGATTTCGAGGGGACAGAATATGCGAAAACCCTCGGAGTACGGCGGAAAACTGTCCAGATCCCCCACCCGCGGGGCTGGTTGGGGTTTCCCCTCGCCTAGGTAAACGCCGGGGCGTTCCTCAGGTTCCTTACCGCGAACGAGTTCACGGAGTATCTCCGGGACTACCTTCTCCCCCTCCCCGATCAGGACGATGTCGAACCCGTGATCGAGACACTGGTCCGGTCGGGCCGATGGGTGTGGACCGCCCGCCAGTTTTACCACGTCATCATGGAAACGTTCCACCATCTCGAAGACTTCGGGTGCCATGAACGTGTTGAACGAGAACACCACGACGTCCCCGGGCTTAGGATTCGGGTTCCTGGAGACCTCGATGTACGGGATTAGCTCGGGAGCACAGGTCTCCACAGCCCCGAGCACATGCGCCAGGCTGTACTTATTCTTCGAGCTCAAGTAGAACCAAATCCTCCTCACGACAGATCCCCCGGGAAAACGATCAGTCTGGCCTCCTCGTCTTCCACCCGAATCACGGCGTCCACGAAGGGGTCGTCCAAGACGTACCTGAGCAACGTGGCCCCAAATGCCGTCGCGCGCAGTTCCTGAAACCCGCCCTCGACGACTCCTAACCGGCCGTTAGATGATATAGCCGGACTGTATTCTCCGTCAGAAACCCTAGCTTCACCTATGAAGGTCTCAAACCTCGGGACTCCGGGATCGACGCCGTAACGTCTACGAGCCAATCGACGAGCCTCCCCGTAGGAGTTCGCTCGCCTGTACAGCTGATCCGCATCTCGGGCCTTAATTCCGCGGCTGGAAAGAGCTGCCACGAACCAATCGCGCCGGTACATCGAGTCGGGAGATTGGTTTTCCGGGACAAGACGCTCGACACACCAGCTTAGGGCGATCCGAGCGATCTCGCCCGAGGTTACGCGACATTCGGTGTTCGCCAACGCGAGTCGCGTGAGCACCGAACCGTAGTCAGCCCTGCGGAGTGCTCCCCAAATTTGACGCTCCGACCTGAAAGGACGCCCTCTGAGGATCTCCCGAACGGCGATGGTATTGAGGTGTGCGATACTACAGAGCTCGTAGCTCGGCGCGCGGTTCAAGACGTCGAGAAGCTCCTTCCGCTGGGCTATTGGTGGTGTTCGTTCCCTGAGGTATCGTTCAAGTTTTTTGAACGTCTCTCTGGGCAGATAACGCCTAACTTTTCCAAGCGAATCGGGTGAATAACCGGAACGCCGGAGCGCGGCTCTTATCTTGCGACCGGAATACTCTTCGAGCTCCGGAACAAGGAGTAGTTCGACGTCCGTTCCCAACTCTCGGTTCACGTACTCGACTGCTGCCAACCATCGTACCACATTACGGTCCGGAACGTTTGGAGGGATGGAGAAGAGGTCACCTACCTCCAACACCCTCTCGACGTGCTCACGGAGCCGATCGAGGTCCCGCGACGGTCCAGCGTCGAGGATGATATCCACGCCCTCTTCCGCCATGAGCCTGACTCGCACGGGGACCGTGTAGGCAAGTGGAAATCGCTGGTGGTACCCTCGGACCGGTATCACCTCGTCTGCGCCGAGCTCTAACACTACTTCGCGGCGTAAACGGTACGGTAGAAGAGGTGGGGTATGGTGCGCGGTGTAATCAGCGTTGAGGAACACCACGACTTCGTCGCCGAAGTCTCGAGCACGGTCTAACAGGTAAGCGTGTCCCAGGTGGGGCGGGTCGAAGTCGGCGGCTATCCCGATAACGGTCACTGTTCCACCCGCCGGACCTTCTCGACCCACATGAGGGGATAATTAAGCTCCTCGATAAACTCGAGCTTCCCTACGGCTTCCCACTCCCCGCACCTAGTTACAATCGTAACTCGTAGGTTCCGGCCTGAAACCTCCGTGTACCCACCGTAGTTGTCAGTGTCCTCAGACGATACGTCTACCTCCACCCGAGCATCGATTACACAGGGTTGAAGTAGGGCAGCATGTTCGATACACTTAGCCACCTCCTCCGCGGTGCCAGGTGATACAGGCGTGCCGCAGAACTGATGATATATAGCGCCTAGCGTGATTCCAGCCTCGAATATCGCGCGCTCCCGATCGGATAGCCTCTTGAAATACTTCAAGTCGGGGTCTTCCCCCTTGGATGAGTTGATAAAAGACTTGGAAGAGGGAGCGGGAGAGAAGGGAGAGTTCCTCGCGGAAATCGTCTACGAGCGTGCGGACTCTCTTGAAGAGATGCTGGAGTTGCTCGAGGATATGGGCATGGAGGGGATAAAAGTTGACTTTGCGGGCGATAAGGAGGACCCAGAAGAAATAGTCATCACCGTAGAGACGACGGTTACGGTGGAGTTCTACGAGGAGAACCCCGAGGTTAAAGAGGAAATGGAGTTTACCGAGCCAGCCTGCGAGCTGGAGCAGGCCTTATTCCGAAAACTAGCGGAGCTTAAATACGGTAAGAGCATGGAAATCGAGGAGACGAAGTGCCAGCTGGTGGGCGACGACGTCTGTGAGTTCCGTATAACGCCGAAGGGATAGGGATAGTTAGATCTCCACCCCCAGTTCCTTCGCCGCTATCCTTACATCCTTGTCGCCCCTCCCCGACAGGTTCACGACGACAACGTCCCCACGGTCTAATTCACCTTTCTCTACTAGCTTTTTCACGTAATAGATAGCGTGTGCGGATTCGAGCGCCGGGAGTATCCCTTCGGTTTCGTTCAGTATGACGAAACCACGCAGCGCTTCCTCGTCCGTCACGGCGTCGGCGGTGACTCTACCTTCGTCCACTAGAAACGCAAGCTCCGGACCCACTCCAGGATAGTCGAGTCCAGGTGCGACGCTGTGTGTCGGTCGGATCTGGCCGTGCTCGTCCTGGAGGACCTTGGTCAGACAGCCGTGGAGAACTCCAACTTCCCCGGCGCACAGCGAGGCCGAATGCTCGTCAGTGTCCAATCCCTTGCCACCGGCCTCGACGGCGTAGAGCGCTACTTCCTCATCGTCCAGGAAGTCGTAGAATATCCCGATGGAGTTACTGCCTCCACCCGTACACGCCACGATCGCGTCTGGAAGACCTCCCTCTAACTCCATGATCTGATCCCTCGTCTCCCTGCCGATTACCCGCTGAAACTCGCGGACAATCCACGGGTAAGGGTGCGGTCCGACGACGGAACCCAAGAGGTAATGAGTAGTCTCGAGGTTCGTTATCCAGTCGCGCAGCGCTTCGTTGATCGCGTCCTTGAGTGTCTGCGTTCCGGCTTTCACGGGGTGGACTTTGGCCCCCATCAGCTCTATCCTGAAGACGTTGTGTTTCTGGCGCTCTACGTCGATGGCCCCCATGTAGATCTCGACTTTCTTGCCCAGCGCGGCCCCGGCCATGGCGGTGGCGAGCCCGTGTTGTCCGGCACCGGTCTCCGCGATGATGCGGTTCTTACCCATACGGTCGGCGAGTAGGGCCTGGCCTAAGGTGTTGTTCAGCTTGTGTGCCCCACCGTGGACCAAGTCTTCGCGCTTGAGGTACACCTTGACGCCGAGTTTCCGCGACAGGTTCCGTGCGTAGTACAGTGGAGTCGGGCGCCCTGCGTATTTCCGCCACAGTTCGTCGAGTTCTTCCCAGAACTCTGGGTCTTCACGCGCTTCTTTGAACGCATCCTCTAGTTCCTCCAGCGCGGGCATGAGTGTCTCCGGCACGAAACGCCCTCCGTACTCACCGAAATACCCGTTCTCGTCCGGGTACCTGTCCACGTACCGTCCCAATCGGAGTCTCCCCTACAGTCTCGAAACGACATCCTCGAACCGTTCTTCACAGATGCTTTCCGTGATGGCCTTACAGGCCTCCTCGAAAATCCTCGCGCCGGCGTCTAAGTCTTCCGGGGCGAAGATCGACGAGACAACTATCGTGATGCCTGTCCCGTACCTGCCGGCTAACCTCAGTGCCCTTTCCACACACGCCCTGGTGAAAGAGCGACGCACGACTGTTCCGAACGTTACCGCAGGAGCTCCGTGGGTCTTAGCGACGTCGTAGAGTGTCCCGCCCGTAGCCGTAGCGAACAGGAAGACCTTACCCGCCGGATCCACCACGTCCTTAATCCTAGGACCTGCGTTAGGCACGACCTCCCGGATTTCCGCCCCGACGTCCTCAACGCCTTTCCTAGCCAAACTCGCGTTATCTTCGCCACCATCTACCACGAGTACTACATCGCATCCCTCTTCCACGGCTATCTTGCCAGCTTCCCGGCCTCGCTCTATCGGATCAACGCCTTCAGGTGTCTCCGCGAAGGGGTATTTAGCCGCGTGCTCACCCGAGAGGACCCGATAAGCACTATCGGGAGCCGCTCCTATTATGGCGACAGCTCCTTCGCGTAAGGCGACCTCAGCCGCAGAAGAAGTGTTCACGACATCCACTACCACGATCACGTCCCCGTGCGAAGCCGCCTCGGCGGCTCCGGTGGCTCCGATCGTCATTTTGATCGACATCATGACGTTTCCCTCCGGGGTTGACGGACTTGAAGACCGAGACTGTCCTGAAGGTTTCCGCGATTCTGGGATTCGTCATCGGTATGGCCGCGGGGTTCGTCAGTATCTCGCCTATCAAACAAGAGATCGAGGAACAGAAGAAGATGTCTAAGGTAGTACTGCCACCGGAGCTCAAAAACCGTAAACCTCACCCACTGTCACCGTCGGAGATCGCCGCCAAGACGAAAGTTAAGGACGTAGGGGCCCGATCCGGCGAGGAGAGTGGTACAGGGAAGGGAGAATCAACCGTTGGGTCGTCCTCCACTGGACCTACTACTGGACCAGGTTGAGAGCCGCTTCCCTGACGAACTCCGCCACCTCCATCGTCTTTTTATCACCTCCCAAATCCGGCGTGACGACACCCTCTCGGATCGCCTCACCCACGGCCTCTCTCACGGCTTCTGCAGCTTCATCTTCACCCAACCATTCTAGCATCATGGCCGCTGAAAGTATCGTCGCGAACGGGTTCGCAATTCCTTTACCAGCGATGTCCGGCGCCGATCCATGCACAGGTTCGAACAGCCCGTAGCGGTCGCCGACGTTCCCGCTGGGTGCCAATCCCAACCCACCAACTAGTGCCGCCGCCTCGTCAGAGAGGATATCACCGAACATGTTCGACGTCACGATGACGTTGAAGCGCTCCGGCTCAGTGATCATGAACATAGCCGCAGCGTCCACATAGTACTCCTCGAACTCCAATCCACGGGATTCGACCACTTCCTTGCATACTTCGCGGAAGATCCCACACGTCTCGCGCATGACGTTCGCCTTGTGCACGCACGTAACGACATTCGAGCCGCGCTCCTCCGCCAAATCGCAGGCGACTTCGGCGATACGCCGCGTTCCCTCTTCCGTGATGATCCTCAAGGTGTACGCGGTGTCTCGAAATCTCCCCTCGATTCCCGAGTACAGCCCCTCGGTGTTCTCGCGCACTATCACGAAGTCCACGTCGTCCCGCACGTACGGCTTACCGGTGAGCTCACGGAGTCCCGGGAACCCACGTACCGGTCTAATGTTCGCGTACAAGTCGAGCTCCTGTCTCAGTCGGACGATCACGTCGGCCGCTGTCTCACCAGCAGCTCCGAATAGGACCGCATCGGCTTCGCGGCAGAGCTCTAAGGTATCTTCCGGCAGCGGATCGCCGTGCTTCTCGGTGCATTCGTCGCCGGCCTCACCCTCGACGAACTCCGCGTCGATCAGCGGTTCGATCACGTGGAGGGCTGCCTCGATGACTTCCGGTCCGATGCCGTCTCCCGGGATCACAGCGATCTTGTACGCCACGGAGATCACCCCTCGAAAGCCCGTGGCCCTTCCCGCTTGATCAATTCAACCAAGCCGCCGGACTCGAGTATCCTCATCATGAAGTCCGGGAGCGGTTTCGCCTCCAGCTCCTCACCGGTGTTGAGGTTCTTGACGTACCCCTTTCGGAGGTTCACCTCGATCTCATGCCCATCCTCGAACGCATCGTCCACGCCCGGACAGACCACTAGAGGTAGCCCCAAGTTGATCGCGTTCCGGTAGAAGATACGGGCGAAGGACCTCGCGACCACGCAGGCGATTCCGGCAGCTTTGAGCGCGATCGGCGCGTGCTCACGGGAGGAACCGCAGCCGAAGTTCTTCCCGGCCACGATCACGTCGCCCTCACGGACCTTCTTAGGGAACTTCGGATCGGCCCCCTCCATCACGTGCTTGGCCAGCTCCCCAGGGTTTTGGGTAGTGAGGTATCGACCCGGGATGATCTGGTCGGTGTCGATGTCGTCCCCGAAGACCCAGGTTCTTCCCCGGATAACGTCTCTCAAGCGGACGCCCCGGACCGCTCCCGTAACCGGTAAGTTATCACCTTTGTCGACGGGTCAGTCGAACACCGGTTCTCTGAAGATCGTAAGGCATGCAGATACGTGGTTGTGGAATTCGTTATACCCGGTGATCGGAGTGATCTCTCCGAAGGAATACATACCAACGCAGTGCTTGTCGGGTATCTCTTCCTTGAGCGGCTTGCGTCCCGCGCACGTGACCAGAATGGACGCTAGCGGCTCCTCACCTGAGCTCAAGGATCCTTGGTAGGCATTAACGGGGGCGTTCGGCTTATCATCGAAGCCGAGAAGCAGCAGCTGCTCGCCCTCTACGACGTAACCCGCCGTTCGGATGTAGTCGTCGGTAACCTCTAGTGGGGTGCGTGGGACGATCCTGTACCCAACGGGAGGGAGCACACGAACCACGCCGAGTGGTGGAAGCTTCTTGTAGACGTACTCATCCGGGCAGGCCTTGACGTAGTCGGTCACTTCTTCGAGCTTCTCGATATAGACCTCGCCGGCGGGACGCCCGTCGATCTCAACGATCACGTTTTCCCTACTTTTCGTTACCGTTCCGAGCTTCATTACGGGTTTCAGCGAGGACGCGAACGACCAACCCACCTTCAAAAAGGTGAAAATAGTAGCGTAAACAGCACCCTTTTCGAACACCCCTTTATCGCACACTACGGGAGCACTCTCGAACTCAGGATCGCTTGACAGTGCCCCGAAGGTGCTTATACTTAAGGCCGCGGGACCACTCCCGAATCGGAAGCTGGAGAGCACTTCGAGACCCGTACCACCGAGGTTGTGGAACGTGGCCCCATCAATGAACGTTATACCGATAACCGGCCTATACGCGACGATTCGTCTTGGATCCTTGAAATTAAGCGCTGTGTAGGAGACGTCGTAGGGATCGAAGTCCAAGTCCTCGAAAGCCTCCTCCAGTGCACCGCGAGAGGCCTCGCCAGGGCTTTGACGCGCCGATCCGCCAGTACCGAATTTGGCCATCCATTCCGTCTTCAACGCCAGTAAGCTGATTTTATGTCCCCTAACCGATCCGGGATAGTGGCCCTCTCCGGCCACACAGCCGACGAAGCGCTCAACCCCATAACTGAGCTCGGAGACAACATCTTCAGGATCTATGTCGTGAAAAAATACGATCCCGAAATCAGCACGGTCACCAAGCCTTTCGATGACTTCATCAACGGTATTTTCCGGACTATCACCACACACTACGCAGCAGTCCAGGTCGACCAAAAGTTCCACCCCCGATGATCACCGCAGCGACTGTATACTTTATCACTCGCTGGCTATTTTCGCCAATGTGTAGATGGCATTCATCAACGGCACGACCCCGATTAACTTCTTACCATCCGCCACGTATATTCTGTCCGACATTTTGTCGATAACTTCCCAAAGGGCCTCATGTAGATATGTCTCGGGAGGAACTACCACCATTTCTTGCAGATAACTTTTAGCCATTAGGTCATGTAAATTCTTCCGGTCTAGAATCGCGTCGAAAACTGCACCCATCACGTCCTTGTCACCGACACGACCGATCGGGACTTCCCTCTCCAGGAGGACCACGTAGTGTCGACCCTTCTCACTCATACACTTCGCGACATCGGCAACGGAGCTGGAAGCGTCCAAGGTCAAAGGAGAATCTCGGACCACTTGCTTGACGGCTACACTTCCTACGTCCCCGAATATGTCACCGAATTTCGGAGGCGAAACCGGTCGATCCGTGTTGCCGGGAACCCTAAATCCCCTATAATCCCCCGTAAGTACTCTCACGATATCAGAGACAGAGATCACACCGTACACACCGCTCCTCAGGAGACCGGAAGAACGCACGAATGCCCGGGTCGTGTTACCCCTCAGCATTTCAACCATGGCGTTTCGGAGAGTATCGCTCGACTTCACTACCACGGCAGGTTTCATGAACCGCTTGACTTCGGCCGAGAGAGCGTCCTCCTCGAGCGCACGGAGGGCACGGATTAGATCGTTCTCCTCGAACACTCCAACTATCTTGGAACCCTCCATCACCGCCACACCGTGAATGCCGTGAGTGACCATAGCCTTCAGCGCGTTCCACAGTGGTTCATCGGGTTTCACAGCAATGGCACCGTGACGAACGAAGTCAGACACTTTATGTCTAGCCAATACCTCGGATCTGAGCTCTTGAGGGTTGGACGAGACTTTCTCTCTCAAAGCTCACGGATTCCCCCCCCCAAATTCTCAGACGTTAGAGCACCTTTCTACCGACCGGAATTAATAATCATCCATCAACGACCTCCCGATACGCGCGCAACGCCTCCTGTTTCCTGGGTTTGACGATGGGTCTTTTCGGAACGAACGGACACCGTCCCGGATCGCGTTCAGGAACTCCTATCTTGCGCCCGTATTGAATGATCTCAGGTTTGTTCAGACCGATCAACGGACGTAGTACAGTACCATCCACTTGAGATTCCTCCAGCTCGAGGTTCCACACAGTTTGACTCGCAACTTGACCCAATGAGTCACCGGTGACAATGCAATCACACCCGAGCCGATCGGCCCACTGAGAGGCACGCTCGAGCATCCTCATCTTGCATACAACACATAGGTACCGTTTGAGTCGTCCGGTCAGTCGCTCCTCGGCGGTCTCCAGGAACTCACGGTGCGACTCGTCCACTAGGAGATCGAAGTCCGGACACCAGCGTCGGAGGACTCGCTCGTTCTCACGGGCCGCCTCAAGCTCCGACTCCGTGACCAAAAAGTGTAACCCTTTGCACTCGAGTCCCCTGCGCATAACCATCCACGTGGCTACGGGACTGTCGAAGCCACCAGAAAGTAAGCACAGCGCACTTCCCTGCGTACCCACGGGAAGACCACCGGGACCAGCTTTCTCGGGCCCGCAGACGTAAGCGACATCGGGATAAACCTCTACCAGCAGTCGGGATCCACGCTTGCTAGTCTTACGGCCGGTAGACTTGACGATCTCCCTCACGGACTCGAACAGCGCATACTCCGAAACGCCGTCATGGTGTGACCGGACGTCCACCCTGATCTCCTCTGGACACTCCCGTAACACGCGTCGCGTGGCTTTGAGTATTGTAGCCGGTTTAGGTCTTACCTCGTATCCAGGTAACGCACCTTCGACACCGAACTCCGAAGCGGCGTTCGGATGATGGCCTGGGACTATCAACCTCATCCCACGTACCCGAACTACCTCACCGAGCCTCCGCTCTAACCGTCGCGCCATTTCGCCCAGCAACGTCTTTCGGACGGGCGCGCTCTTAGCCGTCACCTCACCCGAGGGCCTAATCAGTGTGACCGGCTTCATGGAATCCACCCCCTACAAGCTCGGCCGCCCACCGCTCCGGTCATCGCTCCCCTGGGCCTCGGGTGTCCTCATCGCCCCCGAAGGCCGTTTTACGGGCGGGTCGAGGTCACGTCGGGGGCTCCTGTGCTCACGGTTCTGAAGCTCGGAGGAAGTGTGATCACCGACAAATCGAAACCGAAAACGGCCAGGGAAGACCGTATTCGGAGGCTCATGAAAGTCATCTCCGACTGGAAGGGAGACCTAGTACTCATTCACGGTGGAGGGTCGTTCGGGCACTACGCGGCGTCGAGGGTAACCGACCTACAAAAGGGTGTTTCGGAAGTTCGACGGGCGATGCACGAGCTACTCTCCATCGTTGAGAAGGCGGCGGTGGACTCGGGGGTGCGCGTGTACCCGGTGACCCCCGCAACGGTGCTGTACTCGCTCAACGTGTTAGTGGACCTGCTGGAGCGTGGTTGTGTTCCCCTACTCTACGGTGACGTCGTCCCAGACCACGGCGGGGACGGGTTCAGGATCATGTCGGGCGACGAAATCGCCGAGCTAGTGTCTCGGCTGGGTCCGGATCGGGTCGGTTTCGGAATGAGCGTCGACGGGGTTTACCCGAGAACACCGGAGGAGGGGGAGCCCTTAAGGGAGCTCTCCCCGGATGAAGCGCGAGATTTGGCACGGCAGCTGGAAGGTTCTGCCGGCGTGGATGTGACGGGGGGCATCGCGGAGAAACTGCGAAGGGCCGCACGCATAGCGGAGCGCGGCGTGGAAGTGTACCTGTTCGATGCTCGAGACCCGGAAAACGTCGACAGATTCCTTAGGGGTGGACACGTTGGTACGAGGATCACGCGCTGAAGGAACGAGAGAACGGAAGTGGGAACACGTGCTGGCGTGCGTTTGGGAGGACGTCGAATCGGAGGAAAGCCCGCTGTTCGACTGCGTGAAGATAGTACATCGGGCACTCCCGGAGCTAGATTTCGACGACGTAGACATGGAAATCAAACTCTTCGGGAAGCGGCTCTCTTTTCCAATGATAATCGCCGGGATGACGGGAGGACATCCTAAAACCGGCGAGATCAACCGGAAACTCGCCCGAGTAGCCCGCGAGCTTGAGATAGGTATAGGAGTTGGAAGCCAGCGAGCCGGCGTAGAGGATCCAGAAGTGCGGTGGACGTTTGAAGTGGTACGGGAGGAGTATCCCGACGGCCTGGTACTGGCCAATATCGGGCTCCCACAGCTGCGCGAGAACGGTCCGGACATTGCACTCGAAGTCGTCGATATGGTGGACGCGGATGCGCTGGCCGTTCACGTGAACGTGCTGCAGGAAGCGGTTCAGTTGGAAGGTGAGGCGGACGCTGCCGGATTCGTGGACGTACTCGCCGAAGTCTGCGAAACGGTGGATGTGCCGGTGATCTTGAAGGAGACCGGAGCCGGCGTGTCAGCCGAAGACGCCAAGTTGGTTCGAAATATCGTGGAGGGTATCGACGTCGGTGGAGCTGGTGGAACTAACTGGGCAATGGTCGAAGCCGTCCGGTCGAAAGCTCACGGTGAGACACCACTAGGATACGCGTTTTCCGATTGGGGAGTCCCCACTGCAGCTTCAGTACTCGAGGTCAGGAGCGTCGTCGGTAACGATCTCGTGGTAATTGGAACCGGAGGCGTGCGCACGGGGATGGATGTCGCGAAGGTTTTGGCTCTAGGTGCGGACTGCGCTGGAATGGCCTTACCAGTGCTCCGTAAAGTGCTGGCTGAGGGCGTCAGAGGCTGCGTCCGCTTCCTAAAGTCGATCGCTCGCGAGGTCAAGATTGCGATGTTGATGACGGGGTGTTCATCCGTGGAGGAAATGAGCAGTGTCCCCATAGTAGTGTACGGGAAGCTACGTGAATGGTTGGAGTGCCGGGGAGTCCCACTCGATCTCGTCTGCACCGGTGATCGCCGAACGGGGTGGAACCGTTGACCGTCGAGGTGTTCGCAGTAGGGGGATACGGCGAGGCCGGTGGACGAAACATGACCGCGGTCCGCGTGGACGAGGAGATAGTGATCTTCGACTGCGGTATGTCCCTGGACAAGTCGCTAGTTTTCGAAAAAGATTTCCAGAAAGCCTCAACTAGGGAACTCCGCAAAGTGAAAGCGATACCGAATGACTCGATCTTACGTCCACACCGTTCCAAAACGGTTGCCGCGGTCCTGTCCCACGCTCACCTAGATCACATTGGGGCGGTACCCAAACTTCTCTTTAAGTACAAGTGTCCGGTATTCGGGACCGAGTTCACAATAGAACTCGTGAAAGCCGACCTCAGGAATGAGATAAGGTACGCTGATGAATCCGAAGACATTATGATTAACTTGTACACAGTCGAGCCGGGAGATGAAGTGCAGATTACCTCGAAACTCCGACTTGAATTTATCCCAATAAGCCATAGTATACCGTGCTGTGTTCTACCAGTGCTACATACACCTTACGGAACAATAGTATACGCGTGTGATTTTAAGTTCGACGATAATCAAATAATAGGGTACAAACCGGATTATAAAAGGCTCAAACAATTGGGCAAAGAAGGTGTGTTACTACTCATTACTGAGAGTTTGAGAGTCGCTGAAGAAATTAAGACACCTTCCGAATCTGTGGCTAGGGAAATGGTGAACGACGTGCTCAGATTTGCCGACGAGGAGAGTGAGGGTATTATCGTCACAACATTCTCGTCACACATAGAACGGATACAGGCGATCGCAGACACTGCGGATAGGTTAGGCAGAAAGGTGATCCTCGCCGGAAGATCCATGGGTAAATACGGAAGGATCGCCGAGGAGCTCGGCCTTTTGAACCTCCCCGCGGGTGCCAGGATTTACGATCGCCCCGAGACTATTCGACGGGGACTCGAACGGGCGAACAAGGAGAAGGAGGACTACCTACTGATCGTCACGGGACATCAAGGAGAGCCGGGCGCCGTGCTACCGCGGATCGTTGACGGCGAGCTTCCGTACCGACTGACCGAAGAAGATAGCGTTGTGTTTTCGTCATCAACGATTCCGTCCCCTATAAATCGAGCTAACCGCTACGTGTTAGATACCAAGCTCAGACTGAAGGGCGTGAAAATGTTCAAGGATGTGCACGTGTCGGGGCACGCGGGTCGTGAAGATCACCGCCTAATGCTCAGGATGCTCCATCCGGAGTTCATCGTCCCGGCACACGGTGACCCGGATATGCTGGCCGCGTACGCCGAACTGGCCACTCAAGAGGGCTATGAGGTGAACCGAGATGTATTCATAATGTTCGACGGCACGAAATTAAGTCTGCCGTTATAAGGGGACGATTCCATGCGGAGTGAGATACTGGAAGAGTTAAACCGCGCACGCGAGCTCGTCGACGCCAAGATTGAGGAGGTACTGCCCAGAGGAGGACCAGAGGACCTCTACGATGCGTGTTGGCATCTAATCGAAGCGGGAGGTAAGCGAATTCGACCCCTCCTCGCCATCAAATCGTGTCTCATGTTAGGTGGATCGGAAAAGGATGTACTCCCTGAAGCAGTCGCGGTCGAGCTGATTCATACGTTCACGCTAATTCACGACGATATCATGGACGAAGACAAGGAACGACGCGGAGTCCCGTCGGTACACGTGAAGTGGGGAGTACCGGTAGCTATCCTGGCGGGAGACACCTTGTTCTCCAAAGCCTTCGAAGTAGCGGCGGAAGGTGGAAATGTAGAGGCAGTTAAAGAACTCGCCCGCGCTTGCACTGAGATCTGCGAGGGTCAAGCCATGGACATCGGGTTCGAGAACAGGACCGAAGTCACCGAGGAAGAGTTCCTCGAAATGATCCGGAAGAAGACGGCAGCACTCATCCGGACATCGTGTGTTGTGGGCGGGATTAAAGCCGGGGCGAACCTCGAGCAATTGGGAGCGCTTCGGGAGTACGGGGAGAACTTAGGGATCGCGTTCCAGATACAGGACGACGTCCTCGACCTGATCGGAGACGAGTCCGAACTCGGTAAACCAGTGGGTAGCGATATCGTCGAGGGGAAGAAGACGCTGATCGTAATCAAGGGCCTGGAGCTCGCCGATGAGGAGCAGCGGGAACGCATACTTTCGGTCCTCGGGAATGAGGATGCTTCACGCGAGGACGTTCGTGAAGTTATTCAGATATTAGAAGAGATCGGCGCGATAGATTACGCTAAAAAGCGGGCCAGAGAGTATGCCGATCGCGCTAAAGCTGCGCTGCACGAGCTCCCCGAGAATGAGCATCGAGAGTTCCTAGAAAAGTTGGCGGATTTCGTTGTAGAGAGGGAGTTCTGAAGTTGGCACTTCCTAGGATATACGTGGAGACCGACGAAGTTCCGGAGAGTAGCAAGATCTTGCTCACGGACCCAGAATTCGAGGTGATCATACGCTCGCGTGAGCTAGCGGAGAAGGTCGCCAAAGAGTTAGACGAGCCGATATTCTACGAGCGGGTGGTGTATGAGGAGGCCAGGTCCGTCTTCAACGTACCGGAAGCCGAGGTCACCCGACACGTCGTCGTAGAACCAGTAGATCGTCGATCACTAGTCTTCTTGAAGCCCGGGGACCGGGTGTACCAGATACCGGTTGAAGGTTACGTAGTTACACCGATAGCCGACGTAGGAGACCGGCTCAGGAAAGGTGATCCACTGGCCGCCGTGACGACTCGCAGTGGAAACGTCCGGTACGTCGAGGCACCTCAGGACTGTCTGGTGGTGTACGTCTGTGAGCAGCCCGCAATCCGAACCCAAAGACGACCGAACTACGAGTACTACATCGCACCTACCGAATGAACGCGCCGTCGAGAGAGCCCTACGCTCGGCCTTACGCGAAGTACTCCACGGGTCACTCCCACGTGAAGTAGGAATCAAGGTGAAGGAGATCCGGCCCGGCCGCGGACGTCCTGAACTCGTCTACGCCCGAGCAGAACTCGTAGTCCATAAGGAATCGCTGAAAGCTATCATCATCGGTCGTGAGGGCGGCACCATCCGAGAGATCGGCAAGCGGGCCCGTGAACTCCTAGAAAACCGAGTCGGAAAGCCTTTCTACCTAGATCTAGCCGTCGTAGTCGATCCGAAGAAGTCGCCCACCAACAGGTGGTTCAAGGTACGAGACCCTTCGGAAGCCTGGTTGTGCCCTGCCTTCAAACACCCACACCTCGTGTCCGTGAGGGAATCCAGAATACGCGGCAACGCTCGAGTGGCAGCGTTCGTAGAGCTGGAGCATGTCACCGTCCACGGAGGAGTCATGATCTCGAACTTCTCTTCGGCCCGTCGCTCAGTGTTACACAAACGGGTTTCCGTGTCTTCACACTGTGAAATCGAACGCTCGGAACTCGGCCCAGTGACTTTCGTCGGAGATGGAGCAGAGATTCACGGGTGCAAAATCGAGGAACGGTGTTTCGTAGGAATGAACGCATACCTCTCGCGTTGTGAAATAGGGAGATGGTCCGTAATAGGTGCGGGAGCTCACATCAGCGACCTGCGCGTTCCCGAGCGTAGTCTGGTTATCGACGACGGTATCGTAGACCGTCTCGACGTTTACACTCTGGTGGTTGGCAAGCGACTCAAACTGGAACTGAACGGTAGCGAAATATGGTCAGGACAAGGTGAGACGTACTACGTTTGTTACCTACATGAAGACAATAGAATCACAGTCCGTCCTATACCTACTGGGAGGGTCCTGTGCGAAGTTCGGAAAACCAACGACAGATGGGAAGTGAGAGGAAAAGGGTTTGTCCGTACGGTCCGAGGGTCGTCGCTACACTGGTACGTGGGACATGAGATGGGACTACTAGGTTAGACCTAGACCTTCAGAGATTCTCGTAGTTCCTTCACGATCTCCGCGATGTCCATCTTTGTGACCCTGTTCAACACGAACTTAGCGTCTTTCTCTGACTTCGATAGATGAAACGGTCCGAGGCGCTCCACGTTGGAAATCGTCTTGCGGAACACCCTGTTAGCGACTGGATCGTCGAACGGTTCGGTGTTTATGTAGAGCTTCGGACTCCGACTCTTGATGGACAACGAGCCGTAGTAGACGCATGAGTTCACCCCTTGCTCCACTGGCCCCTCTCGGACGACTACTGTCTTGACGAAGCTGTCGTCACCCAGCTTGACCCTCTCATCCGCTAGAACGTAATCCGCCTCTATGGAACCGGTCGATTCGAAATCGTTACACAGCACCGCCGCAACGCTGAGGCCTTGACTGGCCTTGACCGACCTCGGCGTGATCAGAACCTCCTTGACCTCAACGTTGTTAGCGAGCGAGATATCGTCTCCACTGATCATACTCCCTTCTATTATCACGTCCGCACCCGTCTTCAGTGAATTAATAGAAATTACATTACCTTTCACAGTAGAGCCTTCTCCGATTTCCAACTTGTTTTCACAAATTACATTCCCATAAATCTTCACATTATTCCCGATTGAAATGTTTTTAGCCACAACCGTCCCATAAATTCGCGAGTCATCTTTGACACTAATTTCTTCCTTAACTACTATAGGCTCATCCTCTTGAAGTGCCTTAACCATTGAATTCTTTCCTATTACAATACTACCCTTCACCTTTGCTATTGCCATTTCGGTCTCGGATGGAACGAGAAGTCGCTTCCCTTCCTCGTACCTCTTAATTTCATCTTTCAACTTATTTTGTACCTTCCTAAGCTTCCTTATCTCCTCGTCTCTTCTCTTAATTTCCTCCCTGAGCTTTCCAATATGCTGGCGAGCCTTTTCCAACTTCTTCTCCCTATCTTTGAGCTTTTTCTGGAGATTGCTCAAATTGGACTTCAGTTCATCTATTTTCTTCTTAAGTTTCTCGTTCTCACTCCTTAGGGCTTCAATTTCATTGGCGAAGTCGTCTCTCTCGCTTTTAACCTCCTCAAGTTTACTCTGGAGTTTAGTTAGTTGGTCCCGGAACTTCTCCACTTCTTTCGTTTCTTCCTTTAACCTATCTCTCTCCTCCTTAACTTCATTGTACTTCTCTTTAAGTTTCTTTAGATTCTCTGCGAGACGACGATTTTGGTCCGAGAGATCCTCTAGCTTCGACTTAAGCTCCTTGTATTTCCTAGCAATCTTCTCGTACCGTTCACGATACTCTTCCGTTTTTTCTTTGAGTTCTTCCGATTCTCTTTTGGCTTTTTCTAACTTTTCTTTCAGTTGCTTCGAAATTTTGATGTACTTATCAAGTTCCTTCTCTTGCTTCTCAAGTTCCTCCTTAAGTCTTTTAATTTCAGACCTTAATCTGTCCCTTTCTCCCATCGCACTCTTGGCTTTGTTACGCCATTCATCTAATTCCTCTCTAAGCTTTTCATTCTCGGCTTTCAGCCGCTCTAATTCAGCTTCCAAATTCGAGGGAGCAGCACGCTCTTCCGGTGGCTTAGGTGGTTTAACTTCAGCCGGTGAGCTCTCTTCTTTCTCCTTTTCCTCCTCTTCTTCACTAGGTTTCGGGGGTTTAAGCTTTAATTTGGGGGCAGTCTCAGCACCTTTCGACTCGACGGGCTTCCCCTCCGGCTTGGGGAGCTTGAGCTTCGGAGCTCCCTCACCTTCCTCCGGGGGTTTAAGCTTAAGGTCTATCTCGGACGGTTCACGCTTGCCACCTTTTCTCTTTTTAAAAATCAATCATCTGCCTCCCCAAGCTGCTATCAGCCGAACATATCCTCGGGTGGAGGTGTTGTCGGCTGCCCGGGAATTACGGGTGGAACCATAGTCTCGGGTTCCTTCTCGATTTCCGCCTTCACGCGGTTCACGAGCTTCTCATCCTTAATAATCTTCACTATTTTGGGTTGTGGTCTGGACTCATTCGGAGAAGGTATCAAGGGTAAGTCGACGATGACATGGTCGTCTTCCTCTATCTCTCCAGCTATCCTGGGATCGACTTCCGCGATGATCGTAGGACCACGATGCAAGCTTACTGTGGCCAACACTTTTATATCTGCTGAGATCACTCCGCCGTCGTCCGGCTTTATAATTGTCTCGACTTTTCCGAGCTCGTATGGCAAGGACATCACACCTCCTTACCTTTCTCGCCGTGAAATACGTAAAAGACTGATCACGCCGATCGCGTTCACCATCCAATACGAGATCAGCCTGTCTAGTAGTGCAGCCGCAGCGCTGGTTCCCGGGTCGATCCCCCACAGCCTGTAAACCGAAGCAGTTGATATCTCTACCAGCCCAAGTCCACCGGGAAGTAACGGTAGGATACCAGCGAACATCGAGACCGTGAACGATACCACGATAACTGGTAGAGGCACCTCGCGTCCCAACGATAAAAACACGACGTATGTCCTGAGGATCTCACAACCCCACACTGCAGCCGATACCAGAGTACCTTGAATCAGCGTGCGACGATCCTGGAGGAGTTCTCGAAGCTGCTTCACGAACCTTTCCACCCACTCATCAAGCTCCTCCCACCGGCGACGTGCACGTACGCGACGAGATACACGGGACAGGAGCTGGAGAACCCCTCGAGCGACCCTATGCACGTATCGCTCACTCGCTAAGAGCCGAAGCGACAGTGTCAAGGCGGCTGTAAGGAAAGACACACCACCGAGTAGGATGACGAAAATTCCATCTCTTCCTCCGCTTCCCGCGATTAGGAAGGCACTCAGCAGTAGTAGTAAAGTCAGGGGAAAGTAATCTAGAACTCTATCGATGACGACAGAGGAGGCGATATCACGCGCCCGATACCTGGCCATACGAGCCAGCAGGTACACACGGAGTGGCTCGCCGCCGCTCCTGGCGCTCGGGGTGATGTTGTTCACGAGCATCGAGACATTATTGACCGTGAAGACTAGGCGGAACGGTGCCTTTACCCCGACTCTTACTAACACTAGGTGCCATCGCAGCGCCCACAGCAGTAGGTCAACTAGCTGGATACAGGCGGCGAGCGCGAACAGCCGCGGCTCCGTTCTCGCGATTACGGTGAGGATCTTACGAGGATCGAACGACAAGATCATGATGAGGACAACGGCTACACCCGCCGCCATCGCCGGTATTACCCGTCGCTTCATGACACCGTCGGACACGACGTCGACTCCCTCCTTCCTTAATGAGTACTGCGTAGAAGAATCCAGGAACATCCGCACGATGGGGTAGGAAGACAGCGCCATGACCTGAGCGTCTGGCTGGTCGAAGCACCGGCGTCTCGGGCTCAAGGTTTAGCTCCCGTATCGCGCGTTCGACCACGAGTTCGTTTTCGGTGGTCGTGAGAGTGCACGTGGAGTACAGGAGTCTTCCACCCTCCTTAAGGACCTCGTATCCGGCTCTGAGTAGCGAATACTGGTAAGACGGTAGCCCGAGTGCCTCCTCGTAGGTCGCCTCGACCCAGAGTTTCGGCCTGACACCCAAAGCGGTGCAAGGCGGGTCGACGAGGACAACGTCTGCCGTTCCCCGCAGCCTCCTGACGACCTTCCTGGCGTCTCCGTGTACGGTCTCGACCCAGTCGATACCCAGGCGACGGAGTTGAGCTTTCATCCGTTCAAGTCGTGGTGCGGAGCGGTCGATAGCTATTATCTTGGACCCCGGGCCAGTAATCTGAGCCACGTGAGAACACTTCCCACCCGGAGCCGCACAGAGGTCGACCACGGTTTCGCCAGGCTCCGGAGACAGGGCCTCTACGGCCAAGATGGAGGGCAGACCTTGGGAATACACCCAACCACGTCGGTATGCTTCGGTCTTCCGGATTTTTGGGGCACTGAAGGTGGAGCGATCGACGCGAACGGCAGTACCTCGGTCCCGTTTTTCCATCTCACGTCCCTGGAGTACTGCCTCACCGGATGCGACCGGGTGCCCGCGTTCCGAGATCACAGTCACGCGGTCACCTCTACGGATGTCGGGATCCGCTTGCACCACCCCAGGAGCGTAGAGATCCGCCCCCATGTAGACGCTCTCAGCCGCGAATTTGTCAGCGATCACGACGTGGTGGTTCCTCTCTACGGGGTACGGTCCTTTCACCTCAACCTCGACTGCGTACTCGGAGTAAGGGGACTTTCTAACCTCTCGATCGGGAAGATCAGAGGCTAGGGATTCAACGACATCCTCCGGATCCGCTTTCAGAGTGTTAACCCGGAGCGTGTAGCGCCGAACCGGTGTTCGGAGGGCGGCTAGCAGCGAGGGGTAGTCGGCTACGCGCTCACGGAGTACGTGCGCGAGTCGCGGGTCATCGAGTTCCGCCTTTCGGAGGATAGGAGTATCCCCTCAGCTCGGGTGGATCTCGTCACGTCTCAGGTGAAGGCCGTGATCTTCATCGGGCATGTCGGGTCAGAACTCGACGAACTCTACCTTCTTTTCATCGGGGTCGAGCAGCGCGGCCGTTCGACGCCCGGTGACGTACCCACACACCTCCCCGGGATTGACCACGAGCGTGTCTCCGATCACGCGCTCATCCGGTTCGTGAGTGTGGCCGTAAACTACCAGGTCGTACTCACCACAGTGGGCGAGGGCCTCGACTACGGCCTCTTCGGTGCCGTGGACCATGGCCACTCGGAAACCCAAGATCTCACCCGTGAAGACCTCACCGACCAGCTCGAACCCCACTTCCTCCGCCTTCTCGCGTAAATAGTCACGCTCGCCGTCGTTGTTTCCAAAAACCCCTATAAACTCGTCACACTCAACCTTCGCGAGCACAGGGAGGGTGAAGGGAGCCACGTAGTCACCCGCATGGAGTACGACCTCAACGTTCGCCTCGTTCAGCTCTCTAGCAAGCCGTTCGATGGCCTTCAGGTTGTCGTGGGTGTCCGACAAGATCCCGATCATCGTGAATCCCCCTTAGAGGGGGTGAGGAAGGTTACCCGAAGTTTTGGAACGTGTCACCAGGGTGAACCCTCGCCGCGTGCTGCGGCAGGCCGTTCGCGTCTCGCTTAAGCCGGTATATAAGATGTACGAGAGAATACTTGAGGAGAAAGTGAAGGAAGGCAGAATTCCCGAGCATGTAGGCATCATTATGGACGGAAACAGAAGGTTCGCCCGAGAGCTTGGGTTGGAACCGTGGGAAGGTCATCGGTACGGAGCCGACAAGCTCGAGGACGTGTTGGAGTGGTGCCTCGACTTAGGTGTTAAGGCTGTTACCGTTTATGCGCTGTCTACCGAGAACCTGAACCGACCGAAGGAAGAGCTCAAGCGGCTCTTCGACCTCATGGAAGAGCGGTTTAAGGCACTCGCGGAGAGCGAGCGGATCCATCGACGAAAGGTCGCCGTCCGTGCCGTCGGGAGGCTCCATCTTCTCCCTACCCGTGTCCGCAGAGCGATCAAAAAGGCAGAACGCGCCACTAAGGAGTACAAGGACAAGTTCCTGAACGTCGCCGTAGCCTACGGTGGTAGGCAGGAGATCGTCGACGCGGTCCGCGAGATAGCGCACGACGTGAAAGTCGGCCGGCTCGAACCCGATGAGATCGATGAAGGAACGTTCAGAAAGTACGTATACGTGGGAGATCTTCCGGATCCGGAGCTGATCATAAGAACCAGTGGTGAGGAAAGGCTTAGCAACTTCCTGCTCTGGTACTCCGCGTACTCCGAGCTGTACTTTGTGGACGTCTATTGGCCTGAGTTTCGGAAGATTGACCTGCTGCGCGCGATCCGTGAATTCCAGAAGCGTGAAAGAAGATTCGGACGGTAGGGGGGAAAGGAATGGAGGAATTGATGAGTGTAGAGCCGCAGACCGAAGGACAGGAGCGACTAGTCGAAGCGCTGCTAAACGAGGAGAATGAGATAGTGGCCGTGTTCGGCCCCACGGGCACCGGTAAGACCCTGTTCTGTGCGGCGTATGGCGTGCAGGCCGTGATGGAGGGTGAATACGACCGGTTCATAGTGACTCGTCCGCTCGTCGACGTGGCCACCAAGCAAGAGATGAGCTCCGCGGACTTGCCCGAGAAGTTCGAAGAGATGGTAGTTACCCCGGTCATGGACGTGCTTTCGCGGTTCACCGGGCGGGACGAGCTCCAGCAGTTAGTGGACGAGGGCAAGATCATGATTGTGGATACGCACTTCGTCCGTGGACGCACGTTCGACGACGCCGTGATACTACTGGATGAAGTCCAGAACATGATGCCAGAGAACGCGGGTGAGGTGTTGGCGAGAATGGGTCACAACTCACGGCTCCTGATTACAGGTGATCCGGTGCTCCAGAAGGACATCGACATCGACCGGTGCGGAGCCACCGTGATGCGTGAGGTCTTGGCCGAGGAACCCAAGGCTGAAGTCGTGGACCTGGGGACGAGGGATATCGTGCGTCCCGGTGCTGAGCGGGGTGTGCACCTACAGCTGGAGATCAGAGTCCGTAACAGGGAGATGAACGACGTGGAACGGGAGATCATGGACGTGGTCCAAGTCGAGGCACCGGACGCCGACGTGCTGACTGTACTCTACGTGGAACCGATCGCGGAGGACCTCGAGATCAAGACCGAGAACGTTCCGCAGGCGGTGATCGTCACCAAGGAAGGCCACGTAGGTCGCGTCGTAGGGACGGGAGGTGAGCGTATCGATAGGATAGAGGCGGAGACGAACATGAGGATCGTCGTGACGCACCTTACCCTAGACTTCGTCGACTTCATAGCGGATATCCACCCGGTACCGTGGATAGGAGAGCGTATCGTAGACGTGGACATAGCAGGACCGAACCTGAAGGTGTGGATCGACCAGAAGGACTTCGGACCGTTCATGGGACAGCGGGGCAGGTACGCGCGGTACGTCGAGGAGGTTCTACAGGAACTACTTGGGATGGGACTGGAGGTCGAGCGGGCTTGAGCGAGCTGATGGTCGACGTGCACCTCCTTTCTCACAAACCAGTTTCTGAGCGAAAGCTCGAGGAAGAGGTATCCGAAGCTCTGAGACGTGCCGGGTTCGACGTATTGTCGGTGCGAGCAACCCGAGGATCCGACATCATCGGGACCTTCCGAGCCGTGGAGTACGTGATCCTAGTGGACGTCCGAGGTGAAGGTGACCCGGAAGTTCCAGTTAAGAGAGCCCTTCGGGACTACGGTCGCGTCGAAGTACATGTCGGAAGCAGGTCAGGATCGGGTGAGTGCGATGAAGAGGCGCTGGAAGCTCTATTCGAGGGTAATAAGGGAGCTGATAGCGGAGGGTAAGAACGATCGAATAGCGGCGGCACTCGCTCTGGAAGGATACAGGAGACCACCCGGTGGAGATCGCGTCCACGACGATATCGTTACGCTAATCAAAACGGAAAGAGGGTTGGAAGGAGCGTCACTTCACCCTGAGAAATGCCTCCGACTCCGGGAGATACTTGGGCTAAGTCTGAAGGAAGTGTGGCGCAGGTTTCAGGAGCCTCAGGTCCGAAGTGCAGCCCTCGATGCGGTGGCGAGCGCGGAGAACGTAGAGCCTGAGGAGGAGATCAACCTGCCCAAGGACTACGACAGAGCTGTCACCCTCCGAGCGAAGATCATCGCCGACACCGCCGAAAAGCTCGGTGACGAGGTGATTCTGGTGGGATATTCCACCCACATAGCGCGAGAACTACTGGATCGCGGAATACTCATTCAGATCGTTGACGAGGACCCACGTCTCAGGGTCGAGAGGAATATAAAGTTCTGTGAATCCGTACTGCTCTCTACGGGAATGGTGCTATCCAACGGTTCGCTGCGCAGGTTCCTAGCTTCTCATAAAGGACCTGTAATGCTTTACTCTCAGTCGTGTCCCCACCTTGCAGCCGTGCTGACGCGACAGGGGGTAGTAGATGCGGCCGTAGTGGAAGAGTTCCCCTACCACTTCTCTCCCGGTGGAGAGTGCAAATTGAGAGTCTATGAACCCGAGAACTCAACACGTTAACCGACTGGAGGTGGTGATGGGTTGCTCGATACGGTCAAAGATTATATGAGTGGTGTAATCAAGAGAAAAGCTAAACGGGGCAATCTTGACATTGCAATGCTGATTGACGGGCCGAATATGCTCCGTAAGGAGTTCGATGTCAGTTTGAAAGAGGTCAGAGAATTAGTCGAAGAATTGGGTAATATTAGAGTAGGATTGGCGTTCCTAGACCAATACGCTTCGGACAAACTTATTGAAGCTGTGGCCAATCAGGGTTTTGTTCCTAGAGTGATTCCGGGAGACGTTGATGTGTACTTAGCGGTCGAGGCAATGGAACTTATCTACAGCGATAACGTCGACGCAATCGCACTAATGACGCGTGATACTGACTTTCTTCCGATTATAGCAAAAGCAAAAGAACAGGGTAAAGTCACCATTGTAATAGGAGCAGATCCAGGATTTAGTACAGCACTACAAAATGCGGCAGATTATGTAATTAAGCTTAAACCGCGCAAGGAGAGGGAAGCAGAAGAGAAAGAAGAAAGCCCTGAAGAAGCTGAGGCCGCGGTGAGTAATGAATGATTAAAACCATAAGAACTCCGGTAGGCGAGTTCGAGCTGTTGGTAGATTCCTACCAGCTCGACCTGCTCCGTGACGTAAGACGCGTTTCTGTCTTCACCTCGATGGTGGTGGAAGTCGTAGAGGACACCTTCGCGGACCTTGGAGCTGGTACAGGACCATTATCGGTGGTCGCAGCCCACGCTGGCGCCGAGCGCGTTATCGCCGTGGAGAAGAACCCCAAACGAGCCAGACTTCTCGAGAAGAACCTCAGGAAACACGTCCCACGCGACGTGGAATGGGAGGTAGTGATAGGAGACGCGCAGGAGGTGGACGTGAACGCCGATGTGGTAGCATGCGAGATGATCGACACTCTGCTCCTAGAGGAAAAGTTCGTACCCGTCATCAACACCGTTCTCGAAAAATATGAACCGAATATCGTACCACAGGAAGTGCGGATTGGGGCGAATCCCATCGGCCGGCCGCCTAGGACGCTGAGATATCGGTCTGGTCTCCCGGAAGATATCGAACCACTAGAGGTAATCCGGACCGATAAGTCCATCCCAGAAAAGTTCGAGTACGAAACTCCGGAGCCGGGATACGAGTTCTTTACTTGGGTGGAATACGGAGGGACAATCGCGGGTGGCAGCGATGTGTTCTGTCCCGTCCTCGAGCTCCCAACACCCGGTGACGTGTTGATCGGCGTTCGCGGAGCTGGGTTGACTTCACTCCGCTCACACACCCCTAAGCATCAGGACCACACCTAGAGCTATGAGAATTCCTGCAATCACCCACTGAATCGTCGCCGCCCTCTTTCTCCTACGTTCGTATTCCCTTCGGCACTTCTCGCTGCAAAATCGCTCCCCTTCAGGGATTGCAGCACCACAAACGATACAGTGGGAATGTGGAGGTACGTGCTCCGCCAAAACCCTTCACCCCTCGATTATCGTCCCGTTATGACAACCTCGAACCACGTTCTCCAACCCGCGGGACCGGAAGTCCTCCCACGAGACCACGTGCGTGACGATTTGACCCCTTCTTATCATCTTGGCGGCGAGGGGATCCACCACGAAGCTTCCACCAGCCTTAAGCTCAGCGCGAACTGCCAGTTCTTCCAGCTCCTCAGGCTTCAGCTCCCGAAGCTTGCGTGCATCTGGTTCGCTGGGGTCTTTATCGTACACTCCGTCAACGTTAGTGACGATGACGAGAGGACTCTCGAGCAGCTCCGCGATCATGGCCGCTACGGCGTCGGTTGTATGACCGGGATGTGTACCACCGCAGACTGCCACACCGTTTTGCTGGACTACTCTCGCGGCTTCTGCTGGGGTCTCAGGCACGTGCAGATCGTGCAGACCCAACGCTGCCCCTAGAAGCATCGCGTTCAGCCGGGTAACGGCGATACCCATCTCGTCAAGTAGAGTTTCCGGTGTCCCGAGATTTCGCGCTACGTTTATGTACCGACGAGCGGTTGGCCCACCACCGACGACGACGCATATCTTCAGTCCGGAATTGAGCCCATTTCGCAAGATTTCGGCGGTTTCCTTGATGCGTTCAGGTTTATCCACGTTTACAACCGAGCCCCCCAGCGCTACGACCGAATACATGCTATCTCACCCCTGGGGGTGTTCACGCTGGCCGAATCGTCCACGGTCGAAAGATATAGGTTCAGGAAGATGATAGAGAAACTGGAAAACCTGCGCGGACAAGGCACCGAACTCATCACGATTTACATTCCACCGGAGAAACGTCTGAGCGACGTCATCGCTCAGATGCGGGAGGAGTACTCCCAAGCCAGCAACATCAAGAGCAAGCGCACCCGAAAGAACGTCCAATCAGCTATCGAGGTCGTGATGCAGCGTCTCAAGATGGTCGGAGAAACCCCGGAAAACGGACTCGTAGTTCTCGCTGGTGTCGTCCAGGATGGTACCAAAGAGAAGATGGTCGCTGAGCTGATCGAACCGCCCGAGCCCGTGGACCGGTTCATCTACTGGTGTGACTCGAAATTCTACCTGGAACCCCTCAAGGAATACCTCGAAGAGAAGGACGTCTACGGAATTCTGGTAATGGATCGCCGGGAAGCCACAATAGGTCTCGTGAAGGGTAAGAGAATCGAACCCGTGAAGAGGCTAACGTCCGACGTACCTGGCAAGCACAAGGCCGGAGGTCAATCTCAGCGTAGGTTCGACCGGCTGATCGAGCACGCCGCCCACGAGTTTTACCAGAAGGTGGGAGAAGCCGCCCGCGAGGCTTTCGAAGACGTGAAAGATCTGAAGGGGATCATCGTCGGAGGTCCGGGTCCCACGAAGGAGGAGTTCCTGGACGGTGACTACCTCCCCAAGGACCTGAAGGAAAAGGTACTCACCGTAGTGGACGTCGGCAACACTGACGAGTCCGGGCTCCGGGAGGCCCTGAACAAAGCAGAAGAAGCGCTTAAGGAGGCCGAGCTAGTCCGGGAGAAGCGCCTCGTGCGAAAATTCATGGATGAGGCTGTGAACGGTGAGCTCGCGGCGTATGGAGAGGAAGTTGACGAACTCCTCAAAATGGGCGCCGTAGAGGTACTGCTGGTTTCCGAGGGTCTCGAGGGGTACAAGGCAACCCTACGATGTCCGGAGTGCGGGCACAAGAACATCGTTACGGTGAAGGAGAAAGGCGAGACGAAGAAATACGTGGAAGAGTGTCCGAAGTGTGGGGAAGCAGAGCTCAACGTGGAAGAAATCAGAGATATAGTAGATTACTACGTGGAACTGGCCGAACAGATGGGATCCAACGTCGAGATCATCTCAACCGAGACCGAAGAGGGCGCTCAGTTTTATAACGCGTTCAGGGGACTCGGAGCCCTGCTCAGGTTCCGACCCAAGTGAAGGGGTTCGCCCCACGTTGGCCGAGGAAACCACACCTCGTGACCCGTTTTCGGTTACAATTCGCACCATAAGAACGTCGATCCGGGACGCGATCTCGTCCGTGTACGAAGTAGACGAGCTGATAGAAGTCCCTATTGACGAAGCCCCACCCGTCGAGGATGCCGATCTGGCCACTCCGGTGGCACTCTCCCTAGCCAAAGAGCTTGACGAGAATCCCAGAGAGCTGGCCGAAACGATCGTCGAGGAGTCTGACCTAGACGACGTGGTGTTCGTGGAGAAGGCATGGGTGGAAGGCCCAGGCTTCATCAATTTGAAGTTCGACAGGTCCCAGTACGCGGCGCTGACGCTCAGGTCAATATTCTACTACGGAGAAGAATACGGATCACTCGACCTCGGTATGGGTCGCCCCGTAATCTTGGAGCACACTAGCGCGAACCCCAACGGTCCTTTGCACATTGGACACGGTAGAAACGCCGTCATCGGGGACATCCTAGCGAGGTGCATGGTCTTCACGAACTACGGAGTGGAAGTGCAGTATTACGTGAACGATATGGGTAAGCAGATCGCGATGCTCGCGTGGAAGTACATAAAGGAAGGGCGACCCGAAGTACCTGAGAGCGAAAAACCCGATGAGTTCTTCGGTAAACTGTACACCGAAGCCGCACGTGAGATCGAGGAAGATCCCGAACTGGAGGAAGTAGTTGAGAGGTTCCTGAGATCGTATGAACGTTACCTGGTGGAAGAAGAATCTCGGGCGGAGCGCATCGCCGACGCGTTCCAGACCGTAGTAGAGGAGTGTCTGAGAGGGCACATCCAAACGCTGGAGCGCCTCCGGGTAGCACATGACCGATTCGTGTACGAAAGCGAGTTCGCACGTGATGCACTGGAGATCGTGGAGAAGCTGCTGGATATGGGAGTCGCGGAGGAGCGCGAGGATGGAGCCGTGGTAGTCGACCTGGAAGACTACGGAATTGACAAGGAGCTCGTACTCACGCGCAGCGATGGCACTACACTGTACACCACCCGTGACATCGCCTACCACCTCTGGAAGCTCGGACGAGCCACGTTCGTGGTGGACGTGTTAGGAGCGGATCACAAGTTAGCAGTCGAACAGCTACGGGCCGTACTGGACATGCTCGAGGAAAACCCCGACCGTATCGACGTGGTGTTTTACGAGTTCATTCGTCTGCCGGAAGGATCGATGTCTACTAGAAAGGGTAGATACGTGACGCTCGACGAGTTCCTGGAGGAGGCCAAGGAGCGCGCACTCGAGAAGATGAAGGCAGCAGGTGTGGCGGAGGAACTTAGCGACGAGGAGCGAGAGAAGATCGCGGAGGAAATCGCCATAGGGGCCGTACGCTTCGCTATCGCCAGAGTGAGTCCCAACAAACCGATCGAGTTCGACTGGGATGAAGCCCTCGACTTCCGTCGTGGTGGACCGTTTATCCAGTACGCTTACGCGAGGGCCAAGTCGATCCTCCGAAAGGCAGACGAGGAGGTGAACCGCTTCGATGCAGCGTACTTGGACGACGATCACTCGTTCGAGTTGATCCTCAAGATGTCAAAGTTCCCACGACACGTAGTCCAGTGCGTGCGCAAGCGGCGTCCGGACATCCTCGCCGAGTACGCGTACGATCTAGCGAAGGCGTTTCACACGTTCTACGAGGAGGTTCCCGTGCTACACGTCGAAGAAGACGAGATCCGGAAGGCGCGACTGAAGCTCGTAGAGGCATTCACGATCGTGGCGGAGAATCTGATGAATCTGCTCGGAATCCCGACGCTGGAGCGGATGTAATGTGACTCCTCCCCCCAATCCAGTTGTTATGGAAATCGTGACGATTGTACCCCCATGGCATGAAATTCACCACGGAGCATTGCCGATCTCTGTTCAAATGTTATGGTTTTTATAACAATTGAATCGTTTGGTGGGCCGGCCGGGATTTGAACCCGGGACCACGGGATTAAAAGTCCCGCGCTCTAGCCAGACTGAGCTGCCGGCCCGTCCCGAACCGAGTCACCCTCAAGGACCTATATAGAAATTTCGGGTCTGGATCGAGCCCGGTACCGCGACTCTCCGTCACGGGGAGAACGTAATTAAGGAGCTAATGAGTCGGCGGTGCTCGGGGGCCAGACTTCACAAAAGATGACTCCCGTCTGGGTCCCCCGGGGGGAGAAGGCCGTCGCCTGTCGATGATCCCGGGGCCGGAGGACGGGGGACACCCCCCTCACTGGTTATCTTCGGGGAGAATGAACCGTGGAGGAGAGGGAACTTCGAGATCTCGTCCGTAGGTACGCTCTGGAAAACGCGGCCCGGTACGGTGGAAAGGCGAATCCAAACGCGGTGATGAAGAAGATCATGAAAGAGCACGAAGAGCTACGTCCTAGGGCGAAAGATGTCCTGAAGACCGTCAAAGAAGTGATCCGCGAAATCAACCGAATGTCCGAGGAAGAAATCAGACGCGAGCTGGAAGAACTCGGAGGACCGCGCGAAGACGAAGTCCGGGGCAAGGAAGGACTCAAACCTCTTCCCGGAGCTGAACCGGGGAACGTCCGCCTCCGGTTCGCGCCGAATCCTTCAGGTCCACTCCACATGGGTCACGCCCGTGCCGCAGTGCTTAACGACGAGTACGCTAGAAGGTACGACGGTACGTTAGTCCTCCGGATTGAAGACACCGACCCGCGTCGCGTGGATCCTGAAGCCTACGACATGATCGAGGAGGATCTGGATTGGCTCGGAGTTAACATCGACGAACGGTACATTCAATCTAACAGAATAGAACTGTATTACATGGTCTGCGAGGATCTACTAGAGCGGGGAGGGGCGTACGTTTGTACCTGTGATCCAGACGAGTTTCGGAGGCTCCGCGACGCGGGACAAGCTTGCCCGTGCCGCTCTCGGGATAGGAGGGAAAACCTTGAGCTCTGGGAAGAAATGTTAGACGGTGCTTTCTCGGAAGGAGAAGCCGTCGTACGGGTTAAAACTGAAGTTGATCACCCGGATCCTGCGGTGAGGGAGTGGGTAGCGTTCAGGATCGTCGAAAAAGAGCACCCGATGACAGGTTCTCGTTACCTCGTGTGGCCGACGATGAACTTCGCCGTCGCTGTGGACGATCATATCATGAACATCACGCATGTACTTCGCGGGAAGGATCACGAATCCAACACACGACGTCAGAAGTACGTATTCGAGCACCTGGGGTGGGAGACTCCGGAATACGTTCACTACGGGATTCTGAAGGTTGAAGGTGCTGTGCTAAGCACCTCCGAGATCCGTCGTGGGATCGATTCAGGGAAGTACACCGGGTGGGATGACGTCCGAGTGGCTACCTTACGCGCCCTCCGACGTCGAGGTATCAGGCCGGAAGCAATACGTAAGACCATCCTCGAGATCGGCTTAACCGACGTGGACGCGACGTTCAGCTGGGAACATCTCTACGCTCGGAACCGTAAGATGATCGACCCTGAGTCTCACCGGTACTTCTTCGTTCGTGACCCGGTCGAACTACGGATCGAAGGGATGAAGGAGTCGGTCCTGGCCCAACTGCCTCTACACCCAGATCGGGATGAAGGGGAAAGGGTGTTAATTCTACATCCTGAGAACGGCGTGGCCCGAGCACTGTTGGATAGTGAAGACGCAGAAGATCTGTGGGAAGGAGACGTAGTTCGGCTGATGAACGCAATCAACGTCGAGATTGAGGAAGTCGGAGACGGATGGCTGCGAGGTAGGTATCACAGCGATGATTACCGGACCGCGAGAGAGGCAGGTGCTCAAATCGTCCACTGGGTACCGCCCGACCAGGCAGTACGGTGCGAAGTCGTACGCCCGGACGGTAGCGTCGAGAGGGGATACGCAGAAATTAACGTTGAGCGCGAACAGGCCGGCAACACCGTCCAGTTCGAACGGCTGTACTTCGTCCGACTCGAAGAAGTCTCCAGCGGTGGAGTTAGGGCCGTATACGCACATGACTAGCCACCCCTCCAGCATAGCACTTTCCGGCGGCAAGGACAGTGTGGCAACGCTGATAGACGCCGCCGACAGGTGGAACGTTAAGGCAGCCATAACAGTAGTCCACGAGTTTACCGATAAGACGTGTTTAGAGAACGCCCGAAGAGCTGCGGAACACGTCGGAGTGGATCACGAGGTGGTCAAGCTACGACTTCGAGAATGGTTCGCGCGAGCTCTGAAGGAAGGACACCCTATATGTACGAAGTGTGGTAGAAGCGTCCTGACCGCCGCGTGCCTTCGCGCCCGTGAACTAGGATACGCAACTGTCCTCACCGGTCACGAGCTCCGCGGGAAATTCGGGAGGCGTACGACCCATCCCTACCCTCCGGGGATCACCGTGGTCCGGTACCCGGCACTCCGTCGGTGGACATGGGAGGACATCCGCGATATCGTGAGCGGTTTGAGCTGGTTCAACCCCGAGTACACGTGTCCGATCCGTCCGTACGGCGTGCACAGGTTCATAGAGGAGGTCGGGTACAATCCCCTGACTGGTCGCGCATGTACTATCATGCTGGAAGGTGTGGCGACACCTAAGGAAGCCCTAGCGTACCTCCGGGAGACGGAAACTCCAGAGAAGGACCCGGAACGTGTGCTGGAGATCCTGGGGTTGGAAGAGAAAGCAGCGTTCCCAAACGGTATCCCGGACGGACCTAGAGATGAAGACGAAATCGTCCGAGACCTCACATACCGGCTACTCATGTACGCACGTCAAGCCCTGAAGTCGCTGGTACACGGAACCCTTAACAGGGTCGAGCGGAGGGAGAGGTTCGCGCAACTGTACTTCGTAATGTCGGAGTACGGGAAAATCGACGACAGATTGGAAAACATCGATATCGAAGCGTTCGTACGGTTAGCGACCGGCGACGGGAAGGAAGCCGAGCGACTTCTTCACGACGTTAAAAAGCTCATGAGGTCGATACTAGCCGAGTACGGTCGAACGATACCGGGAGCGCGACCGTGATCCCCGACAGGTTCAACTCACCGCGTCCCCAGCCCCTCGGTGGGGTGCGCGGTTGGCCGAGCTTCCCTGGTCGACCGTTCTCGTGATCGGGGTCTGTGGGCCCGTATGCAATCTAGCGGCCCGAGTCCTCGCGGAGCGCGGATACGATGTGATCGCGTCGGATCTTCGGGATGAGTGCGAATTCGCCGAGATGCTTCTAGAATACAGCAATGTGGAGCTCGTGTTGGGTGATCATCCGCCAGAAGTCTTCGAGCGGGCCGAAGTCGTGGTACCTCCTCCGAGCCTATCACGCGACGCTAAGCCGTATCGACTTGCCGAGGATCACGGCTGCGAGATCGTGGAAGTGAAGGAGCTTCTCAGCATATTACCGCCCACACGACCGGTGGTAGGAGTCGGTGGTACCAACGGGAAGACCACTACTGTGGAGATGATCAGGCACGTGTGCGAGCAGCTCGGGCTCGAGGTCCCGCACCACGGTCTGCCTGGTATGCAAGGGAACGTCGGATTACTCCCCCCACTTCAGGCGCGTCTCCCAGGAGACGTCAGCGTCTTAGAGATAGCGACTTTCGGGAGGAGAGGGGAGATCCTGGAAGCCGCGGAGTTATCCCAAGTGGAGTGCGTCTGCGTTACCAACATCACTCCAGACCATCTGAACGAAGCGGGCGATTTCCTGACGTACGCCAGATGTGAAGTAGAACTGTTGGAACCGGACACCGTCGAGCTAGCCGTGCTGAACGCTCAAGACCCACTGGTAGTTGGTGCTCCCGAGGTGGCGGATTTCAACGGTGATATTGTATACTACGGGTTGGACGCGGAACCGTTCGGTACCTCGGAAAAAGAGTGCTGGTGCGGCGGACACGTTGAAGTCCATGAGATCCTCCCCTGGGTTGGTCCGTTCAAATGCCGAAAGTGTGGCCTGCGATCTCCCGAACCGGACTACCTAGCTACGGACGTTGACCTGTCCGGGTTCCGACTGATCTGTCCCGACGGGGAGTACGAGGTTCGACTACCCGTAATGGGGCTCCACAACGCTTACAACGCCCTCGCGGCGATAGCCGTCTGCTCCGAGTTCTTGGGACTTGATGTGGAGGATGTGATAGAGGCACTACAGTCCTTCGAAGGAGTCGAGGGTAGGTTGGAAGTACTTTGGGACAATGATGAGCGAGTCGTGATATTGGACTACGGACATAATCCCGCCGGCGTGGACGCGACGTTGAGATGCGTGAAGGAGGCTTACCGGGAGCAGCACGTCTGCGCGGTAATCGCCGTAGCTTCGGAGCTGGGACCGGAAGGAGACGAAGAGATCCTCAGAAGAGCCGCGGACCTCGCCGATCTAGTAATTGTGGCGTCGTACGCGGCGTACGAAGTCACGGACCGCATAGACACCGACAATGTGATCGTAGCGGAGAGCGCCACCAAGCCGTTCGAGAAGAAGGGCACACTCGGCGCCTCTCGAGAGCAGGTGTTGGACGGTCTCAAGGAGGCGCTCCGCTCGGACTGCGAAGTTGTGGTGTTGTTCGGAGAGGCTCCACTGAAGTATCGAGAGGAGATCTCGGAAGAAGTCGAGCGAGTGCTGGGGGGCGAAAAGTGAAGGTACTCTTCGTCGGCGTGAGACTCTTTCGAGACGTGGCGGAGTACGCCGGCTCTACGGGAGTGTACCGCATACTCACCGAGTCGAACCCGAGGAGCAAGAACTGGGAGCTGGCGGATGAAGTGCACTTCGTGCCGCGCGGTATGGAACACCCGACGAGAATCGCCCGCGAGCGGCGCGTAGACGGTGTAGTGCCACTCATCGGTGTGGACGATCCGCTGCCGGAAGTGGGGGGGATGAAAGAAGAATTGGAAGACGAAGGTATCCGTGTTACAGCGTCTGACCGCGAGGGCGTTGAGATCGGGATCGATAAAGTGAAGGCGAAACGCGTCTTCGAAGAGCTGAACGTACCGACGCCTGAATGGGAAGTAGTCGAGAACGAGAGGCCATCGATCGGTCCGCCGGTAGTCGTGAAAGATCCACGGTCGCAAGCAGGCCTCGGAGTTACGGTCCACGAGACGCAAAAGCCGAGAGTAGCGGGATGTAAGCTGGTGGAGGAGTTCATCGAGGGTGCAGAAGTTTCGATCGAAGTTCTATCTTGGGACGGTGAGGTAGTACCGCTGGTCCCGGTGTTCAAAGGATCCACGACGGACCGTCGTCATCCAATCGATCGCATGCGGATGAGCCCGGCCCCGATCGACTCGTCCGTAGAGCGCAGGATAAAGAGGTGCGCGGTAAGGGTAGTGAAACGCCTGGGATTAGAAGGCAGCGTGGACTTCGACGTGATAGTCCGGGAAAACGAGTTCTGGTTCCTCGAGTTCAACCCGAGACCCAGCGGCACCAGATATATGACGTCCGGATGCACGGGAATATGGCCGCTCCGTGAGCTAGTCGATATGGCGACCGACCGATGGAGACCGCCGAAGGTAAAGAAACTATGGTGTGCCATCGAGTGCCCCGTTTGGCGCCCTACGGACAAAGATACACTGCGTGAGATGTTCGACGGCGGAGTGTACCACGTGTTCTACGAGTACTACGGACGATTCGACGTAGGTGGTCGTGTCACCGTGAGGGGGGACTCTTTTAAAGGAGCCTTCACGAGGCTCCGCTTAGCGCTCAAGGCTGCAAGAGCGGACGTGAAGCGGGCCGAGCGCGAGTATCGGCGGAGGCTTAGGGAGATCGAGGAGTACTTGTGACCGTGGGGATCGGACGATGATCATCGAGACATTCACACTTTCCGTAGTAACCTCGGCAGTAACGGTTGGATTACTCCGAAGGTACATGCGAGAAGCTAGCGTAGTAGACCGCCCGATCGTAACGGAACACGCGCATAAGTCCGGCACGCCCATCATGGGAGGTTTAGGTATCTTACTGGGGACGGCGTCCGGTCCCCTCCTAGCTTCCATCCAGGCGCTCCCTCCTATAGCTTCAGCGCTCCCCATGATGGTGCTGGGAATAGTGGACGACCTGCTCGGATTGCGGGTGGAGGAGTTCCAAAAGGTCGTGCGGAACGTCTCGAATCGGCCGATCGAGCTGGGAAGACTAATACTGCAACCGGGTGAGGAAGCGCGTGTAGCCACGGAGAAAGCGAAGCGTGATCTCAAGAGGATACTCGAAGAGGACCCGAATGCCATCGAGATCGTCGGTGAGGTGCCTATCAAGAAAGAATTGAGAGAACGTGAGAAACTCGCACTACAGATAGGTGCCGCCCTCTTTGTTCTCCCTATCGTACCAGCCACATGGCTCTGGATACCCAAGGTCGGCGTTTGGGATCTCTCGTACCTTTTCTACCCGGTCGCGGTGTTCGGGATCGTCGGCGCCACAAACGCCGTGAACCTCATCGACGGAATGGACGGTCTGGCCGCCGGGTTACTGCTCCTGGCCTCGCTGGCCTGCTCTGGAGTATGCCTGGGACAGGGTCAGCTTCCTGGTGCTGCCTTCTTCGCATCACTTGCCGGAGCGTCCTTGGGTTTCCTGTTCCATAACAGATATCCTGCTAAGATATTCATGGGAGACACAGGGAGTTGCTTCTTAGGGGCAGCTTACGCGGCAGGGGCGCTGTACTACAAGATCGAGATACCCGCTATGATCGCCCTAGGAGTCCCTATTTTATCCACGCTCATCAGCCTGCTCCACCGAGCCGGAGTGATCCGGTTGACTGTGGAACCTCTCCACCACCATATCCAGTACAAGTACGACCTACCCGAACCCGTGGTTGTGGCGCTTCATTGGACTGTCGGAGCTGCGTTCGCCGCAGTGGCACTCCGGATTTCTGTGGGGTGAGGGGCGCTGCTGGAGCTCACGGTGAGGGAGCTGGCTGAGAATGTGGAAGGGAAGATACGCTCAGGCGACCCGGACAACGTAATCACCGGATGGTTCTCAACGTTAGGGAGAGCGAGAGAAGGAGACGTAGTGATCCGATGGTGGTTGGACGACAAAGGTGCCGAGATCGCGTCGGAGAGAGGCGTAGCGTGTCTGGTGACTGAACGTCCGCGCGGCAAGCTGATCGAGAGATGCGACGAGCTTGGAATTCCCTTGATCCTGACGGAGGTGGATCGGGCGAACGAGTACGCTCTACGCGTAGCCCGGGAGAAGTGCGCTCCCGACGCGACCGCGATCTGCGTGACGGGTACTAATGGTAAGTCGACCACGAATCACTTGCTTCACCACATTCTCGATACTGCCGGCTTCGATGTTTACTGCAACACGGACTTCCGTTCCGAGAAGAACACTCTCATAGACCCAGTGGTCGCGATGGAGTTGCGCGAGGAACAGCCTGAAGATTACCTGTGTGTGGAGGTATCCGAAGTACAAGGCCTACCTACGGGTCGAATAATGGAGGACCATGCCTACCGGATGGCGAAGGCCCTCGAATGCGAGCTGGCGGTCGTAACGAACGTCGGGATAGACCACACGAACCTGGTTTCCTCTATGGACGAGATGGCGGACGCCGTGTACGGTGTTGTGCGGGCCCTACGAGAGGGAGGTATCGCTGTGCTCAACCGTGATGATCGGTACGTACGGCAGATGATCAAGAAAGGTGTGGAGACGGTATGGTATGGATGGAACGAAGGGTATTCACACATTGAGGAACACGAAGGGGAAGAGTGGATAGTACTGGACGAGAAGCCCCTGATACTCGTACGGGAGTTCCCCCTACCGGTGGACCACTTCCTATACAACGCGTTGGCCGCCGTAGCCGCCGCGGGAGCTCTAGGAATAGATCGTGAAGATATTGCCGAAGGTCTGAGGACGTACCAGCCCCTGAAGCGGAGGTTCGAACGCCTGTGCGACGACCCGCTGATTTACGACGATTTCTGCCATAACCCCGACGGAGTACTCGCCACGGTTCGTGCCATGCGGCGGCTGAATCGCTCTAGGGTGATTATCGTATTCGCGATCCGCGGGTCGCGTGGCGTCGACATTAACCGTCAAATCGCCCGGGCGCTGGCCGAAGGTGCTAAGGATCTGCAGGACGAGGGAATCCGCGTCCACGTGATCGCGACCTCGTCAGAGGGTCTCGTGAACAATGCTAACGTAGTGCGTCCTAAGGAGCGGAAGGCGTTCCTGGAGGAACTGGAGCGTTCCGGCATCGACTATGAGCACTACGATCGGTTAGAAGACGCTTTGGAGCGTGCACTGGACCTAGCGGACGATGACACCGTGATTCTGCTGGGAGGAGCCCAAGGAATGGAACCTGCCCGAGAGGTCCTGCGCGATATGGGGGTGATCTAGTGGTGGAAGAGGAAGAAAAGAAGAGGAAGTGGATCAAACCGTGGCCAGTTTCCCGACGTAACCTGGTGATCATGCTGATGGGCGCTCTACTCCTCAGCATCGGGAGGATCGCAGAGTACACCGCGTGGGCGGCACGTCCGGTACCCAAGCAGGAAGGACTCAGGATCATAGGTATCGACGTAGTCGGCTGCGATTTCCTGCCGGAAGAGGTCATACGTAGCAACGTGATGGCGTCGGGCCTGCGCCCCGGTTCGGTTATCAAGGGCGGGACCCTCATCACCCCGGAAGGCAAGAAAATCCCGCTGCATGAGGCGATTAGGAGGGCGAGGATATACGCGATGAGGAGCGTGATCCCGGGAACGAAGATCAAACCCATCCGATCCGTCCAGATCACGATCAAACGATCAGGAGTCGTCGTGGTTCGGGTGATCGAAGACTACGGATTGCCGAGGTAGGGGGGATCCCGCGATCCGTGTGCTGATCCCGCTGATCGCGCTCCTGGCACTGGTCTCCGGAGCGTCCGCTACCTTCAACATGATCGTGATCACGGACCCCAGCGGCAAGGATCCTAATGGTGCAGCCGCAGCCTCGATGTCCTTCGCACCTAACATGTTCCAGTCAACGTTCCTGGTGTCTAAGAAGTTACACGTGGCCGTCCTAGCGGGAGGTCTGAGCAAGGGTACGGCACGTCTGGAGGCCATCCTGGCGTGTATACGGGCGTTGGAGCTGGGTGAGGGCATAGAAAGTGCAGTGAGGGCCGGTATCAGCCGGTCACCCACGGACCGACTTCTGGTCGGAGGCCCCGGGAAGGGCGTTGCGGTAGGCGGAAGCTACGATATCGCAGTGGTGATAGTGAAAGGGAACAGGATCATCATCAAGCAGTACCACAGCAGCGAAGGCCTTAACATCGTCCGGATACCCAAAAACGTCAAGTGCGCCGTAATCCACCTGCGTAACACGCCTGGTAACCCTATGTACGGCACCGCTACGAAGGTCCGAATAGAGGCTGCCATCATGGCCGGTAGGATGATCAGGGACGGTCTACCCGCGACGGAGATAGTGACAAGGATCATGGGTTACGTGGCCAAGAAGTCCGGAGAGAAGTACGGAGGTGGTGTAGTCAACATCACCGCCGGTCTGTCGACGGGCGATACCTTCGTCCCGCCCAAGCTCAACGCGCGCGGTATCCCGATGGACACTGTCTACCGTAAAGTCTGCCCCAAATGTGGATGGAGCGTCGCCTACCCGGTGGCCTCCAAGTACTCGCGGTGTCCCGTCTGCGGGTCCCCCCTCCGAACGGAGTACGCCTGGCAGGTCGCCCGAGACATGATCACGGTGAGGAAGGATCGGCCGATCGTCCGGGTTTATGGAATCAAGAGCGTGTACGATAAAGTGTCGATAGTCGAGACCGTCCAGACGCTAGTCCAAGCCGGGAAGAAGCAACCGGAGGACATCGCCCGCGCGATCGACTCCGACATAGACAACAACACGCTGTTAGGGTACGACTACATACTACCTGGTGACGTCAAAGTGGAACCCGAGGCCAACCTGATCACTATCTACATGCGTCCGCTACCTAAGGGGTACAAAAAGCCGCCGTTGAAGACTCCGATCTCCCCCGAGACACTACACTCCCTAGGCCTGATCAGCTCCGCCGTAGGAGTGGCGCTGATCGTGCTCGGAGGGATCAGAGAACTCGTAAATCGGAGGCTGCGGGCGTGGTAATTTGTACGTGGTTCCCTATAACACGGGTGAAGCCCTTCTGGATTTCTTCGTGATCACCCACTTGACGATACCGTTCGCCCTAAGTTATTCCTCAGTAACGGTGCAAAGGGTCCTCTCACTGTCCCTCTTCACATTAGGAGTACTGGCCCTTCTATTCACCGTTGACGCTTTCTCGCTGTTCCTCCCAATACCACGCCACGAGTTCACACACCCGTTCGGCCCACTGGCGCTCGCCGCCTGGGCGACCTCGAGGTACCTTCTGCAACTGCTCGAAACCCGTGGTATCACTACGGCCCGACGTACTCGGCCGTACTTCAATCTCTTATGGGTGTACGTAGGGATAGTCGGAGGAATTATGCACCGTGACTTCCTACTCTCCTGGTTCCTGTGCTGGGCGCTCACGGAACATTTCATAGCGAAGTACTTGAAAGTGGAGTCGAGATTCAGAGCTTTTGCTGCTCGAGCGGCTAAAATGAGCAAAAGGTCGATCGTGATGGTAACACTGATGGTCATAGGTCTCTTCGGTCTCCTGGAATTGCTCGCTCACATCCTGAACAAGCCCGTACTCAGCCCGACGCTCCGTATCAAGCGATTCGCTGAATACACCGTACCGGGACTAGAGTTCGTAGCGAAGAACACGCACATAATCGGTCACTCCACGAAGGCGCTTCCCGCCGGGTACGAGTGGCGAGGCTTCGGTGACGGGTTCGTCACACTGCCTGTCGGGTACCTCATGATGTTCAGACTCGACGTACCAACACTACACGGGGCACTTGTAGTTAAGAAGGACCTTCTCGATTACATGCTGCCCGGGCTGTTCACCTGGGCTTTCGACTTCGGGTACATCGGGTCGATATTACTGTCCATATGGGTTGCAACCACACTGTACATAGGATCAAGGTGTCTATCGGAGTACATAAGACTGAGAAGGCGTAAGATGACGGCGAGATTCCTGGCGAGAGAGTCCATACTCTTCGGTTGTCTGATCGCGTTCTCAGTTCAGTCGTTGATAGGGGTATTCCTATTCTCTAGGGCGATGAACTCCTTCGCCCTGGCCACGTTCACGTTGCTCTCGGCACTGATATGGGCTCATCTTATAAGGAGCAAGTGAATGGTCATAGCGGAGTAACTTCGACGACACCTAAGGGTACATCTTCCAACGCTTGACCGATCTCGTACTTAGCGATGCGAACGGCGTGTTCTTCACTTTCCGCGTTGAACACTCGCATCGATAGAATCAGTCGGACGAGGGCTGTACCCGCCACTATCCACACACCTTCGATCTCATTACCACATTCAGGGCACTCGTAAAACCCGACGTCGATGTCCACGTAATCGAGACCATGCCGGTTCAAACGTTTGCCCGCTTCGGCGATGGCAATGTTGACGGCGTCGTCCTCGTCGTCGACGTTGTACACGATCCATGCGGCCTCGAGTACGACGTGATAGTCACCGACAGTCTCCTCACCCAAAGGCTAGACCCCACGCACATCTCGAATGTGTGGTAGGACACGACTGATGTATTCGTGTTCCGTTTCACGGAGTCGGGAGGCGGGCAGTATTAGAGCTTGCGGAGGTTCATTGGGCTCCCAGTCGGAGAGTTCTTCGAGGGTTCCCCGAGCCACCAACTCGTCCTCGAACCCGAGCCTTACTACGGCGATCGCGAGATCCGAGGGATCGAGTACTCCGCGACCTTCTTCCCTTTCAATTTCCAAAAGGTAACGAGCGGCGTCGGCGACAGAGACGAACTCACCATCTTCAGCAACTTCCAGCAAGAATAGGGTGTGTAAACCGGCCCGCCGGTTCGATTCGAGCACATCGTAGGGGTACACGGAGCGTACTTTCAACGGAATCGTGGCGGTACGTCCGAACCGGTACATCTCCAGCCCCGACTTGGACGGCGCCGCGGTGAACACCGACACACCGTTGATTATCTCAACGTCCCATCCATGGTCGGCGGCTTCGACCACCAGCGCCACGTGAGTGGTAGCCGCCATCGGGTCGCCCGGGGAGAGCAGGGCGACGCGATCGTACCCATCACACAGATCGAAGAAGCGCTCCTCCAGGTCCCGCCGCGAACACATACGTATTTCAGGATCACCTCCGAACTCTTTGAGCAACCGTTTCAGGTCACCTTCGCTTACGTCGTACACGCTGGTATAGGTATCGACCAGCACCAATTCCACGTTAGCTAACACTTCAAGGGCTCGCAACGTGAGATCCCGAACGTCGGAGAGGCCACCTCCGACCAGGTACAGCTCACCCATCCGATATCACCTCCCTGGCATGAGACACTGCCTCACGGACGACGTCCTCAGGCGAGCCCCGTACCTTGAGCACGTGGCCGCAAGAGCCCTCTTCTTCGAACACCCCTAACACCAACCTCACGTAGCCACCATTGCGAGCTCGCACGTGGACTCCTACAGGCTCCGAGCAGCTCACTCCGAGCTCCCTTACGACGGCTTTCTCCGTCTCGACTTCCACCCGACTCTTCTCGTCGTCCACGACTTCCAGAAGGCGTTTGACGCGATCGTCGTCCTTGCGGCAGGTGACCATCAAGGCTCCTTGGCCCGCCGGCGGCACGAACTCTTCCGGGTCGTACACCTCAGAAACCGCGGATGTTATTCCGAGTCGGTCCAGCCCGACCTTGGCGAGAACGGCGGCGTCGTATTCCCCACGCCTCACCTTGGAAACCCTGGTATCCACGTTCCCACGCATCGGTTCCACCTTCAAATCTGGTCTTTCTAGGAGAATCTGCGCACGCCGTCTGGGACTGCTAGTCCCCACGGTAGCTCCCCGTGGAAGTTCTTTGAGTCCGCCGTGTCGCGATACCAGGCATTCTCGGGGATCCCTCCGGGGAGGCACAGCCGCCACGTCCACGGGATAATCTACGACGGAGGGGACGTCTTTGGCGCTGTGAACGGCGATGTCGGCCTTACCTTCGAGTACTAGCTTGTCAACCTCTTTCACGAACACGCCCTTCTCACCCAGTTTGTGAAGGGGTCGATCCCGAACGACGTCTCCACGCGACTTTGTCTTCACGATCTCAACCTCGATGTCATGCGGAGATTCCAGCTCCAACAGCTCGATTACCTCCCTGGTCTGGATGATCGCCAGACGGCTGGATCGGGTGGCGACCCGAATCGTTTCCGACACTGTGATGGCGTCCCCCTTCACTCGACCTCGAACTCCAGCACGCTGGGACCCAGGTCGTTCCCCGTAAGGTGAGAGAGCTCGTGGTGAAGGTTGGCGGCGGGAATGCCCTCAAGTTGGAGCGTTCCCGGGTCTAACTCCCGAACGCGGATGCGTTTATGCTTCGGATCGACGCGGATGATAGCGCCACCATCGTGTCGTACTTCAAGCCGCCGTGGACGCTTCGCGACACGTCGAACTTTCTCACGACCACACTTCTCGAGCCTAGTTAACGTACCCTCGGCGCGCTCGATCTCGGGGTTGAGAAGCAAGTAGAGATCTTCGTGCACTACGCCGTTCGACAATTTCCGAACAGGAACGGCCACCGACGATACGTCACCGTCACGGTACGACCACGCTCCTCCGTGCTGAAGTGCCAAGATGGCAGGGGTCACCGCACGTTTCTTTCTGACGGTCTTCAGAAGTCTCTTGTGGAGCTTCAAGGTAGCGACTATACGACGTGGATCGACTTCGTCTCCCTCCGGTTTCTCCTCACGGGACGGGTCGACCGTGACCCCAGCCTGACGTAGCGTTTTACGCCCGACAATCATCGGGTACCGCATATCTCGCCGGTCCGCCAGCGTGGCCTCCGACGATATGCATCTCCCGGCCAGCTCCAAAGTGACGTGAACCACGGGCCGACGCTCAGAGCGTAACCGCGAAGCGGAGGCGGAGCGGACCTTCTTCACCCCAATGACGGGGCCGGCGCCTATTTCCGACGCCAACTTTAGGTCGATGGAGTCGTTCTCGGCACCGGTATCCACACGAGCTGCCACGCGCTTCGATCCCGTCAACCCCGACACCGTCACGACCGTTGCTACACCGACTGTCTTCAACGCCGTCCCCCCGGCCCGATTACCTCGTCCACCTCGCCGTGGACGGGCCCGTACACCCGAATACCCAGTGTAAGCGCCACGTTCTGGACGCTGTAATCGGAGCTAACCAAGACTACGTCCTGCTCCTCCATCAACTCGATAGCGAGCGCGAGAACCTTCAGATCCGTCTTTGACAACCGAGGCAGGTCACCCGTGACCTTAGCGCGCCTGCGCGCGCGGCGAATCGCCCAGTCTTCAGGTTCCTTGACTCTCACCGACGCGACCTCATACCTCATGCGGGAAAGATCATCCTTAAGCTCCTCGATGACCTCTGGAACCGTGTAAGCGGGGCCGTCCAGGAGTTCCGGAGGCACACCCTTGATGAATGCTGATGTATCGAGAACGTAGGTGATCAACTGAGTCCCCCCGGGTACCCCCCAGGGGAGGGGAAAGCTTGGACCCCGATCTCCCGACAAACGTTCTGGAGGAGATACTCAAGAAGTCGGCTCGATCCGCCGACGGAGTCCTCGGCGTCAGGATGAGTGCCAAAAAAGAGTACTATCGAGTGATCGAATCCCTCAGCCTAGCACTGGCGAAGTTGTCGGTTCTCGCGGCCCGTCACGCGGGCAGGAAGACCGTGAAGGCGGAAGATGTCGAGCTAGCGGCCGCTACCCTCGATGTGATCTCCTCCATTCGCGACCATCGCGGTAGAGGCGGACCCAGAGGATGAAACACACTCGTGCTAGAAGCTTAGGCAGCGGACCCACTAGAAACGCTCGGAAGATCGCCTCACCGATCTCCTTGATAGTGCCGCGTAGCATCAATCCCACCTCAGGAACTTCTCCTTCAACCGCTCGAAGTACGCCGACCCGAACCGTATGAACCGCGCCACGTTCGGGGACCGCGTGACGGACACCGTGCCGTCGAGATCCATGTATTCCTGCCCGTCGACTACGACCTCGGCGCGCTCGGGGTCGTCCACGTCGATCTCAACGCGTCGGTCCATGGAAACTACCATGGGCCGCGCCCCCAACTTGAACGGGTTCAAAGGGGTAATAATGGAACATTCCACTTGTGGCTCCACGATCGGGCCTCCGGCTGAGAGGGAGTAGGCGGTAGAACCGGTAGGGGTCGCCACGAGTACACCATCCGCCCACGTGGTCTCCAACTCGAACCCGTCGATGGATAGCCGGTACTTGATCATCTTAGCAGGTCGACTCGTGATCACGGTGACCTCGTTGAGAGCATCTCCTCCGTCGGATCCCCCTATCTTTATCCTGAGCTTTCGGTGTTCTTCAAGGTTGAAATCTCCCCGGGCGAGTCGGGATACGGCTTCCTTCAGGTCTTTCTCACTCACCTCGGTTAGGAACCCGAACTTTCCGAGGTTCACACCTAAGATCGGCACCTCGTACTCCGACGTAATCCTCGAGACACGAAGTATAGTCCCATCACCGCCGATCGTGACGATCACGTCAACCTCTTCACCCATATCTTTCAAATTGACTCGGGAGTACTCGCCGATCCCCAGCGAATCATCTACTATGACTTCAAATCCTTCCCGGTCACAAAGACGACACACTCTCTCCGCAACCCGCACTGCTCTACCCAGGTCCGTCCTGCCGGTCACACCGACGATCTGCGGTCGGAACATTCGAACACCCTCCGAAACTTACGCCGCAGTTCCGTCAAAACGTCCACGTCGAGCTCATTCGCGAGGTTCATGACGAGGGCGAACACGTCCGCGAGTTCCTCTCCATAACCCTCTCCCTTACCTACGGCGTGAGCCAGCTCGCAGCATTCCTCGCCTAGCTTACCGCATAGAGTGTGTTCCGAGAGTCCCTCGGGATGCTTGCCGAACAGACACTGCACCACGCGGACACCCACGTCCTCCTTCAGGGCCTCGAAGAGCTCCCGAGCCTCATCTTCGCTCCGTGCCGTCGCTAGCTCGAAGCGAAAGTCCGGTCGTAACGGTATCTCAGAAGGATCCAATTCCCGACCGCTCCGCGCGAAGATGAATGCTAGTTCACCTCGCGCAGCTCCGAACGCTCCCGCTACGTCCGTGGGGCGCAGACTGCCTCGAACGTCCACGAACCCGTCCAGAGCTCCTTTCCCTACTAAAGCCAGCTCCAAGGCTACTGCCCCCAAGCAACGGAGCTTGAAACGACCTCGAGAGAACTCGACCGGCATCCGGTCCGATCCGTAGTAGTAGGCCGAAACCAGCGGGCGTTCCACTACCGGCTTTTCTTCGACGTCACCTGGGCCGAAGGTCAGCAGTTCCGAAATCACCAAGCCTTCTTCCACGTCGTCTAGGGTCTCGGCCTCCGGATCGGCGATACCGACTGAAACACAGTAGAACGGAAGACCGCGACTGGCATTGTGTGAGCCGTCGAGCGGATCTAGAACCAGCGTTACCTCGGGGGCCTCACCCACACGCATCTCACCGGATTCCTCGCTGATTACCCTCGCGTCCACGCCTTCTTCTTCTAACCCGCGGAGGAACTCCCGCTCTGCTATTTCGTCCACCCGCATCGTCGGAGTCCCGTCCGCTCCCCTACCGACTTCGACCCAACCGCGACGTACCTTGGATACCTCCGGTAAAACCCGCTCCTTGACGATCTTCTCGACGGTCTCTCTCACTCGAGATCACCCCCAGAAGACCACCGCCGCCACCGCCGCCGCCCATTCCGCGTCCTCGGGCTCGGTAGAAGCCGTGACCGTGCGCACATCCACGAGCTTCTCACCGCGGAGTCTAGCCATTTCCTCGACGTCCCTCTTAGCGAGTCTCCGAACGGTTTCTACGCTGTCGGCGGCGGCCCGTTCCGAAACGATTCCGAGGCCGGACTCCAGTCTCCCTACACAGATGCAGCTCGACACCCGGCCGCGTCCCACGGCCTTCGCTACTACGGCCGGCACTATGGACCCGGGTGGGAGCTCCGGGAGGTCGTCCTCCTCAGCGTTCGGGGGGAGTATGCTGGACAGTTCCACGAGGTTGCAATCACCTATCCCCGCGTCGATCAGCGCGGCGTCGAAGGCCGCAAGGGACGTATCCGCCTCGCCAGTTCCGGACACTAGGGCGTACTTCTTAGGTACCCCCAGCAATCTCATCCCCTCGCGAAGCTTATTAGGAGGGATCTCGCTCGCGCCGTAGCACCCCGGGAAGGGGGTTCTGGATGTGGCCGTGAAGAAAGTCGAGGTTAGGCAGCTTAAGAAGGGCAAGTACATCATGATCGACGACGAGCCGTGTAAGATCGTGGAGTACACCACGTCCTCACCGGGCAAGCACGGTTCGGCGAAGGCTCGGATTGTAGCGGTGGGACTGTTTGACGGCAAGAAGCGCACGCTTACTAAACCAGTGGACGCGAAAGTGGACGTACCGGTGATCGAGCGGAAGACAGCCCAAGTAGTATCCGATATGGGCGATACGGTGCAGTTGATGGATATGGAAACCTATGAGACTTTCGAGGTTCAGAAGCCGGAGGACGAGGAACTCGCCTCACAACTCGAGCCTGGAACCATGGTAGAGTACATGGAGGCAGCGGGCAAGCGTAAAATTGTTGGAATCAAGGAGGAGGAGTGAGCCCCGCTTCCCACTCTCGTTTTCATCCGACGACGTGAAATCCCCAGATGTAGCCGTGGTAGGACTTCCCAGGGAGCGCGTGCTCCCAGGGTACCCGACCGGGCAAGCCGAAGCTCCAGACGCCGTGAGGTTGGCAGCTTCCACCCTAGACTTTTACGACCCGGAGGTCGGTGACCCGCTGGAAATCCTGACCCTGGTAGACGAGGGGAACCTCAGGGAATTCGAGCCTGAAAGCGAACCCGAGGTATTCTTAGTGCTCGGCGGCGATCACTCCATCACGCCCGAAATCGTTCAGGAACTCACTCCACGGCGTTTGCTCTGGCTGGACGCTCACCCGGACCTCCGTAGATCCGAACGTCACGACGGGGCCCTACGGGCCTGTCTGGAGATCGTCGACGAAGTGTTCTTGGTAGGTGTCAGGAGTTGGTCCCGTGAAGAATACGACGTGTTCCGCGAGCATGAACACCTGGTCTCCGTCGATCACGAAGATATAACCGAGGTAATCGACGACGTGGATTATGTGTCGCTGGATCTCGACGTCCTGGACCCGTCCGTAGTCCCGGGGGTCACCACCCCGGAACCAGGAGGATTTCCGTACAACCTCTGCGCCGACATCTTGAGATGGGCCGGTCGGAAGCGTGCTCACCTGGATATAGTCGAGCTCTGTCCCACGGTCGAAGGTCACGTGTCGCCGGTGACGACCGCCCGCCTGGTGAGCGAGTACCTCAAGGGAGTGGCTGAAAGGTGAAGCGTGAAACGTTCAGGTATCGAAGTGACATGGACCTCGATGGGTTCCTGCGAGAGATGGAACGAGTCGGCGTGTTAGGCGCCGGAAGGTTGGGCAGAGCGGCACGGGTTCTGGAGAAGATGTGGTCTTCGGACGATGTCACGGTCCTCCTCACCGTAGCCGGCCCCGCGGTGGTGGGTGGACTTAGCGAGCTCTTCGAGCGACTCATCCGTGAGGGCCTCGTCGACGCCGTGATCACGTCCGGTGCCAACGTAGTTCACGACGCACTGGACGCCCTAGGTGGTATCCACGTGTGCCTGGGAGAGCGCAACGTCGACGGGTATGGTCGGGTTCACGATACTCACATACCGACCGAAGAGTTCGAGGAGTTCGAGCGCTTCATGCGGGAAGTCCTCTCAGATCTCTCGGGGCGGGTATCCTGCCGAGAGCTGCTGTGGGAGATGGGAAAGAGGCTCGAAAGCGGCTTCCTCAAGGCTGCGGCCGACGAAGGGGTACCGGTATACTCGCCGGGAATACTGGACTCGATGGTCGGCCTGCAAGTGTGGATACACTCCCAGGATCACGACTTTCATCTGGACCTCGTGGACGATATGCACCACCTCGCGGACCTCGTTTTCGAAGCCGAAGAGTTGGGGGCCATCATCTTGGGCGGAAGTGTACCGAAGCACTTCGCGATGGGGGCCGCGATGCTTCGAGGTGGCCTTGACTACGCCGTTCAGATCACGATGGATAGACCCGAAACAGGGAGTCTCAGTGGTGCGCCCCTTGAGGAAGGTAAATCGTGGGAGAAGGTGCGAGAAGACGCCGATGTGGTCACCATCGTAGGTGACTACCTGGTAATCTTCCCACTACTCGCATCCGGTGTGATGCAGCGGCTGGGGATCGTATGATTGGGCCTGAGTTGGCGGCGGTGTCCGGATTCGCGCTGAAGATCACAGACGACTTGGTAGATGAGCTGAGCCGGCCACAGTGGGCACTACTGTGCGGGCTCGTGGCGGCGGCCGCGGCCCTGGCTTCTGTGACCACCGGGGTAAGGCCTGACCTGTATCTAGGGCTGGTCCTCGGTAACGCCGTCGCCGGTAAGCTCGACGAAATCTCCCACCTCGTGGCCGCCGCTATCATAGCTCTCGGCGTCCTGATCATGCGCACCGAAGTAACCCCACTCATCTTGCTGGTCATCACGGTTCTAGCGACTCTGGACGAGGTCATTCACCCAGTCGAACCCACAGGATTGCGACCCGTACTCAAGATCGGGGCCGTGGTGACCTGGGCACTCGGGATCCTGGACGACGTCACGGCACTCGCCGTCATCGCCTTCGACCTCGGGTACCACGCCGCGGAACTGCTGACGGGGGCGATCATGTGCTCGAACCCGATACGCGCCTGATCGTTGCACTAGACGTATCACCGGATCGTGCGGTTGAGATAGCGGAAACCCTCGACGGGTACGTCGACGGGTTCAAAGTAGGGTACGAGGTGGTGCTGGCCGAGGGGGTAGCAGGTATAGAGCGGGTCGCCGGAGTTCTAGAGGAGTCGTTCTTGCTCGTGGATTTGAAAACGGCGGACATTCCGGAGATATCGAGGTCGATCGTCGAGCGCGTGAGCGAAGCCGGTGCTGACGCTACCATAATCCACGGATTCGTAGGTCCGGACGTCGTCGAGGAATGTGCGAGAGTACTACCGGTGTTCGTAGTAGCCACGATGAGTCACCCGGGGGCGCGGGAGTTCTACGATCGAGCCTGCCAGGACATCGTTAAAGCATGCGACGATATCGACGGTGTTATCGGGTACGTAGCCCCGGCGACGAGGCCCGAGAGAGTCCTGGAGGTCCGGAAGATCACCGATAAGCTCATCGTCAGCCCGGGTGTAGGGGCTCAGGGAGCGGCACCCGGTGACGGGGTGCGAGCGGGTGCGGATTTCGAGATAATCGGCAGGGCGATCACGGAAGCGCAGGATCCCATAGAAGCGGCGAAGGATCTAGTTCGGGCGATGATGACTTCCAGGCCGGCCGAGCGGTGATGAGCCCCATGAGCGCCGAGCCCCATCCTAACCGTTATGGTATACATAACGATCCTCGGCGACCGGGGTCGGGACCTGAGCTGGAGGTCAGCGCTCGAGCTCCACCACGTGCTCGTCCATGTCGATGCGCTTGATCCGGGCACTTTCGACCACCTTCTCCTCACCCATCACGTCACGCAGTAAGACACCATCCTCCATCACCTCCAGATATAGGACGTCCTCCGCGATCACCTCACCACCTAGCTTGACGGTGAACTCACACATTTCTCAATCCCCATCCACACTGAATTCGAAGATTCCTGAAATGATTTCCGGGAAGGAGCTGTAGAACACAGGGAGATCGACATCGGCTCGCGGGTCGTGTTCCCACGATACCGCGAAAACTGTTCGACTGAGCATGGCGATCGAAGCTCCCAGGTGCTCGTGAGAGAGCTTTCTGGCGAGCTTGGCTTCTTCGGAGAATCCGAGCCGTTCGGCGAACTCCAACGACCTACGGAGTGCGAGTTCGAGATCAGGGTGCCTCTCGAGTTCTCTCAGGTACCTGAGAGCCACCTCGGTGCCAGAAAGTCCATCGAGTACATCGCGAGTCTCGATAGGTTGAGGATCGTAGATCAAGACACGGAGATCCGGTTCGACGGGTATTCGGTGGATAGGAACCTCGTCGGGGTACCCGGGTCCAGCCCGGAGGACGGCTCCGCCGTGCCAGATCGTTACCACGTCACCGATACCCGTACCTAGCTCTAGCTCTATCTCGTAAGCGCGACGTGCGACCCACTCGGGGCTCACCTCGAGACCCATCTCGGCGGCCCCGGCCGCCAACGTTCCCAGGGCGGAGGCCGCACTAGTCCCTAATCCGCAACCGGGAGGTACGGAGAATTCGTAACGAACGCTGAGTCCCCCATCGGGATCGAGCACCTCGTAGCACTTCCGGGCTATTCGAGAGTCGATGGGGTGGTCTGCGCGAACCCTGAGACGCTCAGCACGTAGGCGTCGGACACGTACTGTCACGACGGAATCAACGGCTAAGCCGAAGCCGGGCGATCCTGTGTCTTTCGGCGTCTTACCGGGCTGCGGATGAAAAAATCCCGTAAGGGCACCGGGGACGGGGAACTTCAACTAAAGGTACTCCCGAAGCAGCTCCGGCACTTCCCACGGCTTCTCGGCTACGTCAACTCCTGCCTTCCGGAAGGCCTTAATCTTGGACTCTGCGGTTCCACGACCTCTCTCGATGATGGCGCCGGCATGGCCCATACGTTTACCTGGTGGGGCGTGACGGCCGGCGATGTAGGCGACGACGGGTTTCGGGAAGTCGGTTTCCGCGATGTACTCGGCGGCGAGCTCTTCCGCGTTTCCACCTATCTCCCCGATGAGGACCACGGCCTCAGTGCGGTCGTCCTCCTGGACGTATTCCAGGAAGTCTATGAAGGTAGTTCCGACGATCTGGTCGCCTCCGAGTCCCATGCAGAGGGACTGGCCGAGTCCTGCCTCGGTCATCGCCTGGACGATCTCGTACGTGAGAGTACCACTCCTGGACGCTACGGCTACTTCGCCTTCGATGAATACCTGATGAGGCATGATCCCTAGCTTCACCCGCTCCGGCGGTACGATGATCCCGGGAGTGTTGGGGCCGATGATGCGAATACCTTCCCGCCGAGCCAGCTCAACGAACCGCATGGTATCATGGGCCGGTATGTGTTCGGTGATCACGACGATGGGGTCAAGCTTCGCCTCGATAGCTTCCATGACCGCGTCGGGTGCATGCGGAGCGGGAACGAAAATGACGGAAGCTTCGGCGTCGGCCTCTTCGACGGCTTCTTCGACGGTGTCGTAGACAGGGACCCCGTGAACTTCTTGGCCGCCTCGACCGGGAGTTACTCCGGCAACGATCTCGGTTCCGTACTCCAGCATCAGTTTCGTATGGAAACTCCCGTGCCGGCCCGTGATACCCTGCACGAGTACGCGAGTGTCTGAGTCTAACAAGGGCTAGTCCCCCGCCAACTCGACGGCACGTTCGACCGCGTCCTTAAGCTCGGTGTAGACGTCGATCCCGTGCTCTCGGAGTACGCGATGACCTTCCTCCTCGTTCGTCCCGACGAGCCTCACCACAAGCGGGACGTCCACGTCGTCGAGGGCTTGGACGATGCCCTCTGCCACCTCATCGCACCGGGTGATGCCACCGAAGATGTTGAGGAGGATCACTTTCACGCCCAATTCGGCCACGGTCAGGATAGCCCTACGGATGAGCGTCGGGTAGGCCCCACCACCTACGTCCAAGAAGTTAGCCGGCTCGCCACCGAGATCCTTGACGAGGTCCACGGTGGCCATGGTGAGACCCGCACCGTTGGCGATGATGCCTATGTCACCGTCGAGCTCTACGAGGGGGAAGTCCCCGGTTTCCTCGGCGAACTCGGGGTGTCGGATGTTGGCGGCGTCCTCGTCCAAGTTCACGACGGCGTCCGCGGCCACCATTTCCCCGCCCTTCGTAAGGACTAGCGGGTTGATCTCCACGAGATGGGCGTCGTAGCCCTCGAACACCTCGTACATCGAAGTGATAACTTCCTCGACGTCTCGCAGGTATTCCTTCGGGATACCCGCCTTTAGAATCGCCTTCCGAGCTTCGAATGGGCGTAGTCCTAGGATCGGGTCCAAATGCCTACGAGCGATCTTCTCGTCCGGAACCTCCTCGATGTCCACCCCGCCCTCCCGGGAGACGAGGAGTACGGGTCTACGCTCCGCACGGTCGAGCGTTATGGACACGTACCATTCCTCGGCTATGTCCAGTTTCTCTTCCACGAGCACCTTCCTAACGGTCTCACCCCGGATCCGCGAGCCGAGCAGCTTCCGGGCAGCTTTTCTAGCCTCTTCCGGGTCGTCCGCGAACAGGATACCTCCGGCCTTACCACGGGTTCCGACGGGCACCTGTGCCTTGACGGCCACCGGTCCCCCGAGTTCGGCGGCGATCCGGGCCGCGTCCGCCGAGGTGCGGGCGACGTCGCCTTCTGGAGTCTGCACCCCGGCCTCCTTGAATAGGCGCTTAGCCTGGTACTCCAGTAGTCTGATCATTCCCTCACCTCCCGGGCTCCGAGCTTGAGGGCCCGGACGTTGACGTCCTCCGTCCCAGGCGGTACGGAATCCTCGACGGCCTTTTGTAGTGAGTCGAACGAAACGATCCCGGTAAGCTCACGCAACGCGCCTAAGATGATCATGTTAGCGACGATGCTAAGCCCGAGCTTTTCCTCGGCGAGATCGGTCGCGGGGATACCCACGTGTTCGACGTCCTCACGAGATGGATTGACTAGCGTCGAGTCGTAGACGACGAGACCGTCCTCGGGAACGTTCTCCACGTACTTCTCGTATGCTTCTTGCGACATGGTCACGAGGAAGTCAGGTCGGCGTACGTACGGGTACATGACCTCCTCATCGGATACTATCACGTCCGAGCGCGAGGCACCGCCCCGGGCCTCCGGCCCGTAGGATTGTGTTTGTACGGCGTTGTACCCTTCGTAAACCGCGGCGGCTCGACCCAGCACCACACCGGCGAGTACTATTCCTTGGCCGCCGAAACCGCTGATCCTAATCTCCTTCCTCACTCGTTCTCACCTCCTCGATCATGTCGTACATGCGTTTGAGGAAGGGTTCGCGCTCCTCATCGCGGAGGATTCCGATCCGGATCTTACCTTCCTCATCTCGCGTGGAAGTGTTCTCCCGGAGCCACTTTACCATCTCTCTAGGATCCCTCATGTCGTTCCTCCGGCCGTAGTTCGTGGGACATTGGCAGAGTACGTCGATGAAGGAGAAACCTTCGCGCTCAAGGGCACGGGCGATCGCGGCACTCAGCTGGGCGGGATGAGCCGTGGTCCACCGCTCCACGTGGGGGGCTCCGGCCCCGATAACGAGCTCGCAGAGGTCGAACGGTGGCTCAGGGTTCCCATAGGGGGTAGTGGTCGACTTGGCACCTCTGGGCGTCGTGGGGCTTACCTGACCACCCGTCATTCCGTAAATGTAGTTGTTGGCACAGATCACCGTGACGTCCAGGTTCCTGCGGGCAGCGTGGATCAAATGGTTCCCACCGATGGCAGCCGCGTCACCGTCACCGGTGATCACGATGACCTCAAGGTCGGGATTCGCCAGCTTAATTCCGGTCGCGAAAGCCAGTGGACGACCGTGGGTAGTGTGAAGGGAGTCTAGCTTAACGTAGCCCGGTAATCTGGACGAGCAACCGATGCCGGAGACCAACACCGTCTTGTCCGGATCTAGTTCTCCTTCCTCGAACTTCTCCGCCAGGACGCGAACCAGCACGTTCAAGATCGTGCCGTTCCCGCAGCCGGGACATAGGATATGGGGCATGCGATCCCAGCGTATGAGTTCCTTCCAGTCCACGACGGTCACCCCGAGAGCTTCTTCACCTCACGGATTACGCGCTCTGGGGTCGGTGGATAGCCACCCGGATAACCGAGCAGGTGCACGCACTCGCGATCCAGGGCACGCTCGACCATCTCGACGTACTGACCCAAGTTCATCTCGACGACTAAGACCTCGTAGCCGTCGAGTAAGTCACGGATCAAATCGGGGTCGAACGGGTGGATAACCTTAGGGCGGAAGACGGTAACCCCGAGTTCCTCGGCCGCCTCGATCACGGTTCTAGCGCAGCCTCCGTAGGCAACGAGGGCGACGTCGGACTCGCGCTCCTCGAAGTCGTATCCTACCTCCTCGTGGATTTCTCGAGCCCGCTTCCTGACCTTGTTGCACAGCCTCGTGACGAGCTTGCGATGAATCTCAGGATCGTCCGTAGCCGGATATCCTCGCTCGTCGTGGGTGAGCCCGGTCACGTGGACCCGGTGCCCTCTACCGAACACTGGCATCGGGGGAACGAGATCGTCGGGCTCCATCGGAAAGGGTTTCTCGATCTCCTCACCCTCTGGCGGTAACTCCCGCTCGACCGTTTCGACGTCGTCCCGCAGTACCACACGCTCCCGCATGTGTCCGACGACTTCATCCGTGAGGAGGACTGCGGGCACGCGGAGACGCTCCGACCAGTTAAAACATTCGATCATGAGGTCGTACATTTCCTGCACAGTGGAGGGGGATAGCGCGACGATCTCGTAATCTCCGTGAGAACCCCAGCGTGCCTGCATGACGTCCGACTGCGAGGCCTTCGTGGGTTGTCCTGTACTGGGCCCACCGCGCTGCACGTTCACGACCACGCAGGGTGTCTCCGTCATTACGGCGTAGCCTATGTGCTCCTGCATCAGCGAGAAACCCGGCCCCGCGGTCGCGGTCATGGCCTTGATGCCGGCCCAAGAGGCACCGATCACCGCCGCGAGCGAGGCGATCTCGTCCTCCATCTGCACGTACACACCGCCGACCTCGGGGAGCCGTGAGCTCATCCGCTCCGCGATCTCGGTGGATGGTGTGATCGGGTAGCCGGCGAAGAACCTACAACCCGCAACGATCGCTCCCTCTGCACAGGCCTCGTTACCTTGCAGGAAGTCGACCTTACTCATCTCCCTCCACCTCCCTCACCTCGATCGCGAGGTCAGGGCAGATGAGCTCACACTGTCGACATCCGGTACACTCGCCGCTCCATTCCGGGAGCAGGTAACCGCGCTTGTTCCTACGGTTTGACCTATCCAGCGCGTCTATCGGGCATACCCAGGAGCAGAGGAAGCATCCCTTGCAGTGCTCCTCTCGGATCACTACCTCGTAAGACGTCTCGCCAACTCCTCTCCCGTCTCCCTCACCACCTGATCCTCCCATACCGGTCTCCCCTCCATCTCCAGCTCCACGAGCTTGTCGGAATACGGGACCGTCAGCTCGAAGTCGACGTCGAGATCGGGCTCTGGAGCGTCCTTCCGCCACTTGTTCTTGACGAGGGCCACCCTCTCGACTCCCATCTCACGGGCGAGGCGCACCGACTCTCTGGCGTTTTTCATAGACTTAACGGAAGGTTCGCACACCACCACTACCCAGTCGACGGACTCCAGCACCCTCCTTCCGAAGTGCTCCAAACCCGCGTCGGTGTCCACTACTACGGACTCGTCCCTGTCGGCGATCACGTGACGGATTAACCTGCGCGCCAACGCGGCAGCTGGACAGAAGCAACCCTCACCGGGGTTCTCAACGCTTCCGACCACTAAGAGTCGAAGACCAGGCGCGACCCTAACGGCTAGCTCGTCGGGAAGGTCTGAGACTCGCGGGTTGACCTTGAACACGGGGCCGTAGGATGTGCCCGGCTCCGCACCCGTACGTTCCCGGACGAGCTCGCGTCGTTCGACGATCGGAGTGGGTGATCCAGGTAGGCCCAAGGAGTAAGCCAAGTCGGGGTCGGGATCGGCATCTACGGCTAGCACTTCGTACCCTACGTCCGTGAGAGCCTTGGCGAGGGCGGCGGCTATGGTGGTCTTGCCGACGCCCCCTTTACCCACTACTCCGACTTTCACCCCGAAGGGGCCCCTCCTCCGATTCGAGCTTCGCGAGCGTCCGGTATATTCGCTCCATCTCGATGGCGAACCGTTCGCGCTTCTCCTCCGCGACCTGCGACTTCGATACTAACCTCAACGCGCCCCGATCGCACGCCTCCACGCACGCAGGCACTTTCTTGGGAGCGTCTACGCAAAGGGTGCACTTGTCGGCCCGGCCGTTCACCATCTCTATAGCACCGAAGGGGCACGCGACGGCACATAGACCACAGCCAACGCAGTCCTCGGTGACGATCCAAGAGTCACCCTCCTCCACGATCGCGTTCACCGGGCAGACGTTCGCGCAGGGTGCGTCATCACACTGGAGACACGTGACGGGGGGCGCATCCTCGGAGATTTTGTAAATTCGGGCGTGACCGTGGATGCTCTCGCACGCGTTGACGCACTTACGGCAGTCCGTACACAGGTCCGGGGCGACGACCAGGACGAAGACATCCGGCAACTCGGCACCCCCCCCAGGACTTCCGAGACGGAGATTAAATGGCTACGCGATTTTCCGACGGACCCACTCCCAGGTTCGCTCGATCCCCTCCTCTAAGTCGACGCGTGGCTCGAACCCCAGCTCTTCCCGGGCCCGGCTCGGGTCGAGGTATATCCGGCGAACCTCGCCCGGCCGCGGATCCTCGTACACTACTTCCACGTCAACCCCTGTGACCGACTCCACGACGTTCACGATGTCGTTCACGGAGGTCTCATGGCCGGTACCTATGTTGTACACACCTTCACCACGTTCCACCGCTTCGGCCGTGACCCGAGCTACGTCCTCGACGAAAACGAAGTCACGGGTCTGCTCGCCGTCTCCGAAGATCGTGAGCGGTTCACCTCGGGCGGCCCGTAATAGAAAGATAGGGATTACCCCCGCCTCACCTCTGGGATCCTGCCGGGGACCGTAAACGTTAGCGTATCGTAGGATGACGTACTCGAACCCGTCTCGCTCGGCGTACACACGGACGTAGTACTCGCCCGCGAGCTTCGAGACGCCGTAGTTCGATATCGGTCGCGTGGGATGTTCCTCATCCACGGGCAAGTACTCCGGTTCCCCGTACACCGCACCACCCGAGGACGCATACACGAACCTCTCGACGTCGTGCTCGGCGGCCAACGAGACGAGATTCAAGGTACCTAGGGCGTTAATCCTGGCGTCGACGAAGGGTGACTCCATGGAGTAGCGTACGTTGACCTGGGCAGCCAGGTGGATCACGACCTCCGGTCGGTACTCCCGGAACGTTCGCTCCACGGCCCTAGGATCCGTCACGTCGGCCCGTACGATCTCGATATCGTCCCGAACTCCGTGGAGGTTCTCCTCACGACCCACGCTGAAGTTGTCCAAAACCACCACGTCGTGGCCTCGATCGACGAGTTCTTCCACCACGTGCGAACCTATGAACCCGGCTCCTCCAGTCACCAGGATCAACAGCTCATCCCCGAAGTACCTAAGCGCCAGGTCTGGTGAAGGATAAAGTCGCCGGTTATTCATCAATCCTCAGTAGACCTTCTTTCTCCAGAAACTCAGGCAGCTCGGACGAGTCCTGGGTACCGATCACCACGTCCCAGCCGGTGGCGTCCTCCACATCACCCTTCACGGCGGCGGCCTTGCCCGGAATCACGAGGACACGATGTTCGACATTGTCCTTGATGCCCGTCTCCTCGATGACTTCCTTCACGGCCTCCCCCGTGAACTGACCGCCGGCAACGCTGACGTCCACGGCGAGTCCACCGGTATCGATGACAAGCAACCAACAGTCGACGTCGGCGCTCTCGAGGTCACCGGCCACACAGTGGTACGTCAGCGTGAAGTTCGTCGTGACTAAGACTGGAGAATTCTCGTCCGGGTCGCCGATCCTGTACAGGCCGGGTTCTACTTCCTGAGGCTCCCGTGGGTCGGTATACACACACTGACGCTGGGTTAACACCGGAAGGAGCGCCCAAGGTTCTACGGTGTCCATGATGAGGAGGTCGGCGTACCTGAGCACACAGGCGGATGCCAGGTACGACTCCCGTCTCGCGGCTTTCACGTGATTGTCTTCGAGGAACGCGTAGGGAAACGTCGTGACGAGGGTCGGGTAACCGAAGCTTTCGAACTCCTCCTCGATGGCCGCCTTGCGGATTTCCGCCAGCTTGTCCGTGGTAGAAACCACATCGTGGGAACCGAACTCCGTACCCGGGTCCAAGAGCAGATCGTCCGTGTACTGCTGCGCCTCGACGACTAGGGGTACGAGGTCTTCGACGTCACGGGCGTGAAGTCCCAAGGGACAGTCCACATCGGCCGCTAGCTTCGCTAGGTCCTCGATGTTATCCTCGGTCGCCGGATAAAGCAGCGGACGTTCGTCGAAAACGTCGAGACCGGCCTCCATCACTTTAGGATCGGTTGTAATCAACGCCACGGCGAGGTCCTCAGAGCGCTCCACAGCGATCTCAACTGCCCGGGCGAACTTCTCAGGGTTCCCAGTTCGGGATACTACCGCGACGCCGTCGAGTTTCAAGACCTCTCCAACACGCTCGACTTGAAACTCCTGAATTTCCTCCGTCTTTCCAGCGATTTCGTCCTCCTTCATATCATCGTAAACGGTGACGAACACCGGCGGTGGATTGAAAAACGAGAGCTCGTGTCGGAACATCACCTCATCGCCGCCGACGATGACTTCGCGGTCACCCTCCCCTATCGTCAGCTCCTTGATCGGCGGCGCTAGCAGCTCCTGAAGCTTCTCTAGACTCTCATCGTCGAGCTTCGGACAATCCTCAGGCTTCGCCTCCCGGTTGACGAGCTTCGTAGCGAATTCCATGCAAGTCTTGCAGCCGCACGCCCCGCAGTTGGCCTTGGGTAGCAGGTTGTACACGTCCATCGCGCTGAGCTGGGCCACGAGCGTCTCCCCCTCAGGCGATCACATCGGTCACGTACGCGTCTCCGGTGACGCGTCCTTCGGCCATGTACTCCATAGCTTCCATAACCACTTGCACAGCCCACGGGTGGAACATCATCAACAGGTCGGCACCGCAGAGTGCCACCGTAGTCGCCGTTACCGCCTCCCACAGCGGTCCGCGGTACTCACGCGATCCCCAAGATTCGTCCTTCATCCAAGCCTCCCGTGCGGCCCACGCGTTGGTGGAACCGCTGGAGATCGGCATCTGCAGGTGTTCATCACCCTTCAGCGCGGCGAGCCTGATTCTGGTCATAACGTCGATCGTGTACTCGATACCGTAACCCAGGGCGCAGGTCGTCGGGTCCATGACGATGTCTTCCTTCGAGAGACCTCTGTTCAGTACTTTCTTGTTCAGAGATTTCATGAGGTTCACATCGACCGGGGCGAATGTTAACACCACATGACCATGTTTTTTGGCCGCCTCGACCACCCGCTCGAAGTTCATGTCCTCGTTGATCGAGGACATCATCACCCGCTCTCCCTCACAGACTTCGGCCGCCCTCACGAATACCTCCACGTCCTTCTCCGGGTCCCCGGATCCGCCCACGATGATCGGGACCTTTACGGCGTCAAGAATATCCTCCAGCGTCTTCATAGCTTCCTCGACGGGAGCATCATGAAGCTTGGGGGACGTGCTGACCAGATGGACGGTGACTATATCGACACCGTAGCGCTTGACGACGGTTCTCGCCCAGTCCACTGGGTCCTCGATAACGTCGCCAAGCTCCTCCCGAATAGGTCCGGGAATACCCACATCCGGGGTGTCGAACACGTCGAACGTGACCACGGGAGGGTTCGGTCGTGATTCTTCGAACGGGAAGTAGGCGCGCTCACCACCTAAGACGACGACCCGATCCCGAGAACCGCCGTCGGACCGCGTCGCTCCGATCTGCACCTCGGCCACACAGCCTTCGTACTCCTCAACCGGTGGTTCGTATTCCGGGACCTCGACCTCTCTCTCCTCCTCTTCAACCTTAGGCTTGAACACGCGTTTCCAGATTTCAACCGGAAGAGTTTGTGCCACGGTTTTGAGGTCCAGCTCCAGCTCATCTAACCCGATCGTCACGTTCCGCAGCTCGATCTCCTCAACATCTTCCGGTAACAGGTTCTTCACGAGGTGCTCCAGCAGGTTCTTCACATCTTTATCATCGGCCATCGGATCAGAGCACCCCCGCCCGCGTAAGTACGGCGCGCATATCACGGCGGACCTTAGCGTCAGGTGGGAGTTCGGTCAAAGGGATACCATGAAGCTCGAGTCGAACTACCTCGTCGTCGGGTCTCACGAATCCCGCGAACTTAAGACCGAGCTCCTCGCCCTTCTCGCGTATGACCGCGTATTCATCCTCAGTCACGCGGTTCGCCACGACCCACATCTCACCGACGTCGGATTCGAGTTCGTCGATTAGCTTGGATATCCTGACCGCAGTCCGAAGCGCCTTGTAGGAGTGATCTACGACTGTCAATACCGTGTCGACGCCCTCGATGATACCACGACTGATGTGTTCGAGCCCTGCCTCGCAATCCACTATCACGTAATCGTAGTTGGGAAGGAGATCCATCATAACCCGACGGAGCCAGTGATTCACTGCGCAGTAGCAGCCCTTACCCTCAGACCTACCCATCACTAGCAAATCGTAGTCGTCGAACTCCTGAAGTGCGTTCATCACAAGGTATTCCATGTAGGCCTGCTTATCGAAGCCTGGCGGGAGCCCTCCTCCCTCGATCTCACGCTTGAAGTGCTCTCTGATCTCACCGAGCGTGGTGTCGACCTCTACCCCTAGCACGTCGGGCATGTTGGCGTCCGGATCGGCATCGACCACCAGAAGGTCGGCGTCGGGGTGTCGGTCGAGGAGTTCGAGTACTGTGAGTGCGGCGAGGAGAGTCTTCCCCGTGCCCCCCTTACCGGTGAAGGCTAGGATCAACTCTCATCTTCCCGATCGGCGCGCTTGATGATGACCTTCTCCGCGTAAATCTTGGCGTTTTTCAGCACGATTTTCACGTTCAGACCTCCACCGGGCGCGATCGGAAGCTCCTCCACCTCCATCGTCGGTTCTTCGGCTGGTGCTTCCTCCTCCGGAACCTTCTCCTCCTCTTCTTCCTCTTCGGCCCAGCGCTCGACGACCGGGTGTTCGACTTTCTCGAGGAACTCCCGGAGCTCCTCCACAGTGGTCGCGTCCTCCTCGGTGGCTATCTTGTCGTACAGCTCGTCGGGGATGGCGTGCTTCATGCGTTCTTTCAGCGCCTTAGGAATCCAAACCACGCGCTCCCAGCCGCCGTCGTACTGTAGGAACTTATCAGACTCCATGTAACCGTAGCTTACGCCAACGAAACCCGGCTGCTGCTCACCGCCGCTGGCCTCACCCGCCATGGTCGAGAACGGGAGCCCGATCGGGGTCTCACCCGGGTACTCACGGTCAACGATTCCGAACCCGTCTACCTCGGGGATGTAGAACACGACAGCCTGGAAGCAGCCGCAGCTCGTATGCGGGTACTCGAGACAGGAGTGCAAGAACACTCGCTCGACGGCACCCTGAGAGTGTTCCTGAAAGGCCTTGTTCACACCCTCGTACTCGCCGGCTTCGGGGTCAAGACACTCTCCCTTCTCGATCGGGAATATAGGGCCCTCAGGATCGATCTTGTAGGCCGCCTTAGCGTCGTGCCAGGTGATCGAGCCACAGAGGCTCGGTCGGTCCGGAGTTATTACACACACGTGAGTCGGCGCGAAGGACTGACACATCAGGCACACGTAGAACTCGTCGACGTCCTCCTCCGAGAGTCCCTTCGCACGTTCGTCGCGCTTCTGATAGATTTCCCTGGCGTACTCTATGAACTCCTCCACATTCTCCTCGTCCGTAATTATCGTGACTTCCACCGAGTCGATGACGTTGCCGAACTCCTCCTTGTACAGCTCCCGGAGCACGATGCCGAGGTGCTCCAATCGGAACCCCTTCTCCACGGCGTCCTTCGAGACCCTACACCAAATCTGGTCTCGCTGATTCAGGTGCATGAAACCTTCAACGTAGTTGCAGAACTCGTGGATACGTCGCTCTAGTACACCTTCCACGTCCTCCTCGAGCTCCTCACCGGCGGCTTTCACGTAAATGGCGAACGGGTATCGCTCTCCTTCCTCCATCTCGTCGATGTCTGGGCCGATTACTTCCACCTTGTCCGGCTCGATCTCGTCCGGGTCCACAACCTTGAACAGTTCAGCGCCTAAGCCCTTCGGCCCCGCCAACTCGACGTACATGTCACCGCTTCGTATCCGCTCGCCCTCGTGCCTCGGGCTCACGTCCACGGGCAGATCCGCAAGACCCGTCAACTCCTCACTCACCCCCCTCGGACAGTAAGGTAGGATCGGATGCGCGCGATCTAGGTGCCCATCCGGTCTTCTCCAGCAGCTCCCGTATTTCGGACCTGAGCGTCACCGGGATGTCGCTCTCGTCCCGAATGATCAGGTCGAGGTCGGGCGGGAGTTTTCCGTAAAGCTCCCGGTACAACTCCACGTACGATTCGACCTTGTTCTGGCGACCTTCCGGGGTGTCGTTGGGACGCATACACAGCCGAGCCGCGGTGACAGCCGCCTCCTTCCAATTCGATACCACGCACCTCAGATGTCTCGGGGTAGGATCCTCTACTTCCTCTCCCGAACGAGCGTCGACGATCTTCGGGTCCTTCTCGATCAACAACGAGCCCGCCTCCGGGTCGGGACCCAGTATTACTGGGATACCCCACCGAGTGATCCCGTAGGCCGCCGAAACCAAGTGTTCCGGGTACTCATTTCCCCAGGCTATCACGCAGGCCCCGACTCGATTGAGTACGTAATCGGCGACCCGTACGGGTTCTCCCCTGATGGGAAGCCTACCGAAGATCACACCCACGCGGACGCAGGCCCCGACCAAATGCGCGGTGGACGTACAGGGTCCGGTATTGAGGAGCGTATTCGGGTACCGTTCGTACAACGTCTTACCTTCTTCGTCCAAGTATGAGCCCAGTGCAACGGCTAAACAACCCGGGACTAGCACCAAGTATCCGCGCTCTAGGAGGGCCTCGGCGATCTTGGCGGGTTCTTCGACGTCCTCGGACTTCTCGGGACAGGACACTAGGACGACTATCCCCGGGATGTTGCCTGAAACTACCGGAACACCTACGTTTCGGATCACCACATCCGTGAGGCGGGTCGGTGGGCCGATCCGGAAAACCTTCCGAGGGTATCCCTTCCGATCGCGTGATCCACAGACTCGAAGAGCCGTCCACGCGGCGATTTCCACGGCCTTGAGAGGTTCCTCCACGTAAACAGCGTCCTCGTCGGTAACGAGGACCTCGACAGCCTTCTCAACAGGGTAGTCGGTGACGTCGGGTAGGTCAGCTACGCGAGCCCCGACGGTGGCGACGAGCTTGGATCCGCCCTCGCATACCGCCTCGATCACGTCTTCTCCCGTGCACGTCCCGTCGACTACCACCACATCCGCGAACCCGGAAGAGACGTATTCGTAGTACATGGACAGTAGTCCTACGACCCTGACGTGGTCCTCGCAGTTGGGCCACGCGGTGTGTGTTAATCCGACGATCCCCACCTGTCTCGCGAGCGTTCCTAACTCTTCGTTGATGATATGGCCCAGGAGCGGTAGATGACCGACCAACAACACCGTAGGACGTTCCGGTAGATCATCCGTCCCGATCTCGAACACTCCCTCCGATTCCGGGACCTTCATCAGCGTGGAGAGGGCCGCATCGGCTATTTCCATCGCGAGGAGACCGATCGCGCCGGCGTGCATAGCCACGGACTCGTAACCTTCTATGGAGTGCGACCGCAGGAGCTCCGAGACCGAGGAAGCCAGCTCCAACCCCGCGTAGGACAGTCCGACTTCGAGGTCATCTGTGCACTCGGGAGGACTCCCGAGCAGCGTCTCGTATAGAGGGAGCGGCGTCTCCGCACCGAACCCGGGATCCAAGGGCTCTCCAGTTTGACGCAGCAGTTCTACCGCGAGTCGGGCCGTGGAGATTAGCCCCGCCGTACCCTCGCAACATAGCGTTACCACCGTGCGAGCTACTTCTCGCCGTTTCTCTTCCGAATCACCTGGGACCACGGTCAAATCGTAGACCGACGTCAACGTCCTGTCCCACGGAAGCAACTCGCGGCGAGTCGGTCCCTCCACCTCACTTTCGGAGCCCCACTCAACCACCAGCTCCCCTATTTCGACTTCAACGTCCTCCCATTTCACGTCCAACCTGACCACGCCCTTACTATGATTAAACACCCGCCAAAGAGCTCAGCTCTTGGAGGAACTGCTCCCTTTTCATTGTAGGCAACGAGTAGTCCGCGCTGGGGCAGTACTCGGGATTCAACGACACTTTCACCAGGTCAGGTCGCGCGTGACGGAGTCCCTGGAGTACTCGGTCGGTTACGTCGGTACGGGACCCAGTGAACACGACGAGATCTGGGTGAACTCCGAGTATTGGAGCGTCCCATTGGAGCAAGGCCGCCACCTCGACAATACCCATCTTGCGACCCAGGTCACTGCCCTCGTACGGGGCAGTGCAGACGGCGCTCATCCTGAACTCCTCACGCAGCTTCACCAGGAGTTCCCGCCACTCCTCGTCCTCCACAGCCTTCGGGCCGACGATCATCAGCGGATCGTTAGCGCGACGGAACACCATCTTGAGCACCGGAGCTCGGGCTACCTTGGCCTTGTCCGTGTAAATCAGCGTGGGATCCTTCGGTAGCGACAACGGGCTTAACCCCGCACGTTCTCTCCCAGCGAGGGTTCGGCGATACCCTTCCTTGGCTTCCAACCGACCTCATTCAGGTACTCCATCACCTCGTCGCGCAAAGTGATCGGAACGTCGTTCTTGTCGCGGACGTACAGTGGAAGGTCCGGTGGGAGCTCGTTGTAGAACTCCTTGTACAACTCGATGTAGTTTTGAAGCTTAGTCTGTCGTCCCTGTGGGGTATCGTTGGGACGGATGCAGAGTTTCACCGCCTGAACTAGCGCCTCCCTCCAGTCTTCCGCCGCGTACTTCAGGTGGATGGGACAATACTCCTCGCACTCCTCACCGGTGCGTGCATCGTACACCGTCCAATCCCCATCGAGGTCACCGATGTACAATGTTTGATACTTGAGACCAGCCGGACCGTAAACTATTGGAATACCCCATCGCGTGAAACCCGTGGATATCGCGAGGGCCTTCTGGCTCATCGCGCCCCACAGTACCCCACAAGCTCCGACCCTGTTGAGGATGTAATCGGCGATTTCCTTGAAGTTCCCTTTAAGTGGCTTTTTCGCGAAAATAGCAGCGATCTTAATACACGCACCGAGTATATGAGCGTTCGAGACACAAGGACCGGTGTTCACGAGACAACCCGCGTCGAACTTATCTTCGTACTTTTCATACAAGGTCTTACCATCCTCATCCGTGTACATACTAAGTGACATTGCTGCGCAGCCCGAAGTTAGTACGATATAATTTCGTTCCAGAAGTTCTTCCACCATTTTACCCACTTGCTTCACATCGTCGGGATAGTTCGGACACGCTACAAAAGCGACTACACCGGGAATATCACCCATTACGATGGGACCTCCGACCTGTCGTATCTCGACATCCTTGATCGGACCTCGGCCGGTGCGTACTTTATATTTCTCCTCTTTGGTCCTCAGTCTCCAGGCGTCCTCGATCATGTTCATGATGCGGATCTTCGACGGACATTCGGACTCACACCGGGCACAACCCACGCACCGGTCGAACAGTTCGGCAAGTCCATCCAAGTCGCCGTTCGCCGCCCTCTCCATGGACTCGACGATCGGTAAGTCGTTCGGGCACACCCGTTCACAGTCGCCGCATCCCAAACAGCGCTCCGCCTCCTTCTGGAGTCTCCTCGGATCGGGCTGTGGGATTTCCTTCTTCCGCCGCTCGTGGACCCTTATCGCGACCTCAACAGCGACTTCTGCGGCCTTCTCCAGATCCTCGATGAAGACTCCCATCCACTCTCCGGAAACCATCTTCTCGACGATCTTCTCCGTGGGTTCGTCCGTGACGTCCGGCAGTCCGGCCATCACCAGATCTCGCGTCGCGATGACTCTAGATCCGACCTCATTGGCCTCCTCCACGATATCCGCGCGGATGCACTGTTCATCGAGCACGATCACATCCGCGATACCCATCCTCACGTAGTGGAGCTGTCTCGACAGGGGCCCGATCACCTTCGATCGATCGTCTACACGGCTGACGTCCCAAGCCGTACAGCAGATCCCGAGAACCTCGACCTCCTCGTCGAGACCGCGATCTTCCAGGTAATCGAGGACCTCGGTACCGGGGGCCACGTTGTGACCTATTAACAGTATACATGGTTTGGAGTCATCCGCCGCGAACGGACCGAACTCCACAAGGGGCGCCTCGCCCTTAGGCATGTCGAAAGCAGTGATCTGCGCCACGTCGGCTATCTCGAGCGCGAGGTTGTCGATCATCCCGGCGTGGAGGGACTTGGACTCGTAATCGTGAGGGTCCATCTCCTGACCCATGTGTACGGAAGATAGAACCTTAGCGAGCTCGCGCTCGATGTACTCGAGCCCCTTCTCGAGGTCAGAGACCGTCTTCGGCCTGAAACCCACGATCGTCTCGAATATCGGGGCTACAACGTCGATCTCGGGGCCCAGATCGATCTCCATGTCACCGAACTTTTTTAGGATATACTCGACGAGGTGGCGTGCGTGGGCCGTGTGGCAAGCCGCACCGATGCAGGCCTTGAGCGCGGTGAATCGGGCCGTGTTGGAGCGGATGCCTATCCCGCAAGCACCCCGCCTACCCTCTGATAAGTTGCAACGGCCGTACGTGCACATACAACACATATCGCATACGGGAAACGACACCACTCGATACCGGGCGAAAAGTTTTCTATCCCAATCAGCGAGATCCGAGACAGTGGGACACGGTAACGGTCCCTCTCCCCTGGGTTCGAAACCTTCCACAGAACCTATCTGAACCTTCAACCCATCGAACTCGAGCTCGAACGGGGGCATTACCCTACCACCCGACCTTACGGTTTTCCCGAAACCAGTTTCGGGGGAATCCGAACCGTGCGTCACACCGCCCAGGTCTTACTTATAATGTTTTTTGCCGTGACCGCACCCGCTACCGCGACCTCGTCGAAACTTCAAGGTGATCCATACGAGGAACTGAGAGAAGATCTGAAGGCGATGTTCTCTGATTACTACCCGCATTACGACGCTTTCACCCCAGGGGACGTCAAGCTAGATGGGGAGTACTGCGCGTCGTGTGAGATCACGACGGGAACGAAGGTACAACTACAACCAGGGATAGAGGCGGAGGGCGTACTCGTAGTGACGAGATCATCACAAGAGTCATCAGACATATGGATCGTGAACTGGAACGGCTGGGCACTCAAGCTGATGTCAATACAAGAGAAACCAACCGACACAGCTTACGCAACAATAAAAGGAGGAAAAGAAGGAATCGTACTCTTAGCCGGACCGGATGGAAACGGGGTCTTCCTACACACACTGCACCTATCGTTCAAGGAATACCTAAGATTCAAAAAGGAAGAGAAAGAGGAAGTCTTGTACGTTCCGGAGATGAAGGATGGAGATAGGAGGGTTATACCGGCACAAGGAAAGGTCAGCCGAGTCCGAGTATTACACGTAGGCTACGAGTACGGGAAGAACGGCAGCGTGGAGAGAGTTCTGTTCCTGGTAATATACACGGTGGAGAACTTGAAGAAACCTGTCGAGGAATACGGTTCTGACCTTTACTCCGCCCTAGTTCGAGTGGATCCGGATAACGACAGAATAGAAGTAACCTCCAACTCTATTATCAACGATTTCCAGCACGTAACCACGTTTAACGTCGACGTCCTTCCCGAGTACTACGAGTATCAACTCGGGAACCGAAAGGTAGAGGCAAAATGGGTCGCAGTGGCGTACGCGGAGCAGTGGAAGGAATGTGGAGTTTACCTGTCGATTTTGGGTTACTCATCCGCCGATGATACTTACTTACCGATGGTCTGGACGAGACTGTCGGACATGAGTTGCTCTCCTCCGATTGAGAACCTATTGATTTCTCACGTCGTCTTGAAGGACGGAACGGTGGTATTCCTAACGGTATGGAAGGACGGTAGGGACCCAGCGTCACAATTTAAAGAGTTATTGTACCCACCACCCACGGGTGAGGTAAAGGTCGACGGTGAAGTCGTCTGGTGTCAACCCGCGGTCCTGGAGATAGGTGACAGACCGGAAGTTCGAGTTATGATTAAAAACAAACCCGCAGCCATCGTTCCTATGGGTTGCACGCCGATATCGTTGATTAGTATCGGCGTTCTGAAGAATTCTAAACCTTCTATAGCGATTTTCTGGTTGGACGTCCTCAGTAAGAAGGAGGGCATCAGGTCGTTCCCGATTCCGGTGGCCAGGATCCAGGTGGCCAGTGAAGGGGAGAAAGAGAAGACGTACGCGACGCCGTGCGTGCTCGCGGTGTCGAAAAAGGTAGTACAGAAAAAACAGGAAAGAGAGAAGCAGGAAGAAGGGAAGACCGTCAACGAGGTCTTGTGGGTATTCGGAACCACGGACGGTAGGGCTCAGGACCCTAAGTTAGTACCTCACATATCGTTACCAGGGGACGAGTTCAGTGATGTGAAACTGTGGGAACCCTGGGCTTCGACCCTGACGGTAGCTTCTAACAAAATTAAATCGGCTGTAGTCGTGACAACTAGCAAGAGTATTACTTGTCCAGGTTCAGAGGTAGGAGGGTGTGTCGGTAGCGTAAACGCCGTAATATACGAAACCGAACAGGGAACATTCGTGATGCCATCAGTTCCAATCGTGGTATATTCCAGTACGATCATTCAGGATTCCATCGGAGGATATCAGTTGGTCATACCGATGAGGTACAGGATGATTAAAACGACACTAAATCTACCTCCTGGTCAGGCAACGAAAAGAGCGGACGAGATCGTCTTCCGAATTCGCGTGAACACGGATTACGACCTCATAACGACTAGGATGGGTTTATACCTAACAGTGGTAGTGAGGAGACTGAACGAGGTAGTTGGAAGCGCCCTCGTCGATCTATCGGGACAAAGTAATCCGGTGGTTAGTGGTAACGTGGAGAAGGTAGAAGTTCACTTTGAAGGTCACAGGTTACTGTACGTGGACGTGTGGGTGAAGTTGACGGAGAGTGGGGTTTACGTTGTAGAAGCATCTTTCTCGGACTCTTTAGGTAGGCTGATGGGTGAAGTTAACGCCACTACGATTAGTGTACCAATAATGAGGAGGGAGCAGGGAGTTGTAGGGTATGTCCCTCCGCGGCTCGGAGTGGAAGGCCAGGGAAGTTCCAAGGATTATCGCGGGGTGACGTTCCCGATTCCGTTTCCGATTCGGGTGAGAATCAGGAGGACGAGCGAGGATGGTGACCAAAAAACCGGTTTACACAGGCTTCTCGAGTACTATCTCTATCGTGGACACGTTGACGGTATCTCCTTCCTCCGTTTCGAGTTCTTCGGTACCGATTTTGATGTCCTTGACTTCGACCTCCGGCATGAAGCGGTTCCTGACGATCTCAGCGACGTCGACCGCACGGCTGATGGCACGACCACGAGCCTTGATTCGGACCTCGTTGGCTCCTTCATTGAACTGCGTGATGCAGGCTAGAACATAGTTCATGACGGGCTTGCTGCCGACGTACACGACGTTCTCCTCCTCAGCCATTGCGTGGACCCCCGTCCACTTCGGTTGCTGGGTTGGGCCGTGCGCAGTGCCGTGGATCCAGTAAATGAGTTTCGGGAACGCGCCACACAGGCCGGGTGCCCTACGAGTCAACTTTTTAACGGACGGCTCCCACGGCAGCTCCGTGAACCTGATTCTCGGGGGTTCGATGTTGGAGTTACCGATCTGTGAAGTGTGTGCGAAGACCGGGCTTCTATGCCCGGGGTGCGAGGAGAGACTGGAACGAGGAGAGATCACGGAAACCGACGTTGAGGTGTCCAAGAAGCTGGTGGAACTCAAGGAAGATCATCCATCACTCGAAGACGTAGCGCTGCTGAGGACCGTAGACACGGGAAACCTAGTGGTACTGGTGACGAGACAGGGGATGGCCGGGAAGCTCATCGGCAAGCGGGGTAGGATTTCCAGGGCCTTATCGGACCACTTAGGTAAGAAGGTGCGCGTCGTGGAGGAAGTCGAGGATCCCGAGGACGTGCGTCAGTTGAGGAAACTCGTGCAAGATTTAATCTTACCGGCGAGGTTGCTCAGTGTGAACGTTGTCTACGAGCCGGACGGTGAGCGTTACAAGGCGGTGATTCATCACAGGGACCGGCACCGAGTGCCTGCGGACACAGAGGAGCTTGAGAAGGCGGTGAAAGAGCTCACGGGGATGGAGGTGGAGGTGACCTTTGGCTAACGTGGTCGTATGCGTGACGGGTAGCGTAGCCGCATATCGCGCCCCGGACGTATGCCGGGAACTGACACGTCGGGGTCATCGCGTACGGGTCGTTACGTCGGAGGAAGCCCTGAGGTTCGTGGGTGAGGACGCACTGGGATTCGCGGCCGAGGATGTCGTCCCACGACTCACATCACGGGCGGAGCACGTGGAGCTGGCCGAGTGGGCCGACGTGGTGGTGGTAGTGCCGGCCACGCTGAACACCCTTGCCAAGATCGTGCACGGGGTAGCAGATGCCCCCGTCCCCCTCACGGCCTTGACATCGTTAGGGGCCGGGAAACGATTAGTCGTCGCCCCCGCGATGTCCTTACACATGTACCGGTCACCACCGGCTCGAGAGATCCTACGCCGACTGGAGAAGATGGGAGTCATCGTCGTGGGGCCCGTGATCGAGGAGGGGAAAGCGAAGCTGGCCTCAATAGGGGAGATAGTGAAAGCCGTGGAGGGGGAGCTATCGGGTTTCAGGATTTTGGTTACCGGAGGGCCGACGATGGAGCCGTTGGACAATGTTCGGGTGATCACCAACCGGAGCTCGGGACGGACGGCGTGTGAGATATGCCGCGAGCTTCGTGCGCGTGGGGCCGAAGTCGTGTTTATCCACGGACCGCTCCGGGTAGATCCGCCTCCGACGGATGAGCGCGTGGAGGTGGAAACAACCCGTGAAATGCTCGAGAAGGTCGTGAGTAGGGTCGACGACGCGGACGCTATCGTGATGGCGGCGGCACCGTCGGACTTTCGACCGGCGAAGCGCGCCGACGGGAAGCTGGACTCGCGACGTGAGCACGAAATCCGTCTGATCCCCACCGAGAAAATAGTAAGAGAAGTGTTTCCGGATTTCGACGGAGTTAGGGTGGCGTTCAAGCTAGATCCCGAGCCGGTGAGGGGAGCCCGACGGCTTCTGGACGAAGTTCCGTGTGAACTCGTCGTCGCCAACCCTCCGGAAACAGCCGGTGCCGAGGAATCGGAGTGGTGGATATTGGACGGAAACGGCGAGGTCATCGAACGAGTGAGAGGGGACAAGCGGGAGCTAGCCAAGAAGTTGGTAGACGCCCTCTCGAAATTGCTCCGTGCTCCGGGGTGACCGCGGGTGAAGATACCACCAGATCACCCGAGGGCGGAGGTGTTGAAGATCCGTGAGCGCCTCGTGCAGGGCTTCGAAGATGGATACGTGGTACCTCAAGGAATGATCGCCCAAGGCAGGGGCGAGGCGTTCGACTACTTAATCGGTGAGAAAACCATTCCGCCTGTCCGGGAAGCGATCAAGGCGGCGGCAGCCGCGTTCAAGCTCGCTGAACACCCTGTGATATCGGTGAACGGGAACACCGCCGCCCTGTGCTCAGAGGATCTCGTAGAGCTCTCCGAGGTCACCGGTGCCCCGCTCGAAGTGAACTTGTTCCACAGGACGGAAGATCGAGTGAAGAAGATCGCCAAGGTCCTTAAGGAGGCCGGAGCCGACAGGGTGTTAGGCGTCGATCCGGAGCATCTCGTCAGGCTCCCGAACCTGTCCTCTCCTCGAGCCGTGGTCGACGACCGTGGGATCCATCGGGCGGATGTGGTTCTGGTACCCCTGGAAGATGGGGACCGGACCAACGCCCTGAAGGAACTCGGAAAGACCGTAGTGGCCATAGACTTGAACCCACTCTCCCGCACAGCTCGTAGTGCCGATATCACCATCGTCGACAACGTCGTGCGCTGCGTCCGAAAGATCGCGCGGGAGTACGAGAGGATGGACCAAGATCGTGCGAGGTATGTGCTCCGAGAGTACGATAACGGGCGCGTGCTGGCCCGAGTTCTGGACCACATCCGAGAGCGACTGCGGGTGTTGGCCGATGAGGCTGCTGGTGCGACCTGAAGAGGAAGAGCTGGAACGCGTCCTGCGCAGGTCGGAGATGGACGTGACGGGAGTCTTATCCGACGTCGAGCGGATCTTCGAGAACGTAGTCGAACGAGGTGACGAGGCGCTGCTGGAATACACCGAACGGTTCGACGGGATCGAGCTAGAGGCCGAGGACCTCCGGGTATCCGAAGACGATTTCGAGGTCGCCCGTGAGCTCGTGGACGAGCGTACCGTGGAGGCGCTCGAGGAGGCGGCCCACCGTATCGAAGAGTTTCACAGGAAGTCCCTACCCCGCGTGGACAGGATAACCTTCGACGTGGAGGGGACGGAGTGTGGTCTCACATTCCGACCCGTTCCGAGAGTAGGATGCTACGTTCCCGGCGGACGCGCGTCCTATCCGTCGACAGCCCTCATGACCGTAATACCGGCACGCGTCGCGGGATGTCGCGAGGTGATAGTGTGTACGCCTCCAGTGGACAACGACATACGTGCCTCACCGGAGGTGCTGGTGGCGGCTGAGATAGCCGGCGCGGACGCTGTCTATCGGGTCGGCGGTGCGCAAGCCATCGCGGCGATGGCCACGGGAACCGAGGCGGTACCCCGAGTCGACAAGATCGTGGGTCCTGGGAACGTCTACGTGACAGCGGCTAAGCTCCTAGCATACTCAAGAGGGCTAACCGACGTGGACATGCCGGCGGGTCCCTCCGAAGTGTTCGTTATAGCGGACGACTCGGCCGACCCGGACTGGCTGGCACGGGACCTCATCGCCCAGGCGGAACACGATCCAAACGCCGCGGCGGTACTGGCCACCGACTCGGAGGAGATAGCCCGTGCCGTGAAGGAACGTATCGAGGAGTTACTGGACGCGGGGATAGAGCGTGAGGAGGTAGTCCTGAAGGCGCTCGACAGGAACGGATGGATAGTCGTACTCGACTCCCTAGAGGAGTGCGTCCGATTGGCCAACCGGTACGCACCGGAGCACCTACAGCTGTGCGTAGAGAACCCGGAGGAGTTGTTACAGGGCGTGGAAAACGCGGGCACCGTCTTCCTGGGTCACTTGACCGCGGTGCCGTTCGGGGACTACGCCACGGGTCCCAACCACGTGCTACCGACCGGCGGGTTCGCACGGGCCAGGGGTGCTCTAGGCACGTGGGACTTCGTGAAGATTATCCCGATCCAGCAGTTACGGGAGGGGGACGTGGAGTACCTCGCTCCGATCGTAGAGGAGCTGGCCGAGTGTGAGGGACTACCGAACCACGCGGAGGCGGTGAAGGTGCGCAGGTCCTGAGGGTTCTTAAGAGTAGCCATGCGCGCGGACTGGGGTGTGGAAAATGCTCAAGGACGCGTATACTGCAGACGTCACTCCCGAGCGGGACGGGGAAGAAGTGAGATTGGCGGGCTGGGTCCACGAGGTGAGGGACTTAGGCGGGATCAAATTCGTACTCCTGCGCGATCGTACTGGGATCGTACAGCTGACGCTTCCGAGGCAGAAGGTACCGAAGGAGACGTTCGAGAAGGTACCGAAGCTCACCAAGGAATCGGTAATCCGTGTCGAGGGTATCGTCCAGGCGAACGAGAAGGCCCCCAGAGGCGTCGAGATCATCCCGCGGCGCATCGAGGTGCTATCGAAGTCGAACACGCACCTGCCCTTGGATCCGACCGGTAAGGTGGATGCTGACCTAGATACCAGACTCGACGCACGGATACTAGATCTCCGTCGCGAGGAACCCCAAGCGATCTTCAAGATCAGAAACGTGGTGACCTCAGCGATCCGGGAGTTCCTCGAGGAGCGCGGGTTCATCGAGGTTCACACGCCGAAGATAATCGCCTCGGCGACGGAAGGTGGTACAGAGCTGTTCCCAGTGGTGTACTTCGAGAGGGACGCGTACTTAGCGCAGAGTCCACAGCTCTACAAACAGATGCTCATGGCCGCAGGATTCGAGCGCGTTTACGAGATAGGTCCAATCTTCCGCGCGGAGGAACATAACACGCGGCGGCACCTCAACGAGGCCATCTCAGTGGACATCGAGATGTCGTTCATCGAGAGCGAGGAAGACGTAATGCGGGTGCTCGAGAAGCTCCTGGCGCACATCTTCCGGAAAGTGCGAGAAGAGTGTGAGAGGGAGCTCAAGGTGTTGAATCAGGAGTTGCCAGAGCTGGAGGTACCGTTCGAACGTATAACGTACGAGGAGGCTCTGAATCTACTGTCTGACCACGGTATCGAGGTCGAGTGGGGTGAGGACCTACCGACCGAAGCCGAACGCAAACTCGGGGAAATCTTCGAAGAACCGTTCTTCATAACCGAATGGCCGAAGGAGATTAGGCCGTTCTACACCATGGCCAAGGACGACGAGGTGACGACAGCGTTCGACTTAATGTATAAGGGATTGGAGCTCGCCTCCGGAGCCCAGCGAGAACACCGTTACGACGTGCTCGTCCGACAGATAGAGGAGCAAGGACTGAACCCGGCGGACTTCAAATACTATCTCGAATCTTTCAAATACGGTATGCCGCCGCACGGTGGGTGGGGACTCGGACTGGAGCGCACCTTGATGACTATCACGGATGCCGAGAACATCCGTGAAGTAACCCTGTTCCCGCGGGACCGCAAACGCTTACATCCATGAGGGTAACGCGATGATTCGGGATGGCTACCGTTTCAGGCTCCTACTACTGATCTCGGGTGTTTCGGTTTTCTCCACGTCCACATACCTCAGTTACCTCTATCCAACGCCTACTTGCGATTGGTTCTATTACGGGTTCATAGCGAAATACTATTCGGAACACGGAGATTATCCGAAAGTCAGCTGGTGGCGTAAGGACGAACCACAATTCATTTACCGAAGCCCGATAATCCCACTATGTTCGCTGGTCATAAATCCGAAAGGTGGACCGAAAAGCGACTACAGATTCCTAATCGCGTTAGCGTTCGGATTCCTGGGGTCAATTCTGTCGTTCCTGATAGAGCCGAGGATGGGTTCCGTAATCCCATGGATTTTAACTACCACTTACACGATACACTACAGTTACTTCTTAGGAGGCAAACGGACGATTTGCCTACTCACGTACCCAGTGTTCGGGACACTCTTGGCTAAATCGCTAGTAGTCGGGAAAATCAGTAGGAGTGAGATAGCGCTCGCTACGTGTCTCGGAGCTATTACAGGATTGTTCTACGATGGGTGGTTAGAAATTCTTCCGCTAGCAGTACTGTTCGTACTGATCCCGGATGTCTCACCCGATCGAAGGAAAACTTTCCTAATAGTTTGGAAAGCCTTCGTGATCGGAGCCGCAATAACGATCGCGATCCCTGACCCGAACATTAGTGCATCACATGGCTTACTAGTTTACCATAATCCTGGTTTGATCTCGAAATTATTGGGGGTAGTATCGGAATGGAGACCGCCGGGTAATTTCGAGATGGCCGCTGTATTATGGTATATGTTGATAGTATCACCGGTGATATCTGGGATGTTAACGGAGAGACGCTCGTTGAAGTTAAAATTAGTCGGCGTAGCATACACGTCTGCGGGCCTCGTGGTTAAAAGACTCGGTCCTCCTTATTTGGTCGTCACCTCACCTCTGTGGTACGAGAAGAGGTGCGCAGTATCTATGGCGATATCCTCACTGGTGATATTTTCACTGGCGCTGAAATTTTCAGTTGAACCGTCGAAGGAGTTCTGGGAGAAGTATCCGGATTGGAAATTCATGAAGCCGGTGGTTCTGAAGAACCTCAAGCACGGTAGACCGTGGGGAGAAGGGGACCCACCTTTCGAGGCTTGGTTGTACTACGAGGTGGATAAGGTACCGGCCCGGGTTACCCCGTACGACATGGACTGGCGAGGTTACGAGCCACCGTTGACGAGCAGGAAGCGCGAATAGGGAGCAAAGTTAATAAGGTCTGGGGATGTGGGCAAGTTGTGGACGGAGCGGGGGCGCCCGAGCCTGGTCAAAGGGGCGGGACTTAGGATCCCGTGGCCGTAGGGCCGTCCCGGGTTCAAATCCCGGCCCCCGCACCAACCGGAAATCGTTACGATGATCGCAACGAAAAGGGAACCGTGAGTTCCTGGGACTGGGGAGCTCGGGACGCGATAACTACCGTACGCTCCGGTTCTCATGGGAATGGTGGCATAATGAGGATACTTAATGAAATAGGGTGGAAGGCTGCGTCGGAAGCTCGAGATGAACGTTTGGTCCGGATCCCCTCGACTCGAGTCGTTCCCGCGGGAGAGACTTAGGGGAGAGCTGCTCCGGCGGTCTAAGGTGACGGAGCCCCGATTGGAAGTTTTCGAAAAGGATTTCTCACTACGAGTGTATGATGCCGGGATTGGTCGCATAGGCGCCGGTCACACGGGGGTGAGAGACGTTGGCTGAAGATTTACCGCCCGAAATCTTGGAAGCTGTAGAGGAATACTATAACCGGCCGGAAATAGTCGAAGTAGTGGAGTCGTTGGTTAAACCAAAATCTATCGAGGATCTGGGATTACCCGAGGAGTACATCGAAAACCTCGTACTCAAAGTCATCGCGGATAGGGGGCCGGTGAGCGGTAGGGAAATCTACGAGATTACTAGGATTCCGATCCCGATACTAGAGGACATAGTCGACGAACTTCAAGATCGTAAGCTGGTGGGTCACGCTGGAGGAGGTCCAATGTTCCAGAACACGACTTTCGACGTGACTCCCAAGGGACGTGAGTTGGCCGCGGACATCATGAGAGAGGACCCGTACATTGGTGTGTGTCCAGTACCTTACGAGATGTACCGGGAGGTCGTGGGTGATCAAGTCGAGGGACGATACCCGATCGAGATACCAGAAGAGGTGTACGAGTACGCTTTCCACGACGTGATAGGGGCCGAGGAAGCCAAGCGGACGTACTACCTCTCGGCGACCAGCGGTAGAGGCATCATCGTTTTCGGACCCCCAGGTACGGGAAAGACGTTCACACTCAGTCGCATGGCGAAACTACTGCCACCAATCGTGATCCCGAAAGCCGTGTACGTTGCTGGTAGCGTATTACAACTATACGATCCGGACTTCCACGAGCCGAGACCCAGGCGGGAGCAACCGGGGGACGAGCGGTGGGTGAAGATACACGCCCCGTTCGTGTTCACGGGAGCGGAACTCACCCTAGAAGACCTCCAAGGCCGATATGACGCGGATAAAGGTGTTTACGAGGTACCTCCACACGTCAAGGCCCACGGTGGAGTGTTCTTAGTGGACGACGTGGGGCGTCAGAGGGACTCGCATATCGCTATCCTGAACAGATTGATCGTACCGATGGAGAACAAGAAGGATATAATCCACGTCGGCGGTACTGCGGTCGAAGTGTTCTGCGACTTCATCGCGGCTTTCTCGACGAACTTACCGATCACGGTGTTCGACGAGGCCCATTTGCGTCGTGCTCCACTGTTCGTACACCTATCCCACCCACCTTTGGAAGAAGCGGTGAAACTGTTCAGGAGACGGTTAGAGGATATGGGAGAGGAGTACACCGAAGACGCCCTAGCAACCTACCGCCGGGCGTTCACGCCCGAGGAAGAAGGAGGTTGGGGATTGAAACCCACGTTCGCCTACGCTCGAGACATCGCGCAGCTCGCCCAGGCGATCCGCATCCAAGAAGGGAAGGACGTCATCGATGGCGAAATCGTCGAGAAGGCGTTGAAGAAGCACATCGCGTTGACCCTGCAGCGTAAGGGTGCGGACCTCGACAAGTTCGGCACCGAGGAAACGGAAATCCCGGTAACGACAGTAGTGGTGAAAGGTGTTGCCGAAGAGGATGTGAGCGAGATCGAAAAGATTCCAGGAGTTCGTACCGTCTCGACCCTGGGTTCCGACGTGTACGTGGACTTGGAGGGGACTACACCCACCCGGTTCATCAGTCTTCTACGCGAGAGTGGTGTAGAGTTCGCCGATGTCGAGGTAGTGGGCACGTTTCGAGCCTCGATCCTCGCGGAGGCCACGACGATGGAAGGACTCATGGGAGGTGAAGGTAGTGAGGACACCACCGAGGGCGAGAGGATAGAACCAGAAACCGGAAAAGTAGACGGAGATACAAGTATAGTGGAGGAGGAGACGGAGGAAGTCGAGGACTTGGACGACTTACTCGAGGACCTAGAGTTATAACACCGGAAGGAGGTTATGAGGGTGCCCAGGAAGAGGAACGTCAAAGACCTTATCGGAGGTCTGGAGGAAGACGACTTACTCCGAGATATACTCGGGAAAGGAGGTTCGAAGTCGGAAGGTCTCGAGACCGTCAAAGAAACCGAAACCGGTGAAAAGAACCGCGAGGATGGGGAATCGAAGATCTCCCCACTCCCGTCCGAGGAGGCCGCAGAAGTCCTGGAAGTACACGAATCGGCGGAGGAGGAAGGGAAGGAACGGAAGACGCTGTGCGACGATGACGTTCGCAGGATCGTGGAGTATCCGGATCAACCGGTGCCTGTTTATATATCGAAGGAGTACGAGCGGTACTACAACTTCGAGCGTATCAGGACGAAAGTCCTGAAACACCTTGGACCACAAGCACCGCCGTACGTCCGAGACGATGATAAATTCAGAGAAGCCATCGACGAGATCAAGGATATCCTGTCGATGAACATAGATTTCGATCCCACAGAGTACACTACTCTCAAGGAGAGGGAAGACGCGTTCGTCGAGCTGGTGAGAGAGAACTTCGATGCAGTGCTAGAAGAGTACCCGGAATTCGAAGTTATAAGGGACGATCTATCACACCTACTCATGTACGAAATGGTTGGGTACAAGGAGATACACCCGCTGTTGAAAGACGACAACCTAGAGGAGATAATGGTAGTACCAGAGGTCGTACTCGGGGGTACCGCCAGGAATTGCTTCGTCTACGTGTACGACCGCGATCATGGAATGTGTTTATGTAACTTCCGTGTCAACTCACGCTCGATTCGCACGGTGATAGAGAGGATATCACGGGAGTCAGGTAGGAGGATAGACCGTGAAAACCCACTTCTAGACGCGCATTTACCGGATGGTAGCCGAGTAAATGCTACCATCCCCCCGGTAAGTCCAGACGGCCCAACACTCACAATCCGTAAGTTCAGGGAAGATCCGCTAACGATAACCGATATAATTAGGTTCGGAACGCTCAGCTATGAGGCCGCGGCTTACTTGTGGCTAGCCGTCGAATACGGCGCTAACATCCTGATCGCTGGAGGTACGGGTAGCGGTAAAACCACTACCTTGAACTGCCTCTGCATTTTCATACCACCAGAGGAGAGAGTGATCACCATCGAGGACACCCTCGAGCTCCAGCTTCCCCACGAGCATTGGGTACGGTTGACGACTAAACCACCTAACATAGAAGGTCGTGGTGAAATTACTATGGACGACCTCGTGAAGAATACACTCAGACAGCGACCCGACAGGATTATAGTGGGAGAAGTACGAGGTCCTGAAGCACGCACGTTGTTCACCGCTATGAATACGGGACACGACGGTTGTATGGGAACATTACACGCTAACACAGCCCGTGAAACTATTACCAGACTTACCAACGAACCTATGAACGTCCCGAACATCATGATACCTGCTCTCGATATCATAGTAATGCAGAATAGGTTTCTCCAGCGTGGGTCTGGTTCAATTAGGCGTATCACAGAAATTTCTGAAATCGCTGGAATGGAGGGAGAAACCGTACAGTTGAACACAGTGTTCGAGTGGAAACCGGAGACTGATGAAGTTACGAGTACGGAAGTACCGAGCATGGTCTTCAAGAAGATTCAGGAGAAAACCGGAATGAGCATGGATGAAATACTTCACGAAATCGAGATACGTAAGCGGATCTTAAGTTACCTAGTCGATAATAATATAAGGCACGTGAAGGAGGTTGGGAAATTCATACACGAATTCTACAAGGATAGGGAGTCGGTACTAGAGAAAGTGGGTATCACGGGGTACTAACGGTTGCTCCCGTACTTCGATACCTTCATCATGATCGTCGGTTTGGGAGTCGGGTGCGCGGTAGTCCTTTACGCTACGGGGATAGCCGAACGTGTAGGTCTGTACGTGGAATACGCTTTGTTCGTGGTGACTAGACAGGTGCAAAAAGTAAAGGAGTCGACACCGTCTGGGGCGGGTGAAGGACTCCCACTGAAGTTACCGTCCTTCTCTGGACTCACTGAAAAGCTCCGCGAGAGCACCGGTAGAATGTTAGGAGAGCGTCTCGGATCCGACCTCACGATCAAGGTAAGAGGAATACGGCACACAGCTAGAGAAGAGGACGAAGACGTCGAGAAGATCAAGCGAATAGTCTTAGGTACGGAAGAGGAGTGGGAAACTGACAGGACCGCGGAGGAGATCAACGAAAGGCTACGCAGGTTGCGCACGGAACGTGCTAATGTCTTGGAAACAATGATCGAAACCGTACAATCCTTCAGCCCAACGCTCGGAAACAGGCTTGCAACGTTGGCACCGGACAGGGAGACTTTAAGGAAAGCGGGACTCAGCGTATCCCCTGCGGCCTTCGCGACGTTCATGGCCATGAGCGGACTGGTGCTATCGATCTTAATGACGATCTTAGCCGTGGCTTCCCCGCTACCGACACCGGCTAAGGTGTTGGGACCGATAGTAGTCTTATTATTGGGCATGATAGTACCGAGAATCATGGTGACCATCCTCATCAGGCGACGGGAAAGTGAGATCGCGCGACAACTCCCGTACGCCATCCGCCAGATGGCTACTGAGGTGTCCGCCGGGCTGTCGCTGATAGAGTCGATGAAAAGCATCTCAGAGTCCGACTACGGGGCGCTCTCTGAGGAGTTCGAGAGGGTAGTCCGAGAGATCAACAGCGGGACTCCTATCAACGTAGCCTTACAAAGGATGGCCAACCGATGGGACGTAGACGGGTTGAAGACGATGGTCAGATTCATCGTCCAAGCAATGGAATCCGGAGCTAATATAGCGAAGACGCTGATGACCCTCGCCGACGAAATAGCGCACGAACTACGTCAGCGTTACCGTGAGTACGGGCACAAACTCCAAGCGCTGTCATTCCCGTACATAATGCTGACCCTGGTGATACCGACCCTCGTGACGGTTGCTATGCTCCTGGCGGCGAACCTGTCCGGAGCGTTCGTGGTACCACCGCGTCTATTCGGACCGATGATAGCGGGAATGGTAGGAGTGATGGCCGGAATGTTCCTGTTCTTGTTCAAATCGGCTGAACCGAAGGTCTAGGGGCCCCCAATCATGGGTTCACCCTTAACGGTACTTAGGAGCTTAGGACCCGCGATACGCCTGGCCGTACTAATAACGTATCCTATCGCGATACCGCTAGCCAGGATCCTGGTCACCCGTATGTTCCCAGAGTACCTCAAAAGGATGGATTACCTCCTCCGAATGAGCAATATCGACGTGCCCTACGAAGTATATCTGTCTGCGTCACTCATCTACGTACTTATCGGGATCGCCGTCTCTGGGCCGCTGATACCGAAATTAGGTCCAACCGCACTCTTACCTTCTGTAGCACCTTTGTACTTGTTATTGCACCCTCGCATCGTTCAAAGCCTGAGGATCAAGGAGATCGAAGAGAACCTACCGGACGCCTTGCGTCAGATGGTAGAGGAGCTTCGAGCGGGTCTCTCCGTGTTCGAAGCCATTCGGAACGTGGCTGAGTCGGATTACGGGGAACTGTCCAGAGAGTTCAGAATAGTCGTCAGGGACATGGACACCGGTAAGACGTTCGAGGAGGCCATCCTGGACATGGCCGAGCGTGTGGACTCAGAGCTCCTAACGCGTGCGATCCGCCTGACCGTCAGGATCTCGATGTCAGGGGGAGCACTGGCCGACGTACTCGAGGCGGTCGAGAACGATATCCGAGAGGTGCAAAAGATTGAGTTAGAACGGAAAGCCATCACGACCATGCCATGTCTCTCACTGGCGCTAGGCGGGCTGATCTCGGGACTTCCGGTAGGAGTAGCTTTCGGAGCCACGGTGGGAATCGCGATGATGGAAAAGATGGGGCCGACCTACGCCATGCTCCCGATGTACTTGCAGGCGGAGTACCCTCTGGCTTCGTACCCGCTAGTGCTCGGTATATTATCAGGGGCGGCCATAGGGATAGTCAGGTACGGAAGTTTGAGGAGGGGGTTGATATTCGGACTTCCTTTGGGCGCAGCCGCTGCCGGCGTGTACTTGGCGATCGTATCGACGGTACCGTCGTACGTATCGGGGATGATGTGATTGAGAAGCTCCGGTCAAGGCGGCATCGAGTACCTCATCTTAATCGCCGCCCTCGTAGGCCTAGGGATAATGATCGCGTACTACTACTGGGCATCCTCCAAATCTACGGCGTCGGGAGCCAGTGAGGTCGGATCATACTCGCTCAACGTTGCCGCGAGCAAGGCGGAGGAAGTGTGGTCTAGGGTATGATGGATCAAAGTGAAAAGATTAAAAATGAGATAATGATCAGAGTTAACGGGGGAAGAGGCGCGATGCACCCACTCAAGGGATTATTGAAGTCCGAGCGCGGTCAGGGCGGTATCGAGTACCTGCTGTTAATCGCGGCACTGATCGGTCTAGGTATCTTAATCGCTTACTACTGGTGGACCTCAGCGAAATCGGCCGGAGCTGCAGCCGGCGGCGGTGCCGCAACGGCAGGCTCTCAAGCGAGCAGTACGGGTGTCAGCACAGCGCAGACGTACGCCGGTAAGATCTCATAAAAACCGATAGGACAACGTAGGCTCAGCACCCCTCCATCGCGCGGAGCACACTTTTTTCGGGTTACTTTTATTTTTTCAGTATTAACTCTACCAATATTTTGAGTTAGTTCACGAGGGATGACGAAACTGTTGAGCCGGGTGTAGGGAAATTGCCAGTCAAGGGGATCAAAGTCATCAGGAGAGTTAGCACTGGCACCAGTGGGCAAGGGGGTGTAGAATACCTCATACTCATCGCAGCCCTTATAGGTCTGGGAACGTTAGTCGCCTACTACTGGTGGAGCTTCGCCAAGAGGGCGGGAGGGGCGGCCTCACCACCGGGGGCCACAAAATCCGCGACCGAAGCCGCCTCGAAGGAATCGTCGACCGTAGTGCAATCGTACACAAGTAAGATGACCTAACTGAGCCTGTTCAGACGAATACCAAGAAATAACCGGAGGTCCGAGCGTGGAACTCGTTATCACAGTGGACCTTTTCGGAGAAATGGAGCGACACAGGTTGAGGTTTTTACCCAGGGACGCCCAAATCACGGTTTTCGCGGACTACTTGTCAATCCTTGAGATGCGTGACGTGCTCGAGGCGGTGGACTGGGATGTCCACTGTACCACGTACTCCGACGTGCCAATCACGTACGTGCCTGAGGAGGATGCGAGGGCGCATATCGAACTGGCCTCGGAGTTCGGTGAGTGCTTCCGCGCCCCGGCGTTGGCTGTGAACAAGGCGCTGTTGAGGGAGCTCCCGGAACTCGGGTTCGATGCGGACAGTTCGGGTTGGAGCAGGAAGGGTCGTGTGGGTGAGTTACACGGAGTCACGGAGGCGCCGATAATCTGCGATGTTACGGACAGGAAGTTCCTGAACAGGGTGTTGAGTAGGCTGGACTCGTACGACGTCGTGGTGCTCCGGGCTGGGTCTGAGATCCCGGGGGATAGGCACTTCAAGGTAGTGGACAAGATAGCGCGTTCTCTGCCCGTCAAGCCACTCTCGGAAGTCTTGGAGGAGGCGGATGGTCGTGTACGGGCGAAGTTCAACGATCGTGGAATACTCACCGAGCGAGAGCACCTCTTACTGACCGCTTTATCCGAAGTCTGGAGGTTTCATTCCGAACTCGTTGAAGAGGTCGGCGACAGGAGAACGGTCCTGGCGCATCTGGCGTCCGAGAGCTTCAGGAACCCGCATCGGGTTCTGACGGTGTGTAAGAGGCTCGCCGAGGAGTTGGGTGAAGAGTACACGGAGAGACTCGCCAGGGTCTCGAAGCGACCTATCGTGATAGGTGCACTACGGAAGTTGGGTCGTCGCTTCAAGATCGAGGTGGAAGAGGAAGACGACAGACTCAGGGTAAGGGAGCTCAAGCGGCGGTTCGAAGCTATCGACACCGGTATCAGGATGTTGGACAGTAACAGGCCGATCGAAGGGTGGAACGAGATCCTATCGGCGATGTCGGGGTATTGACCGATGGACACGGGTTTCCTGGCCGGTCTGATCGTCGCTTCGACCGCCGCGATTACCGACCTAAGGTGGGGGATCGTGCCGAACCTGCTCACCTATCCGGCGGTGGTAGCTGGGGTGGTCTACACAGCGGTCGTCGACCCGTCCCACTTCGGTTACGCGTTGCTGGACTCGGTGGTCGCGTTCGTGGTAGCTTTCGTCCTCAACGCGTTGGGTGTGATAGGTGGCGGGGATGTCAAGCTCATGCCGTCTTTGGCACTGTTCATCCATCAAGGTGACCGTTTCACGACAGGTATCGACATCTTATTCAACTCGGTCCTGCTGTACGCACCGTTCGCGTTGCTGTACTTAACCGTCCGTACGGCGATGGAGCGAGGCCGCCCTTTCCTCGAGGAGTTGTGTCTGAACACCACGATCTTGGCTTTGGTGAGCTCGATCGCGGGAGGGTTGTCGACAGTCCTTGGGACCGCGATATCTTCGTTGATAGGAGCTCTCCTAATCCTAGCGGTTTGGTGGATTAAATCACGCTGGTTAGAGCCGAAGGTAATCATCCCAGTACTCGCGGTTCCAGCGATCCTGCTCAACCTCGGAACGTCCTCGATCGTCATCCTTTGGGAGGTTGGTGTCGCAGTAATCCTCTCGACGGCCTTCACCGCGTACCGTTGGGCGGGAGAGGAACGGAACGTGGAGGAGCTGAGGGAGGGCGAGATCCCGCTGGAGATCGTGGTTCGCACGGAGGACGGAGTCAAGCGGGTCGGCAGGATGAAAGGGGCGCTCCTGGTAGCCATTGGTAGGGCGGAACCAGCGGTCGTGCCATCAGGAGACGGGTTCACAAGTGAGGAACTCGAAAAGTTGAAACGCCTCGGGATACACGAGATAAGGGTGGGACACACCACTCCGTTCGCGCCTGCTATCGCGGCCGGATACGTGGTCACTTACACGCTGAAGGGGAGTCCGTTGTCATGGCTCTGGGGGTGAGGGGGCAGGGCGGTGTCGAATACCTTCTCATCACGGCGATCGTGGCCGGGTGCGCTATCGCAATAGGTGTCATAGCGTACTACTTGCCGATCAGCGGTGGAGGACGGAACCTAGAGGGCGTGGGATCGGCCGTGTCAAGGGGGTTCGAGAGATTCGCTTCCTCCGCCAGGGGTCTGTGACTGGCCAGGCGAACTTAGAACTGCTGGTGTTGGGGGTGCTCGTAGCGTCCGTCGCTATTATGGTGGCTGTGTTGGGTTACTACCTTCCGATCAAAGTATCCTCTTCGGGGCTGGGCGAGGTTGCCCGAGCTCAAAACGGGAAGGTTCCAGGCGTGTGTCGTGAGCTTGCCGAGTACTGGATGTAGCGGTTCAGGCCAGGTGTCGGTCGAGTGGACGGTGCTTCTGATGATAGTCGTAGCGTCCGTGTTCGCCCTCGGTATAGCTCTCAACTCTTTCGCATCCACCACGGGCTCGGGGTTCGCCTCGTCCGGGATAAAAACACTGGGCAGTGAGGTAGTGCGGAGGGCGGCCACGCCTTGAGGGGTCAGATCACTGTCGACGCACTCGCCGCCGGGCTTATATCCGCCGTCATCCTACTCTTGGTGACGGACGTAGCCCGGGTAGTGACTGCCCACGGAATAACGTCACTTAAAGCCTACGAGATGTACGTCTCGGTGGACAGGTTCGTGGCGTCGTTGACCTCACCGTCCTGGGTAGGCGCCAACCTGACTTGGTACGACATAGTGTGGTTGTGGAGCGAGCCATTGAGATGGACTTGGGGCGGCGCGCCGCTGAGGACAGGGGTTAGAATGTACTTGGCCGTCGACGCGTTCAAGTGGACGCGTTACTCAGAGGACGGCTCACTGGACTCCCCGATCAGAGTGAAAAACGGCAGGATGGTGGCGGACTTAGTCTTCCCGAAGGACGATCTGAACATCTCTGGAGAATCGGTGGTCAAGTCCTACGGCATCATACTGGTAGAACGAGGAAACTATCCAGTCTACGATGAGAATCTGCCACAGGTTTATGGGAACACGGTAAGCTACTCCGGAAACGTGCCAGGAGTTAAAGTTGTGTGGGTGACCGTGTCGGGAGACGGGTTGTACGGCTGGGTGAGATGGTTACACAAGCGCTACAACCAGTTGATACGGTCGGGGTTGTCGGAAGGAGAGGCGTACAAGGAACTCGCCAGTGAGGCTGTGAGAGTAGATTCGGGAGGTAACAGGATAGTGTTCTACTCGTCGTCCGGTTGGGCTACCGACGACCCCGTGGAGCTCGTAAGGAGGATCGTAGCCGAGGGTGAAGGTGCGGGGTTGTCGTTGACTATCATCGCGATCGGAGGGAAACCGTTCACCGTCACCCTGAATGGGTCGGAGAACGAGATCTTCTGGAACCAGTGGACGGCCGGACTGTTTCCCGTGAAACTTCGGGCAGGGGTGACAACTGGATGATCCCCAGAGGGGAGCGTGGATTCCTCTTCACCCCGGCGGCGGCATTGTCGCTAGCACTGTTGTTGCTATCGGTTTCATACTTATCGTACCATGGTAGGGAGTCGGGGTACCTGATTCGATGCGAGTACATCAAGCCCGTCATCAACGAGGCGATACTTTCCATGACGCATCAGCAACTGAGCCGGGCCGTCTACTTGGGTGTCGTAGACTTCTTAAACGGAGCTAAATTACCGGGCGGGGAGAAGAACGGTTACAGGTACGGTCGCATCGCAGTCCACCAGGGAGGCTCTAACATCGAGTGGGTAGCACCGCCCACCGGGCTAGTCGCCCCTTACAAGATCGTGGACGTCGGGTCGCTGAACGGGAGCTACGATTCGTACCGTACCGTGATAGAGTCGCTACGCTATTATATCGACTACGAGCTCGCGAAACTCGCGGTGGACGTCCATGACTCGATCAAGAGGACTCAAGGAGCCGACGTGTGGATAGTACCCCGATGTTACGCTGGTCATGGAGAGTGGCTATATTGGGATTGGAGCGATCCAGAACACCCGAAGGTGAGGCTTTCACAGTACGTACCGTCCAATCCGAGCGATATAAGCAAGACGCCTATCGTACCAGACGCCCACGACCCGTTCACGATCTACGTGCACCTCGACATCCATTTGATGGCGCAGATACCAGGGTGGGAGGTACTTGACATCGATCTCGGGGAGACGACAGTCCAGGCCTCGATCCAAGGATACGCCCCATATGGGAACGAGAACAGGGCCGTGTTCGACCCACTTCCGATCTGGGCGTACTACGCGTCTAAGTACCGATGGAGTGACGACAGCCCGTTGAAGTTCAAACCGATGATGGTAATAGGTAACTATCAGGTGGCCGTGGGGCAAGGCGGCTCCATCGGTGGAGAATCGGTAGGAGAGCCAGACGTGATAAGGTTCTACTCAGCTTACCTGAACGAGGTGAACGGTGACGGAGGCAACAGCACGAACGACGAGGACAAGCTCAGGCTGGCCCACGTACTATCCGTACCGGGCAAGATGCTCCCGTGGGACGACACGAGACTCCTGGACAAGAACGAGGTAGACGGTGAGGTCGAAAGCCAATGGGTTATACTACCGTACTTCCCGATCAGGGAAGGTGTGTTGAGCAACGACGTTGGTCGACCACCGAACTTCATCGAGAGGGCCGCAGGGATACTGTACGTGCTCCCGAGTGACCGGGTGGTCTCGGTCGACGGCATCCACGACTCGGGTGTGGAAGCTATCGAAGATTGCAAAGCAGGTATGGAGACGATGATCCCGACACTGCCGGCGGAGGAGGTGGACGTGTGGGCGCACGGCCCGTTCGGGACTGTCGACTGGATGGCATGGATGGAGGTTTTAGCGTCGAGAAGCGGCGAGCTCAGGGGAGTTATCGACGGGGTGCGAGCCAGCGAATTCGGAATACCTGAGAGGTACGACGATCAGGGGGAGCCGATGAGGATCTTCAGACTTTACGGATTCAACTCAGACGACCCCGTGGTTAAGAACATAAACAGCGTACTCTCTGGGACCGGGCTGCAGCTGGCAACGGACTCGGACAGGAGGAGGGGATTCGCGCTTCCGGGCGCCGACATACTGAAGTGGTTCTTGCTACCTGGCACCAACGAGGACATGGTACTGAAGAACGACAAAGTCATCCGGATTTGGCCTTAATTGGCCTTAACTTAACACACGTTATCGCACGTCGGCTGACGTCATTTACGGAAGCTAGTGTTAAAACGAAGCGTCCGCATGATTCAAATCGCTGGGCCTTGGTCAGTGAGCAGTGTCACCCACCGCTTGTCTTTATCGTCATAGACCTCCATCTTGAAATGTACTCCCAGGACGGAGCTCAGCAGTGAATGCATCGATTGTAGAGCCCGACGCAGCCCCGTCGCATCTCCCGTGTCCTTGTAGTATTCCCATTCCATAGCCACGTAGCTCAGAGCTCCGGAGGACTGCATCTGCGAGAGGGTTTCGGCGGACAACTTTCTCAAGTATTCCGGAGTGTAAAGTGCACGCTCTTCCTGCCACACTACGAGCCTGAACTTGTGCGGCTTATCGTAACCACGGGATGGTGCGACCGTTATCCTCAATCTGGGATCGTTCGGGTCTATTCCGAGACTCCTGAATTCCTGCTTGAGAGCATCCACGGCGTCCTCCTTGTCCCTCTTGAGACAAGGCAAGTACAGGTACACGGTACCCTTATACAGGACGAGAACGTTGAACGGGCCGATTTCGACGGCTTCCGGAGACGGTTGTTCGTACTCACCGATCCTGATCGTGTGAATACCCGGGGTTGCGATCTTACCACTGGAGAGCGACTCCAGGTCCTCGATTGATGGTGGGACCCAGTTATCAGGCCAAACCTCCTTACCATCAATGTAGACCCAGAAGTTGTCGGGATCCTCGTCCAAGTTACCGAACATGTACACGTCTTGAACCGACCAGTTCTTGATCATGGGAGGCATGTCGGGCGGCCTCTGAATATTAATCGTCATATCGAGTTCGTCGTAGCGACCGTCACCTGGAACGTTCTTGAACCTCGTGTTGGCGAATCCGCACGACAAGTTCACGGAGTCGTTCCAAGGAGCCCACTCGTAGAGCCATCGTGGTGCCTTGATCCAAATGGTTATGATACGTGGTTGGAGGCCGCCTTGAACCGGGATACCTCCCGGGTATTTAAGGTACCAATATCCGTTATTGACATCATAATTATAGTAAGGATGAACCCCATGACTCCTGTTCGGTAGTCTCAAATACGCGTATATGGTGTCGTGGGTTCTTAACACTTGCTCGACCGTCGACGTCGTGCCTAAGAGTCCTCCGGTAGGCCATGGGGCTTTCGGGTCAATCATCACTAGATGACCATATCCTGAGGAACCATAAAGGTAGTCAGCCGGAACACCTATGCTCCTCGAGTACCAGTCATCGTAGTACTTATAGTATTCCATTTGATCCTCTTCGTGAAGGTCGGAGGTTTTGTTCCACTCGTGGGTGATGTTTGTCCCTATATTAGACTCTCCCAACGATCCATCGACATCTGCAGGGTCTATCTTAGCTATATCTTGTGGGGTCCTGACGTTAGCGTATACCCAGAACTCGGGAGGACCGTCGCGCTGTGTGGTTAACGCGAGCATTGGGGCGTCCAGCGGACATACGGACGAAAACGTCCTTGGCATCATCACGTACGCCGCGAAGAGGTGATACGAGTCGTCGATGTTATCCCCGTGGCGGGTCAGGACTATGCCGTCGGCCCCATCACCGTTCGGGTCTCTCGCGTTTTCCAATTTATGGACGGTTCCATCGCCTTCATCGTAATATTCGCGGTAAGGACCGGTTCCCACCGGAGTCCACCGTCCCCAATCGACGAAGACCTTGCCTATTCTCATAACAAGATCTTTGACTGTGAGTACCGGGTTCTCGTCTGGGTTCTCCAACCTGTCCTTGTCTATGTCTTCTCCGTACCAGTCGGCGAAATTCGTGACAGGGTCTTCCTTACTGAGATCACTCGCTACAGGGCCTTTAACAGGTACTCCTGTCTTACCTCCGCGGTCGTCGTAGGGTTGGGGGCCGATCTGAGTATCGTTTGGACGCCAAACTTGGACAGCGACGTCGAACTGCTTCGGAGCTAGTACGAGGACGATCTTGGTCTTATCCCTATACGAACTGCCCCAGCGACCTCGAATTCTGACTCCGATCCGCACCTTGATGTCGTCGTTTGAAGTTTTGTTGACAAGGAGCGGGTTGCCGATGCCGTCCACGGTGAGGTCGACTATGGTCTTCTCCCAGATGCGACCGTTGTAGTTGTATGGGAAATTCCATCCGATGTTACCGCGCCAGTCGATTGGGACCGTCGGAAACACGCGTCTCTCGTCGCCGTTCACATTGACGTAAACACCTAGGTCTTTATCGTTCGGGTCGTAGGCATCGGCTACGTGATTATCCCCTATCATGAGAACGAGGAACGCCATCACGATCTTCTTGTCCGGTGGGATCTCGTCCGAGACGTCGACCTCCGCGGTCCACTTGTCGCCGTTCGCGTTCCAATTCGTGACGTTAATCTCTTTGACTTCTAGGTGCGGGAGTTCTCCCCTGTACACACCGGTGGCTACCCATCCCCACTTGACAGGCTGTACGACGGCGACCGAGGAAACCTTCTGTCCGAGCGAGATTGAAGGCCAGCTAACCATATGAATGTAATCTAAGGTTAGCGATACCAGTACCAAGGAGATTAAGAGCGCCGTCATCGCGTCTAGGGTGAACACCTGGCCACGCTCCTTTAAGAGGGGCAACTTACGACACGGCCCCGTATTGGGGGTTACACGACTTTGTTTATGAATTTCTCCCGCGGTCAGGCTTCTCTGGAGTACTTCCTGGTTTTGTTGATAGGAGTCACCGCCGTCGGTGTGACGATGGCGTTCGTGAAGGAGGGAATGTACGGGCCAGGCGGTGTCGAGGAGGCCGCGTCCGCCCTCGAGGCGAAGGCGATGGCGGAGCAGCTGGCCAGAGTGCTCGATAAAGCCGCAGCATGCGACGTCGGGACCAGGTTCACCGTCGGGATCAAGGGCAGATATAGTGCTCAAGGAAGCTACACGGTGAGTGTGGAACCGACAGGCCAGCACGACGAATACTACGTGATCGTCAAGGGTAACGGCGTTAAAGGCGTCGCCAAGTTCTACTCGTTCGGGAAGGACGTTGTAGTGGAGAACGTAACTGTACCAGGAACTGTGGAGGTGAGCGTCGTTGAGGGCCCGAAGCTCGTCGTTCGCAACGCCTAGTGGACAGGTAACGGTGGAGTTCGCGGCGTTGTTGCTCATGATGTTGGTCCTCAGTGCGTATTTCACGTACTCGGTCGTGGGCACGTTCCTGGGAGTGTCGGACGTGATGGCGTTGATCGAAGCCCGGTACATCGCCAACTACGTCGCGAACGCGATCGCCGGAACGATCAGCTGGCTCCCGGACTGGCAGAGTACCGCGAACCAAATACACCTGCCGAAGAAGATAGGGAACAGCGAGTACTACCTTAAGGTCCGGGTGGAGGGTAAGCCGGGTGGTCCTGGCGAGATCGTGGTAATTCTTAGGCTCGGTGGTCGGTGGCGTGGGGACGTGGAGGTTACTACCAGCGTACCTGTACTGGTCGGGTACCCTCCTAACACTCCCGGTGTCGTCTTGATCGACCCTGACTCCTACACGAGATACGGGAGCATCGTACCTGTGGAAGAATGGCCGAGAGGGTGGTGGGTTTCTACTTCGGGCGAGCCGTTCGAATTCGGTCTGTACGTGATACCAGGGGGCTAAGCCCCAGATGGACACTCGCACGTCAGGCCAGGTATCGGTGGAGTTCGTACTGTTGTCCATTATCGTACTCACGGCGGCGTTCATTGCGGGTCGGTACATGGGTCCAGAATATGAGTGGTACTGCGTGAAGAAGGCTGTGAGCGACGCCGTCGCGAAGACTCGAGAGCAGGTGGCTGTCGGGGTCTCAGTGGATAATTTGGAGGTATCGGGTAACTTATCGGTGGTGAGATACCAGTTAAGTGATGACAGGGTAGAATACGAGCTCAGCTACTCCGGCAACAACTCCACAGGCGTCGTGGACCTGCTGAAGCGTAATGTGTTGCTGCAAGTTTACGTGGCACTGTACGGACGTCCGAAGTCGGTCAGCGAGATCCCGAACCCAGTGAAGGGATCATGGGCGAGCTACAGGGTGGATGTGACGGGAGGAGGACTCATCAAGGTGGTCGTGGAGCGGGTTAAGGAGTAAAGTTTATAATTAGGCGGGTGGTGAGAGGGTGCGGAAGGACGAGCCCCGGCGGTGTAGCCCGGTCTATCATCCGGGCCTGTCGAGCCCGGGACCCGGGTTCAAATCCCGGCCGGGGCGCCAAAACCGTAAATTGTTATGAATGTCGTAACGTTCTGTCTCCCGCAAGCTAGTTATCGGCACCCTGTCTGGGGAAACGTCGAAGTGAACGGGGAGAACGTCGCCCTTGGCCGGAGAGCTCGACCGGTTTCTGGAGCGTGGTCGCGTAAGGCGCGGTCGGGACTACGGCCGGTTGTTAGAGGATATCTCGCGGCGTCGGCGGGAGCTTGCGGAGGACGTGATCAACGTGTATCGACGGGTCTCTCCTGTCAGGAACCCGGTCCTGCGCCGCGTACTGGAGGTCGTGGCGGAGCGCAAGCGGGAGGTGAAGCCGGAACATCCGGACCCCGAAGTCACGTTCGGTGTGGACGGCGGGGAGGGGATGAGGGAGTACCAGGGCGTCGTTCTCTACGTGACGCGGGCGGCGGCCTGGTCGGAGGCGGACGTGTTCTCCTCGTGGGACTTCGGCGTCCTCTCCAGGACGAGGACCCCGCAGATGAGGGTGGCGGCGAGGCGCGTGAAGTTGGAGTCCGACGTGGCCACTCGGGCGGTGGAGCGCGGTGGAGAGGTAGTGATGCTGGACGGACCGATTGTACCACACCACGATCTGAAAGGTGCGAACGAAGACAGTCCGAACCGACGGGATTACTGGGGTCGAATCCTGGATGCTCGCCGGGCGATGTTGGAGGTTTGCGAGGAGGAAGACGCCGTCGTGATGGGTGTCGTGGAGGACTGTAAGGCGAAGCACCTGCTCAGGGACGTGCGGGACGAGTTGGGGGAGGACCTCCCGCTGAAGGCTCTTCCGAACGATCCAGTGGCACTCTCCCGTGAACTCGACGGGGGTCCTGTTCTGGAGGTCGGCGAGCGCACTCACGCGTTCGAACTTCCGGACGGGGATTACCAGGTAGTTCGTGAGTTCGAGGAGGCCACCGGATACTCCGTCTTCACGTTCTACGTGCGGACTACTAAGTATTCACCGCCAGTTCGTGTTGAGATCCCGGAGTTCGTGGACCCAGATGAGGCGGCCGGCGTCGTTCTGGGTACTTCGATAGAGTACGGTGGGTACGGGATACCGTTCCCACTGGTGATGGCCGACGAGTTCGCGAAGGTTGGAAGGTCTCTGGTTGACTGGATAGAGGAAGAAGTCTTGACAGAGCTGGCGTTGGACGGACGGTTCGACGTTATCTTCACGGTGTTCCGAAAGCTTCGGCGGGAGTCGCGTCCCAGGCGCAGGTCGAGCGCGGAGGCGGAGCGGGAGATTCACGTAAGGCACGGGGGTGAGGATGGTGGATCGTAAGGTCGTCGGGTACGTCTATGAGAGCCCGTCCGTGCGTGAGTTTACGTTCGTGGTGAGCCGGGACGCGGAGGACGTCGGTGTGGGAGATTACGTGGTCGTGCGGGAGCCGGACTCGGACGGTCGAGAGCTCCTGGGCCGCGTGGAAGACGTGCGCCGGGACGTGCACGAGGGGATCAAGGGTGAGATCGCCAAGGCTTCGATGGTGAGCGGACGGCCCGTGCCCGATCTGGACTGGACGGTCGTGGCTAGGGTCGAGGTGCTGGGGGCGCTCGAGGACGGGCGACTCCGTGATCCTAGGATGCCCGCGAGGCCCACGGACGCTGTCTACCGGCTGCCTGAATCGGAGCTGGAGGAGTTGTTCTCGAAGGGTGAGGTGTTCCTGGGACGTCTAAAGGATTCCCGGGCGAGGGTTTTCCTGGGTCTGAACGAGCTGATAACGCTTCACTGCGCCGTGCTCGGAATGACGGGTAGCGGTAAGAGCTACACCGTAGGTGTGTTGATCGAGGAGACGGTACGGCACGGTGTTCCGGTCGTGGTGATCGATCCGCACGGGGAGTACACCAGCCTGCGTGAGCCTTCGCATGATCGGGAGCGACTGGAGCGATGGGGACTGGAGCCCGAGGGACTGAGCGACGTGGAGATCTTCGCCCCCCCGCACTCGGAAGGTTTGAAGGACTACCCTATCACGATCGACACGACAAAGCTCGAGGTTGACGACTTCGAGGTGCTGGCTCCGGAGTTGTCGAAGCGTAAGGCGGCGCCACAGGTGCTGGAGGAAGTAGTGAAGGAGCTGCAGCGTAGGTACAGGGAAAAAGGCGAGAAGTACTCCCTTGAGGACGTGGTCGAGGAGCTCGACGCTCAGGCGAAGCGTGCGAGGGCCAGCGGAGACGTGGTGCAATACCAGGCGGCGAGGGCGGTCTTGAGGGACCTACGCCCGCTGCTGAGGTACGGAATCTTTGACACGTCCGAGTCTCCGGATCTTAGGCGGCACGTGCGTCCGGGTCGCGTGCTGGTCCTGAACCTGCGTGGGGTTCCGGACAGGGCGCAGCAGATCGTGGTCACGCACTTCTTGAGGCGGTTGTTCGAGCTCAGACAGAGGGACGAGATCCCGCCGGTGTTCGTTGTCCTGGAGGAGGCCCACAACTTCGCTCCGGCGGGTGAGGAGAGATCCTCTTCCAAGACCGCGTTATCCGTCGTTCGAGACTTCGCGCGAGAGGGGAGGAAGTTCTTGGCCGGACTGTGCGTTGTGAGCCAGCGACCGGGTCGCGTGGACACGACAGTTCTCTCTCAATGCAACACCATGATCGTCCTCCGTACGGCCAACCCGGACGATCTGGAGAACATCCGGAAGAGCGGTGAAGGGATCACTAAGGAGGCTCTTGAGCGAATCAAGGGGTTACCCACCGGCACGGCGTTCGTGACTGGTAGTGCGATCCGGATCCCGGCGTTCGTGGACGTCAGGCCGAGGAAGACCCGTCATGGCGGCGAGACACCGGACGTTCTCGAGATCGTGGAGCGGTGGGAGGAGACCGATGCGGAAGAGGACCTGGACTTGGGGATCTGACCTTGAGGATGGCCCACGTGGCAGACGTCCACCTCGGTCACGCCCTAATGAACTTACGTTCCCGAGAAGAGGCCGTGATGGAGACGTTCGAGCGGCTGATGGAGGAGGTCCGCGAGTGTTCCGTGGATGTACTCGTGATCGCGGGTGATCTCTTCGAGCACGCACGGCCCAAGACTGAGGCACTGTATTTGGCCGTGGAGGAGCTCTCGAAGCTGAAGGAAGACGGTATCGAAACCATCGCGACAGCGGGTAACCACGAGATCCGCCGGAGGAAAGGTGCCGTTTCTCCGATCTCCGTGCTGGAGCGGATGGGACTGGTCCGGCACCTCTACTACTCGGAGCGACGTCCTGAGAGACATCGGTATACGGCCACCTTCGACGGTGTACGTGTGACGTTCCACGGGCTCCAGTACCTGCCGAAGAACTCGTTCGTTGAGAAGGCTAAGGTCATCAGATCCAAGTACAGACCTGACCCTGAGGCGGACGTCAACGTGGCGATCTTCCACCAAGCCCTCCCTGGGACTATCCCAGACGAGTCCGAGGTCGTGGAACCCGCGTACTTCCCTGAGGGACACGATTACTACGCGATGGGCCACGTCCACGTCCCGAGTCGTGAGGAGAAGATCCACGGGAATCCGGCCCCTTACCCCGGGAGCCCCGAGCCGCTGACGTTCCGGGAGATCAGGGACGAGAGGGGCACGCACGGGCGTCGCGGTTTCTTCCTCGTGGAGTTCGACCGAGACGGACTCGCCGAACACGAGTTCGTTGAGGTAGAGTGGAGTCGAGGACTATCCGTAGTGGAAGTCAGGGGAGAACACTGGGAAGAGGAACTACGTAGGAAGATCAAGCGTGGGCAGATCGTTAAGGTGATAGCCAAGGATACGAACGCATCCCCGGAAGATGTCGAGAAGGTCGCTATCGAAGCTGGGGCCGATCGATGCGTGGTGGAGCTACATGAGCGGAGGCGCGAGGTCGAGGGAGGAGACGAGACCCGAGGACCGATTAACCTCGAGGGCATAATCCGAGAGGGTGTTAAGAAGGCCAAGGCCGCGACCCTGAACCGCGTGGACGTGCCGGACGACGTCGTGGTCGAGGTGGCGCTGGAGATACTGAGGGGCGTCCGGGAGGACAACCCTCCCGATCTGGAGGACGTCGAAAGTATCGTCGCGAGAGAACCGGGGTCGGAGGGTTCGGAGGGGTCCTCGGAGGAACCGAAAGGATCAGGGGAAGAGGAGCGCTCCGAGGTGGGTAGTGAGGAGGTGAACGTCGGGGGACGTGGGACGTCGTCCGAAGGGATGAGTCGCACTACGGGATCTAAGCTCGGGTCCTCCGGCCGGCCCTCACTGGACCGCTGGATCGGGTGATGATCGTAATGATCGAGCGTGTGAGGATAGAAAACCTCAGGTCCCACAGTAGCACCGAGATCGAGTTCCGTGAAGGAATCAACGTACTCGTAGGTCCGAACGGCGCAGGTAAGACTACTGTACTGGAGGCCATCACTCTAGCGCTTTTCCCGCGTACGTTCCGGAGTTACGACCATCTAATAAGGGAAGGAGAGCGCAGGGCTGTGGTGGAGGTCGTGTTCTGGGGAGTGGACGGGTATCGGTACAGGGTGCGACGAGAGTTCTACCGTGGCGGTGGGCAGAGGAACCCAAGACTGTACAGGGATGAGGGCGACGGGTGGAAAGTCATCGCCTCGGGGCGTGTTGAGGACGTCGACCGTGAGGTCATGAACGCGTTGGGCGGAGTGAACCGGGACGTATTTCGGGAGGCAGTGCACATCGGTCAGGGAGAGATCGCGAAGCTCGTGGAAGCGACGAGAGAGGAAAGGAAGAAGATCGTCGACAGGACGCTCGGGTTAGCGGAGTTCAAGAAGGCCCGTGATCGGGCACACGACTTACTCCGGGAGGCAGAGAGGAGTCTCGAGTACTTCAGAGAGCGGGTCCAGGAATTAAAAGGGTCGGAGGACGAGCTCGAGAAAGTGAAGCGGGAGCTCGAAGAGCTGGAACGGAAGGAGAAGGAGTTGAAGCCCGAGGTCGAGGAGCTGAAGGAGCGGTTGGACGAACTGCGAGAGGCGAAGGATGATTTCGAAAAGCTGGAGCACGAACGACGGCGACTGGAAGACAAGATCAGGAGCCTGGAGGAGAGACGTGACGATCTACGGAAGGAGGTCGAAGAGGGGAGGGAAGCCGAAAGGGAGCTTCGGAGACTGGGTGACATCCCGTCCAAAATACGTGAGCTCGAGGAAGAGGAGGCGGAACTACGGAGACGCATCGAGGAGCTGAGGAACCTCAGTGATGATTACCGCAGTGTCAAGAACAAGTTGGAATCCGCCGAGAAGGAACTGGAAAGTGTGGAACGGGAGCTCAAGGAGTTAAGGGAGGAGACCGGGATCGACCCGGAGAGTCTGGTGGAGTTCAAAAAGGAGATCGTGGAGGTCTCGGAACGGTTACGCGACATTAAGAGTGAGGAGGATCTCAGGGAGGAGTTGGAGAAGATACACGACGAGTTGGAAGAGTTGAAAGATCAGGAGGAAGCGCTGCGGAGCGAGTATGAGAAAATCCAAGAGCGTCTCGACGAGATTCGAGAGGAGCTGAAGGAAATCGAGGTGAAAAGAGAGGAACTACAGGAGCGTATCGAGAGTCTCAGGGAAGCCGAGGGCGAGTGTCCAGTCTGCCTCAGGAAACTGCCACGAGAGCGGGCCGAGAAGTTGCTGCACGATGCGGAGAGGGAGCTCGAACGTCTTCGGGAACGTGAGGGAAATCTACGTAAGGAACGGAGGAAACTGGAGGAAAAGCTCGAATCGGTGAAGAAGGAGTTGGAGAGCACAAAGGAGGAACTGGGTCGTTGGGAGGAGCGTCGTGAGGAGCTAGTAAGGGAGTTGGAGAAGACAGAGGAAATCAAAGGCGAACTATCAAACTTGTCGCACGATCTGGGTGTGAAAAGAGATCGACTACCCGAGTTGCTACCCGAGTTGCGCGATCTGGCCGTGAGAGCTGAAAGTCTTCTGGAGGACCGAGAGCGTCGGCGCGAGAAGGTTCTCCAACTGGAAGGTAAATTGGAACGTATACTGGACCGTTTCAGAGAGGTAATCGGAAGAACGCCGAGCGATTTGGAAGACGTCGAAGGGGAGTTACGGAGCCTCGAAGAGAAGAAGGATGACGTGGAGCGGAGACGTCGAGAGGCGGAGAGGGAGCTCGAACGTTACCGTAATCTGGAAGAGAAGGTGAAGAAGGCCAAAGAAGCCGGAAAGAGGTTAGAGAGGATCGAACAGGAGATCGAAGACGCCGAGGAAAAGTTGAAGAAAGTGAAGCGTGATCTGGAGGAGCTACGGAGGCGATACGGGTCCCGGGATAGATTGGAAGAGGAGATCGAGAGGGTGGAAAAGGAGTACGAAAGAGCCAGGGATGAACTCAGTGAGGTCAGAGGAAGGTTGAATGAGATGGAAAAACGTAAGAAAGAGTTGGAGAAACAGGTGCGGAGGTACCGAGAGGCGAAGGAGCGCAAGGAGAGGTTGGAGCGAGTCGTGGAGGTGCTCAGTCTCTGCAAGGAGGTGTTCAGACATTCCCGTGACGTCGCCAGAGAGAGGGTGCTACCCGCCGTAGAGCGGGAGGCTTCGAAGATCTTGCAGGATCTCTCGGACCGGTATGGATCGTTGAGGATCGAGGATGACGGGGCCGTGATACGTGTCTCCGTGCCAGGTGGTCATTTCATAGAGGCCGACCGAATGAGTGGTGGGGAAAAAATTATAATCGGGCTGGCGCTGCGCCTGGCGCTCGCCATGGTGGGATCGAGCTTCGCTCCATTCATAATGTTAGACGAACCGACGGTGCACTTGGACGCGGAACACCGGGAGCGATTAGCGCAAGCCTTAAGAGAGTTGGAGCTAGGTGAGGGGCGCGTACGCCAGGCCATCGTCGTCACCCACGACGAAGAGCTCGAGGACGCCGCGGACGAGCTTTGGAGGATAGAGAACCGGGCCGGTGAATCCCGAGTAGAACGGTACTCCGGGTAATCTGACTTTGTATCGGGATTTCCGTGAGTTCCGGCCGGGCCTGAAGTTCCGGGCATGCGTAGCCTGCGGTGAGTGCGCCGCGATGTGTCCAGCTGGTTCACTGGAGATTCGGAAAGGGCCTGTTGAGGCCTTCTGCGCGACCTGTAGGCTGTGTGAGGACGTCGAGGTGTCTCGGTTGCCTTCCGATGTGGCCTCGATGCTGTGTCCTATCGCCTTCGTTCAGCGCGTCGCGGAGCACCTCATGCCATATCCGTGGATCAGAGAGTCCAGGTGTACGGGGTGCGGTCTGTGCTTAGAGCACTGCCCGGAAGGGGCTCTGCGGTTGGAAGAGGGACGCGCGGTCGTGGGGGAGGACTGCGAGCTCTGCGGAACTTGCTGGGAGATCTGCCCCGTGGTGGACTGTATAATACCGCCGGTGGCCGCCGTGCGGGAGATCTTCCTGGGGTTCTCGGAGGCATCGTGTGTGGACTGCGGTCTGTGCGTGGAAACGTGCCCCTTTGGGTGGGGGAAGAAGCATGGCGGAGCGGTTGGATCCGGACGTGGTGTTGAATCACGTGCTCGTGCCGAAGCACGAGGTCATCGACGACGAGGAGGAGATCGAGAAGATACTGGAGGAGCTCGGAGTGGAGAAAGACGACTTGCCGAGGATCCACACGAACGACCCAGTGGTCGTGGCGCTAAGCGAGAAACTCGGCAAGCGGATCAAGCCTGGGAGTCTGATCAAAATCGTCCGGGACAGTCCGACCGCCGGTAAGACCGTGGTGTACCGGGTCGTGATCAACCCACCCGAATAGGGGGAGTCCGATGGCCGAGCCCGTCAAGTCTCTGAGTGAGGAGGATTATCTGGCGTTATTGGAAGGCTATTTACGTAGGAACGAGGAACTCCTTGGTGATGTAAAGACACACCCTCTCATCGCCCATCACTTCATGTCTTATCACTGGCTGATAGACGAGGGTCTACAACAGCTGATTGAGCAGATGGAACCGATCGAACCGGAGGTGGAGGGAGCCAGCTATCGGATCGAGTTCGAGAGGATTGAGGTGGGAGAACCCTCCTCGATAGAGCCAGACGGCGCGCGCCGGAAGATCTACCCCATGGAAGCTCGCCTGAGAAACATGCTCTACTCAGCGCCACTGTACACGGAGATCGTGATGTACGAGGACGGGGAGGAGGTCGAGCGGGACAGCGTCTACGTCGGCGAGCTACCTGTAATGGTCCGGTCGAAGGTATGTAACACCTACGACCTGTCGGAGGAGGAGCTGATCGAGGTCGGCGAGGATCCGAAGGACCCTGGCGGTTACTTCATCATCAACGGGTCGGAACGCGTGTTGGTGTCCCTGGAAGATATCGCACCGAACCGGTTGGTGAACGAGAAGATCAGGGAGCGTGGTGTGCTGGATGAGGTTCGCTCCCGGGTATACTCTCGGGGTGAGCGGTACCGAGGTCCCGTAGACGTCATCGACCGGAAAGGTCACTTGGTCGTTGACATGCCGGCCGTGTACCGGAAATTCCCAGTGGTGATCCTGCTGCGGGCGCTGGGGCTGACCGAAGAGGAGATCATGGAGGGCGTCGGTCCCGAGTTCGCCACGATCATGGCGGAGCAGATGAGAGTACTCGTGAAGGAGGAGATCGGCAGTCAAGAGGACGCACTGGAGTACATCGGCAGGTTGTCGAGACCGGACGAGAGTCGTAAGGAGAGGATCCAGCGGGGTAAGGAGGTACTGGCTAAATACTTCCTACCGCACATCGCCGAGGTCGACGACCTGGACGACGATGAGAAGCTGAAGGAGGTCTTCCGGAAGAAAGCCGACGAAGTACTCAAGATGGTACGTGAGGTGCTAGAGCTGAAGTACCGGAAGGTCAAGGTGAAGAGCGTACGCGACCGCGACCACTACGCGAACAAACGGATCAAGCTGGCGGGAGACCTCCTGTACGAGGCTTACGAATACGCGTTCCAGCAGCTGGCCCGCGAGATGAGGTACCAGTTCGAACGCGCGTACTCCCGGGGTCGCGAGCCCACCATCCGGTACATCGTGCGTCCGGACAAGGTCACGGACCACATCCGCAGCTGTATGTCGACCGGCACCTGGAGGACGGGCCACTACCGGCCAAGAACCGGAGTCTCACAGATTCTCGAACGACATACCTGGATGTCCACCATGTCGCACCTGCGGAGGATCAGAGCCGCTACGGAGCTAGGTGTGGGTAAGTGGTCGATCCCGAAGGAGGCCCGTTACCTGCACCCGACACACATGGGTCGGTTGTGCCCGAACGAGACCCCAGAGGGAGCCAATTGTGGTGCGATCAAAAACCTGGCCCTGTACGCCGAGGTCGTCCATGAAGACGCGGATGAGGATGAGGTGATCGAGATCTTGGAGGAAATCGGGCTCGAAACCGAGTAAGGGGGATCCCGAACCCGTGTCGAACGAGGAGGGTGGCGTGCGGGACGACGTGGAGACCCGTGTGGATAAGGCCGTTGAGCACGTTCTCAAGGGCCCCGAACGCGAGGAAGAGATGACCCAGGTGTACCTAAATGGACGACTGATCGGATACGTGGAGGACCCGGAGGAGTTCGTGGAGAAAGTCCGGGAGTTGCGACGGGAAGGTGTATTGCATCCGAGGGTTAACATCGCCTACCACGAGGACCTGAACGAGGTGCACGTAAACTGTGACCGTGGACGCGTGGTCCGTCCGCTACTGGTGGTGGAAGACGGCGAGGTCAAGCTCACTGAGGAGCACCTGGAGAAGCTCCGAGAAGGAGAAATCTCGTGGAAGGACCTAGAGGAGGAAGGCGTCATCGAGTTCTTGGACGCCGAAGAGGAGGAGAACGCGCTCATCGCTCAGTCTCTGGAGGAGTTCTACTCGATGCCTAAGGAGGAGCGGAAGAAGTACACGCACGTGGAATTGGATCCGGCCGCGATATTCGGGACGTGCTGCAGCTGTATCCCATGGCCGGAGTCTAACTCGGCGCCGCGTAACACGATGGGTACGAATATGACACGGCAGGCGCTGGGCTTCTACGCCGCGAACCACCCACTCCGGATGGAGTCCCGAGGTCACCTGCTGTACTACCCGCACCGACCGCTCGTGAAGACCAGGGGCACGGAAGCTTTCGACTACGACGAGCGGCCGGCCGGTCAGAACATGATTGTCGCCGTGCTTACGTACGAGGGTTACAACATGGAGGACGCCATCATCATGAACAAATCCGCGATCGAGCGCGGTCTAGCGAGGTCGTTCTTCTTCAAGACGTTCGAGGACGAAGCACGGACGTATCCGGGTGGGATGAAAGACAAGTTCTGCATCCCGGAGAAGGAAGTGCGAGGATACCGGTCCGAGGACGCGTACAAGCACTTGGGAGAGGATGGATTAGCTGAGGTAGGGGAGCGCGTCGAGGGTCGCGACGTGATCATCGGAAAGACGAGCCCGCCGCGCTTCCTCGAGGAGTTCCGACCGGAGGAATTACCAGCCGAGGAACGGCGTGAGTCCTCCACGGCCATCCGGCACACCGACTCCGGTATCGTAGACTCTGTGATTATCACCGAGACCAGCGACGGGCACAAGCTGGTAAAGGTGAGGATCAGGGACGAACGGGTACCGGAACTAGGTGACAAGTTCTCCTCACGGCACGGTCAGAAAGGAGTCATCGGGATGATCGTCCCGGAGGAGGACATGCCGTTCACCGAGGACGGAATCACGCCGGACCTGATACTCAACCCGCACGCGCTACCGTCACGTGAGACCATGGCACATATCCTGGAGACGCTCGCGGGTAAGGCGGCTGCACTGAGCGGGAAGAGGATCGACGGTTCCGCGTTCACCTCGAACCCGAAGGAGGCTTACGAGGAAATCAAGAAGATGCTCCGAGAGTTGGGGTTCGAGCCCACCGGCAAGGAGGTAATGTACGACGGTCGTACTGGACAGAAGCTCGAGGCAGAGGTCTTCATCGGGGTGTGTCTGTACCGGAAGCTGTATCACATGGTGAAGGACAAGTACCACGCGAGATCGCGCGGTCCGGTGCAGGTACTCACTAGGCAGCCGACGGAAGGAAGGGCCCGAGAGGGTGGTCTCAGATTCGGAGAGATGGAGCGCGATGACCTCGTGGCTTGGGGCACCTCATTGTTCCTGAAAGAGAGACTGCTCGACGAGTCCGACAAGTACGAGGCGTATATCTGCCCAAACTGCGGCGAGCTGTGCTACGTGCACGCCGCGACGGGCAAGACGATCTGTCCAATATGCGGCGAGGTGCGGGCCGACCGCGTCGAGATGTCGTACGCGTTCAAAATACTACTCGACGAGCTGAAGTCGTTCTGCATGGACGCCGTGCTGGAGGTCGGCTCGCTGTCCGAACGGGAGGAGGGTGAGGAGGAATGACCCATGTGGAAGGACCTCGAGTTCAAGATCCACCCAAGTACGTGAAGCGCATCCTGTTCGGAATTCTACCGCCCGACAAAATCCGTAAGATGTCCAAGGTCGAGGTAACGAGCCCGGAGACGTACGACGAGGACGGGTACCCGATCGAGGGAGGCGTGATGGACACCAGGATGGGCGTCATCGATCCCGGCCTCAGGTGTCGGACGTGCGGTCAGCCGGCCGGTCGCTGCCCAGGTCATTTCGGTCATATAGAACTCGCCCGCCCGGTCCTGCACCCCAGGTACGCGGAGAGGATTAAGGACGTACTGCGGGCCACATGCCCGGAGTGTGGGAGGGTTAAGCTACCGGAGGACGAGATCGAAAGTTACCTCCGGGAGGTCAGGGAGGGGATCAGGCCCGTCAAGTCGGTTGCGGCGGAGGTGGTAGACCGGGCCGAAAAGCGTGAATCGTGCCCGCACTGCGGCGCCGAGTCCAGGAAGATCACGTATCAGAAACCCACGACGATCATGATGGACGACGAACGGCTGTGGCCCGTAGACATACGAGCGTGGCTAGAGAAGATCCCGGATGGGGACGTCGAAATCCTCGGTTTCCATCCGGAACGGGCTAGACCGGAGTGGGCAGTCCTGACTGTCCTGCCGGTACCGCCTGTGACCATGAGGCCTTCGATCATCCTGGAAACTGGCGAACGTGCCGAGGACGACCTGACGCATAAGCTCGTGGATATCGTCCGGGTAAACCTTAGGCTGAAGGAGTCACTCGAGGCGGGTGCCCCCGAGCCGATTATCGAGGACCAATGGGATCTGCTACAGTATCACGTTACCACGTACATCGATAACGAGATCGGAGGAGTACCAGTCGCCAGGCACCGGACCGGCGGCAAGCCGCTGAAGGGTATTGTGCAGCGATTGAAGGGTAAGGAAGGTCGGTTCAGGCAGAATCTGGCAGGTAAACGTGTCAACTTCTCGGCTAGATCCGTCATCACACCAGATCCTGAGCTCGATCCGTTTACACTGGGTGTTCCCGAAGCCATCGCCAAGGAGCTCACAGTCCCGGAGCGGGTCACCGAGTGGAACATCGACAGACTCCGGAAGTTGGTACTCAACGGTCCGAACAAGCACCCGGGAGCCAACTATGTGGTCAAGCGGGATGGGAGCCGGATCAGAGTTACTGATGAAAACAAGGAGAAGCTCGCGGAAGAGTTAGAGCCTGGAGACGTCGTCGAGCGCCACCTAATGGACGGAGATCCAGTGATGTTCAACCGACAACCGACGCTGCACATCCAGTCGGAGCTCGGCTTCCGCGTGAAGGTGATGCCCGGCAGGACGTTCAGACTTCCAGCGGCGTGTTATATGGGGGTGGGGTTCAACGCGGATTTCGACGGCGACGAGATGAACCTGCACGTGCCACAGTCCGAGGAGGCCCGAGCCGAGGTCAGAGAGTTGATGGGTTGCTACGTGTACCACCTATGGCCACCTAAGAACGGGCACGAGGACGTCCGTAACAGTCCCATCCACGAGGCGATCGTCGGTATCCACCTGCTGTCGAGGGCGTGGATACCGCTAAGGGAGGCCTACCAGCTCCTGGAAGAGGTGAAGAAGGAGGGTGACTGGTTCAAGCCCACGGAGGTGAAGCTAAAGCCAGAGGCGAAGTACCGGCGCGGGTTTGAGGAGGAGATACACGAGCTAGAGTTCGTTTGCGGGCAGCCCAGGAAAGGTGAGCCGCTCGTAACCGGACGACAGCTGCTGAGTGTTTTCCTGCCGGACTGGATGGACGGAGTGGAGCTGGAGAATGCTGTCTGTCCGGACGACGAGGAGCACGGTAAAGTAGTGATTGAGAAGGGGCGCATCGTGCGTGGGTTCCTGGACGAGAAGACCGTCCACGGTATCATGACCGAGATCGTCCACCGTTACGCGACTAGGAAGATAGCGAAGGGTGAGTCGTACCCGTGGTTCGAGGCCGCTGAGATCACACTGAGGATAATGGATAAGATCGGTCGACTCGGTCTCCGGTTCGTGACGAGATACGGGTTCACGCTAGGTATAGACGAGTTCGAGGATATCTACGAGAGGTTCCGGGACAAGGTGGAGCGGCTGTGCGACGAAGCTGCTAAGGAGGCGAAGGAGATCATCGAGCGGGGCGAGCGGAGACTCCGGGAGCTCGAGGAGTACGAGACCTGCAACCGGAGCCGGATCGAGCGCGGCGAGATGTTAGAGAGAAATGTCGAGAGTGAAGTCATGGCCATCCTAAACCAGCCGCGAGTGGAAACCGAGAGACTACTGGAGAAGCACCGTGACCTGTTCAACCCGGCGTACATCATGCCGGAGTCAGGTGCGCGTGGAAGTATCACTAACATCGCGAGGATGGCCCTGATCGGCGGTCAGCAGGCCGTGATGGGTGAGCGTCCACATCGGGCGAAGCACAACACGGAGCACATCATGGAGAAGATCGTGAACTACTCGTACACGGATCGCGTTACACCGCACTTCGAGAAGAGCCTCATCCCGGGTGTGAAGGAGGGAGGATTCGTCCGTTCCGGCTTCTTCGAAGGTCTTGACATGGTCGAATATTTCCTACACGCGATGAGCGGTCGGGAGGGACTCATAGACAAGGGCTTCAGAACGGCGGACTCGGGCTATCTACACCGACGCTATGTGACTACCGCTCTGGACCTGATCGTGGACTCAGAAGGGCGCGTGCGCGACAGCGCCAACAACGTCATCCAGCTGACGTACGGTGAAGACGGCATCGATCCCGCCAAGAAGTGGGGCTTGAATCTAGACGTCGGGAAGGCGCTGGAGGTAGTGAAGGAAGTGGTACTGGAAGAAGAGGAAGAAGAGTAGGGTGAGGCGAGGATGAACGTGGAAGAGCTGCTCGAAGAGGTCTGTAAGGAGGAGGACGTGGAGCTCCCGGACTCGGTACACCGAGAGATAGTCGAGAAGGTGTCGGAGGACGAAGGGCTCAAGGATGCGGACGAAGAAACCGTGCGGAAGATCCTCCGGGCACTCGTACGCAACTACAAGTGCCGGCAGATCGAACGAGGAGACGCAGTGGGCGTCCTGGCGGCTCAGTCGATGTGTGAGCCGGCAACGCAGATGACCATGCGTACGTTCCACTTGGCCGGTGTGGCGGAGATCGATATCACCACCGGTATGCCGGCGTTGGAGCGTGTCCTTTCTCTTCCCTATCACGGTCCCCCGACGTGGGTCATCGAGCTAAGGCTCAAGGAACCGTACCGTAGCGATCGGGAGAAAGCCGAAGGAGTGGCACGGAAGATCGAGGAGACGCGGTTCGAGGAGCTTACGGAGTACATAGAGGTGAACCCGGACGAGTGCGCCATCGAGATCGGTCTGGATGAGGAGCGGATTGAAGAACACGGGATCGACGAGGACCAACTCGTCGCCTTTGTCCGTGAGCACACAGGCGGGGCGTGTCACCTCGATGGAGATGTCCTCAAGGTGACGCTCGCGGATGTGGAGTCGACATCGGAGTTGGCCGAGATCGCGAACGACCTACGCGAGGCCGTAGTTAAGGGGATCGAAGGAGTACTCCATGCCTCAGTTCAGTACGACGAGGACGAGGATGAGTACTACATACTGGTCAGAGGTAGTCCGGAGGGAGCCCCGGAACGGCCTCCTAGGTGGATCTCCCAGCGCGCTAGGAATAGCAAGGTGGCGAAGCGCGCCTACCTGATGCTGCAGCTGATGCAGCTAGACGAAGTAGACGCTACGCGGGTGAACACCAACGACCCGAAGATCGTGGACGTGATTCTCGGGGTGGAAGCCGGGAGGAACGCGATCATAGAACAGCTCGAAGAGGTGTATGAAAGCCAGGGGATCTCCGTAGACCTACGCCACTTCATGCTCATCAGCGACATGATGTCATTCTGGGGCGAGCTGCGTAGCGTACGGTCCGTCGGCGGTTACTCGGTGATGGAGCTGAAGGGTAGCCCGATCACGAAAGCCGCCTTCGAGTACGTATCGAGGGTCCTCACCGAGACGGCGACGTCGGGCGACGTCGAGGAGCTACGCGGAGTGCTCGAGAACATCATCGTGGGTAAACCGGTACCTGTGGGTACCGGTACGGTGGAACTCACAGTGGATTATTCCAAGTTCAGGGAAGGAGAGGAAGAAGAGAGTTGAACATAACCCCCTTTCCTCACCATAACCTCACGGAACTCATCACACCCGCTATCTGCATTGGACGCCGGTAAGTGCTCGTGGAGGACCCCGGTACCCGAGCCCGTCCGAAGTCCGCCACCGTCCCGGTTTCACAGTACATGTTCGCGGTGTTTTCGCCCCGGTAAGTGAACGTGGCCACAGCTCCGCCGCTGAACCGTCGTGACAGTGAGCACGCGTAGGGACAGGGGCGTTTCGAAGGATCAGTCCAGGTACTTCGACACGAGGAGTTCGGTAGTGCTTCATAGCTGTTAGCCCGCGTATCTTCGTATACAGATGTTTGAGGAGCGTTTCCTGTTTCTCGAAATGAGCTCTTGAGTAGACCAGGTCAAGGAGTAAGGCTTTTATGGGGAAACCGTGCCGCGCGGGGTGAAACGTGAGCGGGGAGGAATGACTCGTTGTACACCATCGAGAGTAAGAGCTAGTTCTCATTCCGGGGTGTTGTAACTTGGTGGAGCTGCAGGAGATTGAGCGTCAGATCCGAATGGCTGTCGAGACTGGAGACGTCGTGTTAGGATCCAACCAGACCATCAAGCTGCTGAAGCTAGGAAAGCCCAAGCTAGTGATCGTAGCGGCGAACTGTCCGGCCGAAATCCGTGAAGACATCGAGTATTATGCGGAGCTAGCCGACGTACCGGTGTTCGTGTACCCGGGCACGAGCATAGATCTGGGTGACGTATGCGGTAGGCCACACGTGGTAGCTTCAATGGCTGTCCTGGACGACGGTGAGTCGGACCTTATCGCTACGGTCCGTAAGGCTATGGAAGAGGGAGCCGCACCGAGTTAAAAGGGGTGAAAAACCTTGGCGGTTAAACTGGAAACCGAACAGATCCGTATGATTGCGCTCTTCGAGAGCCTAACCGGGGCGCACGTGTTGGACTGCGTGATCGACGACGAGCACAACAGAGCGATCTTCGTGGTAAAGGAAGGACAGATAGGATTGGCGATCGGTAAGAAGGGTCAGAACGTACGTCGAGTTCAGGAACAGCTCGGGATGGATGTAGAAGTCGTGGAGCACTCCGAGGATCCGGAGAAGTTCATCCGAAACGCCCTGTTTCCGGCGCGCGTGAAGAGCGTTCGGGTGACGGAGCGCGGGAACAAGAAAGTAGCGATAGTGGACGTGCCGGAGTCCGAGAGAGGCCGGGTTATCGGTAAAGGGGGAAGGAACATAAAGAAGGCACGGATCCTCGCGAGGAGACACCATGGAATCCACGATATCGTCGTCACGTGATCCTGGGGGTTCACGCTCATGCCGGGCAAGAAGAGTCCAGCTGGGGAGTTCGCGGCCCGTAAGCTCAGGGAGAAGCGTAAGAAGTTCAGGTGGAAGGACGAGAAGTACAAACGTAGGATGTTGAAGCTCGACGAGAAGGCGGACCCGCTGGAGGGCGCACCTCAGGCGCGTGGAATCGTGCTAGAGAAGGTCGGGGTCGAGGCGAAGCAGCCCAACTCCGCGATCCGTAAGTGCGTGCGCGTCCAGTTGATCAAGAACGGTAAGCAGGTCACCGCGTTCTGTCCCGGCGACGGTGCGATCGACTACATCGACGAGCACGATGAGGTAGTTATCGAGGGTATCGGAGGTCCCAAGGGTCGAGCTAAGGGAGATATCCCGGGCGTCCGATACAAGGTTGTGAAGGTGAACGACGTAGCTCTGTCCGAGCTACTGAAAGGTAAAATCGAGAAGCCGATGCGTTAAGGGGACGTTCGAGTTGGCCGAGGAAGTCGAAGAGATGGAGAGGGAAGATGTGACAGAAGGAGTAGCGGAAACCAAAGAGCGCCGAGTGGTGTATTCCGAGCTGGAAGGCAACCCGTACCTGGACAGACTCTACGAGATGAAAGTGTTCGGCAAGTGGGACCCCACGGAGGTCGAGGTTCGGGACCCAGGTCTGAAGGACTACATCTGTCTGAAACCGATGTACCTACCACACACCGGCGGTCGTCACGCCAAGAAGCGGTTCGGGAAGGCTGACGTGCCGATTGTAGAGAGGCTGATCAACCGTGTGATGAGGACTGAAAAGAACACCGGCAAGAAGCACCTCGCATACAACATAGTCAAGAAGGCGTTCGACATTATCCACGAGCGGACCGGTGAGAACCCGATCCAGGTTCTGGTGCAGGCCCTGGAGAACGCCGCTCCGAGGGAGGAAACCACCACGATCATTTACGGGGGTATTTCTTACCACGAAGCCGTCGACTCCTCGCCGCAGCGGCGGCTGGACATCGCCCTCCGGCTAATTACGGAGGGCGCTCAGCAGCGGGCGTTCCGCAATCCGAAGCCGATAGAGGAGTGCTTGGCTGAGGAAATCATCGCGGCCGCGAGATACGATACGGAGTGTTACTCCATCCGTCGTAAAGAGGAGATCGAGCGCATCGCTGAGGCAGCCCGATAAGGGGGTCGTGGGTTTTGGGACGTAAGGAGAAGATGGCCGAGAAGTGCCGTGAGCTAATGACCGAGCCGGAGAGGATCCGCAACATCGGCATCATCGCCCATATCGACCACGGAAAAACCACGCTCTCCGATCAGTTGTTAGCCGGTGCCGGAATGATCTCGGAGGATCTGGCCGGAGATCAACTCGTGCTGGACTTCGACGAGATGGAGCAGGAGCGAGGTATCACGATCGACGCCGCGAACGTCAGCATGGTGCACGAGTACGAGGGAGAGGAATACCTGATCAACCTCATCGATACCCCAGGTCACGTGGACTTCTCAGGTGACGTAACCCGGGCCATGCGAGCTGTGGACGGCGCGATTGTGGTCGTATGCGCGGTCGAAGGTGTGATGCCACAAACGGAAACCGTGCTCCGGCAGGCTCTCCGAGAGCGTGTGAAGCCAGTATTGTATATTAACAAGGTGGACAGGTTGATCAACGAGCTGAAGTTGAGCCCTGAAGATATGCAGAACCGGTTCCTGGAGATCATATCCGAAGTTAACAAGATGATCGAGCAGATGGCGCCCGAGGAGTTCAAGGACGAGTGGAAGGTGAGTGTCGAGGACGGTTCCGTGGCGTTCGGAAGCGCGTACTATGGTTGGGGTATCAGCTTCCCGTTCATGGAGAAGACCGGAATCACGTTCAAGGACATCATCGAGTATTGTCAGCAGGACAAACAGAAGGAGCTAGCTCAGGAGGCTCCCGTGTACCAAGTAGTGCTGGATATGGTAGTAAAGCACCTTCCGGACCCGATTACGGCGCAGAAATACCGTATCGAGCAGATCTGGCCGGGCGATCCGGAGAGCGAAGACGGTGAGATGCTGAGGAAGTGCGACCCGAACGGAAAGTTGGCAATGGTTGTGACGGACGTCCGGATCGACGAGCACGCGGGCGAGGTGGCGACGGGCCGGGTGTACTCCGGCACGATTCGCGAGGGTCAGAAGGTGTACTTGGCGAGCTCCAAGAAGGAGACCCGGGTGCAGCAGGTGGGTATCTACATGGGACCGGATCGTATCCGCACGGACGAGGTACCTGCGGGTAACATAGCGGCAGTGACCGGCCTGCGCGACGTGTGGGCCGGTGAGACCATGACCGACCCGGAGGACCCGATCGAGCCGTTCGAGGAGTTGCAGCACTTCGCCGAGCCCGTGGTCACCGTGGCCGTCGAGGCTAAGAACACGCAGGATCTACCCAAGCTGATCGAGATCCTGCACCAGATCGCGAAGGAGGATCCGACAGTCAAGGTCGAGATCAACGAGGAAACCGGACAGCACCTGGTCTCCGGTATGGGTGAGCTTCACCTGGAGATTATCGCCCACAGGATCAAGGAGCGCGGTGTGGACATCAAAGTCTCGGAGCCGATCGTGGTGTACCGGGAAGGCGTGTTCGGCGTCTGTGACGACGAGGTCGAGGGCAAGTCCCCGAACAAGCACAACAAGTTCTACGTGACCGTGGAGCCCGTAGAGAAGGAGATCGTGGAGGCTATCGAAGAGGGCAAGTTCAACCCGGAGGATATGAGCAAGAAAGAGCTCGAGGAGACTCTGATGGAGTACGGCATGGACCGTGACGACGCGAAGGCCGTCGAAGCCGTCAAGGGTACGAACTTCTTCCTGGACAAGACCGTTGGTCTGCAGTACCTGAACGAGGTGATGGAGCTACTGATCGAAGGCTTCGAGGAGGCCATGGAGGAGGGTCCGCTGGCGAAGGAGCCGTGCCGAGGAGTGAAGGTTAGCCTCGTAGACGCCGAGATCCACGAGGATCCCGTACATCGAGGTCCGGCTCAGGTGATCCCGGCTATTAAGCGTGCGATCTACGGCGGTATGCTGCTGGCAGACACGCACCTGCTAGAGCCTATGCAGTACATTTACGTGACCGTACCGCAGGACTACATGGGATCCGTAACCAAAGAGATACAGGGGCGTAGAGGCACCATCGAGGAGATACAGCAGGAGGGAGACACTGTCATCGTCAAGGGTAAGGCACCCGTAGCCGAGATGTTCGGATTCGCGAACGACATCCGATCGGCCACGGAAGGTCGCGCGATCTGGACCACCGAGCACGCCGGCTACGAGCGCGTGCCCGAGGAGTTGGAGGAGCAGATCATTCGGGAGATTCGTGAGAGGAAGGGTATGAAGCCGGAGCCCCCGAAGCCGGAGGACTACATCGAGGACTACGGCGGATAAGCGCCCCCCGCTCGTACCAATCGTTATAGAGTCCGAAACGTACCGTCCGGGATATGGGGTGTCAGGAAGAGAGGTCGACTACCTTCTCCAGGACTTCTAGGGCCCTCCCCTCCTCTAGGACGTCCAGTGCGCGCTGAACTCCATCTTCCAACGAACCGACTGCTTCCCCGACGTATAGAGCCGCACCCGCGTTGAACGCCGTCATCTGAACCTTCGGGTGGTCGACGGATAACTCGCCACCCAGGATCTTCCGGGCCTCTTCGGCCGAGGTCTCAGGATCCGCACCCACGACATCCACAGGATCGACTCGGTCCAGTCCGACGTCCTCGGGAGCTACCGTATCCCTATCCGTTACCTCCCCGTCGTCCACGTACACTACCTCGTTCTCGCAGGTGACGCTCAGCTCGTCGACGCCGTCTAAACCGTAGACCACGAGTCCCCTTCGAACCCCGAGTTCCGCAAGGGCACCGGCCACGAGGTCCAGCAGGTTTTCTGAGTACACACCGATAACCTGCCCGGTAATGCGTTCCCGGGCGGGGTTGGTGAGCGGACCAAGGACGTTGAAGACCGTCCTGATCCCCAGCCTACGGCGTATCGGCATGACGTTTTTCATAGCGGGATGAAACTTCGGAGCGAACATGAACCCGAATCCGGCTTCTTCGATGCAACGCTTGACCGTATCTGGGCCCGCCTCGATGTTCACACCGAGGGCCTCCAGAATGTCGGCACTGCCGCACTCGCTGGTGACGCTGCGGTTCCCGTGCTTCGCGACGGGTACACCGGCCGCAGCCGCGGTGAGCCCCGCCAGCGTACTGGCGTTGAAGGTATCCAATTCGTCCCCACCGGTGCCGGCAGTATCCACGAGTCTCTCGACGTCCGGATCCACCTTCATCGCATGCTCCATCATCCCGTCGACGAAACCGGCGAGTTCCTCCGGAGTGTACCCCTTACAGCGCAGTGCCACCAAGATGCCGGCTATTTCGACGTCGGAAAGCTCACCGCCGACGATTTGGCACATCAGATCGCGGGCTTCTTCCCGATCCAAATCCGACCCGCGGATGATCTTCTCGAGGACGCTCAAGCCGCGCCGCCCCACCGCAGGCTGCGGCGGTTTTCTTTTTACCTTACCTGCGGCGTTGTGGGACGGTACGGCGACGTAGGGGGTGATACCGGATGGTGAAGAGCTCTCACGTACCGATCGTGTCGCCCAACGACCCCGCTGTGGTCTGTCCGAACTGCACGAAGGAGGAGTACAAGAGAGCCAAGCGGGAGCGTGGAAAGCTCCGATTCGCGGGGTTGTGCGAGGAGTGCGGTAGCGCCGCCTTCTACGAGTACTAGTCGGCGTACACTCCTTCCGGCCCTAGGAGCTCCCGTAGTACGGTGGTCGCGTAACCACCACGAGGCAGCGAGAACGTGAACCGTACGGTATCGTCACCGATCGCCTCGGCATGCAGTCCGTACACTCGGAGCAACGCCGGCTTTCGGTCTCCGCCGGCCGAGAGTTCCGGCATGCTCTTTATTTCGAAATCCTCCAACCTCACGCCTTCCTCCTCCAACACCTCACGCTCTATTTCGCCCTGTGGACCGTCGCTGAACTCCGTGCGGAACCCGGGAAGGGGAATTGTGGGAAGGCCGTCCTGGGTCACGTCCCCTTCGACGGGCCGGTGGACCGGGAGACCCTGGGCTATCCTCTCCGAGAGGATGCGGTTGAACAGGTACGACTGGTAAGCGTGCACGAACATTCTACGTATCCACATCGGTAGGCGTCGGAAAGCGTTGATGTAGTCGTGCGGATGTCTGGCCAAATGCTCGAGGATATGACGCTCGTAATCGAGAAACTTGGGGAACCTCCGTAATGCTTCCTTGAACTCACCCCAATGTTCCTTCAACCACCGTCGAGCCTCGAGGGCTTCAGGCGATTCGCGGGGGTATTCGAGGGTCAAAAATGTCTTGACGGCTTTCTCCCAGTCATTGAGTACCACGTACTTTCCGACGACGTGGGTGACGGGACGTCGACTGCCGAACCGCTGGAGACCGTAGTAGTTAGGTACGCCTCCGAGCTCCCGAACGGTCTCCAGAGCTTCGGATAGTCTACGTATCTTCGCGCCCCGCACAGTGATTACGAACCTGTTCCCCCAGAGATCCCCGGGACGTAACTTGCGCCGAGCACGACCCATAGGTATTATCTTGAGGTCGCGGATCCTGAGCCGGGTCAAGACCGCTGGAGGTACTCCCCGCACGGTTACTCTCTGGGAGGTTACGGCCCGCTTGTCCTTCATTCCGGCGATCCCGAAGTGACGATGGTGTTTCTTCAAAGCCCGTGCGATCCTACGTACTGCCTTCATGGTGTCCCAGTCGTACTTCTCTAAATAGAACAGCGTGTGTGGACCACGACCTCCGAACTGAGGTCGAACCCGCGGTCGGCGTAGATCCTGTCCGCACTCGGGACACTCCATCCCTCGGTGGTATTCGCGGCACTCGGGGCATTCACCGACGATGGTTATGGGAATGTAGGTGTTCCTCGAGGGCTTTTCCATAACCAGGAAATCCTCCACCTTCCTCCTGCACGACCCTCCGACACCTCGATCGATCATCTGCTCCCGTATACCGACGTATTCCTCGACGTCCCTCAGCGTCGTTAGTTTCTGGGTTTCTTCGATGGTCTCTCCCCCTCCAGACATACCCTGACGATTTTAACCGCGGCAGCCGCCGCTCCGACTCCGTTGGCTACGTTCACGACGGCGAGTCCGGGAGAGCAGGACTGTAGCATACCGAGCAGCGCCGCTTTTCCGGAGCCCCCGAGCCCGTAACCGATCGGGGTGGGTAAGCCGATGACGGGGACGTCTAACATCGCGTTGAGGGCGACCGGCATCGTCCCGTCCATTCCGGCCGCCGCCACGACCGCGTGCGGTTTGAACTCCCGCAACCTCCGAACCGCGGCCAGGAGTCGGTGAGGACCGGCCACTCCTACGTCGATCTCCGTGTGCACATCGATTCCCAGTGCTTCCAGCACTGTGACGCACTCGGAGAGGTAGGGCAGGTCGGAAGTTCCCGCTGCGACGGCCCCCACTCGTCCGCCCCGGTACGGTGGTTCGTACTTCGGATCCTTAAGCACTAGGACGCGACCGATCTCGTCGTACTCCACGTCCGCGTCCTCTGGTATCTTCAGGTCGTCGAGGAGCTCCGAATCGACGCGAGACGCTATCGCGATCCCATCGATCCTGAGTAGCGCCTCCAGGGCTTCCGAGATCTGCTCGGGGGTCTTACCCTCCGCCATCACTATCTCTGGGAACCCTGTCCTCTTCATCCTCCTCCTGTCTGATCTTACGACCTTCACGCTTACTCTCCACCCGCTCGACGCTCTCCTCGAACCTCTCGAGTGTTCTCTCGGCGGCTTTCTTGTGCCGTTCGTACTCCTCTTTCTTCTCCTCCATCAGCGACTGGAGATCATCCGCTATCTCGTCGTACACCTCTTTCGGGTCGGGAACGCGTATCCTGTACTTACGTCTGAAATGCTCGATTACGTTCTTGAGGTCGCGGTAGCAGAGCTTCGGTGCTGAGGGGTGCTCGATCGGCACGGCCTGAGGCCAGTCGACGTAGTACAGTTCACCATCAGGTGTGACCAAAATGTTATGCTCGCTGAAGTCGCCGTGAACGTAGTGACCATCCAAGACGATCTCCCGGTAGTCTTCCAGGATGACTTCGAGGGCCTCTTCAGGGTTCTTAACCTTGATCTTTGCGAGCAGTGGGGCAGGTATACCAGGGGCGTGCCCCTCGATCATGTCCATGGCGACCGCGTGACGGTTGATGGCCCGGGGTTCCGGTACGGGGAACCCCTTGGAGTGAAGGTGCTGGAGTACCTTCATCTCAACCTGGGCCTTGGCGCGCGGTACGTCGATGCGGTGGTCGTCCACTCGGAGTTCTTCCCCACGAACTTTCACAGCGGCGTACGCGAGCGTCTTCTTGATCCTCCTGAACTCCGGAGCGTGGTATCTGTGCAGTTTGATAGCCACCCACTCGTCCTCATGGTCCTTCGCGTTCACGATTGTCGCCTCTTTGCCCTCACCTATGATCGTTCCAAGCCGCTCGTAGACGTGGTGTTTCTTCATGTCCCACAGAGCGAGGGTGTCGTAGGCCCGCTCCTTCATCCTGGCGGCGTAGGTCTGGTACGTCGGTATGTACCGGTAATCGATTAGCCCAAGGGAATCCAGCTTCTCCAGCCGGGTTGCCAGCTCCGAGTAATCCATCGGCAACCGTTCCAGCAGCTTGTCCTCGGGAACCCACTCGAAGGCCCTACTCAGGCCCTCTAAGGCACGGAGTAAGGCGATATCGCGCTTGTCGACTTCGGTCGCTTCGTTGTCACCCGTCACGTGACCACCCGAAGAGAGTGGAGGTAGACGTGATTAAGTCCCACTCGGAGGGCGACGGTTGTACACACTTAACGTCAGTTGCGATGCTCGATGACCTCGACGAAAAACCGTCGGATTCCAGGCTGGCCGGATCGATCCTGCGGGTTTATCTCAATCGTCATCTCGGAGTTCCCTCCCTTCCAATCCGGGTACGGTGTTCAAGGGAATGGGTATTAGCCGGCGCCTGTCGTCGTTCCCTAGAGCTTCGTGGATCACCAACTCGTTCTCCTCGACGGAGAACGTACTGAGACCAGACGACCGAGTATCTTCAACAGTCTTCAAGAGGTGCGGCTGCGTCCGAACGAACCTTTCCGGGTTTCTTAGGTACGTAGGGCGTGGTGGGCTACGGCGCCCCCACCCGAGCACTTAGGAATCCATCGGGAGGAAAGGGGTGCTGATTCTCAGACACGCCGTAGTGCTACGGTGACGCAACTCGGCCTGTTCACACCGTGAACCAGGACACGGACACGCCGAGAGTCGGCATCGACGGCCAGTACAGCGCCCTCACCGCCGAGCAGCCGCGCTAACTGAGCTCCGTAGACCGCGCACAGGCTTATCACGGAGCTCGAAGGTTGGATCGAAGAGCTCCGAGGGGACGATCGTCAGGTCCTGAAGGTAAAGGCAGCCGACCACGTGTTTCAGCGAGGAACCAAGTGGCACGGGACTGCTTATGACACGGAAGTCGTACGGTAGTGGAGTCTCGGTGAGTTCGACTCCCGCCGTTTCGAGGTTTTTCCACCACCTCCTCGACGTCCGCCTTCAGTGTGTTCATCCGGACGCAAGTCGGTAGACTATCCTCTAACGGGTCACGTCCTCGGTACGGTCGCAGGAGACTAACTTCAAACGCTCGCGGAACTTCCATGCGCTTCCATCGCTCACCGCAACTTGAATCTCGCGTACTTCCTCGGTGCACGGCATCAGAGTTTTCCTTTATGACCGACTTTCCCATACCCAGGATCACGTTTCAGACGACCACTCGACAATGACACGGCTTCGAGTCCACAGGGATTTCCTCCATGGGCAACCGGACGGCAGTTCTCCGGTCGACCTCGAACTCGGCGGGTCCAGGAATCGAGCGCGTAGAACGGGTCGGTCTTCCTCGCCGAGGTCGATCCCGGCGCTCACGACTTTAACGTTCAGTTCTTCAAGTTCCTAGAGCGCCAGAAGCATCTCACAGGAGACGTGTCTCGACCTTCCACGTAGCTCGGCGACCGGGGTGTCGACCTTGCTAGACCCGGAGGACATGCGAGGGCTCATCCCAGACCATATGCTGGAGCGTGGGCGTATCGTGCTCGACTCTTACAGGGAGCCCGTAGAACAACTCCTCAGTGAGCGTAGGATGCCGGAGGAGGGCTGGCCGGACGACGTAATCGCGGCGTTCCTGTGGGAGCTGTCGAGGATGGATACCGATAAAGACCCTAAGGCGGCACGCATCGGGGAGAGGGAAGCCCGGGTAGCCTCAAAGCTCGCTGAGGAGTCCGTGTTCGGGTTCTGCCACGGTGTGGGTAGGAGTGGGACGCTCGTGGATCCACAGCCGAAGGCTCCTGGCGCTTCCGTTATGTACGCGCTGACGAACAGACTGGTCACAGACTTCCTCCGAAAGCTCGGGTTCCGTATTGAAGGCGCATTCGTGGTACCCGGTGCTACGGGGTTGTCGATAGCTCTGTGTCTGTCGGCGTTGGGCGAAGGTGAAGAGGTGATTTACCCGTACGCTGCTCACAAGAGCCCCATTAAAGCCGTGCGACTGGCTGGCTTCGGGATGAGGGTGGTGGACACGGAGATCGAGGGCGACAGGATCGTGGTGAATCCAGGGGACGTGGAGAAAGCATTGGAGCGCTCGGAGTCCCCGGCTGCCGTACTGAGCACGCTGACGTTCTTCCCACCGCGAAGCAGCGATCCGCTACCCGAGATCGCAGAACTCTGCGAGGAGTACGGGGTCCCTCACGTCGTGAATTCCGCTTACGGGATCCAGCACGAGCAGTACCGGGATCTATTGAACCGAGCGATCAAGCGGGGGCGCGTGGACGTGGTCGTGAGCTCGACGGACAAGAACCTCCTGACACCTGTGGGTGGGGGGATCGTGTACGCGCCGGACGAGGAGACACTCCAGAAGGTTTCCAGGGCTTATCCGGGCCGCGCCAGCGCGGCACCGGTGGTCCACGCGTTAATCTCGATGCTCTCCTTGGGGATGAAGGGATACCGGCGCCTGATGCGGAGGCAGAAGGAGTGCAAAGCGCTTTTGGATGAGCTGTTGGAGGATCTTGAGGCTCGTCGAGACGACGTCCGCGTGCTCGACGTGGATAATCCGATAGCCTCGGCGGTCGCCGTAGAAGGGCACGATCCCGTGGACCTCGCAGCCAGGCTGTACGTGAGAAGGGTCACGGGACCGAGGGGTGTTCGCGCGGACGATCCGTTCGGAACCAGCCGGCTCCGAGGGTACCATTCGAACTACATCACAATCAACGCTGCCATCGGTGTTCGAGAGGAGGACGTCGAAACGGCCGTCGAAAGGCTTGAGCGGGAGCTGGAGGGTGGATGATTGCAGTTCAACCGAGTCAGGCTGGAGGTGGAGCGTGAGGAGCTGGAGATCAGGACAGGGAGCGCGGATGTGAAGCGAAAGCTCGCAATGCTGATCCGGGAAGGCGACCTCGTGCTCGAGGATCGTCGAGAGCTGGAGCCGCATGAAGAGGTCGAGGTGCTGGCGGGTTACGAGGAGCCAGAAGAAGGTGTCCCGACCGAGCGGCTGAAGGTACTACGGGTGAAAAGGGTGGAGTTCGTGGGATGAAGGCAGAGACGTACGCACTGTTGGCGGCGTTACTGTGGGGCCTAGCGCCGGTGATCGAGAAGGTTGGACTACGTGGAATGGACCCCATGACAGCCACCCTGATCCGGAGCCTGGCGGCGGTAGCGTTCCTCGCGGTAGTGTGTCCGGCCGTCGGTAGGTCGCAGATGGATGGCATGAAGTACGTCGGCTACATGATCGTCGGCGGGATATTGGCCGGAGGGTTGGGACTGTACCTTTATTATATGGCCCTCAGCTCCGGGCAGGCCTCCAGAATCGTACCGTTGTCGAGCACGTATCCGCTGTTCGCAACATTGTTTTCCATGCTGGTCCTGAGGGAGCGGCCTAGTGTCGAGACGGTGATCGGATGCGTACTGATAGTGGTTGGAGCGGTCCTGGTCAGCAGGGAGTGACGGGGGTGCTGGCGCGATCGAGCGGGTCGCCAGGATGGTCTCTCTGGTCGTGAACCCGTCGACCGCTGAGGCGGCCGCCGTCATCCTCGTAGGCAAGAGGTACGGGGACGTGGCGGGTACGGCGCTGGGACTGTTCTTCGGAGTAGTGTTGGTGATACTCACGGCGGCGGTTTACATACGGGTGAAGGGCACCGACGTGTTCGTCTCTAGGAGGAGGGACCGGCTACCACTCCTGACGGCTAGTGCTGTCTACCACGCCATCGGCGCCCTAGTGATGTGCAAGGCAGGAGTCACGAGCCCCATGGTTCGTCTGATGTTAACTTACGCGATAGCTGCGCTGACAGTGGCCGGAGTGACCAAGTTCTGGAAAATCAGCATTCACGCGGCTTCGATGGGCACCGTCATGGGCGCTATCGCATGGTTGGGAGAATGGTGGGCGGGGATACCTTGGTCGATCGTGACGGCGGTCATCTGTTGGGCGAGGCTGAAGTTGAACGCCCACACGGGTTATCAAGTGGCGGTTGGTGTCACGGGCGGGGCGTTACTAACGTACGTGCTGATGAGTACCTTAATCCCCCGATGAGGAACCGTAGAGTGGCGGAGAGTGTGAAGAGGGGCATACGGTCTGAGGGGGTTACTTACGAAAGGGCTTCCGCGACCCGAAGGAGGGTGCTCAGATCCAGCCCAGTTGGGGATTTACGCTCGATTTCCGCTCGGAGTTCGTCGTCTTCTATCTTCTCAAGAGCTTCCGACTCGAAATACTCTAGCTCGAAGCGGGCCCGACCGGCCTTGACTAGATCCTCCGGGTCCAGGTTCCTCTCTTCGATCCACTCCGCGAGCTTGCGGACGAGCGATTTGTGAGGGACCTTCCCGAACCCATCGATCTCGATCGTGGCCAGTGCCTCGACCGGGACGTCTACCGAGTCAGCAAGGGAGCGCAGACCTAACCCGTGAGCCTGAACCATCCCCATGATCAGATACCTACCGTCACCACGCTTCAGGATTTCTGCTATTTTCTCAACAATGTTCGTCACTATTGGCACCCCATATTACTACCGCGAGGCTAGATATTATTAATATTGTCTTTCGTCGGCATGACCTCACAAGATTTAACGGAATACACGGTCCCTAGCCTTACGGACCACTTCGAGCTTCTTCTTGGCTACCTCACGGGGTAGCTTCCGGAGACCACAGTCGGGGTCCACGAACTCGATACGGTCCCCCATCGCCTCCCGCACCTCCTCCAGAATCCTTACCGCCTCGTCCAAACTCTCGACGCGATCGGTATCTGAGCGCACCACTCCGACACCAACTGGGCTGTCTCCTTCGGCGACGACCTCGAGGTTCTCGGGGTGACCGGCGAATTCGTGGTCGAACACGTCGGCGTCGATGTTCTCCTCGAGATCGTAGTATACTTCGGTAACGTCTCCACACACGTGTAGGACTCTAGTACCACCCTTAAACGCCCTCAGGACGGTGTTCACGTATCGAGCCACCTTCTCGACGGAGGTCACACCGGCCGACAGTATCGGCTCATCCACCTGCAGTACGCTCGCTCCTTCGCGCCGGAGTAACCGAGCCTCCGCCGCCAGGACCCGCGCCACGTCCTTCAAGAGACTGGGATGGTCGTTGGAAGGATAAAGATCCGTACGCACCTCGAGGGAGTAACACAGCGTGACCGGGCCGGTGAGGACCGCCTTGACTTCGACCTCCCCCGCGACCCGAATAGCCTCGCGGTAATCGAGCACTAGGGGCGAGAACCTGGGTGGCTCCACTCGACCTATCACCGCGGGACCGTCTTCGACGGTCATCCCGGGAATGTGAGAGACGAAGATCTCGATCATGTCCCCACGAACCTGGCCATCAGAGATCAGCTCCACACCAGCCTCCGTCTGGTCGCGGACGGCTTTGTGTATGGCGGGGGCGTAGGCGGACCTCCTTCTGAGTTTCTCGAGGAGACGATCTTTAAGCGTGGGCTCGTGGTCGACCGGGTGGCTGCCCACGACCGTCACCACAGGCCTCACGATACCACCTCCGGATCCTGTTCTGCCGGGCATAGGGTGCAGAACGATCCCGGCTGATCCCCACGTCGCTCCTTGATAGGACAGTAGTAACGGTCGTCCGTCCGACGGACTTTCCCTACTCCTGGGAACTCCGTACCGGGCGGGTGGACCGGCTCGCCGCGTAGGAAGATTGCGTAGGCGGCCGAGAGGGACTCGTACAGGAGGAGTGAGGGAGAGTCGTAGTCCGGGTCTTCGGCGTACTCGCGTACGATCTCCAAGAATCTACCGTAACCCTCGATGGGCCCCCTCGGATATTCCTCGAGGTCTAGTCGCCGCATCTGGTTGATCCTCGAGGTCAATGCGAGAAATAGGGAACGTAGGATCCCATCACGGTAGCTCTTAGGATGGACGAACCGGGCCTGCCGCCACGCGTCTCTTCGGAGCAAAGCTAGGACCCTGGGATCGGCACGGCGGGCGACCTCGCGACATAAGTGGGCGAGATCTCGATACGTTTCCACCGACTCCAAACTCTCGAGGACTTCCTGGAAGCCAGAGGGCGGTACGTCAGGAACCCTACTGCTGGTGTTTGATCCTGAGACCGAGGATACAACCCCCGCCCCGGTTCCCTCCCAACGGGTTCTCCGGGGTCCCGAGACAGTTCATGCATCGTGCCATCGTGGCAGCGCCTCGGGCGAGTCCGTCATCGACGAAGACGAGGTCTTTCTCAGGGTCCCAGTAATCCCCGAAATCCTCAGCGATCATCCGACAGATCAGCTCCGGCTTCTTTCCGGTAGTGCCGGCGCGTCCGGTGATCCCGATCGCTGTGTTTTCGTCGATCAAATCGAGGTCGAGGGCCGTCTCGATCAGACGTTTGGCGATCAGCGTCGCGGTCCAGTCTAGGACGCCGAAGAGTAGCTCGTAACCCCCCTCCTCGTACGCCTCACGACCGATCTCGGTGAGCCGGGGTAGGTCGCTACCGTTCTCGCCGACGTCACAGCCGAGGAGTTTGAGACCCGCCTTCTTCGCGGCCCTAGGGTTCACCGGAACCGTACCGAAACGCTCCCGATTAGAAGGTACCTCACGGATGTCGATGTACTCGTGCGCCTCCTCCGCCAGCTCGCGGGCCTTCTCACCTACGTCGGGCTCGACGTCAGAGGGTAAGTCTAGGGCGCATCCTGTCTCCTCGTCGATCTCCCCGCATCCTCTGGCGATCGCGTCCATGATCGCACCGGCGAGACCGCAAAGGTTCCCGATCGTATCCGCGTAGGGGAGCTCGTCGTTGGTGATCCTGCCTGCTAGGGTGGTCCCGTAATCTATGGCCACGCAAGGGTTACGGAAATCCACCTTCGTGGACTTGGCGCCGACCTTGATGCCGGCCATCACCAGCTCTCCTTCCATCTCGTTGGCCACGACCTCCTTCCCGGCCGGCGGCTTCACGCCGGTGACAGCACCGTCGAAGTACACCTTGTCGATGAGAGAGTACTCCCTGAAGGGCTCTGGGATCTGCTCCTTACTCATGGCCGCCGTCATCCTGTTGGGAGGCACTCCGGCCTTCAAGCATCCATCAGCGAGCGCCTTGATCATCTCGCCGACCTCCTCCGGGGACGCGAACCCTGCTGTCACACCCGTAGAGCGTACGACAAAGTGGACGTCCTCAACCCGGATGTTGGCGTTCCTGACCGCCGACTTGAGCGTGTCAGCCACCATCTCGGCTACGGAGTTCCGCGTGAGCTCTACACCCCACACGGTCTTCCCGAACACTTCCTCTCCGGACCTAGGTGGGCGCACGTCCCTGGTCATTCGTACCTCCTTATGAACCAGGTACGTGACACCTTCCTTCAAGTCGGTAGCTGTGAGAATGCATTTAGTGGTCGTATTGCCCAGCTCGACGGAGGCCACGATGTAGTAGTTTCGGCTGACGGCCATGGGACCCGTGATCCGCTCGCTCTCGGCGATCTGAGGCTTGGGTCCGCGTCGGAAGAGCTTGGAGAGTAATCCCATGGGTTAGCCCATGCGGGTTCCGAGATCCGGAGAGGTTATCCTTTTCGGTCAGATCCGTGGTGTACCTCCGAGACGGCGGCCTCACACAGTTCTCGGATTACCGCGTCGAGAGCAGCACCTCGGCGTTCGTGGCGCCGAACAGATCGTTCTCAGCCTCTGGACGTTCGGTCAGCTCCTCCAGATCCAGACCAACCGACCCCGCGATCATCTCTCGGAGTCTGTTTCTACAGAGGGCGAACAGGAACTCCGAGAGACGCTCCGGGTCGTACGCGGGTTCGCCTATCACGTGTAAACCCTTTTCGATGAAGGCTCCGGAGCGGACCTCCCATTCCTCAAAGAGCCTCCGGTCCTTGCAGTTCGGGTCGCGCAGCGTCTCTTCGAGCCGCTCCTCGAACTCCTCGATGCCGGCCTCAGTGGTCCCCATCGGGGGAGGGCAGTGATCCACGAGCGTCGAGTACCCGCGGCGTTTGGCCTGGACGCCCTCCGAGGGGTTGCTGACGATGTACCAGTATACCACCGGTAGGTCACCCAAACACACCTCGGGCCAACACTCCCAGGACAGTCCCACGGACTTCCCAGGTAACCATTCAAGGGTTCCGTGAGTGCCGGAGTGGAGTAACACGTCGGCCCGGAACTCGTCCCTGATCCACCGGTAGAATGCGTAATAATGGTGAGTCGGCGGGCAGTGTGGATCGTGAAGGATCTTGCAAACGCGTCCGTTGCACTCGGTGCCGGCGCAGCCGCGCTTCGGTTGAACGGCCAGGAACACGTTTCCCGTTCGGATCCCGGCGATAATGAGGTGGTCGTCGAGCACCATGGAGTCGCCCGGAGGTTCACCCCAGGTTTCGACCATACGCTCCTGGAGCTCCTCCGGGAGCTCTTCGAACCACTCTAGGTACTTATCGAGGGGAACGAGGTCAACGACTCCGCCGGACGCGACGATATCCTCCACGTGCGTGCGCTTGAACTCGTTAAAGGCCTTCCTTCGAAAGAATTCACGCTCCAGCTCCCGACCGTCCTTGGGTACCCAATCGAGTCGGTACCCCTCCTCAGCCATGCGCTGCAGCAGTTGAGCGAGACTCTCGAACGTGTCCAACCCCATGGCCGCACCTATCTTCGCCTCCCCTCCGGAACATATTCCGTTGTTGAGCACCACGGCGACGCGACGCTCGGAGGGGTCCTTGCGTCTGAGTTGAGCCCACCGAATAGCACGTCGTGCGGCGAGCCGGCACCGCTCGGGTAAGGGTTCGAACCCTCCACGATCGCGCTTGGTCCCGACTAGCACCGGATCGATCCTACCCTGGAGCTCCGATAGGGATACTCCGTACGCAACGTCGGCCGGCGAGAGTCCTCGCTCTGACTCCCGCCAACTCTTCCGGTCGGTGTACCACGACACCACGGCGTTCAGGACGGGTACACCGAGCTTCTCGAACGACTCGAACCCGCGCTCGTAACCGCGCTTCAGGGAGGGTTTCTTCGTGACCAGTAGGGCGTCCACGATCGCATCACCGTCCTCGGACAGCAGCTCGTGGATCGGACGACCACGACCGGGCTTCGTGAAGACCCCGATCGCGGCCGCACCCTCGTCCTCGACCGCACGGATCGCATTCGGGATCTCCGTGTTTTCCCAGATCCAGGACTCGCGGCTTGTGTAGACACCGATCACGGGCTCACCGTCCATCTCACCCAGGAGCTCGGAGGCGTGTTCGGCGTAACCGAGATCCGGGTGGTAAACGCCGTCCCACGGTTTCTCCTCCGGCGGGTCGTAACTGGTCTGAATCCCCAACACTTCACTTGCCAAGAGGCGGAGCATGTTCTCGAGGTTTTCCTTCCCGCCCTTCTCAAGGTACTCCGCGGCCCGCTCGACGACGCTCGACGGAACGGTGTTCAAACGCTGTATCCCGGTGGAACCGTCGAGTGGTACGGCGACGACCTCGGCGTCGTGATCCGTCGGGAGGTTCACGTTAGTCGCCTTCAGTAGCACGATGAGATCGTACCGGTTCGGGTCGATCGGATCGTCCTGGTAGGCTACGTCGATTTCCAGCTCGGAGAACCGCTCCGCGACGTCTCGTGCGGCTCTCAACATCGTGCCGGGACACACGCACAGGACTCGCAACGGTGATCCCCAAACACTTATTCGGTATTACCTTGAATCGTTTTCGTGCTACCAGCGCCCGGGGTGCCGAGGTTGGAGCTCGAAGAGGAACTCCGGAAACACGTCCCAGACGAGGCGAAGGAGTTCGTGCGAAGCGTGTTGAATCGGTTGCTCGCGTGCGAACGGGAGATCGACCGTACAATGAAGGTCCTGGACGGGTGCTACGTCGAGCCTGGACCGTCCGGTAACCCGACCCGCGGGGACGTCGACGTCCTTCCTACGGGCAAGAACTTCTACTCAGTAGACCCGCGGAAGGTCCCGACCCGCAGGGCGTGGAAGGTCGGGAAGAAGCTGGCCGAGAACACCATAGAGAGGTACCTGGAAGAGCACGGTCACTATCCTGAGTCCGTCGGCATCGTGCTGTGGGCGTCGGACGTGATGCGGACCGGCGGAGAGGTTCTATCTCAAGTGATGTGGCTCCTTGGCGTGAGACCCGAGTGGGACGAATCCGGTATCGTGAGCGGCTTCGAGGTGGTGCCATTGGAGGAGCTGGGACGGCCTCGAATCGACGTGGTGGTGAGGATAAGCGGAATGTTTCGTGATGCGTTTCCGAACCTGGTGAAGTTCCTCAACGATGTGTTCGAAACCGTGAAGGAGTTGGACGAACCGGAAGGGCGGAACTTCGTCAGGAAGCACGCCTTCGACCACCACATCTTTGGGGATCCACCGGGAGCGTACGGGGCCGGTGTGAACTACGCCGTACACGCCTCCGCGTGGGACGACAGATCCTATCTCGCGGACGTGTACGTGCGGTGGGGAGGTTACGCCTACGGCAGCGACGTGAACGGTGAGGAAGCTCCGAGTTCCGACGGGCTCTCTCGACCGTGAGAGCGGTCTCCGTCAACCAGTCCTCACACGAGTGGGACGTGTTGAGCTGCTGCTGCCATTTCGCGTTTCACGGGGGAATGGTGGTGGCCGCCGAGCGCCACTCGGGTAAACGTGTGGAGTGCTATCATCACGATACGACCGATCCGCACAGGGTGATAACGAGATCAATCGAAGAGGAACTGGTACGACTCGTGGAGCAGAAGCTGGCGAACGACGAGTGGGTCGAATCCATGCTGGAGCACGGAGCTAGGGGCGTGGGCGAGTGGCTTAAGCGTGTGGAAAATCTGTTCGGCTGGGATGCGACCACGGGTCGCGTCCCGAACGAGTGCTACGAGAAGATCAGTGAGGTTCTGGAGCGGTATGGTCCGAGATTCTCGGACGAGAATCCGTACGCAGTCGAGTACGCCCGGGAGAGGTTGTTGGAAGCGAAAAAACGGGATCTATGGCGTTAGCGGACGATGTTGGCGGGGTGCTCTTCCACCTGCGGCTCGACTCCGACATCCTCGTTGGCCTCGACGATCAGCGCGTCGACCATGGCGACGACCGGCCAGATCGCCGGTGCGTTCTCGATCGGACCGAACAGCAGGTAATCACAGCACAGCGTCGCCGCTACTACGTTGGAGCCCCAGTCGGATGACTCGTGAGCCAGTTTGGCCCACTCTTCCTTGCCTTCCTCCTTGAGCTTCTTCAAGAAGTCACGTAGCCAGTCCCAAGCTGACGGTACGTTGTGGGGCGCACCACCCACCGGCAGTCCCAGTTTGGCCTTCACCGCAAGCGTCACCTTGTAAGCGGTACCCGCACCGGAACCGAACGGTGTGTAGGCTGTGTCGATCAGCGGGTTCTCGATGCCGCACTCATCGGAGATCTCCATCATGCCCTTCTCGGACACTCCTTCCTCGCCCTCGGTGAGGATCTTCATACGACCCTCGACGGAAGCGTCCATCGGGTTGAAGGCCAGGACGATCGCAGAGTTGCAGTCGGACTCCTTGATGGCCTGGATCTCTTCGTCCTCAACGGAGGCGTTGATCGAGTTGTAGATGACCCGCTCGGCGAGACCGACTTCCTGAGCGTGCTTTACCGCCGCGACCTTAACATCGGCTTCGGTGGAGTCCACGATAATGGGTGCGTCGGTGACGTCGGCTACCCAATCTAGGTATCGGATAATGGCCTCTTCCGACTCACCCATGATGTGGGCCATCATCGGGTTACCGGTCTCATCGGCGAGCTCCTCCTCCATCTTGATGAGATCCTCGGCAGCCTCCTCGTCGAAGATCCCCTTGTCCTCGTCCTTCACGATCTTGTGTCCGGCGTAGAAGATGGTTCCGGCCAGCACAGTCGGGTACTCACCGGGCTGGCCACCGACCTTCACACCGCAAATGTCGCACACTTTCTGCTCCTTACCAGGGTAGTAGAACAACGGTCCAACACCCCCAAGGTTATCACCTGAACGCTACTCCCAGCAGGATGTAAAGCATACACAGGTACAGCCCGATCACCAGACCGTAAAGGATCCCCACGTCTCGACCGATCCTCTTGCCGAAGCGCTGGTAAACTTCACCCCACACGAAGTCCAGGCGACGCTCGATCTCGTCCAAGCGTGAGTGGATCTCGCGGATGTCGTCTTCCGGTGCGACCATTTTGGGGACGGATTCCTCTTCCGCCAACATGACTGCCCCCTCAGACGCCTCCCAGGACGACCATCGGCAGGAACAGGAAGATCGTACCTGAGATGATACCTATCAACAATCCCATCGTGCGTCCCGACAGGTAGCCTGCCATGTACCGCTGCATGGCGCCGATACTCTTCACTCCGACTCGCACGTCGTTGATGCGGTACTCCACGGTCACGGTCTCCGCGGATACAGGCATCCCGACGACTTCCGCGAGTTCCTCCTCTTCCTCCTCCTCGAGTGAGATTGTCATCGGACCCTCCTCGTATGCTCCTGGATCCTTCTCCACGCACTCCTCGATCGCCTTGACGATCTCGTCAACGTCCTCAACGTCGATGAGGTCGACGAGCTCCACGATCTGGTCCCGGTAACGCTCAACGGCCTCCTCCGGGAGGTTCTCCAGGTACGGGATGGCACCCTCTGCCCCGATGATCTCTCCGGAATTCGGATCGACACCGTTCTCGTACATAGCCTTGAAGCACTGACCCGTGAGGTGGCCGGTTACCTCAGCACCACAGAGCACGCAAAACCTGATGTTCGGGTTGGAGATGACGTTGGCTACGACCTTCTCAATTCCGATGTTCTCGGTCTTGCAGGGACCGGCGATGGCTACCTTGTCCTCACCGGCAGCCTTCAGGATGTCTTCCTCGATGTGGGATCCGAGCGTGACTACATGGACAGGAGCTTCAGGATCACCTACGACGTAGTCTCCCTCGACTACGGGCCAACCCTCGGCCGGTTCGGCTTTCTCGGGCACCTCAAGCACCCCCTACGAAGGGGTTAAAGGCCGAGAAGGCGCAGGGCGTGGAGCTTGTACACGGCCGCGAGGGTGAAAGCTACGAGCGCCACTATCATCGTACCTATGACGAAACCGTGGGTGAAGTTGGTAAGGAAGCTGGCCGTCTCATGTGTACCCTCGCGACCGGGCAGCGTGCCCCAAGTCGTGGTGGATGGGTCCATGGCACGCATCATGTCGTTAACGTATTGATCGAGCTCCTCAACCTTCTCGTACAGCGGCATGACGTCCAGCGTCACCACGTCCTCGCTCCACTCCGCTACGGCCCCGGTCACGGCATCCATCGCGATCTGGCTCTCTGGGTCGATGAGCACGATCGCCAAGGTACCTCACCCCTTACTCACCCTTGGGTACGATTCCGGTCCACACTACGTCCGCAGCGTCACGCTTCGTCAGTTCCCAGAACTTCCAGAAGGTGATCAACCAAGCGGCCGCACCTGCCAGTAATACCACCGGGTTGGCCGTCGCTAGTCCCGCCACGACCGTGCAGAGAGATCCGCACTCCGCGCCCAACCACAGCGTTCGATCCTGCGTCTCGCTGGGTCCGAGACACGCGTTGAACGGGTGCAACAGCGAGATAGCGCAGATCACCCAGAGGACGGCGATAAGACCTGTCGTGATCACCTTGGAGTACACCGCGGACCACGTGAAGTCACCGGCGACGGCTGCCATGAGACAGATCAGCGCCAGCGTTCCGGACGCTACGATCTCGGTGCTACAGCGCTCCATCACCGGGATCTTCATCTTGATCACGCGGCGGTCCAGGATGCCGAGCAGCGCTCCAACACCGGCACCGATGACGGTTCCGATTATGGCCGCCGCCCATGCGGGCACGATGTTACCGGATAGCGCCGCCGCCAGGATCGCGGCGACGGATCCGCCACCGAGTCCCATGAAACCGATAGAAGGCACTCCGGTACCCAGTCCGTAGCCCGCGACCCTCCTAACCGCGTCGGCACCCCAGGCCACCACCGGAATCACTGCCAACGCCGGAATCAACGGGTGGACCCAAGCGAAAGCGGCACCGAGTATTCCGCAGATCAGACCGGCCGTCATCAGTTTCAAGGGCGAGATTGCCACGGCGACCTCGGCCTCTTCCTCCTCACCGCCCGGTGCTACGGCGGAGATCAGGAGTGTGCGCAGGATCAAGGTCCCTCACACTCCCCCATTACATAACAGTCGAGAGGTAATACGCGATCAAGGACGCCACTATACCGAACACTAAGGAACATACGACCGCCTTCGGAAGCCTAGTGAACTTCGGGTCATGGTAACCCTCGATCGTACCTCCGATGTTGTACGACGCCAGCACCGCGTTCGCGTAGAAGAAGCCCATAGCCAGTACTCCGGCCAGCGCCGCGCTCATCCCGAGCACCTTGTAGAGTGCGTAGTACACCATCGCACCGCCGGAACCTCCGAGCAGTCCTCCGAAGATCCCGCTCACGAAGCTGACCGTCGGGATTCCATGACCCTCCGTACCTGGCGTGACGTACGCCTCCTGGTCCCAGCCGGTGATCGGGTCCTTGTCGACCTTGGCGGAGCACGGTGGACAGCCGACGCCGTAGACGTAGATGAAGTTACCCACCATCATAGTGATGGCCATCATCGTGGCGGCTCCGAGGGCACCGTTCCACAGGATCACTAGGAACGGCTTCTGGCTCATAGCCGCCGCCGTGATGAGTCCGGTCAGTCCGGATCCCGCCGCCAGCTGGGTGGTACCCGTACCAACTCCAGTCGCCGTCGCCATCGCGGCCGGAGCGCCTCCCACCGGCACGTAGTGTACACCGACGTTCACCATGATACTACCCAACGTGATCAGGACCAGCACCGCGAACAACTTGTTCACGGACGTCCAGAAGTGTCCGAAGGCCGCCAGTATCGTCGCCACGGCGATCAGGGATAGGGCGATCCCGAACCCTCGAGCGTTCAGCTTGGCGGACTCACCCAACGCGGGGTCCCCCTTACACTGGGTCGCAGATTTCGTCCATCTCGACATCCTCGTAGGTACCGTAGCTCTCGCGGGCCTTCTTCTCCACGCGGTTACTCACGATCAGGCAGCTGAGCGTGACTAGACCCATAGCGATCACGGCGCCCCACTGTCCGAATAGGCCAGCCCAGGTGCTGAAGAATACCACCAGACCGAAACACAGGCCGGTGAGCGGGTTACCGAACTTGGCGCAGAAGTAGACGCTGTCCATCGAGTTCCGGATCCCGGTCTCGGCCTTCCGTGTGATGTTACCGTGAGCGGCTACGGGGACTCCGCCTCCGAACGGGTAGTGCTGGTATAAGCGCTCGGCACCGTAGTGGACGTCTCCCGTAGAAGACCCGATCGCGCCGACCGTTACACCCCACAGTGCGGCCAGTAGTGGAAGTGGGAACGGATGTTTTAGGAGCACCCATTGGATGTAAGCCAGCGATACTATCGCGAAGGTCGCGATACCTCCGAAACCCGCGATTGGCCCGAGGTGTGAGAGTACGACGTCCAGGTAGATTGGGTGTCCGAACTCGGCCGCGCTCGCCATTCTACCCAAGTGGGACGTAGTCGCGAACACCATGTGAATTAGCGCGTTCACACCAACACCTACCGCCGCGGCGGCCAGGAACGGAAGACCGAACTTTGTCATCATTACCCAGGTCACCGTACCGGCGATCGCTCCGTACAGCATGTAGGAAACAGGTTCTCCCGAGATCGCCTTGTTGAAGTATCTGTGGAAGTTCATCATCTGCGGAGCTAGCTGGACCTGCGAGTTCGGGTTGGACTGGGACCCCACGTCCGACTCGGCGTCCTCGAACGCTCCGGCTACGGTGGCCAGCGCGCCCATCGCGGCCGCTAAACCGATCTCGGTGAACCCTACCAAGGACGTAACCCCCTAAACTCGAGTTGAGAGCCACGGAAATGAACTCACGTTAAGGGTGCCGAAACGATTTCGCATGGGTTCTCGGTCTAAAAAAGTGTTGTGAAATAGGACGGGGGTGTGGGCGTTACTCCGCTGGTATGATGAGGTCTCGCTCGCCTGCGGGTTCGAATTCCCGTAGTGCGCCCTTCGCGAACTCTTTTCTCGGTTCTGTGAAGTCGAAGACTAGGTTCTCGTCGGCGAACGCTACCTTGATCACCGGATGGGCGCAGAACGCGTCGCCTCGTGCCGCGTGCGCTGCTTGCACGATACCGGTGTACTCGCCCAGGTGACCCACGTTCATAGCGTAGTTCGGGTAGTTCGGACCACGCAGTTCGAGCGGCAGTCCCTCGTCGCTCCTCACGCTCAGGGTGTTGGCGGCACCGCACTGGTCCTGCAAGTCGTACCCGTAGAACCCTAGACGACCATGACCCTCCTTGTGCATGATCTGCGATAGGTACCAACCGTTGAGGCCAGCCTGCGCGTGACCTGTCGCGAACGATACACTACAACCCGCGGCCGCAGCACAGACCGCAGCCCGCTGTGAACCACCGAAGTGCGTCTCCATAGCCGCCGGGTACCTCTCGTACTGCTCCAAACCGTACAAAGTCACCTCGGTCGCGACGTCCTTCACCACGTCCATACTCGGGTCAGCCTCGGCGAGCCCGTACTTGTCCTCGACGTACTCGAGACCGTAGTACACGTAATCGTCAAGGATATTATCCGTGTACACGGCCGTCGCATACTGTGTGAAGCCGACTCCTCCCGACATGTAGGATCCTAGCCAGATCTGGTCATAAAGCATCGCTCCGGCGGCAATCACCTCGAGAGCGACCTTGGCGGGATCATCCGGGTACTTCCTCATAGTCTGTACACAATCAGCCAGCACGCCGAACGGGATGCCACCAGGCTCGTTCTCACCACGAGCCCGCCGCGCAGGCAACATCTCACCCATGTTGATCACTTCAGCGTGCTTGCTCGCGAACGCGAAGTCCGACACGGCAGCTTCTCCGGCCGCGATCTTGTACGCACAGATGAACGACATCGCGATCTGCATCGCGGCCCATCGGTACATTGTCGCTCCGTCACAGATGTGACCCACGATCGTCGGCATGCGGCAGACCTGGTACGTCCGGTTGCCGATCGCCTTGATCAACTGTTCGGCCTGCTCCTCCGGGAACAGCTTCTCGATGTCGATCAGGAACTTGTCGTCGATCTCGTCGGCGAGCTCGAGGTCACCCGTGATGATCTTAGCGTAACAGTCCCAGGTCAAGCCCGGGTGGATCTCCACCATGTGCTCTTGAACGACCGCGCCACCAGGTAGCGCGTGGTTAAGGGTCTCCATATACTCGTTGATGGTCTCCGGGGTTACCTCCTTACCCAGTCGGCGCTCCAGCACGCGGTGAGCGGTGTCCATTCCGACGATGATGGTACGGCGGATGTCGTCCCACATCTGCTGCATTGCGGCATTGTTCACGAAGTGCAGGTCATCACCCTCAACGAACACGTCCGTGCCGGAGACCTGGTACGACATGAGCTTGCGCTGGCCGAGTGGAACACCGATGTCCGGGTTGTAGTGCGGAACTCCACGCTCCTCGGCGATCTTGTCGGCCCACTCCTTGAACTCCTTCTTACGTTCGGACTGCTCCCAACCGCCGAAGATGTAGAACTTAGTGTACTTCTCCTCGGGACTCTCCTCGAACTTCTCCTTGAGCGCCTTCATGAAGAGCTTCTCCTCAGCCGAGGACATCGTGATCCTCCCCCGACCGGATGGTAGGTCGAGAACGTTATAAGCGTTTCCAAAATACTTCATGGTTGTTCCGTATGAGCATGTGTGAGTGGGAATTACTTACCTTCTGCCTCTTCTGGCCGATAACCTGCCAGTGTGCGCAGCTCGTGGATCCGCTGGACGACCTGTAAGAGTTCTTCGTCTTCCCTGTACGGGGTACCGTCGATACGGTAGATCGTCGTGCGCTCCTTCAGGTCGTCCTCATCGGCCGGCGCACCTACGGGAATCGGCTCGTCGAGCTCGATACCAACTTGATCCTTGACGTACTCGACCTCGCCCGTCTCCTCGTTCAAGCGGTAACGACGTAGGGCGTCGAACATGAGGCCGTTCTCGTCCAGTCGGAGGGAGTGTCCGTGCACGGTCGCTCCTCGAATGCCGGACCTGGCCGGGTCGAAGATCTCGGTCTCGAGGAGCTCCTTGGCGATCTTCTCAAGGTCGCGCTCACGGACCTCGATGATCTGTCGACCGGACAGGGTTCCGGTGTCGACTCCGCGGTAGCGCCACATGTACATACGGGCGCGGATGTACGGGTGGATAGGTGCGAAGTAGACGGAGTCTGCGAACTGGATGTATCGGATTCGGTCGCCGGCCTTGGCGCCCTCCGTCGGCTCGACGAGCTCGCGGATCGGACACTCGGGCTCCTCCATCTCCTCCAGCGGCGGGTGCACACTCGGATACTCTTCACCTGGCTCGCGGTGACCCATCAGCCGGACGATGTCCTCGTCCGGGATCTCACGGAGCTTCTTCAATTCATAATTCGGGTTCATGTACTTGCGACGGTTTTCGGCCACGTCGGTCTCACCTGGGTAGAACTGAGCCTTCTCAGCCATCTCCTCCTTCAAACCCATGATGTCGGTCCCCCGGGGTGTGAGTACCGGGTCATTTTAAAGGAATTTCGACCGAGGCTGGGTTATCCACGAGCGGTACTCAGGAGAGGACGCAATAACACGATGACCGTAAGAAGTAATAGTGTCACCGAGACTTCCGACGGGCGTAACGTAAGGCGCGTCTGACCTTGCGGACGATCTCGTTGATCTTGTCCGAGGGGACGGTCTCTCCGCGGATCACACCGGTGACGATCTCGACCACCTCCCCTACCGTTTCGGGCTCCGGTGGTTCCACGATGCGGGTACGGCACCCTACCTCGGCGAAGTCCTCAAAGTCCACGGGGGTCTGACACACTATGACCGCGGGGATGTCGCAGTGTTTGAGGATTAGCCGGGCTTTCCACACGATGTGTTGTTTGACGTTACCGAGGTGAATCACGGCGACCTCGTGCCGGTTAATGCGCTCGATCTCCTCAGGTTCTATCCCCATCGTGGCACCCGTCCGAACGGGAGCTTCGGCCGGGACGCCGGATCCAGCGTTGAGTACCAGGACGCTCGTATGAATCCCGGCCTCTCGGAGGGCGTAGGTGATCTCGCACACGGGTTTGGTGATGTGTCGGGAGCCGGGCGACATCGCGACGGCGACGACCTCGGTGATCTCTGTCTCGGCGATGGTGCCCCGCTGCGCCAGACTACCACCTTTGCCCATCCCCATAGCGGCTCGGCAGTCGACGGCGTAGGTCTCGCGGCCCACTCGCGAGGTTAGTCCTCCCCCTTCTTCTTGAGGACGGAGACCCTGTCGGCCAGCCGGGCTCGAGGCTCGACGAGTCCCAGGAGACGTTTGTCGAGCTTCTTGACACCCTCCTCGCCGAACTTCAGGTAGTCGGTGACGGTGGGTCTGTGTCGGGTGAACCTCCCAACCTGAACCTCGAAGTCGCAGGGCAGGATCTCACGACAGATCTCCTCAATCTCTTCGACGATGTCATCGAGTCGGTCTTCGTCCTCGATCTCGACGATGATCTGTCCCGTCTGGATCTTCATTGGGACCTTCTCGCCGTGAACTTCGATCGGGCGTCTTTCCGGGTGCTTGACCGGTTTACCGCGAGCGGGTCCGAAGGGGACCGCCTTGGGGAGTCCCGGACCGTGGATCACGATGCGTCCGATACCCTCGACACTCTCCAGCAGTCCGTTCAGGAGCTTCTCCGTGGTAGCCGCGCTGAGCAGGCGTTGCGGGAATATCTGCACCTCGGGCTTTGCTCCTTCAGGGATCTTGCGCTCCAACATGCGTGGACGCTCCTTCTCCGACAAGGCCGTTCCCCCTTTCGTTATGGGTTACGAAACGATATCGCGGGCGGGGCGTTGTTCTGAAGGGAGGAGCTTAACGCTTCGCCTCCTCCGCGGCGGCCTCAATGATGTACTTCATCGGTTCCCGGAACTCGTCGATCTCACCGAACACGTCACCGATCAGCTTGCTGGTGACCTCCGGACTGAACATTTGAGTACCGGCGTCCAGGGCCATCGCCGCCGCCACGGGCGGAATCGCGAAGCCCTTGGAGTGCCTGGTCACGATGTGGTTACCGTGGAAGATACCCGGACCACCTCCCCCGTAGATCGAGTGGCTGAAGAAGCTGAATCCAACCGCGGTACCCTCGGCTCGTCCGAAGTCGACACCGGGTAATCCGGTCTCGTACTCGAGCAGGTCGTTGTAGTACAAGATCGTCGCGCTGACACCCTGAGCCGCTCGGGCGGCACCCTGGTTGACCATGGTCGCAGCCACGAGTCCGGCGGCGGCGTAGGCGTTCCAGAGATCCATGTCGTTGGCCTTGTACACCTTGAACCCGGACGGGAGCTCCTCCTTAACCTCGATCACGCCGTCCTCGAGTGCGCGCTCGACGACTTCGCGGACGACGGTACCCACCGTACCCTCCTTACCGTGCTTCTTCACGATGTCGTACACCATGTTGTCCGCGTTCAGACCCTGGTAAGCGTAACCTAGCAGGTGCAGGCGCTCGAACGGACCGAGGGCGTCACCCATCTCGAACATCGCGGTCTGCTCGAGCGTCGCGGCCAGACACACGGCCTGCATGGCGTTCTTCCTGGTCGCGGCCACGACGTGGTTCACCATGATGTTACGTAGGGCGTAGCCGACACCCTCCTGCTTCATCGGCACGTCCAGCATCGAGGCGACGTTGCCGCCGAAGTAGTCGATCGTCTGCGGGTAGCGACCGAAGACGGCCGCCTTGACCATGTTAGCGTCCCACATGTCGACCTCGCAGACGTCGATGATCGCGTGCACGACCGCCATACCAGCCTGCAGGGTACCGGAGTACGGGTCGGCCATGACCTTCACACGCTCGGACGGGAGCTGCACGAGGAGACGCTTACCGTCGTACATGGGCTCCACGTTCGTGTCGTCGTCCTCGTACACGCGGATCATCTTTTCGACTTCGTCCGCGATCGCCTCGGCGTTGTCCACGACGTCAACGTCCATCTCGCGGCCCGGGATCTTCATCCCCTTGCCGCCGACGGTCGCGTTCTGTAGGGCGTTCTCGACACCCTCGAGGTCGATCGCGACGGTACGCTTGATATCGTTCACGATACTCTGAATGGCCTCGTTGCGCATCGGGGATAGAACCTCAATGGGAACTTCTTCGGCTACGCAGTTACCTCGATCGTCGTACAAATCGACCGTGTCCCTATTCTCGAGCGCCATAAGCAGGCCCCCCCTAACTTTGCAGGACTGCAGCTTTAAAGGGTTTCCTTATTCACCGGACCGCCGACCGTGTTATCAAGTGGGAGCGCGGGGGCGCGCACCCGGGGCCACCTAATTAACCCTCAGGTAGGTCGGTCACGACCGGGGGTGAGACCTCGCCCGCCCTCGCGGACGTTGGTGGACGACCTGGGGTGGACTGTGGTGGGTTCTGCCGGTACTGTTACTTCCGTGGGGTGAACTGGGAGGAGAGACGCCCTTTCGGCTGCAAGAACTGTCCACCCGGATCCCCCGGGTGTGACTACTGCGGTCGAAGCGTGTGGGAGGACAACGGACCCTTCCGCCCTCCCGGGATCGTGCTACAGGAGGTGGGAATGACCCTCGGGTTCCGCCGGGAGCGGGAGGTGACCGTGAGCGGCGGTGGAGACATCAGCAACTATCCGTGGCTGCGGGAGCTCGTGGCGAGCTTGAGGGACCTCGGGATTCGGAGCGTGCAGCTCGGGTATACGAGCGGGAAAGGGTTCAAGGACCCGGAGGAAGTTGAAGAGCTGTGCGGTCTAGGGGTGCGGTCCGTCTCGTACACCGTATTCGCGTGGGATCCGGAGCTCCGGCGGGAGTGGATGGGAGATCGGTCTCCCGAGGCCTCGCTCGCGTGCCTTGAGGTGTTCGCGGATCGGTGCGAGGAGGTGATGGTGGCGGCCGTCCTGATCCCGGGTGTGAACGACGGGGACGTCCTGTGGGAGACGTGTGAGCGACTGGAAGAGCTCGGGATCGACGCGCTCCTCCTGATGCGGTTAGGAACGAGGGAGGAACACGGAATCATTCTGGGAAACTCCCCAGTACTGAACGTAGAACCTCACTCCTTGGACGAGTTCAAGCGGATCGTGACGGAAATACACGAGGAGTTCCCGTTCCGGGTCACGGGGACGCCGTTGTGGGATCCAGAAACGGGCGCCCCGTTCGCGCTCAGGACGCTGGGAGAGGAGCTCCGGGAGCTGCTCCCACCTGTCGAAGTCGAGTGTTCGTTGATTACCGGAAGGATTGCGGCCCCCCTGATCCGCGAGGTATTCCGACACGTGGAGGGTGGGGAGAGGGTAGACGTAGTCCCGGTCGAGAAGGACGTGGCGTGCCTAATCACGGAGAAGGACCTGGAACGGTTGGACGTCTCCTCGTTAAAGCGAACCGTAGTACTTCCCGGAAGGGCGCTCGTTCACGACGCACGGGCGGAGGAATTGTTAAAACGTGACGGTTTCGGGAGGGTCGTGTTGCGGGGTCCCGACCGTCTCACGCTCGACGGCGAAGCGAGCTGTGAGGTGGATAGGGAGGAGGTGCTGGAGTTCGAGTTGAACGCGTTCCGCGACCTCATCAACACTGTTAACATTCTGGGGGAGTGAAACTTGGACCACGACGCAGTAGCGATGCTTATGGAAGTGCGGGCTGATCTAAAGGAAGTAAAGGCGCTGTACCAGCGACTCGCCAGGATCATTCGGCAGGCGGGCCTCACGAACGATTACGAATACATCATCTCGACGGCAGCTGCGCTATTGGTGCACGACAAGTACGAGAAGGCTCGGGAGGTGCTTTCGGGTCTGAAGAACCCGCGGGAAGGTGCGATGCTCACCATGGCCGCCCTGCGGGAGGCCAGCTTGCTGGACGAGATCCTGGGAAAGCATACCGTAGAACCAGCCGAACTAGTCGTGGACGGAGTGGGCTCGTTCGACGAGGCCTTGAAGAAGCTGGACGAGTGCCTAGTAGGTGAAGGTGAAGTGCGGCGCCAACCCGGTCCGGACATGTCGTACCTCCGGGCCACGGACGGGGCGATCTCCAACCACCTGCTAGGCCGCACGGTCGGCTACACCCTGAACACCACGCCGCGAGACTACGCCGAGTTCGTGGAGAACTCCGTCCACGCGTTCGCGTACGCGAGGTTACTCCCATCCCATCAGTGGCGCGTGAGGCTCTCCCTCGAACCTTACGTGACGAACCCGTTGTCCCCTCCCTCGCTGATGCGCATGTTGGAGCTCGTGGACGAGTTACGTGACCCGGAGCTCGTGATGTCCGAACTGGACGTCTCGGAGAACACGTTCCTACGTTACTACAAGACGCTGGTCCGGTACCTGTTGGTACATCCCGATCACGAGATCTGCGAGCCGACCGAACTAGGCGAGCGGGCGTTGGACGACGAGGAGGTGCTAGCGGAGATAGTGTTGAAGCGTGGTTTCTGGGCGATTCTCAGCAAGCACCCGAACGGTGGCTCCGTGGCCGAGAAGCTGGCCAAGCGGAGCGTCGTGAATCGGAAGATGAAATGGAAGGACGAAGTCGACATTAGTCTCCTTGTGGACGCCGCGTCCGACGTCGATCGGGCTGAAGCCGAGCTCCCTATGGTCCTAGCCATACACGCCAAGGAACTCTCGACGGTCCATCTGGCGGCCAGGGCCGGGGTCTCGACCGGAGTCGCGGCGGAGGTGCTCTACGAGCATTTCCCGGATCAGGACTGGGAAGGAGAGCGGTTCGGGCTATGAGAACCTGGAAGATCCGAGTCCGCGGTATCGTTCAGGGCGTCGGCTTCCGCCCCTTCGTGTACCGTCTCTGCACGGAGATGGAGCTCGACGGCCACGTGCGCAACTTGGGATCCGAGGTGGAGATCGTGGTCAGGGCGACGCGCAGCGAACTCGAGGAACTGATCCACAGGCTTAAGGAGGAACACCCACCGCTCGCCCGGGTACGCGAGATACACGCGGAGGAAACGGAAGAGAACGTAGGTCCGGGCTTCCGAATCGTCGAGAGCGAAGAATCCGAGGACGTCGAGCTGCAGATCCCCCCGGACGCGCCGGTGTGCGAGGAATGCCTGGAGGAAATTTTCGACCCGAAAAGCCGCAGGTACCTCTACCCGTTCACTGGATGCACCAACTGCGGCCCCCGGTTCACTATCATTGAAGGAATCCCGTACGACCGCGAGAACACGACGATGGTGGATTTCCCGCTCTGCGAGAAGTGCCGCCGCGAGTTCGAAGACCCGGAGGACCGACGGTACCACGCTCAGGTGGTCTGCTGCCCTCGCTGCGGTCCTAGGTACCGACTCCTCAACTCGGACGGTGAAGTCGTCGAGTGGGAGGAGCTCGAGGCGATCCGCGAGGCTTGTAGGCTCATCGAAGAGGGGAAGATAGTCGCCATCAAGGGGATCGGTGGGTTCCATCTCGCCTGCAAGACCACCGAAGACGAACCCGTCGCCGAGCTACGTGAGAGATTAGGACGTCCTCAACAGCCTTTCGCCGTCATGTCCGGATCCTTAGACGACGTCCGCACCTTCGCCGAAGTGGACGGGACCGCGGAGGACCTCCTGACCGGACCGTCCCGGCCCATCGTCGTCCTACATAAGAGGGAACCTTTCCCCCTCTCCGAACTGGTGGCACCCGGCCTGCACACGGTCGGTGTCATGCTCCCTTACACGGGTCTACACCACATCATGTTCGAACGGTTCCTGGACGAGCCGGCGATCATCATGACCTCAGCTAACCCACCGGGCGAACCCATGGCGATCCGCAACTCCGACGCCCTGAAGCGCCTCCGCGGGATCGCAGATTACTACCTGATCCACGACCGACGTATCGCCGCACGATGCGACGACTCCGTGGTGCGCGTCCTAGACGGACCACGACCCCTGCGACGCTCCCGTGGGTACGTACCAGAGCCGATCGAGATCGACTGGGCGCCGGACGACCTCACCGTCGTAGCGGTCGGGCCCGAGCTCGACGTGACTGCCTGCGTGTTGCATCGAGGGAAGGCATACCTAACCCAGCACATCGGGAACACGTCTAAGGCACAGACGATCGATTTCCTCCAGGAGACGGTCGAACGGTTCCTGCGACTGCTCCGATTGGACTGGAACGACGTCGACGCGGTTGCGTGCGATCTGCATCCGTCGTTCGCCACCACGGGACTCGCAAAACGATGGTCCGAGGAGCACGACCTGGAACTGGTCCGCGTACAGCATCACCACGCGCACGCCCTCGCATGCCTCGCGGAGCACGGGTTCGACCCGACCGAGGAACCCGCGATCGCCGCCGTGATGGACGGGTACGGGTACGGAGACGACGGAAGTGCATGGGGCGGCGAGATCCTGTACGTGGACGGGAACGGGTACGAGCGGATAGGGCACTTGGAACCCGTGCCCATGCCTGGAGGGGACGCCTCCACGTACCGGCCTCTCAGAATGACGGTCGCGCACTTACGAGCGGCAGGGTGGTCGGAGGAAGATATCCACGAGTTCCTACTCCGGAAGCTCGAGGAATGGCCTCAAGCCCTGAAACACGGCGAGCGGGAGGTCGAAGTGATCCTGCACCAGATAGAGTACCCGACGATCGAGACGACGAGCGCCGGTCGGTTCCTCGACGCCGTCAGCGCGGCTCTAGGGATCTGTCACGAACGGACCTACGAGGGAGAGCCCGCGATGAAGCTCGAGGCCGTCGCGGTTCATGTCGATCACGCGCCCGAACCGGACGTCGACATCCGAGACGGGATTGTGCGCGTCTCGAGCGTCGTGGCCCGGGCCGCGGAAACCGGGGACCGACGATACGCCCTCACCGCACACCGCGCTCTGGTCAAGGGATTCGCCGAAGTGATAAGTGAGCACCGGGACCGGGAACCCATCACGATCACGGGAGGAGTATTCAACAACGAATTGATCACCAGAGGGTTCCGGGAGCTTTACGGGGCGGACCTCCTGGAACACCACGAGGTTCCCTCGGGTGACGGGGGCGTTTCCCTGGGACAGGTCGTGGCCGCGGTCCTGGAACTCCGATGATTCCTCGACGGTTTCACCCGGCACCCCTCCCGAATTACACCGCCGGTCCAGGCCGAGGAACCCTCGCCCGATGGTATTCGCACGCCGCTGTTCTCCCCTGAAGACGTTCGAGCAGTGTCAAACAGTACCATGGTGGCCACGGGCTGAGCATCTCCAGGAGAACGTCGCGGAACTCGCCGGTGGACCGCCCGAGAAGCATCCTGAGGAGCTTTCTACCACCCCTCGGCCTGGAGTACGTCCGCAGTGGGTCGAACGGCGTTCCCGTCAGTATCCTACCAACCTTGCGGAGGATCTCACCCGCTAGTTCGAGGGCTTCCTCGAGGTCGCCCTCGAACCGGGTCAGGAGCGCCGCGAGCGCCCTCCGAACGGCACGCGCGACGAACCATTTGGCCTTCCGGTGTTCGGCCAGCCGTGGGGCGGCCCTGCGTACCTCCCACAGCCACGCTTCAAGGAACCGAACACTCTCGTTCTCGGACTTGCCCAGGTAGATGGTGCGGCCACGCTCGCCCTTCCGCGGCTTCCACCTGGCCTCGTAGTACGGCCCATACACCTTCCCGTTCACCGACCGGTACGACGCACCCAAGAACGGGAGCACTCCGCGTCTCACGGTTTCGAGGAGCACGCGTAAGACCCGGGCTTGTTCGACGGGATCCCGAGGCGGCTTGGGGACTCGGATACGTTCCGGCGCCCGGACGGGCGTGGCGTCGGGACGGGCTGTGGGTGATCCGGCCATCGGCCGTTCCCCCACGTGCCGCTCCACGCGCGGTCGGTTAAATTCTTTGCGTTACAGACGCACAAACAGTGGGAGTGCGACCGGCTCTGCCACAGAGTTGTGCGACCGCTCATCTCCAGATCTAAACAGATAGTCTAGGAAGGAAACAGAACGGAAGCGGTCGGTTGGGTCCCGCACTCGTCACCGATCTGCGGGAAACCGTATCGGGAGCGCTCCTCATCCCAGGTTTTACGGGATATTTACCCACCCACGTACTAAGATTCGTCTCAGGAAACCCAACCTTATCTGGCTTCCACCCACCTTCCCGGCGCCTAAGCTAGTTCCGTCAACCTTTTGACGTGCGAGTTGGTGGGATACCCGACACGCTCGGCGTCGCGGGTCGGGTTTCCATAAATCGGTGGGGCGGATCTTAGTTGTCGAAAAACGTGCTTCGGGACCGAGGCCAAGGAGTAGTCGAGTACTTATTACTGGCCGCCGCTATCTGTGTGTGGGCCTTCTTGGAGATATCAGTCCTCTGGTGGGTAATGGCCAAAGACGCGGGTCGTGCGGCTCAGGAGGCCGCCAGGATGGCTGCTGAGATGGCACGACAAAAAGGTATTGAGATGGCCGAGAAATACGCCAGCGCCATCACGTGACCGAATTGTTTTTCCCGCAAGTAAATCGAGCTTTTGAACTTCCCACGGACGTTAACTCGATGTTGGATATTACGGTTTATGCATGATCGTCGGAGAGCCATGCATAGACGATATTATAAATTTTTGACGATAATACGCTGTATTTGCGTAGATCATGCGATAATATTCATGTGACTTACGCACTAATATCGTGTTATCTATGTACTATATTGCAATTTTCATGCACGGATGATACGTAAATCGTATGATCATGAAAATACGATTATGTTTCCAAATTAACGAGACATCGAACGAGAGTGTCGAGAGATGAGGTTAGAGAATACTCAGAAAATATCCAGTAGGGACGAGCCGAGGTCCCCTAGGAAACTCGTGAGACCGGTGACCGCTTGTAACGGGCTGGTGGCGGTCTCTAGTACGTCCAACATCTGGCCCAGCGCGTCGGAGTCGAGCTCGCCGCTGAGCGCGTACTCCGAGATCTGTTGGACCCAACCCAAGATCTGGTCTAACGGAAGGATCCCGTAGAATATCTCCAGCAGGTACGCTAGGATCTGATACAGTAGGTCCAGTATATCGGACGGTACGTTCCCGTCGAGCCAGTTCACGAGGTCCAGTAGCTGTGAGAGTTCCGATTGATCCATGTCGATAGTCGTCGGATCATCACCAACGAGAAGGTCCACCTGACCTTCCTGAGTGTCCACGACCATGTACGGATCGTCTTCCGGACCTAATACCAGAGTTGTAAGGTCAGAAGCGCTCGGATCCGACGGCGGATCGACTGACCCGAAGTTCCAGGCGTCCGACGTTGGGGAACCCGAGGAAGGGTCGTCCAGGTAGTGATCCTCATCCACGTAGTAGTAACTGTCGTTATCGTTCACGATCTCGTTTATGACTTCGTTTTCTTCGCTGACGTCTATATCTTCGATATTCACGTTACCACTCGGGTCGTCATCAACAACGTTCATGTCGACGTCAGGGTTGGATTCCGAGACGTTCTCCACATCAGAAACCGACTCAGACGTCGAATCCTGGACCTGCTCTGTGCTCTGATCGAAGTCGAGATCCTGGTGTTGATCGTTGTACTGTGTCGCGTTCGATTCACTACTCGACTCGCTGAACGATTCACTGTTCGAATCCAGATCGGCGTCCAAGCCGGACTTAGCCGTACTAACGTTCGTGTTGGACACGTCGACGTCTGTATCGTCGTAGGACAGGATGTTCTCAATACCATTCTCATGGTCAGCATGGTCAGTCTGATGGTCAGGATCGGATCCTCCGGAGTGCTGATCGGAACCGTCCGACTCTCCGTCAAGTTCGATGTCGGGTACTTCGAGCCCATCATCCGATCCGTCGTCTATTTCGGACAGGTCGAAAAGATCATCGCCTTTACCGTCGTCGTTCACGTCGTGGAATTTGCCACCGTCGTCGCCACCCAACGGGAGACCCCCAACATACGGCACGTCGGAGTCGATCGCCCCCGACAGTGGTATAACCTCAAGAAAAATAAATGTAACTGTTTCCGGTCCCGCTCGTCCTCGGTTCGAGGCGCGCTCACCCCCGTGTCCCCGCTCATCGCGCCCCGACGGCGCTCTGCCATAGCTCAGTCCGATCATCGCCGCTTAGGCACTAGCCTGGCCTCTTTCACGATTAACTCGCCCGAGAAACCATCCCATTGCTTTTCAACGCGTTCTAGGACTATCCTACGTTCGAAAAGGGGGGCATCCAAGACTAGAGTCTCGTATTCACCCCCTTCACCAGCCGGATGGACCCGGTAATCCTCGTACAACCGTCGGACGTCCTCGATGAAGTTCCGATCGATCCTACGGCCTAACCAGGACTCGTCCATACCGGCCGCCGATACTCCGATCACGACCACCTCGAAACCGCATTCCACCAGGATCTCGAGCTCCTCGAACGGGTCCATACCCCACAACGGATGCACGTGTTCGATCTCGAGTTCCTCGCACAACCTATCGAGCCGTTCCTTCTGATACCTGGACGCGATGGCCCCGGAGACCAGCGCGTCCACGTCGAGCTCATCGAGGACGAGGGCCATCTCCTCGATATCGGCCTCATCGTCCCGTCCAGACCGTACTTCCAAAGGCTCGAGTCCTAACGCCCGCGCCACCAGCGTACCGAGGCCCGCGTTCGGCACGTGGAACATCATGCTCTCTGAGTCAGACGGTATAACGGTGAGCCCGTATACCAGTTCGTAACCGTCCTCAACCGCCAGGTGTGCGGCCAGCGTAGAGTCCTTACCACCGCTGAGCAGCGCTACCGCCCTCAACCACCCGTCCCCCGGGGGGTCCTGATGGACCCTTTTGACGAGCGGCAGCCCTTAAGCCGATGAAAGGACAAAAGCAGGGTGACCATGAGGAGGACGTTTCGCGATTGAGCCAGGAAATACGTTAGGGACGGTGCCGAAAACGGATTCAAATTATGTAAATAATCGAACTTAAGTGTGAAAGCAATAGGGAAATTAAGTGTGTCAACTAGGGGTGCAAGTCGGGGGTAGAGAGGGATTATAAATGGAAGTATATTTATTAACATTTGAGGTGTAAAAATGTAAGAAAATACGAAAGGTGCTGCGACCATTATGTACGTAACTTTGAGTAAACAATCTAGACTATCGTACACGAAGTGGCGTTTCTTTAGTATAATAACAATGACTAAATAAGTTACAGCTACGGACGCTAAGTAGGATATCTTGATTAGGTCAAGGTCCTTGAAGAGGAGTGTCCAAATTCCATATTCACAGTACCAGTTGGAATGAAACTTAATGAACCTCAAGAATCCTTTCCATGAAATTATCGGGATTAACATATATGGTAGGATGGCTAAGGTGATGACTTTCGGACCTTCTGTTATCAACTCTTTCCTTTTAAGTAATGTAACTGTTAATGCTACGGTTGGGAATATCGGTATTAACTTTACTGGAACGGCTAGCGCGAACCAGTGTAATCCTTTAACCCTTCCAGAGAGTATCTCTCTGACGCCTTTGGTCATAAAAGCTGCAGAGAGTAAGTCCCAATTCGCTGTTGAATATGTTATTACAGTTGGTGATGATAACATTAAAAGGAGAGACTCTTCTTTGCCTAAAGTGCGAACTAATCTCCAAAATTGATACATTAACGTAGCGTGAGCGATGGCGCAGAACAGAACAAAAGTAAAATAGAATTTGTATAATGGTAATCCAAATACTATTATTAAAATTATGTAAATCGAAGTTGTCACTAGCGTTAGGATCGATAGATTTTTGTTCCGTAAAATGATCCAATATAGGAAGGATAAGTAGATTGCTCCGAGCAACGGTAATAGCAGTATGACAAGAGCTTTCTGGTTTACAGGATGTACGGATTTGAGAATAAGAGCTGCGATCATTGAGAGAGTGAAAGTGGCGGCCGGTATCGGTGGGTATTCGAATATGTAATCACAGTACGGTACGATACCGTTGTAGTGCTGGTAATAAATAGGAATCAGCCCTTCAGGAGTGTTATAAACTAGAGGGTCGATACCTGAAGACCGAAGGTAAACATGAACTGCATCACCTGGTGGTAGGCTGAGAAGTGGAACGTGCACTGTTACAGCAGCGAGAAAGGCTACGCAGGCCAGGACGGGCCATTTGACCGGACCGACGTCCGGATGACCCCCAATGCGATGATCGCGGCTCAATGCATGTTATATTTTATGCAAGACTAAAAGCTAAAATGGGAATCGGGATCCTCGACGTTCAGGCACCTCGTTTAACCGCCTCGACGATCTCAGAGGCCAGATCCGGGTCACGTTCTACGGCGGTCCCGGTGACGACAGCATCCGCACCCGCCTCGACGATCTCTAAGGCAGTCTCGGGATTCCGGATACCACCGCCCACGATCGTGAACACCCCGGTTCCCGAGACTCTCCGTACCACTTCGGGGGGCACTGGTTCCGGCGCGCCGCTTCCCGCCTCCAGGTACACCGCCTTCATGCCCAAGTGCTTCGCCGCCAGTGCGTGCGCGACGATGATTTCGGTCCGGTCGAACGGGATCACTCGAGCGTCACCGACCACTGAGACGGTCGTTCCCCACTCGCCCACGATCAGGTAGCCAGTCGGGATCGATTCCAGCCCGAACCGTTCCACCAACGGCGCGCCCTTCACCTGCGCCTCGATCAGGTAGTACGTGCTCCGCGAGTTGAGGAGGCTCATGAACAGCACCGCGTCCGCGTTCGGCGCGAGACCTTCCGGACCGTTCGGAAACAGTATCACCGGGACGTCCGCGACCTTCCGGATCGCCTCCACCACCGCCTCTACCTGTGATGTGTGCGCGGTCGAACCGCCGACCATCACCGCATCCGTGCCCGCCTCCACCAGCGGCTCCAGAACCTCTGGGACATCCTCCGGACCAACGTCCACGGGATCGAGTAGTGTAAGGTGACAGGGGGCGCGCTCCCGCAGGTATCCGAACACGCCCATGGTCTAACCGCCTCTCGGCTCCCTGGCCTTTGGTCGTAGTCCCTTGTACCCGCACTTCCTGCACTTCGTGGCGTCCGGTGGGTTCCTCGCGTTACACTTCATACAGATCAGTTTGTTGAAGATCCGAGCCTCCGCCTCCGGGAACTTCGCCATCCGAACACCCCCGTACGACCTTGCACTCATAGGCTAATTGAGTGACGCCGCTGGCTCGAGTGAACGCCTCCGATTCACGTGTTTGAAGACTGTGCTTAGTTATCACAGGTGACCGTCAACGTCGGTGATGGGGAGGAGGGTTTGCTTCATCCGAAGGATGTACCGGAAAGCGAGCACTCGACGGCGCGGCTGGCGTGGCATCCACCGACGTGAGATCCTTCGGGTAAGCGGCCGTACCTTACTTCCAATCACGACGTGGCTGAGACTTGTCGGGTCCTAGGAGGTACCGTACGAGGTCTGGGGGAACTCGTCCCGAGCGAGCACCGGGAGATTGTATCCGGGTTAAAGTGTCGGCCATCAACCAGGGTAGTGACGCGATCACTCGCAATCCGGTACGGGGCCGTAACTGGCGGCCCGGGGGGCCGGTGGCTCGTTGGAACTATCGTTCGCTATCAGAGTTCGCGCACGGTAGTGCTATGAACCGAAGTCCTCGCAAGTGGTCACCGGGCAGCGAGATCTCGAGAACCTCCGGGATACCAGCACCGTATCGTCACTGATTACGTAACGATTCGCGGGAGATCGTCACGGGCCGTCCGGAAGAAACTCTTCCTGAGCGCGCACGATCTCGGCGCTCGTCTCGGCCTGTCGGTACGCTTCGAGCCGCTCACGGTTGAGCTCCAGGAAGGCGGGACCCCACTTGAACCGCGAAATGAACCTCTCGGCCTCCCGCCTGAACCCTAGGATGTACAGGGCGGCGGCAAGCGCCTCCACGGTGCTCAGCTTGCAGGGTTTACCGTAATTGACGGGGTTGGCCGCGATCAGGTAGGGGAGGATCCTGCGCCGGCAGCGTCGTCTGAGCGGTCCGAAGTACCTGTGGACGTGTTCCCAGGAGCAGTCCACGGCAACGAGTCCGCTCCCTAGGACGGCGTCGCGATCCTCGCGGGAGAGGGCCTTCCCCACGGTAGGATCCAGGACGACGGCACCGGTGGGCACGTCCGATGGACGTCTCACGAGCTCGACGAGACCCATACGATGGGCCCGTAGGGCCGTGCAGGCTTTCGGGTCGCAGTCGCGGGTGTGGAGGACGATCAGGCGCGGGGCTCGCCCACTATCACCGGTACGCGTAGGGCGGGGCTCCTGTACGGGCTCGTCTCCCGGACGATCACCTCGACCCTGTAGTTCCTGTCCTCGAGCCATCGTCGGACGTCCTCCTCCTGCCCCGGATAGTGGTAGGCGGAGATCAGGAGGACGGGGGCGTGTTCCTCGAGTGTCCGCTCGGACCCGCGGAGGACGCGTTCTTCGGCCCCTTCGGCGTCGATCTTGATCAGATCGGGAGAAACCCCCAAGTCGTCGATGACGACTGTCTCGACGTCGATTGTCTCCCGGGAGCGGACGAGCTCGACGGAGTAGGCGACGGTAGAGGGGCTGAGGTACATCTTGACGACGTCCTCACGGTCGTAAGCGGCGGCCTCGACGACTTCGACGTTGAGGTCGTTCTCCTCTACGTTACGTCGGAGGAGCTCTGCGTTGTCGGGGTGGGGTTCGATCGCGAGGATCTCACTGGCACCGTGAGCGGCCGCGAGGACCGTGAAAGCACCAACGTGAGCGCCCACGTCGACTACCTCGCGGGATCCCTCGAGCCACTCGTGGGGATACAGTTCCCTGTACAATACGTCCGAGACGGCGTCCGCATCGCCGAGGGCCCAGGGGCGGAAGTACAGGAGGTAGTCGCCTACCCCAAGGGGTACCGGTTCCTTCCCGATCACTTGACCGCGACCTCCAGGTATCCGTCGATGATCGTGTGGAAGTCGAGCTCGTCGGTCCAGCCGGCGCGCTCGAACATGTTCATGAAGCACACGCCGACGACGGGGGGGTTCCCGAGCTCCTCGATGAACTCCCGAGCGTCGTTAGGTGTGGCATCGGATATCGGCATAGCGAGGCCGCCGAGGAGGACGACGACGTCCGCGCTCTCGAGCTCCTCCCGCTCGTCGGTGACGGTGTAGCCGTGGTCGCGCAGCTCCATTCGCAGGTACTCGCGGCGGAGATCTATCGAGTAGTACTGCTCGAGGTCGGTCTCCCGCAGCGTGAACGCGAGAAGTTCCGCGAACGGTGTGCACGTGCCGGCACATCCGGAATACACGAGGACGCCCTCACCGTCGGTCAAGTCGAGAACGGCCTCGCGGAAGCCTGTGAGGAGGGGTTTGAGGCCTTTCTCAGGCACCTGAGGTCGTCCCCCTGAGTGTCTCCAGTACCTCCTCTTTAGGCATGGCGCCCTCCCGGAGTATGTCGATATTACCCTCGGGCGTGAGTTCGACCACGGTGGATGGTTCTCCGAAGCGGCACTCGCCCTCGACCAGGACGTCCAAGCGGTCGCCGAGCTGTTCGAAGACCTCGTCAGGATCGGTCGGGGCGGGCCGACCGGAGATGTTGGCGGAAGTGGTGACGATCGGTTCTCCGAACCTTCGGACTACGCGCAGGAAGAAAGGGTGGTCCGGGATCCTAACCCCGAGGGTACGCTTACCCGCCGCGACCTCGGGCGCGACCACGCCGGGTTTTCTGGGCGCAACGATGGTGATCGGACCCGGGGTCAGCGTCTCCAAGGCTGCTTCGAGTCTGGGTACGGGCTCCAGGAGCTCCAAGGCCTTCTCGGGCGAGTGAACGGCGACGCTGACGGGCTTATCCATGGGACGCTCCTTCGCTGTGTAGAGACGGCGAACGGCCTCGGAGTTCGTAGCGTCACAGCTCAGAGAGTAGACGGTGTCACACGGGATGGCGACGAGTTTCCCGGCGCGGAGAGCGCGGACGACGTGTTTAACCGCGTGGGGATCATCCTCCTCGAGCACGGTAACCAAGGGGGAGCTTCCCCCGGGGGTGCTGTGCGTGGGACTCCGGGCCGTCGCGTTCTCCGCGGATCTTTCCGAGGACGACGTACGCGTGTCCCGAGGACTGGTGCGGCGCGTTGAGCGCGATCTGGAGGAACTACAGCTGAGGTTCCGGGACGAGCTGATGTACGTGGTTCTGGGTCCGGTGTGTGGGGACGATCTCGCGGTCGTGTACGTCGTCGAGGAGGAAGCACTGGAGGACGTGAATGCCGCCGTTTTCGACCTCTTTAAGGGGTACGGTGGCAAGGACGTTATGGGGGTTTCGGAGTCCCCAGAGGGCGCAGGTGAGGGGCCGTCCTACGCCGAGGCGGCCTGTCCGGAGTCCGAGTACCAGGACGTGGTCGTGACGCTGTTCGATACGTACGCTGCGGAGAACCGAGTGGCCGAGGTTGCCGAAGTGTGTCGAAGAGCCGCGGAGGGTCTGTGCTACGACGTCGGCGGGGGACCCGTTCAAGAGCCTGTGGAGATTCCGGGCGTGGGCTACGTTGGACCGGAGACGGACGATCCCATCCTGATAGCCACAACCGAGCGGTTGGATCAGGTGGGACCGACAGCCGGAGCCATCTTAGGAGCCGGAAGAGGTGCGGGAGCGAGACCGGTACGTCGAGGCGCACCGGCCGAGGTACTCCCGGGGACGGTGATATTCTCTGTAACGATAGTGTTGAACGGGAATGTAATAGACGGTGTGAGGGCGCTGGAGGAGGACACCGGCACCGAGCGGTGGCCGTTACGATACTTCTGACAACACGTCGGCCATGGCCTCGGCGGCGGCACCTACGTCCACATCGACGCCGAGCTCGCGCATACCGAGGCCGATACAAGTCACCGCTGTGATCATGTCACGGATCCGGACTTCGCCCATGTGTCCGATCCTGAATATCTTACCCGCCAAGTGGTCCTGTCCGCCAGCGACGACCACGTCGTAGCGGTCCCGTAAGATACCCCTGAACTCTCTATCGTCCACGCCCTCGGGGTAAGTGACTCCAGTCACGGTCGGTGAGGATATCTCGTCGTCCTCGACGAACAGCTCGAGCCCGAGTGCCCGGATCCCCTCCCGGACGATCCTTTGCATGAGACGGTAGCGCTTCCAACGGACCTCGAGCCCCTCCTCTTTCAGCCTCTTCAGGGCCTCGTGCAGGGCGTAGAAGGCGTTCACGGCGGGCGTGTACGGAGTCTGCTTCGGATCCTTCTCGAAGTACTCGAGGTACTTGGGGATATCCAGGTAGTAGCTGCCCGCGTCCTTCTCCTCCATGACCTCCAGAGCCCTGTCGTTGACGGCCACGAGGGCAAGACCCGGTGGGCAACCCAGGACCTTTTGCGAACCGGTGATGCAGACGTCGACGCCCCAGTCGTCCATTCTGAACTCGACGCCGCCCAACGATGATATCGCGTCCACGACGAACAGCGCATCGTACTCGCGGCAGATCCTAGCGATCTCCTCGGCCGGGTTGAGCACTGTTGTCGAGGTCTCGTTGTGTACGAGGGTGACGACCTCTGCTTGCGAGTCCGCGAGGACTTCCTCCACGCGCTCGGGGTCCGCGGCTTCGCCCCACTCGAACTCCACCCGATGCACCTCGACGCCACGACGCTCGGCGATGTCCGCGAACCGCTCGCCGAACTTTCCGTTGACCACCGCGACGACTTCCTCACCGGGCTCGAGGAGGCTGTAGATCGCTGCCTCCATGGCCGCAGTGCCAGAACCTGTGATGATGGCAACGTTGCCATTCGTCTGGAACAGGTACCTGGACAGCTCCACGCACTCCGCGAGTATCTCTTCGAACTCCTCGCTACGGTGGTTCATGACCTGTTTCGCCGATCTGAGGAGGACGTCCTCGTGCACCATCACCGGACCCGGTAGCAGGACGAGCTTCTCCAAGATCTACACCCCGTTCACACAGCGACAGGTTTGTAGGCTCTTCCGGCGGACCAGACCCTGTTAAATCCTAACCGGAAACCAATTTCCGTGAGGTCGGAGTTGCCGACGGAGGAGAAGCTATGTCGGGGTGCGGAATCGGCCACGGAGACTATCCGATAAAACGGTCTGGCCGTGACTGGCTAGTCATGTTCATGATAGCGCTGATGGAAGTAGCCGGGGTCAGGGTGCAGTGACGTTTTTCGGGGGCAGAGCGCCTACTGGGGCGGGAGCTCAGTGACGACCTGAGGTCGACGCTGACCACGTTCGCGGACCTCACAGGATGCGAAGTGGACTAGGATTAGGATGTAGTGACCGTGAAGGACTGACCGGAGCACGCCGGTGGCCCGAAAGCTCCGCGGGCCATTTTGTCATTTCAGAGGCCTGATTGCTGGCGCCTATGAGCTCGAGACTGGTAGACAGGGTCCGACGCCGCGTCACATGTGACGACGTCTGCGAGTTCCGGATCGGGACGGAACCTTGAGGGCTGGCGGTTCCGTAGCCCGACAGGCCGGATGAGAGGGCACTCCGGGGGACGACCCGCGCGGCGTCGGAGCACGGGCCGGAGGAGGGCCTTCAAATTAGCGTAAGTACACGCTCAAGTTTCACCTCGCGGACGCCGCCCCGATCATGATCGCACTCAACGAGACCTTGGGTGCCTTCAGCAATGAGGTCGAGCGCGTGGGGAGACCGAGTATGCGGCCGTGACCGGTGAGCTATTCGGTCGGTGCGAGTTCCAGTTCGAGCTCAGGGGGCTATAGGTGTCGTTTCATCATCTTCCATCGATCTCCCACGGACGCAGCCGGGAGCTCAACACTGTCCGGGTTCACGTACCCTGCCCTGAGGACGGCGTCGGCCAGCACGATCGCCACGACAGACTCCACAACTGGTACAGCCCTCGGACATATGCAGGGGTCGTGTCGACCCTCCACCTCTATTTCTACTTCCTCCTCGGACTCCAGATCGACGGTGCGCTGGGAAACGGACACGGACGGAGTGGGTTTAACGTGCACCCGGACGACCAGTCTACCGCCGTGGGAGATCCCCCCGAGTACTCCTCCCGAGTTGTCGCCATCCACGACGGGATGTCCGTCCCACCGGATCGGGTCGTTGTGCTCGGATCCGTGCATCCTAGAGCATCGAACACCGGACCCTACCTCCACCGCCTTCACCGCGGGTACGTTCATCAGAGCCCCCGCCAGCTCCCCATCCAGCCGCCCGAAGACCGGGTCACCCAGGCCCGGCGGCACGTTCTCCGCGATCACCTCGATCGTCCCGCCGACGGAGTCCCCGTTCTCGCGCGCACTTTCGATCTCTCCGAGCATCTCCTCGGCGGCGTCCGGATCCGCGCATCTAATCGGGTTCGACTCGGCGTACTCCATGATCTCCTCCGCGGATAGGTCACCGGGATCCGCCTCGACGGAGCCTACCCTCACCACGTGACCCACGATCTCGATACCCAGAGGGTCATCCGAGGGCGCCTCACGGAGCAACTTCTTGGCCACAGCGCCACCCATCACGACGCCCACAGTCGTGCGGCCCGAAGCCCTCCCACCGCCCCGGTAGTCCACGTGCCCGTACTTCCACCGGTACGTGACGTCGGCGTGGCCCGGACGCGGCCGGGTTCGGATCGGCTCGTACTTCGAGTAATCCACGTCCTCGTTCCACACGATCATGCTGATCGGAGTCCCGAGAGTGCGCCCCTCGTGGACGCCCGACAGTATCTCCACCCTATCCCGCTCCGAGCGCGGTGTCGAGACCTCCGACTGTCCGGGGCGCCTCCGATCCAGCTCACGCTGCACGTCGTCCTCGGAGAGCGGTAGTCCCGCGGGACACCCGTCCACGACCGTGCCCAGTGCCGGGCCGTGGGACTCGCCCCAGGTCGTGACTCGAAACAGATGGCCGAACGTGTTCACGGGACTCCCCTACGTCGGCACCGCGTCTACCACTTAAAAATCGGGACGGGCGAAACCCAGGTAAAGGATTCCGGAATACAGTTTCCGGGGAGTCGAGGTGGACCTCACCGAGGAAACCTTGCTCCGAGGAGCTGAGGCGACAGCCGAAGCGTTCGCACCTTACGAGTTCCTCACCTACGACCGGCTCACCGCTCTCCTCGAGGTCGCCAGGGAGACCGGAGCCGCCGTCCTCTTCGAGGCGGGACGTCGTCTGGTCAGGATCCTAGGAGGAGACGATCTGGAGTCGGTTCTGTGCGCGTTCGCCGAGGTCTTCGGGGCGGAGGTCGAGGTGGAGAGGGACACCGTCACAGTTCGGGAGTGCCCGGAGTGCGCGGGACTCCGCGGGATCGACGGGCCGGTGTGTCACTTGACCAGGGGATTCATCACCGAAGCTTACCACCTCGAGATCGGTCGTCCGGTCACCGTGGCCGAGACCCGGTGTAGGGCTGCCGGTGACGGGGTCTGCACTTTCGTCGTTAGGCATGAGCCCAAACTCGTTGTCCCGGACCTCAGATGGCTGGACGAGGACGCGCTGGCGGAAATAGCCCGCGCAGCGACTAGGTACGAGCCCGAGGAGATCGCGGCGCTCAAGATCGCGACATGGTACCCAGTCCGGAAGTCTCTCGACTTCGAGGCACCCGCAATACTGTTCTGGGCTGGCAGGACGTACGCCCGTGCCCTCCTCCGCGTGTACCACGTACTGTCGATCCGAGAATTCCTAACGTGCGTCGAAGGGGTGTTAGGAACCAACTACGACCTGAACGAGGACGTGGTGGTCGCGGCCCCCTGTCCGGAGTGCGCCGGCTTCCCACGCGGCTACGAGCCCATGTGCGATGTCACCAGAGGATTCATCCACGAGACGCTCACAGCCTTCGGTCGAGAGCCGCACAAGGTGAGGGAGACCAAGTGCGCGGTTCGCGCCGGCGAGCTGGTGAACGCGTGCGCCTTCGAGATCCGACACTCGAACCTACACTGAGCGAACCGGCACCCCGATCGACGCCAGATCCTCCCAGAACCTCGGGTAGGAGATGGACACCGCGTCCGCGCGCTCGACGACCGTTTTACCACGTGCGAAAGCACCCACCACCGCCAGTGCCATCGCCATCCGATGATCACCCCTGGAATCGACCCGTGCTCCGACCGGCTCTCCACCCACGATCTCCAGCCAGTCCTCCCCCTCCCTGACCTCCACCCCGAACTTAGGTAGCTCCGCTGCGAGCGCCCGAAGTCTATCCACTTCTTTGTACCGCAGATGACCCACGTTCTCGATCCTCGTGACTCCATCCGCAAAGCACGCCATAGCCGCCACAGTCGGGACTAGGTCGGGCGAGTTGGAGAGATCCACCTCGACCCCTTCCAGTCGACCTGTCGAACGCACGACGATCCCGCCATCGATCCTACGGACCTCGGCCCCCATCTCGCGCGCGATCTCCACGATCCTGCAATCCGGGTGCGAAGAGCCGAGGTCCACCCCCTCGATTCTCACCTCGCCACCTATCGCGCCGAGCGCGACGAAGTACCCCGCGGAACTCCAATCGTTCTCGACCCGCAGCTCCCCGGGTGAGCGAGGCCGCCCTTCCACCTCGAACGAGGGACCTTCCCGTACCACCGAGACCCCGAACCGTTCCAGCGTCTCGACGGTCATGTCCACGTATGGGCGGGAGCGCAGGCCCCCCACCACGTCCACGCGGAGCGTACCGAGCCCGGCGCCCAGGAAGAGGAGCGCGCTCACGAACTGGGAGCTGACGTCCCCGTACACCGCGACGCGTTCCCGAAGCGGGTGCCCCGAGATCACCACCGGAGGATACTCCTCACCCCGCCAGACCCTCCCACGTGCGTCCACACCCAGGGAGCGGAGCGCCGCCAGGAGGTCCCCGACGGGACGGGACCTGAGGGAATCGTCCCCTGTCAGGACCACTATTCCACCGACGAGCCCCGCCAGCCCACACCCAAACCTTAACGTAGTCCCCGAGTTCCCGCAGTCTACGACGTCCTCGGGCACACGCGGAGAATCCCCGAACCCGGAAACCGTCACCTCGAGCCGCTCCCCACCGTCGACGTCTATTTCAGCCCCCAATTTTCGACAAAGTCGAAGCGTCGCGCGCACGTCTTCCGCATTCAACACGTTCCGGAGCTCGGTACTCCCTTCACATAACGCGGCGGCGGTCAATACCCGGTGTGACCCGCTCTTCGATGGAGGTGGACAGACGGTTCCCAGAACTTCCGGGACACCCTCCATCTCTACTCTTCTCACGTGGATCTCCCCGATCGACCCCTCGGGATGGTAACCGATTTAAAACGGGCGGAGCGGTGACAATCGGGTGATGACAATGTCCGAGGAGCCGGTCGTCGTAGCCTTCTGCTGCTACGAGTGAGGTTACGGTGCCGCCGACCTAGCGGGTACTGGAAGGTCACAGTACCCCAGCAGTGTCAGGATCGTGAGGGTGCCGTGCACTGGTCGAGTCGGCATCGAGCACATCCTGACAGCGCTCGCTAAGGGCGCGTGGACGGTCTTCGTAGCCGGATGAAAGAAGGAAGAGTGCAGCTACGAGGACGGGAACCTGAAGTGCGAGCGTCGAGTGCAAGCGGCCAAGAAGCTACTAGAGGAGCTCGGCATCGAGCCGGAGCGCGTCGAGATGTACTTCATGAGCTCAGCTGAGGCCGACAAGTTCGTCGCCGCCGTTAAGGAGATGCACGAGCGGGCGAAGGAACTAGGACCACTCGCCTGAACGTGCCGGCGGGATGACGCCCGGGGGGAACCCCGCAAGGAGGGGACCCCCGGGTCCGAGCCGCCGTCGGGAGAACGTTATCACCCCCGTAACGTTCCAGGGTGGTGCGGGGGCCGGGATTTGAACCCGGGACGGCCCTACGGCCACGGGATCCTCATTCCCGCCCCTTTGACCAGGCTCGGGCGCCCCCGCAAGCTCCCAATGACCGGCGACCCTGGCTTAATTAAAAACCCTTCGGGCCTTGCCATCCGAACCCGTCAGCTTCTCGATCGCCTCATGAACGTGTCTGTCCCACTCAGGATCTAGCTCTTCGGGAGCGATCGACACCGAGAACCCGTCGACCTCAAGCACGATGGAAGGATCCATCGACCGGACCTCCTCCAGGTAACCCCTAACGTCGGTAACCACTCGCAGATACGGCGCCAATACCTTTTCGATCACCTCAGCCGCTAGCTCCAGGTCTCCGGACTTAACCTCCGAAATCCTCCTCTCGATATCCCGCCGTACGTCCTCTACCGTGAAGACGTCACAGGAGACCACCTCGATTTCCTCGGGTTTCCGATACGCCACCACGTAGCCCAGCAGGATCATCTCGAAGCAATACCCTGCAAACTCCAACGCCAACGGGGAGACACGAAGCATCCTATCCTCGTCGACGTCCAGTCTCTCCGCGACCAGATGGAGTGAATCCACGAGGACGTCCTCACCGACGTCCTCCACCAGTGCCACCAGCACGTCCAGCGCGAGCACGTCCAACCAGGGCGTCACGTCGACAGCTCTCAGGGCTTCGATCGACCTCCTCATGACTTCCAGACCGGCTACGTCTCCTCGCTCTACCACGCTGACTACCAGCGAGCCCCAAAGTCGGCGGCCGAGCTCACCCGATACAGTCTCCGAGAGGACCTCTTCCAGGAGTTCACCGAGTCTGAACTCATCTAACAGTCGGATACCGGGTACGTCCCCGGAAAGGAACGTACTGGAGCTGGGCGATGCCGTGTAGCAGCGACGGAGGGCCGGAAGCCGCTCAGAAGCTATCCCACGGGCCCGATCACCAAGGATTCGCCACACGGCCTCGAACAACTTCCGGTAGAACGAATCGGTCGGGACTACGGGGACATCTAGCCAAAGGGCCATGGGCGATTCCCCGAATGTCCGATTGTATTGCAAGTTGATATGTGTTAGCATTTTCAACACATCTATATGGAAAATAAGAAAACATTAGTTTCGAAAACGAACAGTTAATTTTAAACCTGAAAAAATAATGTTATGAAATTCGTAACGATTCACCTAGGCGGCCGTATGGTCGGCACCGAAGCGGTCCGAGGCGATCAACCGACAGGACCACTCCGACCAGGACGCCGGATTCCCGAGAATCCACCTGGACCTAGCCGACCCCCCGGACGGGTTTGGCTCGGCCCCGCCGGGTCCATCGGCCGATTGGGAGCGGTGGGCTTAGGCCCTCGGGGCCGAACGGCCCCTCGGGCCTTACACCCCCGCCCCATCAACCGGGTCTTTTACCCGAGGCCTCAACGGCCGCCTATTTTCGGGGACCGCTTCGGGCCTGGATGCTTTCAGCCCTTATCGGATACGGCGTAGCTACCCGGCTTGCCCTGTCGGACAGCCGGTCCACCAGAGGCCGCGGACCGCCGTTCCTCTCGTACTAGGCGGTCCTTCCCCTCAGGCGGCCAACACCCCCGGCAGATAGCGACCGACCTGTCTCACGACGGTCTAAACCCAGCTCACGTTCCCCTTTAATGGGCGAACAACCCCACCCTTGGCGGCTGCTGCACCGCCAGGATGGGGAGAGCCGACATCGAGGTAGCAAGCCGCGGGGTCGATGTGGGCTCTTGCCCGCGACCACCCTGTTATCCCCGGGGTAGCTTTTCTGTCATCCCGGGCCGCCACCGGGGCGGCACCGGGGTTCGCTAGGCCACGGTTTCCCGCCTGGGTCCCTTATTGTGCGGGACCCAGTCAGGCCGGCTTTTGCCCTTGCACTCTACGGCGGATTTCTGACCCGCCTGAGCCGACCTTTGGGCGCCCCCGATGCCTTCTCGGGGGCGTGCCGCCCCAGCCAAACCGCCCACCAACCGCTGTCCCCGGGCCTTCTCGGCCCGGGTTAGGGGCACAGCCGCGGGAGGGTGGTGTTCCATGGGTGCCTCGGGAACGGCCTGGCGGCCGCCCCTGAGTAACGGCTCCCACCTACGCTATACACCCGCGGCCGTGCCCCAACGGCAGGCTGCGGTAAAGCTCCACGGGGTCTTCGCTTCCCGCCGGGGGTCCCCCGCCTCTGCACGGGGATGGCGGGTTCACCGGGTCCCGGCCGGGGACAGTGGGGGGCTCGTTACGCCATTCATGCAAGCCGGTACTTAACCGGCAAGGCATTTCGCTACCTTAAGAGGGTTATAGTTACCCCCGCCGTTTACCGGCGCTTCACCCGGTTGTACCCGGGCTTCACGTACCGGCACTGGGCAGGCGTCGGCCCCGGTACCAGCCCTTTCGGGCTAGCCGGGACCTATGTTTTTATTAAACAGTCGGCCCCCCCTAGTCACTGCGACCCGCGGCCCCTCCCCCGAGGTTCGACCCTCGGGGTCAGGGCCGCGGGCACCCCTTCTCCCGAAGTTACGGGGCCAATTTGCCGATTTCCCTCGGCCGGGTTACCCCGCCGCGCCTTAGGCTTCTCACCCAGGGGCACCTGTGTCGGTTCTCGGTACGGTCGCGGGGGATCCTTCCCGGCGGCCTTTTCACGGGCCCCGGGGATCGGCCGGACCGCCCACAACGGGCGGCCCTTCCCGGCTTCGGCCGGTTCTCCCCATTACGGGACTCCCCGGCCTTCACCGGTTGGACGGGGCGACAGCCCCGCCCGGCCTACCCCGAGGCGTCGGCCGCCGGGCTTCCCGTTGCCGGGCGTACCCCCGCGGTACGGGAATATTAACCCGTTTCCCTTTCGGCCGGTCGGTGTTACCGCCGGCCTTAGGGCCGACTTACCCTCGGCTGACGAACATTGCCGAGGAACCCTGGCCCCTCCGGCGGCGGGGATTCTCACCCCGCTTTGCTGCTACTACCGGCGGGATTCTCGTCCCCGACGGCTCCACCGGACCTCACGGCCCGGCTTCTGGGCCGCCGGGGCGCCCCCCTACCGGCCCGCGGGCCATCGGCCCGCGGCCCCGGGGTCTCGGCGGCCGGCTTCAGCCCCGTCCATTTTCGGGGCCCCCGACCTCGACGGGTGAGCTGTTACGCACTCTTTAAAGGATGGCTGCTTCTAAGCCTACCTCCCCGCTGTCTTCGGCCGGGGACACCCTTTCTATTTAACACTTAGCCGGCACTTTGGGGCCTTAACCCCGGTCTGGGTTATTCCCCTCTCGGACCGGCGGCTTACCCGCCGGCCCCAACTCCGGCCTTCTACGGCGGTGGCGGGTTCGGAGTTTGACTCCCCGGCGGGGCCTCTCGGCCCCTAACCGGGGAATCAGTGCTCTACCCCGCCACCTACCTCCGGCCGGGCCGACCTGCGGGCCGTTTCGGGGGGAACCAGCTGTCTCCGGCCTCGATTGGCCTTTCACCCCTAGCCCGGGGTCACGGGAGCGTTTTGCACTACAGCACCCCTAGCGGGCCTCCACGGCCCTTTAGGGCCGCTTCACCCTGCCCCGGGCTAGATCGGCCGGTTTCGGGTCCCGCGGCCGCGGCTGCGGGCCCTATTAGGACCCCGCCCCTGGCCCGGCCGCTAGGCCGGGCTGCGGGCGTGTCGGTTTCCCTACGCCTTCGGGGTTTGAACCCCTTAGACTCGCCGCGGCCGCGGACTCCCCGCCTCGTGTTTCAAAACGAACGCCGGGACCCCGGTCGGCCCCCCTCGTACTCCCCCGTCACCGGGGTTTCCTTCGGGGGGCTTCATCCCTTGCGGGCCCCGGCAGACTATCGCCGTCGGGTTTCAGGCTCTTTTCACTCCCCTTCCGGGGTTCTTTTCACCTTTCCCTCACGGTACTTGTTCGCTATCGGACTCGGGACGTATTTAGGGTTGGGGGCCGATGTCCCCCAGATTCCCGCCGGATATCCAACCGACGGTACTCAGGCCCGGGCCAGCGGCCGTCCCCCGGCGGCCTACGGGGCTGTCACCCTCTCCGGCGGCCCGTTCCAGGGCACTTCGGCCGTTCCGGGGGAGACGGCCGCATAGGCGGCCCGGGCCTGCAACCCCACATCCACCCGCCCTTTCGGGCGGGTGTTCAGTTTGCCCTCTGCCGTTTTCGGTCGCCCCTACTCACGGCATCGCATGTTGCTTTCTTTTCCTCCGCCTACTAAGATGTTTCAGTTCGGCGGGTTCCCCCTCCGGGGGTACTCCCCCGGCCACGAGGGCCGGGGTTTCCCCCCGGAGTGCCGGGACCTTTCGGCCCCGGCGGGAGGTCCCATTCGGCGATCCCGGGTTCCACGGCTGCATGCGCCTCGCCCGGGCTTATCGCAGCTTGCCACGGCCTTCCTCGGCGCCCGAGCCGAGGCATCCACCCGACGGCTTAGCCGACCCGGCGGGGCCGGATAGCCCCCGCCCGGGGGGGTCGGCATTAGGGGGGCTTGTGTCGACCCCGGGGCCCCTGGGGTATGTTCCCCCAGGGGTTGCCCGGGGTCCCATCCTCCGCGACCATCCCCTTGTGCTGGTGGGTCATATATTAAATTTTCTCACCCTGAAGGATGGACTAGCGGCGAGATCCGTCCCCACGACATTCTCTGAAAACGTTATGAAGTACGTAACAATTAGCGGTGGTGGGCCCGCCGGGATTTGAACCCGGGACCACCGGCTCGTAAGGCCGGCGTTCTGCCGGGCTGAACTGCGGGCCCTCCTCCCCACACCGCCCTTGACAGTGCTCGACTATAACGTTTACGTAATGGACTACGTAACGTTAGGGATGGTGGTGTGGGGAATCAGATGTCGAACGATTCTTTCAGCACGTCCACGTTGATCTCACCTGCCGTGTACGTCTTGCCGGTTGACAGGTCGTTGACGACCACCCGCGCGGGTGCGAACACTCCGGGATCGATCTTGTAGAAGTCGTAGTCAGCCTCCTCGAAGATCTTCATGAATGGGTTCCCGTAGTCCTCGCTGGCTTTGGAGGGGAGTTCCTCGACTATCTCCGGCAACTCGTCGTCGCCCTCGACGTACAAGTACACGGTTCCACCGTAGAGGATGCAGTCGTTAGTACGCCCCATAGCCTCACCGTCGTCGGCGGCGATGGGTGCTATGGGCGCCGTTCCGGTCGCGTACTTCACGCGGGTCACGTCGTATTCGAGGACCTCGAGGAGCTTGTAAAGCCCCGTCTCGACCACACGGGCGGACACCTGGACGGAACCCACGATCGACGCGGTCGGAGCCACGAGGAGGTAGAGGTTCTCTGGGTCGACTCCGCACTCGTCCGCCACGTGCTCGGCGACGTCCTCATCCGGCAGCTCGGAGGACTCCAGGCACAGGATGGCGACGTCGGCGTCGTCCGAGTAGTCGATCTCCTCGTAGGTCTCCTTCGGCTTGAGCGCCAGGGCTCGGGCGGGTCCGGAGCCCATGGCGAAGTAGTCGCCTACCTGGACCTGCCACCCTGCCTTCTGGGCGGCGAGCGTGGACACCGCCGGGTGGTCCGTGGTCACCTGCACGGCGGGCAGGCACAGACCGTCGTGCTCGAACTCCGTCAGTTCGACGGTGGCCAGGCCGCCCATGCACACCTCGGAGAAGAGGATACCGGCATCGAATCCTCCGGCGGTCTTGACACCGCAGTCGATCACGGTGGTTCCGTTCTCGAGCTCCTGGACCTCGACGTTCAGGAGCTCGGCGCGCTCGATCATCCGCTCCACCAGGGGCAGGGCGTTCTCGTTCACGCTCACCAAGGTCTACCCTCCCCGAATGCGTTTCATGATATCGCGGATGCGGAGGGTGACCGTCTCCTTCTCCTTAAGTGATGGGGTGATCTCGACGCCGTCGATCGAGAACTCGGACAGGGCGTGTTCGAGGTCGCGTCGGATCTCTTCGAGCATCCTCTCATCGACACCTTCGGACACCTTCACGCGCAGGTACACGCGGGCGTCCTGGGCTCCGAGGGCCCGGAGCATGCGCTTGAACTCCTCGAAGGGATCTTCCTCCTCGAAGTAGTCCTCGAGCACGGCCTCCACGGACTCGTATATCGCGTCGAGATCGATGCCCAACTTCTCCAGGAGCTCATCCCGCTCGGGCTCCTCAACCTCGGGTGCGACTTCCTCAACTTCGGTCGGTGTGAAGGGTTCTTCGAGTAGACACTCGTCGTTCACGCGTTTGATGAGCTCCAGGAGCTCCGGTTCGAGATCGTACACGTCGAGGAGCGCGAAGCCGACGGAGTTCACCACGTCACGGATGGTCCGAACGGCTTCTTCGGCCGAGAGCTCCTCGGCGTGGATGCGCGAGAGGTAGGCTCCGATTACGGCGCCCCCTTCGACAATGAAGAAGCAATCGTAAATGTCATCGTGATCGCGGGTGGTAATGCGAACTAGCCCGGAGCTCAGGGATGATACTATCTCTTCGATCTCCTTCCACGACTCGACCTCGATGTCAGATTCCGTCGGGGAGATCCGGGGTGTGACGAACGTCAACTACATCGCCCACGCCGACCCACTCTCGCGGGCCTGGTGATGGCCACCCGGATTATATCGTCGTTTCGGTTCACGGAGATAGATAGCTTAGAAGGGGAGGTTCGGGTACGTGGCCTTCAGCCGGATGCACCGCGAGTTGGGGTTGGTGGGGTCCATGCGGACCCACTTCACGTCCTGGGACTTACCGTCGACGATGTTCTCGGGTAGTCCTACCTCAACGCAGACGTGGTCGCACGTGCCCCAGCACGGGAACCGGGTGACCTCGTGACGGTACCTGATAGCGATGCCGGACGCCCTGCATAGGGCGACCATGACATGGGCGTGGTCGCAGCAGTTACCGCGACCGAGCTGCAATGTCTTCCAGGCGCCGTACCTCGTGTTGTAGTAGTACTGGTACTTGATGCCGTGCGGGTCGACGTCATCGTAGGGTGACACCCAGTACTCGATCTTCTTGGCGGCCTCGTAGACGAGCTCGTCCAGCGGTGTACCGGCAGTATACTGCTCCCACCAGGACTTCGGGTCGCCGAGGATTTCTCTGGCGATGCGCTTCCAGTCCTCGATGTGTTCCGGGTTGAGGTTCGGGTCCCAGTTGTTGACGTACGTGACCTCCACGTTCGGAAGGTATACGCCGACCCAGGGATACGTATCGGGCACGTCCGCACTGAGCTGGGGTGGGGCGTTGAGCGGGAGGCCTGTGAAGCCCAGTGCGAGGATCAGCGTGAGGAGGAGTGCCAGCGGGAATATCAGTATCGTTTCCCCCCCGCTTACGGCTACGCGGCGCAGCCCGACCGGTTACCTTTTAACTGTAAGGGAACGACGTGCACGCCAGCCGCGACGTATGTGCCCATCTCCACCGGGATGACCGGAGTTACCCCCACTGACCCCAGTGGTGGGTGTGACGAGATTGGCACTGGGGAGACCGTTCTACCGGGGCGGTCGCGTCTCCGGCGGCCGCGACCCTGACTTCGCTGAACTGTCATCGTCGCTGGAGCAGGACCGGGAGATCTTCCATTGCGACGTGTGGAACTCGGTGGTCCACGCGGTGTCGCTGTGGGAAGCCGGGAGGATAGATCGTTCGACCGCTGCGGAAATCGTTGAGGGTCTCGTAACGGTTCTCGAGGAGGGTCCCGACCGGCTGCCCCAGGACGCAGAGGACGTCCACGAGGCCGTAGAGTCGAAGCTACACGAGGTGGTCGGCGAGGAAGCCGGATGGCTGCAGCTCGGCAGGAGCAGGAACGATCAGGTGGCGACGAGCGTACGGATGCGGCTGAGGGAGCGCGCGCTGGACCTGTCGCGCGAGCTAGTCGGGCTCGGAAGGGCGCTGCTGGACTTAGCCCGAGAGCACGCTGAGGTGCCTATCGCTGGGTACACCCACCTGAAGCGGGCGCAGCCGTGCACGATCGGGTTCTGGATGTCTACCTACGCGGCGTCGGTCGCGCGTTCCGCCCGGGGATTGCTCAGGGTCCCGGGGATGGACGAGTGCCCGCTGGGGTGCTCCGCGTTCTCGGGATCGACGGTCCCGGTGGACAGGTACCGGGAGGCCGCGCTGCTGGGCTTCCGGAGACCGGCGCAGCACTGCGGTGAGGCCACAGCGTTGAGGGGACCGATCTTGGAGTTCCTCGGGAGACTGGCCACCACAGCTTCGGAGCTGACCAGGTTGGCCGGGGACCTGGTACAGATGTGCTCCGACGAGCTCGGGGTAGTGGAACCCCCGGACGAGTTGTCGTCGACGAGCTCGGTGATGCCGCACAAGAAGAACCCGGACGCGCTGGAGCTCGTCCGGGCCGAGCTGACCGTCGTCGCGGGACTGAAGGGTCTCGGGGACGCCGTCCACGGTAAGCTTCCGATGTTCTACAACAGGGACCTCCAGGTGTTGAACGGCCTACTGTGGGACTCCGTGAACCGGTTCGAGCTGTGCGTGCGGGTGCTCCGTAAGGTAGTCGAGGGACTGGAAGTGGACGAGGAGGCGGCCCGGGGTACCGTTCTGGGATCGCATGCGGCAGCCGTCGACCTGGCGGAGCTCGTGGCGGAGCGGGCGGATATGACGTTTCGAGAGGCACACAAGGTCGTGGGTAGGGTCTCGACGCGGCTGGACCGCGAGGGAGTTCCAATGAGCCCCGAGTGGGCGGATCGGGTGGTCGAGGAGCTTGAACGGGAAGGGGTGGAGCTGCGGGCCGAGGACGTTCGTGACGTTCTGAACCTGAAGAGGACGCTCCGGCGCCCCGTGGAAGGATCCACCGATCCCGAGCGGCTGGGTGTGATTTTGGACAGACTGCGGGCGGAACTCGCGGCTGTGGAGCGTCTGGAAGGCACGTGGCGCGGGAAGCTCGAGCGGGCCCTGAACGCGACCGAGGCGGCGGTTAACCGGCTAGGTGTGGGGGGGTTCGCGGAAGCTTACCGGGGGTACTGGGATGGAGAAGCTTCCGGATAGGGCCCCGGCGTACGTGTGCCGAGAATGCGAGCTCGTCACACTGCTACGCCGGTGTCCGGAGTGTGATAGAAGTACGGACCCGCTGCGCGTGACCCCTCCTGCGGAGCTCCGACCGGTAGGTCCCGGTTACTTGGAGCTGATCCGCGAGGTGTTGGAGGATGAGGGGTTACCGGCAAATCTCGTGCGTGATGACGAGCTACTCCTCGCGAATCGTGCTCCGGATCTCGATTACCTGGACGAGATCGTCGCCGCCGAGCCGGTACTGGCGCTGCGGTACGATTTGTGGGAGGACAGATGGACGATCGTGCTCAAGCCGGAGGGGGCGAGACGTCTCCACGAGTTGGGTGGAAAATCGATCGAGGTGGACCGTGGGGCCGCGAAGGCGGTAAGGGAGGGGAAGAACCTGTTCGCGCCGGGCGTGACGTCCGCGGACGATGTCGAGCCGGGAGAGTGGGTGGTGATCGAACACGGGGACCGTCCGGTAGCCTTCGGTCGGGCCGAGATGTCGGGGAGCGAAATGGTCCGCCGGAGCCGCGGGCTAGCCGTGAACGTGAGGGGTACCGTAGAGGGGTATTCGACGTACTTCCGTGGTAGGGACTTTGAGGACGTGGCGAAGGCGCACGAGGAGTACGTTTCTGAGCGGTTGGAAGAGGCAGTGGAGTTCGTCCGGGAGAACGTGAGCCCGTCCCGGACCTTCGCCTCGTTCTCGGGCGGCAAGGACAGTCTGGTCACCTTACTCGTGGCAGCGGAGGCGGGGGTGGAGCGCGCGCTCTTCGTGGACACGGGCATGGAGTTACCGGAGACCGTGGAGGTAGCGGAGCGGGCCGCCGAGGCAGTGGGTATCGACGTGGAGGTGGTCGAAGGAGATCCGGAGATGTTCCACCGGGTGACGGAGGAGCTGTTACCCCCTTCCCGGGACAACAGGTGGTGCACGCTGGCCGCGAAGCTCGCACCCGTCACGAGGTACGTTCGTTCCGAGTTCGACCGAAGGTGTTACACGCTGGTAGGTATCCGGAAGTACGAGTCCGAGGCCCGATCCGAGCGGGGTAGGGTGTGGGATAGCGACGCGGTGCCAGGACAGGTGAACGTGGCCCCTATCTTCGATTGGTCGTCCTTGGACATCTGGCTGTGCTTGTACTCTCGTAACTTGCCGTACAACCCGCTTTACGACGAGGGTTTCGATAGGATAGGGTGTTACATGTGCCCGGCGAGCAAAGTCGGGGACTTCAGGCTCTCGGAGCGCGTACACCCAGAACTTTGGGAGGAGTGGGTGGAGACGCTCGGACGATACCGTGAGAGGCACGGGCTGCCGCGCGATTGGCTCAGGTACCACGTTTGGAGGTGGTTACGTCCCGAAGGCGAGATCCGAAAGGTCGCTAGTGAGGAGTCGCTACGGTGGGGAGAGCGCGTTCTCGGGCGGTGGCGGGAGGTACTCCCGGATGAGGCGGCTCGGGGTTTCCGTCGGGGGTGTCCAGGTTGTGGGTACTGCGGTGTGGTGGGGTCGGATCGGTGTGAGATATTGGAAGCCAGCTTGCGGCGGGTGTTCGGACGATGAGGGTTAGGGATCGGGCGTTGGAGATAATCAGGGAGAGGATCTCGCGGGGCGACCCACTCTACGACTTCACCGGGTTAGCGTCGCGACCGAAGGTTGACGCGGCCTCGGACGAGTTCCGTACCTACTTGTCGGAAGCGCTGATCCTACCGGAGATCCGGGAGCTCTGTCGGGAGCACTTCGATGCCCCGGAGTACGAAGTTATGGTAGTCCCTAGGACGACGGCGGCCGTCATCGCGACGATCCTGGCACTCGAGCCGAGAAGTGTATTGCACGTACTACCCGAGGGCGGTGAAGCCCACCCGTGTGTGGAGGAAGGCTGTAGGTTGGCGGGAGCTGAGTACGAAGAGGTCGAAGAGTCGGAGAAATCCGACCTCAACGGGTTCGATCTCGTGGTCGTGACGGGTTGCGATGTACGTTGGAACGTTGTAAGCGAAGATACTCTGAGGGAAGTCGCCTCCGCGGAGGCCGTGACGTTGCTGGACGACGCCTCGGGCGACCGAGTACGTCGATTGCACGGCCAGAAGCCGGGTCCGAGGTACGGGTTCGACCTGGTGGTGACGAGTTGTGACAAGCTGATGGACGGGCCACGTGCCGGCATATTGATCGGACGGGACGACCTCGTGGAGGACGTACGGCGGGTCTGCGAAGGATACGGTTGGACGGTCGACGGACCGACGCTCGCGGCCGTGAAGAGGGCCTTGGAAGAGTTCGAGTTTAGCTCACTAGAAGCACGGTTAAAGGAGCTTGAACGCGTGTACGAGCGGCTCAAGGATGAGCTCGACGTGGAACGGACGGGTGCTGGTCTGGTGTTCCACGGAGTGGAGCGGGAAGTGGAGATCGGGCTCAGGTTACTGCGACGGTACGGGATTATGACCATAACCGCCCTGGGTTACGAGCGCGTGGATAGAACCTTGCGCTTCAATCTTCTGACGGAGGACGCGGAGCGTTTCGGTTACGATCGGTTCGTTGAGGTCGTGAAGGGGGAGCTGTCATGACCGGAACAATGATCGAGGAGTACTTGGCGGCGCCGATCGTGGAGGCCGTGATATTGGGGTTAGCTTGCTACGTGGTGATACGCAAGGGCCTGCCCGCGCTCAAGTCCGGAGAAGGTGAGATCGACGAACGATGGGTTAAGGCGACTGCACACTCCGTCGGTGCAATCGTCGCGGTGACTGTGATAGTGAAGCTGTTGGGATTGGATACGCCGCTGACGTACCGGCTGGCCTTGGTCTGCTCGTTGGCCGTGCTAGCGGTTGGGCTGTGCCCGCGCACTAGGGAGTAATCTACTTAAAATCTTTCCCGAAAAGCCAACCGGGCCGTTTCCCGGCGTAAGGGGGGTGAGGCTGCCATGGTCTACACCGAGTCGGAGCACCGGGTGTGCCCGAAGTGTGGAAGTGCGAACCTGGAGCGTGACGAGAAGCATGGGGAGCTGGTCTGTCGGGACTGTGGTACCGTCGTCGACTATCTGATCGACTACGGGCCCGAGTGGAGGGCCTTCAACGCGGATCAGCGCGCGCAGCGTGAGCGTACGGGTGCACCCATCTCAGAACGTCATCCGCATAGGTTAGGGGACACGATCATCGACGACCGCGACACTCATGGTCGTCGTCTCGTTGACTGGCGGTTCAGGCGTCTGAAGAGGTGGGATAGGTGGATTTCGAACGATCCGGTCAGCAGGAACATCCGATCCGCTGTGGAACTCATTGAGAGGGTATGCTCACAGGCTAACATCCCACGGTCAATCGTGGATGAAGCGATCCGGATATATCGGAAGGCCGTGGAGAAGGATCTAGTCCGAGGTAGGTCGATCGAGAACACGGCCGCGGCCGCACTGTTCATGGCGTGTAAGAAGCGTAAGCACCCCCGTACTATTAAGGAGATTGCGAAACTGTTCGGGATCACACCCAAAGACATCAACCGAACGCACCGGGTCCTACTCCGGCACCTGAACGAGCGTATGCCCGCTCCGGATCCAAAGCAGTACCTATCCCGATTCGCGACCGAGCTAGGTGTCTCTGAGGATGTCGAAATGCTGGCCCGTGAGATCCTGGAGAAGGCCGAGAAGAAAGGCCTGACCGTGAGCCGTAATCCGGCCGGACTGGCGGGCGCGGCTCTGTACTTAGCCGGACTCCTCAAGGCTAAGGAGTATATAGAAGAGTACCGTGAGAAGATGAAGGAAGCCGAGTCGGAGGAAGAGAAGAAGAAACTCGAACGCGAGCTCAACGAGAAGCTCCGAACGTGCCGCCGGACACAGCCCGAGGTTGCGAAGATTTCTGGAGTTACCGAAGTCACGATCAGGAACCGGTACAAGGAGCTGGCCGAGGAGTTGGACCTGGAAGTTCCGGATCCAACTAAAATCGATGTGCCGGCATGAGACTCTGGAGGGAAAAGAAACCACGGAGTTTCCGAAACTCGTGATCAGACCATGAGATTACGATCTACGACAGCGCGTTCCCCCTCAGTTATCAATCCATACACGCTAGGGGAAGCAACCGGAGTAACCTTCAAGGTAACCCACATTCACGTTCTCCCCCGGGAATCCCCCGCCGTCCCCGCCCCGGGGCCCCCGCCGACCCGGGTGGAGCGGGGAGGATACCCTAGGCCGTGAAGCCCGGGGTCGAGACCCGGGGTACACCCGCGTCGCACGGTCCCTCCGGGACACGGTCGTGAGGACCGGGGATGACCGGACGGTCAACCCCGACGCGGGACAGGCGGGGATATCCTCCCGCGCGAGGGTCCTCCCAGGAGAAGGGATGAGCCAGTCCGGTGACCGGTGACCTGGGAGTGTTAATCGCGGGAGGTACATTCCCACCGCCTTATTATCCGCCACTCGGGGTCCGAACGGCGCTAATTTAAGCCCCCAGTTACGGGCAGCGCGTGGGGGGAGGCGGGTCTTGGCCGACGTTAGCGTGTTGATCAACGGGTACGGAACTATCGGCAAAAGAGTCGCCGATGCTGTCGACGCTCAGCATGACATGGAGGTGCTCGGGGTAGTCAAAACGTCGCCGGATTACCTGGCCCGGTTGGCCGTCGAGGAGTACGGTTACCCGCTGTTCGTGCCGGAAGACCGAGTTGAGAAGTTCGAGGATGCAGGAATCGAGATTGAGGGTACAGTGGAAGACGTGGTGCTGAACGCAGATGACTACGGGCTTGATGTCGTCGTGGACTGCACCCCCGAAGGCATCGGAGCCCGGAACAAGGAGACGCTGTATGAGAAAGCCGGGGTTAAGGCGATCTTCCAAGGTGGCGAGGAGGCGGAAGTCGCCGAGGTGTCGTTCGTCGCTCAGTGTAACTACGAAGAGGCCGTAGGTGCCGACTACGTTCGGTGCGTGTCGTGCAACACCACGGCCCTATGCCGCACGCTAGGGACTCTGAGGGAGGAGTTCGAGCTCGGACGCGTCTACGTGACGATCGTACGCCGGGCGGCCGATCCGCACCAGGTGAAGAAGGGGCCGATCAACGCCATCGTGCCGAACCCGGTAACTGTGCCGTCCCACCACGGGCCGGACGTCAGGACCGTAATGCCGGACATCGACATTACGACAGCGGCCGTGAAGGTGCCGACGACACTCATGCACATGCACGTTGTCAGGGTGGAGCTGGAGGAAGAAGTCACGTCGGACGACGTCATCGACGCGTTCAAGGAGGCGAGAAGGATCTGGGTGGTACCACACGGGGAGGGGCTCGGTTCCACGGCCGAGTTGATCGAGTTGGGACGTGACCTCGGTAGGAAGCGGTACGACCTGTATGAGATACTAGTTTGGGAAGAGTCCATCAACGTGGAGGACGGCGTGCTCTACTACATGCAGGCCGTGCACCAGGAGGCCGACGTCGTACCCGAGAACGTGGACGCTATCCGCGCGATGACCGAGTTAGAAGAAGACCCGGAGGCTTCCATGGACGCCACGGACGATGCACTCGGTATACTCACCTCCTCGCCACTATAACGCCCCTTCCGCTCCGGCTTGAAGCAACCTTATTATTACTCGAACGACGGGGGGGTGCTAGGAAACCGAGTTAGCGCTTATCCTTCACTCCTCACGATCGCGCGAGGGAGGGATAGCATTGTCGGAAGGGCGCACCGATTACGGTAACGGGGCCGTCAAATACGTCATCCGGGCCAAACTACGTGCTAACGGTTACGTGGAACGTCCGGACGTCGTGGGTGCTATCTTCGGCCAGACTGAGGGACTATTAGGCGACGACCTCGACCTGCGTCGGTTATTAAAAACGGGCCGTATAGGTCGTATTGACGTCAAGCTGCGGAACGAGAATGGAAAAACCGTAGGTGAAATCATAGTCCCGTCGAGCCTGGATCGTGTGGAGACCGCCCTGGTAGCCGCTGCGTTGGAGCAAGTCGATAGGATCGGCCCGTGTCGGGCCGAAGTGGAGGTGGTGTCAATAGACGATATCCGGAAAGAGAAGCGGAATCGGATGATCCGCAGAGCTCGCGAGATTCTGCGTGAAATGGTGAGCGAAGTGACTCCGGACAGCAGTGAGCTCGTGCAGAAGGTGAAAGAGGCCGTAGAGGACGTCGAAGTCGAGGAGTACAAAGGACTACCGGCCGGACCGAACGTGGAAGATTCGGACGCGATCATAGTGGTGGAAGGGAGGGCGGACGTAGCGAACCTGCTCCGGTGCGGGATTAAAAACGTGATCGCGGTGGAGGGCACTAACGTACCGGAGGCAATCGTAGAACTTTCCAAGGAGAAGACCGTGACGGCGTTCGTCGACGGGGACCGCGGCGGCGAGCTGATCCTAAAGGAATTACTCCAAGTAGCCGACGTAGACTACGTCGCGAAGGCACCGAAGGGCAAGGAAGTGGAGGAGCTGACCAGGAAGGAGATCAAACGGGCGCTCGAGAGGAAGGTCCCGGTAGAGGAGTACCTCAAGGAGGTCAGTGAGCGCCACAAGGACAAGGAGAGGGAGAAGGGCAAGAAGAAGCCAAAACCCAAGAAGAGACCCAAGAGACGAGGTCGACTACGTAAGAAGGAGCGACCGAAACGTGACCCCCAAGAGCGCCGATTGCTTGACAGGTTGAAGCATCTCAAAGGCACGTTCCGCGCGGAGCTCCTCGATGAGGGTCTAGAGCCGGTTAAAGAGGTGGAACTCGATGAGTTGGTTGAGAAACTGAAATCCGAAGACGGCGTACGGGCTGTAGTTCTTGACGGTGTGATTACGCGTCGACTCGTCGAAGCAGCCCGAGAGAAGGGTGTGAAGTACGTAGTGGGCGTGAAAGAAGGAGATCTCGATCCTGAGATCAAGAAAGGTGTTAAGATCATCACGATGTCTTAGCACTAGTCTAATCCCGAGTCTGAGGTGGTTTCATATGCCGCACAATGTGCTTTCCTCGGGCTTGCTAGATAAATTGCTTCGGAAAAAAGACTCTGGCAAAGATGAGAAGAGCTCCGAGAATGAGCGTGATGAGAAAGACCTTATCAACCCCGTGAAGGAGGACTTCACCCTGGATGATATCGAGACGACGGCCGACATAAAGATTCCCGACAACCCGCTGGACATGGTGATAGGCCAAGACCACGCCGTGGAGTACGCTAAGCTCGCCGCGAAGCAGCGTAGGCACCTTCTTCTCGTCGGTCCTCCGGGCGTTGGTAAGAGCATGATAGCTCAGGGAATTGCCGAGCTGCTGCCCAAACCCCGTGAGCAGATCGAGGTGTACCACAACCCAGCTAACCCGGAACGTCCCATCGTGAAGGTCCGTACGCGAGACGAGGTCGAGAAGGAAGACTCGGACACACTACTGTCGCCCGAGGATGTCCCTGAGCCGGTCGCCGAACAGCTCGGATTCCGATGCCCGAGCTGTGGGGAATACAGCGATCCGGACTGTGACTGTCGATACTGTCCTCGGTGTGGATCACAGAAGTACTCCGCTCGTACCTATCGGGCCACCCAATACGACCGGGCTACGAGCCGCCAAGTGGCGGTGATCTACGAACGCGTGGGTGACAGAATCCGGGTCGTCAAGCCCGACTCCGAGGAGGAGAAAAAAGTACTGGTGCCTCTCGATAGGAAACCGTTCGTCCAAGCTACTGGTGCTAGTGAAACGGAGCTATTGGGAGACGTAAAACACTGTCCCTGGGGAGGCGATGAGCAGCTTGGTGAGCCTCCGTATAAGCGAGTAATCCCGGGGGCTGTACACGAAGCCCATGAAGGCGTCCTGTTCATCGACGAACTAGCACAGTTGGGTCCCCTCCAGCAACACCTGCTCACGGCGATGCAGGAAAAGGAGTACCCGATCACCGGTAAAAACCCACAGTCATCAGGCGCGGCGGTACGCGTGGAAGGCGTCCCATGCGATTTCATTCTCGTAGGGGCGTGCAACATCCAGGACCTTCCAATGATATTATCACCGCTACGATCGCGTATCCAAGGTGAAGGATACGAAGTCCTGATGAAAACCACGATGCCGGATACCGAAGAGAACCGGGCCAAGTTGGCACAGTTCGTCGCCCAAGAAGTGGAGCGGGATGGACGGATCCCGCACGCCACCAGAGAGGCCGTCGAAGAGATCGTGAAGGAGGCGCAACGACGCGCCAGAGTGATAGATGGTGAGAGAGACGCCCTAACTCTACGGCTCCGTGACTTGTCCGGGGTCGTGAGGTTGGCGGGAGATCTCGCGGTGATGAAGGGAGCGAAGTACATTGAACCTAAGCACGTTCGGGCCGCCATTAAGAAGGCGAAGCCCGTCGAGGATCAGATTATAGAGGAGTACGGCTCACTAGAGGAAGGCCTGAGACGAGATGTAGCTACATGCTCGCTCTCCTCACCGGCCGCGCAACAGCGTGTTATTCAGGGTGATACAACAGATTCATACTACCACCAAGAGGATAAACGAGGGTACATTTAACGGGGTGCACCCCAGATGAAAAAGGACGAATTCTTCCTCCTCCACTCGGTTCTTTACTATGTTCTGGAGTATCTAAAAATGGAAGGGAAAACTAGGGAAGACGACGTAAAGTTGTACGATGAGTTCAACGTGAAACCGGGCCATCTACACAAAACAAAACTACAGCACAAGTGTGCCGTGTTCCTGCTAGCTTACGTTATCGCCAGGGCTATCAGCTCAGAACTACCGAAAGCGGAGGGATTGGGACAGAGGCTGGGGAAGCTGCTGGAAGAACTCTTCGAGGAGCTGAAGAGAAGGGGTGAAGAAGTTCCAGTTGAACCTCCGTAGTAAGCGGTGGCTACGTGTCGTGTTTTTGGTATCCCTAGCACCCGCGGCGTACTATTACCCCGAGTGGATGTGCATCGTAGCCGCCGTGTTTCTAGCCGTAACTCACGTAATCTGCCCCGGAGAGGGAGACGGCTTAGCACTCGCCATAATATTCTTAGCGTGTCTCGCCGGGCGGGACCTTCTGAACGGTCTTTTCCATCTGTCGGTCCCAGCAGTTTGTCTCGGAGGGGTGGGCGCCTACTTCTGGAAGCACCGGGACACCCTCCTGAATCGTACTTGATCGATCGCCCGAGCTACGGCTTCCCAAACCCTACCTTCCCTCAACCGGTAGGGAGGTATGGCCCTTACTACGATCGCGTCATCGCGTCGCCTCACCTCTTCCGGATCTGAATTAGGGATGAAGTAATCCGAAGTGTCGGAGACCCGGAGCCCCACAACATGGTGCCCTTCAGAGGCGGATCTCACAGCCTCCTGAAGCACCGCCAAGAATGCCGTGTGAAGATCAGGTAAAGGTTGCCCTCCGACCTCGGGTAGCAGCATCGTGTGATCCAGGTCACGTAAACACTCCCTGAATCCGGGGTTCTCGTACTTGAACATAAGAACGAGGACGTGAGACCGAAGCAGACGGTATTCTGAGTAGAAAGTCAGCGGCTCGATCAGTAGCAGCGTATCGGACGCAGGCTCCTCGACCACTGGCAAGCCCTTCAGACCGTCCACTTCCGAAGAGACCAGCCGGACGTCCAAGCCCTTGTTTATCAGTCGTCGCGCGAGCTCGATGTTGAACACCGTGCATCCGAGTACGTCGAGGGAACTATCCCTGATCACCTCGAAAACGCTTAGGGCCGCGACGTCCGCGATGCGTCGCACTATATCCAGCACGGATACTCTAACCGTTTCCACGGGGCGTCTCCCCCCCGGGGGACTGGACGTGAACGATGAGTTCCGGGAAGCCGGAAAGGTGGTCAAAAGGGTTCTACGTAGGGCTGCCCGGGAGGTCGACGTTGGAGACAAGCTGCTGGAAATAGCCGAATACCTCGAGGATTGCGTGAGGGATCAAGGTGCAGAACCGGCATTTCCGGTAAACCTGTCGCTTAACGAGGTGGCGGCTCATTACACGCCGAGCCCGGATGATGAAATCGAGATATCACCAGGGGACATCCTGAAAATCGACATAGGTGCTCACGTCAACGGTGCCATCGGAGACGCGGCGATCACGTTGTCCTTCGACAACGACCTAGGAGAACGGTTGGCGGAGGTCGCCCGCGAGGCCCTAGAAGCGGCCATAGCGATGATTCGACCGGGCGCCGAGTGTCGCGAAGTCGGAAGGGCCATCGGCGAGGTGTGTCGAGACTACGGCTTCAAGCCGGTTATCGGACTCACAGGTCATCAGATCGAACCGTGGAACCTACACGCCGGCGTTTCTATCCCCAACGACGATCTGCCGGGATACAAAGACAAGCTCGAGGAGGGGATGGTACTGGCAGTCGAACCGTTCGTGACCACTGAGGACGGAAAAGGGGACGTGAGACCCGGCTCGACCGTCGAGATTTTCTCGGTGCGGAACCCCAATCAACGGTCTCGCTTAGATCTGCACCGAATATACGAGGATCGGAAGTCACTGCCTTTCGCTCGACGTTGGGTGAAGGAAGCCACAAGAATGAAGTTCGAACTGATAAGACTGAGTAAGCTTGGAGCCGTGAAAGCCTACCCAGAGCTCGTCGAGGTGAACGGGGAACCGGTTGCCCAGTGGGAACATACCGTGATGATTACCGAGCGCGGGTGTCGCGTGCTGACGGAATAACGCGGGCTAACTCCATATGCCCGGTGTGAAGGTCATGTTCACGCTCGAGGCGCGCACTCAGTCTGAGTAGTACCAACTCCACGGTGGTGTAGACCTCGAATCCCTTGACATGCCCAGATAGTATGTGCCCGTTCTCGTCAGATACCGACGCGTGCAGGTGATAGGAACCGTCGTCGAACAGCAGCCCTTCAAGTGAGATCAGCTCGAACTTCCCGCGAGTCTCGAAGACTGGAGTGTCCCCCAACCTCCACCGGAGCGCGCGGACGCTCCCCTTACCTGAAACCACGACGGAGTTCCTCCACCTGTTCGTGTTAACACTCTCCGGGAATCGCTCGCCGGGTTCCAATCGGACCACTCGCAGCTCAGCACCTTCAACACACTCCTCGATCAGCGGGGTGTCCCCCTTGTACCCGATGCTGCGCGACTTCCTCGTAACGGAGGATGCCGTGTTCTCGGTGATATCTTACGTCCATCCGGAGGACGGTTTCCTGGCGCTGATGCGGTACGTGAGGGATCCAGAGGGAGATAGGATTCGCAGACCTACAGGTGAAAGGTATCGTAAAGTAAGCTTCGAGGAATCGTTCGAAATCCTCAAGGAGCGACACCCGGAGTACGTCCGGAAGGTCAGGGGGGACTTCTACGATCAAGTGGTGCCATCGGAGGATGTAGTGGAACACTTACACCCGAGGGATCGTATGGATAGGATCTTAGAAGAACCGAAGGACGATCTAGAAGAGATGGCCGCTAGAGCCGTGCTGGAACTCGCCGAGGACTCCGGAGTACCGGAGTCCCAGTTCGGGGTCACAGGATCGCTGTTACCTGAACTCCACGATCCGGCCGAATCGGACCTGGATGTGGTCGTCTACGGTGTTCAGGAGTTCCTCGCGGTACGTGATGCGATCTTACGGATCCAGGAGACCGGCGAGGGTCGGGATCTTCTGAGGGCGCTGGACTACGATCACTGGGAGCGCGTATACCGGAGGAGATCCCCAGAGCTCGACTTCGAGGAGTTCCTACGGCACGAACTGCGTAAGGGGAATAGGGTGGTCATCGGCGATCGGGTGTGTGACGTGTTGCTCGTACGCGACGAATCGGAACTCTCCGACGTCAGGTGGGAAGAGTTCGAGACCGTCGAAGAGAACGTTCGACTAGTCTGCGAAGTCCTCGACGATTCGTTGGCGTTTGACTACCCCGCGCGATGGAAGGTCGAAGTGGTAGAGTCGGACACCGAGAAAGGGTACGGAGTGACCGAAGTGAGGAGTTATACACACACCTACGTGGGTCAAGCGTTCGAGGGAGAGGTTATCGAGGTCTCCGGAAAGCTCGAGCGGGAGAGGAACTCGGGAGAACTGATAGCGATCGTCGGGAGCTCCAGGGAGGCGGAAGGGGAGTGGATCCGCGTCCTCAAAGATCAGCGATAGCACGACTCGACCACGCTCACACCGTCCTCCGACACCTCCACTCGAACCAAGTACTTGACGTCGATCCCTGTTTCCTCCTTAACTCTGCCGAGACCTCCCCTGGCCACCACGACCACCACGTCTTCGATCTCGGCCCCGACGTCGTCGAGGGCGTTGATTAACCCGACGAGAGTTCCACCTGTACTGATCACGTCGTCCACGACCACGACTCTGTCCCCTTCGGACACGCCGTTCAGGTACAGCTTCTCCACACCGTACCCTTTCTCCTGGATGATCTCCACCTCACCGTCTAACCCGTACTCACGTTTCCTGACTATCACTAACGGACGGTCCAACATGTCCGATAGAAGGGCTCCCAGGTGGATCCCCATGGCCTCCACACACACGATCTTATCGAAGTCTGTGCTGTTTAAGGCGCGGACGATCCTGTACGCAACTTCACGGAGTAACTCGGGCGGGAGCTCCGGGACACCGTCCGTGATAGGATGTACGAAGTACCAGTATCCGTCACGGTTCACCACGGGCGCCTCCTCCAAGGACTTCTCGAGGAGCATGGAAGTACCCCCGTCAGAACTTCCTACCCCTAACCCTGGAAAGGTCGAAGACCCCGGCGTCGGAGATAGCCATGACGGCCATGACACCGGCTTGAACGGGGTCCGTCACCACGAGGTCCGCAACCTCGGGAACGCTCCCAGCCATGTTCAGGGATATCACAGGTATCCCGTGTTCCTCGCGGAGCTCTTGAACTGCCTCCGTGATCTTCCCCCCCATCAGGGACCCCGCGAGAACTAAGATTCCCACCCTAGGCAGACGGGCCACGGCCCGGACGGCTTCCGCCAGGTTTTCCTCACCGACTAGCGGGATAGTGTCAACGCTGATGCGTTCACCTCGGATGTTATGACGGTCCGCCTCGGTGATCGCGCCTCGGGCAACTTCGGCGACCTGAGCTCCTCCTCCCATCACGATCACGCGCTTGCCGTATATCTCCTTCAGGGGCTTCAGCACGCGGACCTCTCGGACGACGTCCAGTGATCTCAGCTCGGAGACGAGTACTTTGGGCCGCTCTACACCCTCGATCTCCATGTACAAGCGGGCCAGCTCGCCCTCGGAGTCCTGCTGGATGTGGACTATGTTACCACCGTGGTCCGCGATGACGCCGGCGATCGCTTTAAGAGCACCAGGAACGTTGTCTACGTCCATGCTAATGGCAAGCATCTCAACCTCCCCTCCGGAGATACCAGCCACGATCGATCACGTTATCCACCACGGGACGACCATCTTCGGAGAACCGAAGGCGACCCACTCCGACGCAATGCTCCCCAAGATCGTCACGATATACCACCGCGACCAGTCTGGGTTCCTTCGGACCACGGATTTCGACGATACTCTCGGGGAGCACGTCTCGACCGTAGGTGAACAGCACCGCCGCCCGTTCCGTCACGTAAGTCTTTATTTCATCGACGTGACGCGTGAGTTCGCGCGCACCTTCGACGTGAATCCTCAGATCACCTCGGGCCGACCTCTCACAGAAGGGTCGACCGACCAGGAACGGGTCCGCGCGCTCGGGCAGATCGGCCGGGTCGAAATCCACCCGGTTCATTACGAAGTACTCCGTCCATCTACCCTCGAGCTTAATGAGACGGAAAGATCTCACAACGTGGGCTACACGTTTGCAGCTGAACTTCCTCGCCATTTCATCCGCTATCGAGTCGAGCTCCTCGCGGGGGACGCGCTTGAGCTCCGGCTTCAAGGGGCCGTCACCCCGGACGTGGCGGCCGAAGGAAGAAGAAGAATTGATCAAACACATCGTGGAGGCGTGTCCCACCGAGGGATCATGGGTCGAAGCAGGGGAGGACGACGCTGCTGTCCTCCCGGACGGAACCGTCGTCAACTTCGACGCTATGACCCGATCTAGGCACGTGCCGAAGGAGCTCAAGGACCGAGATCTGGGCTGGAAGTTCGTGGCTTCAGTGGTGAGCGACGTCGGCGCTATGGGAGGAGAACCGAGTTTTTTCGGGTTCTCCGTCTGCCTAGACGACGAGGTGGACGTCGAGCAGCTCATACTCGGAATATCCGAAGGACTACGGGAGTTCGGGACGTCTCTGGTAGGTGGAGATATCGTGGAAGGGGATGAGCTCGCCCTCTCGGGTACGTGCTTGGGGAAGCTAAAAGGCGAACCGCTGCTGATGTCGAACGCCCGCCCTGGTGACTTGGTAGCAGTCACGGGGCCGTTAGGCGGCCCCAACGCGTTCGTGAGGGCCATACTCAACGGTTTAAAACTGGAGGAAACGTTGTACGAGCGGTTCGCACGACCGAGACCACCAGTGGAGGTGGGTGTGGAGCTCGCACGGAGTGGCTATCGCGTCGCTGTCACGGACATTAGCGATGGACTTCTGGCGGAGGCGGAAGCGATCGCGAGACGATCCGGGGTGGCGATCGAGATCTACGCGTGGGAAGTACCGGTGGATGAAGGCGTGAGGGAGATCGCGAGAAGGTTGGGTGTGAACCCGGTGGATCTAGCGCTCGAGGGCGGAGAAGATTACGAGTTTTTGATCTGCGGTCCAGAGGACGTGATTGAGGAGTTCGATCTGACGACGATCGGGAGGGTGACGGAAGGCGATGGGGTTAGAGTCGTTAGGGACACACGAGCTCGGTATGAATAACGTTACGGTACTCATAACAATTTCGAATTGGCGCCGGGGCCGGGATTTGAACCCGGGCGGCCCATACGGGCCACGGGATCTCAAGTCCCGCGCCTTAGACCGGGCTCGGCCGCCCCGGCTTTCTCCAACGATTAACCACGAAGCTAGCCACTAATAACTTTTCCGTCGCCTGGCTAGCCGATGATTAGCAGGTTGGCATAACACAGCGACGTGGTGGGTTTTCCAGGACGGTTACATCGTGACGTCTCTTAGCGTTAACATCGACTCTACGTCTCCCGAGCAGCAACTGCCACGGCATTCTGCGCCGATCTAACTCCGATGAACGACCAGGAAAGGGGGTGGCCCGAAGTGTCGCTGCGGAGGGAGAGCCAGGGACAGCAGTGAACTGTGAAGGAAATCCGAACGCTCTTAATGAGCTCGCATTGGCACCGACACATACGGAGCTAACCAAGAAATACGAAGTGACGCTCACCTCACCCGGACCCGCCGCCTGAGGCTTTCCCACCGGAAAATGACGTTATGGAACCGTAATAGGATTCCCCATCGGATGCCTCATGCGAGTCCTGAACGGCGCGCTCTAGCTCTCGCGCTCGTTCGTCGATAACATCCTGATCACCCCGCTGAGGCTACAGCCCGAGGACGCGCTCCTCCGGCTTATCCTCTGCCTCGCCATGGTAGCCAACCGGTGTTACTTCGACCAGCTCGCCTACACCAGTATGTACGTCGAGGAAGGTGTGATGGGGGGCGCTCCCGCTGGAACTCTGTGGCTCCGACTCGTAGCGGCCGGCACGGGCCTGCCTTTACCGCTGGCCGGAGGTCTTCGACGGCTCGTTCAGTGAGTGCTGGACGAGGTGTGCCCTCTATGGGCGGAGATTGGTGGGACGTCCCCAAGTGCGTCCTGCTAAACCCTCCCCTAAGGTTACGTCGAGTCCGTCCGAGGAGTTGATCCGGTCGACGCGGTCTTTTAGCTAGCGTCGTGAGGTCCAGGGAGAACTAGTCACCGTTCCCTCGATCCGCTGGCCCACTCGTTTCACACCGCTTCCGAGGCCGCTGAGAATCGGAAGCCCCACGCCGAATTATCAGGTGGACGTGGTGACCGTGCTCCCGAGGTACCTGGTGACCACACGTTGCCCGGCGTTTGCCATCCCATCACTATCGCCTAGAGATAGGAGTTTACCGTTTTCCAGACCTTCCAGAGTCCGAGCACGGTCTTCACGAATCTCTGGGCGCGCTCGAGCTGACCCCGTAGCCCAGTCGAGCACGCGGGCTCGAGGTCGAAGGCGAGTGCCTGGGTCCGGACGATCAGTCGGCGTACGGCGCAAGCCTCGCGTGATATCCCGAGCGCTGTGCGAAGGTGCCGGGCGGCGATTCGGGCGAGTTTGAGCACGCGCTCCCTCGGCTGTTCGGCCAGTCGACGAACTCCACGCTCGAGTTACCATTCCACAGGTAGATTGGCCGAACCCGTCGGTATCGCTTCGTCCGCTCGAAATACGCGACGTAGTACAGGTCACACATCCACCCGAAACCTTACAACACGTCTTCCGCAGCCTCGGCTTGACATCACGTCGGTGCACTTTCGAAGGATCCGCATGCACCGAATTCGCTCCACCGGATCGGCAGGTAGCGGAACGTCCTGCTGTGGTATACGCCTGTACCCCGGATGGATCCGCTGCCGTCCTTTTGTAAATCGTTGCGAGATGATAGATATTCCAGACTTACAGTACATCTCAAAGATAGGGGAGAATCTGAGACTTGAGCATCACCTGAACATCGATCGAAGACGATTACAGAAGAGTGGGCCCGAGGAGCGTGACGGTGAGTACAGGACCGGCAACGGAGTGCGGGGGCAGCTCGGTAGTAGGCACGGGAGTCACTCGCCTCGGAGCCGCTCGATCTCTTTGAAGATCTCGTCGGTGGTGAGGTCGACACCGACGAGATAGCCGCGTCGGTCGAGCTCCCGGAGGATGCGCTCGCGCTCCTCTTCGTTATGGACGATGACGTAGTAGGTGTGGACGTTCTCAGAGACCTTGTAGAGATCCTCCAGGGTTCGCTTCCTTTCTGGGTACTTCTCTAGACTTTTGATGAACTTCATCACCTCGTCCATTGAGCTTATCACGACATCCCTACGGATCGGTGACTTCAACGGCGGAGTGTAGTACTCTACGCACTGCACCACACCGCCGTTGCCGATTATGATCCACATGACGTCAGAGATCTCGTCCACGGAGTGCCGCACCGTCACTCTGAACATCGTGGGGGAGAGCCGCCCGCACTATATGACGGGACGCGCAGTCGTACAGGAAGAGTACCTCATCAGCCCCGGCACGCTCCATCATCTTGGCGCCCTCACGGCTGTTGGCGACGGCGACGACGTGGAGATCCCGCCTGAAGTTCTTCGCGAGTAGAGTCACGAAGACGTTAGTGCGGTCGTCACCCGTCGCCACAACTATGCCGCGGGCGCCCTCGACGTTGGCCTCTCGTAGCGTGTTTTCCCTCGTCGCGTCGCCCAGGACCGCGGGGAACCCTTGGTACACGGCTCGCTCGTAGGCCTCCTCGTCTTTATCCACCACCACAATGTCGAACTTGTACCGTTCCGAGAGTAACCTGGCGACGCGGCTACCCGTCCTGCCGAACCCGCACACGATGATGTGGTTCTCGACCTCCTTTATCCTCCTCCGGAGAACGTCCTCCTTGATCGCCAAGGGGAGCTCCCCTCGTAAGACGAGCTGGATGATATCTCCCAGGGCGTACGAGGCCACGCCGATCCCGGAGAACATGACGACGACGGAAAGCAGGCGACCCACTTCCGTGGTGGGAACGACGTCGCCGTACCCCACGGTTGTGATCGTGGCCGCAGTGAAGTACAGGCAGGTCAGCAGCGGCCATCCCTCCAGGAAGTGGAAGACGACCGTAGACACCAGGAGGATCGATGACAGCGCGGCCAGAGATCGTCGCACCGCGGGGATCCTCAGTAGGGTACGCAGGACGGATACCAAGGAACGGCCGCGTCCAACCGTCACGGTGTCACGATCCCCCGCCGCTCCTCGGGTGCCCTTGAAGTCCCGGGAAACCGCCCGACTACCTCCGGACCCGACGTCGGCGTACGGCGTGGACGGTCGCGGGGAACGTCGCTTCAAGAGTCCGAGCAATCGTTATTATCTTCGTAACGATTTCCGGTTGGTGCGGGGGCCGGGATTTGAACCCGGGACGGCCCTACGGCCACGGGATCTTAAGTCCCGCCCCTTCGACCAGGCTCGGGCGCCCCCGCACCTCTCCCAGCCCCGGATGAGTATTACGACGCTAAAAAACTTTCTCTCATACGCTATCGTGAACCGAGAGCCGAAGATTATCGATACGTTCAACAATGGACGCGAGTACGACACATACCGCATACATAGTAGGAGAATACTTAAGGTCTAAATTATAATCAAAGGGAATTAAATTTCGTAGTCAAAATATGAATATCACTCGGTAAGACCGAGAGTACTGACTGATCATGGAAAAAATCATCTGATTTGGACTTCTTGGCTAATATGTGTATTACAGCTTACAATGAGTTAAATTACCTGGAACATCGCGCATTCTTCTGTGATAACGTTATCAAAACTGTCGCACTCGAAGTCCGATCCGACCTTTAAGTGCGTGTACTAGAATTACGGGTCTGACCTCGGGACGCAAACAGCAACTGCGAATCGAACAAAGAGCACTGTAGCCCGGCGATCCTATATGTCACAGCTAACCGGGCGCAGATGTTTCCCGTCAATCACCTCGGTACTGAAAGCACGCACGGGGTCGGGAACTCGGGATAGCCTTTCTGGCCAACCAGGACCGTGGCGTTGTCCACTTCTCCGGATTCAGCAGTGTCGTTAGCGATCTTACCGGAATAGGGTTTAAGCATGGGAAGGCCCGTGGGACCCGGCTCGAGTTCTCAAGATGGTTTCTCAGGCGACCCAGTCATGCATCTAAGAGCGAGAACGCCGACAAACTAGTTCTAGAATTAAAGTGGTGGAGGTTCCACTGTACACTTCGATCATGCCAGTTGTGTAGCGAGAAGCCACAAGAAGGCTGCAGGTCTCGTGGATTGTTCGTCTGCCCGCACTGCGGCGTGGCGATGAAGGCGGACGTCACGGTGGCTTTCAACGTCATGGAACGCGGAAGCGAGAGAGTACAAGCCGAGGACTGAGCTCATTAGCGTGCTCGGAGCCTACCCTCCGGAGTAAGTAATAATCGGGTTCACCGCACGATCGGAGGGATGGCCAGTCGGACAGCGACCCTGAATCGGCGACTCTTATGAGCCGTGGGTTAACGACCGTCCTCACGTGCGGGCAAGTCCTGCCCCTTCGCTCCATTCCGGGAGCGGTGCGTCACGTGTCCCGCTACCGTTTCTTCCTCTACTCTTCAAGTGCGGTATACTGAGCGAGTCGTTCGAAGACGTCCCAATCTCCCTCTAGGATCGGTCGGCCTATAGACACGGCGGAAGCGCCGGCCTCGAACATGGCGCGTACGTCTTTCGGTGAGCGGATCGAGTTGTTTCCTATCACCGGAACCCCAACCCGAGCCGCCGCCCGGACGTACTCCAGCTCGTACGTCGGTTCGCCTGGTTTCATGGCGTCCACGTGTAGGATGTCCACCGACGAGTCCCGCAGGGCCTCTAGCGCGTCTTCGAACGCTGGATGTGGTCCACGAAGCTTCACTGAGACGTACACATCGTGCTCCGCAACCGCTTCAACTATCTCGACCAGCCGTGTCCGATCCTCGAGCAGCGCCTCGCCCGCACCCACTCGGACGACCTCGGGTTGTCGACAGTGAGTGTTGATTTCGATGATATCCACGAGGTCCGCAAGTTCACCAGAGAGCTTCTCTGCCCCATGGGAATCCGTGAACCTTACGTTCACGGCCACCGGTACCTCCACGTCGACGCGCGATAGTTCTTCCGGCAGACGGTCGGGCGGCACCGCGAACTCGTCCCGTCGGCGTGCCACCAGCTTCGAGGCCCGGTAAGTGGCGTCGTCGCCGGGGTAACCGCCGAGTATCACCATCCCCACGCCGTGGCGCTCCAGCTCGGGCGCCAGATCTGGCCCCGTGTGACCCGACATTGGGGCGTTGAACGTGAGCGAGGGGCAGCCCAGCCGTTTCCAGAACCTGAGAGCCTCGGACCGGCAAACGCTCGTCACGGTTCGGCTAACCCTCTCGTCATCATCGGCTTCCGATCATGTCGAGTATTCGGGCCCGCAGCTCGACGAACTCCGGGTCGGTCCTGTCCCTGGGTCGTGGTAGGTCGATATCGACTATATCGACTACCTCGGCGGGCCTGGGTGAGAGCACCATCACGCGGTCGGCCAGGAACACCGCCTCCTCGACGTTATGCGTCACTAGGAGGATGGTTCGCCCCGTTCTCTCCCATATTTTCAGAAGCTCCTCCTGCATCTTGTTGCGCGTCTGGGCGTCCACGGCAGCGAACGGCTCGTCCATGAGCAGGATCCTGGGCTCGGCCGCAAGTGCTCTGGCGATGGCGACGCGTTGCTTCATGCCGCCGGAAAGTTGCTTGGGATAGGCGTCCTCGAACCCTTCGAGTCCCGGGACGACCTTGAGGCACTCCCGAGCGATGCGCTCAGCCTCCTCCGGGTCCTTTCCTTGCATCAGTGGGGCGAACATGACGTTCTCCAACACGGTTTTCCACGGGAAGATGGCGTACTCTTGGAAGACCAGAGCGCGGTCGGGTCCGGGCTCCCGAACCTCCTTTCCATCCACCAGAACCTTGCCCGCGTCGTAGTCCTCCAGTCCGGCGATTATCTTGAGGAGAGTAGTCTTACCGCACCCGCTGGGACCCACGATCGCGAAGAACTCACCTTCCGAGGCCTCGAACGTGATGCCGTCCAGCACCTTCAGGTCGTCGTAGCTCTTGTGCAGGTCTTCAACCTTCAGGATCACTTCCATGCGAGCGCCCTCCTCTCGAAGTATCTGAACCCGCGGTCCATCACGAGGCCCAAGAGACCGATCGTGATCATGCCCGCGATAACCTGGTCGGTCGCCAGTATACGCTGTGCCTCGATGATCATGTATCCGAGTCCGGACTTCGCCGCGATCATCTCGGCAGCCACGACGCACATCCAGCCGACTCCCAGTCCCACCCGCAGGCCGGTGAAGATGCTGGGTAGCGCCCCGGGCACCAGTACGTGCCGGATCAGCGCAGTGTCGTCAGCACCCAGGTTGAGGGCCGCCTCGATGTAGATTCTGTCGACACCCTTGATACCGGAGATAGTGTTGATCAGTATCGGGAAGAACGAACCCACGAAGATGATGAAGAACGCGGACGGGTCGCCGATCCCGAACCACACGATGGCCAGTGGTATCCACGCTATCGGCGGTATCGGACGGACGATCTCGATCAGGAGGTCCATCGCTGCGTGAGCCGTACGGTACGTCCCCATCAGGACGCCCAGCGAGACCCCCGCGACCGCCGCGATCGAGTACCCGACAGCCACCCGGTAGAGGCTGGTTATCGCATGTTTCAGTATCTCCCCAGGCATATCGACGAACACCGAGAAAACTTGGGAGGGAGGGGGAAGGAGGACCGGATTGATCAAACCGAGTCCGCTCACAGCCTGCCAGATTGCGAGCACGGCTACCGGCGCCGACACCTTCAGCAGGGTTTCGAGCCGCTCATCGTAGTTCCGTATCACTTAACCGGCCACCTCCTTGAGCAGTTTCAGGTCGATGAAATCGGACCAGTCCGGTAGTTTTTTGATGTAACCGAGTTGCTTGAGGAACCTGGCGAACATCTTGATGCTATCCACGTCCAAGTCCACGGAGTAGCGAACGTGTTGCATCGCCTCTCTCTCCACTTCCTCTGGCACTTTTAGCTGATTCGCCGTGATCTTGGCGGCCTCGTCGGGATGCTCCTGCACGTACTTCGTGGCCATCACGTGGACCCGAAGTACCTTCCTAGCGAGGTCCGGATGGCGCTCGATGAAGTCCTTCCGCATCACGAGCACGCAACACTGGTGGTGGGGCCATATCTTACCTGTGTCCATGAGCCGGACGCCGAACCCCTTCTTGACTGCCATCGCCGGACCCGGCTCGGGCTCGATGAACGCATCGATCTGCTTCGCCCCGAGTGCGTTCACGGCGTCGGCCGTCTTCATCTCGACGATATCCACGTCCTTATCGGGGTCCAGGCCCGCCCGCTTCAGCGCGATTCTCAACATACAATCCTGGATGGATCCCTTCATGAGCTCCGCGACCCGCTTACCCTTCAAGTCCTTGATGCCTTTGATCTCGCCGGCCTCATCCTTACGCACCACGATCGCGGAACCCTCTTGGTTCACTCCCGCCACAATCTTGATCGGCACACCTTTGGAGTACGCCGTGATCGCAGGAACGCACCCGATGTAAGCGACGTCGATCTTACCTGCCGCCAGCGCCTGCGTCTCCGGCGGTCCGGCCTTGAACTCGTACGTCTCCACCTTGATTCCTTCCTTCTCGAACATTTTCTTGGCCATGGCCACGAAGAGAGCCGCATGGTGGTCACTGGGTTGATAACCGATCCGGACTACGTTAGACGTCGTCGTGTAATAGTAATATCCTAGCGCACCGCCGAGGACCGCCACGATGACTATGCCTAGCGCTACCACCTTCTTCACAAGACCACCCCCCAGAGTCCACTCTCGTACTTAATATTTGGGGGTTTCCATGTGATTCCCGTGACTGTAGTGTACCACAACGTGCACAGTCCCAGAAAAGTGGAGGAGATAGCCAGGACTGTAGCCGGTTTCGGAGTGAAGCGGTTCGTTATCAGCAGAGCACTCGGTAGTGCGGCCCAGGAAGGGGTGCCCAAAGCTCAAAAGATCTGCCTGGAGGCCGGGATCGAGCTCCTGTTCTTCCGGGATCTGAAGGAGGCACTGGAGGTGCTTTCCCCGGATGTGACGTACATGGCCGAGGACGCCGAGCACGGTGGAGCGAAGCCACTTGACTTCGACGCCGTAGCCGAGGAGATTCGGGAGAAAGAGGTCTGTTTCGTCTTCGGTAGCGCCAGGCCGGGATTGACGAAACAGGAGCTCGAGCTCGGTGACGAGGCCGTGTACGTGGGTACGGAGCGTAACGTGGGTGAAGTTGGTGCCGTGGCTATCCTGCTTCACGAACTGAGGAAGCGTCTGAATCAGTGAACGCGGACCACAAGCCGGTATAGCGACTCCTCCGGAGAGTACGGCTTCACTTCCCGGTGAGACTCGAGTTCCACTGGTCTATCGATTTTCCTCCGGAGCTCTTCGAACGCTTCTTCGGCGTTCGGGACGATCCGATAGTAAATCAACCTACCTTCGGGCCGTACACACCGTACCGCGGTTTCGACGAACCGATGCGCCATCTTGGGTACATTCATTATCACGTAGTCGAACTTCCCCACCAGCCGTGACACTTCGCGTGCATCGCCCAGGAAAGCCCTCGCCTTGACCCTATTCAACCGGAGATTCTTCAGGAGATACCTGTATGCGACGGGGTTCAGTTCGCAGGCGGTGACATCTACGCTCGGGACGAACCGTTTCAAGATCACCGTGATGGGGCCCACGCCGGCGAAGAGATCGAGTACTGTGGATCCTTCCTTCACAACGTCCTCGGCGAGCAACCGACGCTCGGTGGCCAGCCTCGGGTTGAAGTAGCACCGAGCCAGATCGACCCGGAACCTGCACCCGTGTTCTCGATGTTCGGTCATCGCGGGGCCCTTTCCGGCTATACGGCGAAGGTCTCGAACGCGGAAGATCCCCCGGACGGGACCGCGCTCGAAGACCGCCCTGACCCGTCGGTGAACCTTCATGATCGCTCGGCCGACTTCGCGTTCATGCCCACGCAACTCGTCGGGAATCTGAACCACGGCCACGTCGCCGATCACGTCGTAAGGTACGGGCACGGACCATCCGAGGCTGTCCTCGAGGACATCCTCTACGCTCCGGTGTTCGACGGTCCGTTCGAACTCGGCTTCACCAGCTTCGTAAGGTACCCCGAGCTCCTCAAGCACACTGCACGCACGTCTGACATCGCGTACTGGAAAAAGCACCATGTCCTCCTCCCGTCGCACCTTGGCGTTCCTGGCGAGAAGATCCTCCCTAGACAGTGCCCTTCTAGCGCGTTCCGCCATGTATTTGGGGACTGCGACGTAGGGGAGTTCGGGCACGATTGAGACCCCTCAGATCAGCGGCATCAGCGGAAGAACGCGTATCTTTGTCGTCCTACCGTGACTGACGAGCACCAGGTAACCGGATCTGTTGAAATATGCGGAGAACCCGGGTGTATCGATGATATCGAAGGAGTACATGACACCGTGTGCAGATACGTAAGGACGGACGGAACACGGGCCGTGAATCACGACCGCGTCGCCGTACGACTTCACCTTGACCCTACCGACACGCAGCGAACTCGGTGAGAGGCGCACAGGTTTCCCTCGATCTCCTAACTTTACCAGAACGGCGGGGTCGTAGGCCACTGTCAAGGTCGCCCTTCCCCGGTACGGGTTCAACGTCAGCTGCGTGGTGGTTCCCGTCGACTGGTAAATCCCTGCGCTCATCCGGACCATCTCGTGTGGGATACCCCAGTTCACCACGGTCGACGTCCATCCAATCCCGTACAGCAGTGACAGTGTAACCAGCACGGCCCTGATCACATCCATAATAGCATCGCCCCGAGCGCCAGAATGCCTAGTACGGCCGCAGCGTAAGAGCCGTAGGACAGGAGCTGTGGTAGTTCGTACCTCAGTATGGTGTCTCCGTGGGCTCGCACCAGCATCTGTCCACATGAGGCAGGATAAACGGGACCGTCGGAAGACCGCCACGCGGGAAAGTACTTGACCTTCAAGTACACCCAACCATTACCACGCACTCGCATCATGGTCGGATCACCACGGTACTCCAGGTGAACTCGAGTGGGTTTCCCGGAATCGAACCCTCGCAAGACCCCATTGACGAATTTCCGCTCCTTATCCGTCGGTAACCTAGGCATGCGGTACCCTTCGGTTTGCACCTCCTTGATGAGCCTGTGGAATCGCATGACGAAGTATACCACGTCCACACCACATACGCGGACGAGCCCGTGACCGACGCGCACGTCCTTCCACCATCTGCCATCCACTCGGTACGCGAACGGCAGGTACTTCCTGAGTGGAACGAAAGAAGGTGGACTGGCCGGACTTACCTTGACACCGAGACGTTCAACGGCACGGGCGACCCGAGGGTCGAAGACCGGTAGGATGAGCAGTACCCTACGACCCTCACGAGCTAACTTCACCGCCCGGTCCACGTCGCCCGGTGTCAGAGGTCTCACGATCACTCTGTCGAACTTCCTCGCGTCGCGAAACGTGGCGTCGACGAACACGTACCGGTTACCGGGAGTCGCGACGAAGTTGAGGAGCGTAGTGTAATACGCGTTCTCGGTCCTAAGGCCCAAGCGACGATCCACTACCGCTATCGGGTGTGGGACGACGCACGCGGAACCACCATGGCCTAAGAACTCGAACACACTGTAGTCACCGGCCTTCTTCCGTAGCACGAAACCCGGCTCCCGGGACAACTTCTTCGATAGCAGCGAGGATTTCGTCAATAAGTACCGGGTGTTGGTCGCCCAGAGCGAGGTTTTGAGTGCGTTGGTATCGTATACCCAACCGAGCTCCCACTCCCAGCGAGCAGCTAGGGAAAAGAACATCGGATCTCCTTGAGAGAACCACCCCATGATCGTCGGGTGTCCGGAGTACATCGGTGAAATCGGGACGCTCGCGTCGAAAAGATGCGTGTAAGGGTCAGCATCGCAACGGGCGGTGTACGAGTCGTCCGGCCAGCTGTCCTTCATCCATTTCCATAACTTCACGGCCGAAGGAGTGACGTGTGGAGGCTCCGGAGGAACGTACGTCAGAGCCCCGATGCTACCGGAGAGGAGCAAACCCGCAACTCCTAGAGGAACCACCCAAGCAGCTCTTATCGACCGGAGCAATTGACGAACGACTGGGGCCGCCGCCACCGCTAGCAGCATCGGCATGAGGACCGTCGTGTAACGCTCCGCGAGCATGTTCTTACCTAGGGGGAGATACTTCCAGTACCCTAGAACGAAGGCGAAGGCCACCACGATCGAGATCACGCCCCAGAACAGCGCGAACAAGCCGAACCCGGTGCGACGTCGAATCTCGTAGGTGACGCCCACGATGCCGGTCGCCGTTACGAGCAGTCCGGTGGACCATTTGCCACCCACGGCCAGGTCTTTCAGAACTCCCGCAACGGAACCAGGCGGGTACAACCACAGCTCCGATAGGAACCTCTTGTAGTAGATCGCTGCCGCGTAGTGCGGGAACGCGATCGCGAACCCGACGACAACGGGTGCCGTGGATCGCAACAGGAACCCGGGAGTTCGGAACTCCTCCCGGAACAGGGCTTCGGCGACCCAACGGGTCAGGATTAATCCTCCGGAAAGTAGACCGCCGAGCGGATGGGAGTAATAGGCGGGCACCAGGAATAACGTCGCATAGGCCAGATGACACCTCTCACCCCGTAACCACCGTTCATAGCAGGAAAGCGCCAGGAACCCGAACCCAAGGGATAGGATCGTCGGGTAAACGCCCTCCCAGTTCAGCGCTTTCATGAACCCTCCGGAAGTGAGGCCCAGAAGCGCGCAGATTACGGCTATCTTTCTAGCGTACCCCCGAGCCCGAACGAGCGCGTAGACGCCCACTCCGATTAACGCGGAGGCGGCAACCAGGCAGACAACAAACGTCCGTACCGGATCCTTGACCACCGCGTTTACGGCGGCGCCGATTAGGTACCCCAAAGACCCGTAGTACGTGAGGTACGGGAATCCCGAGTACCACATCGGACACCACGGGTCCCATCGACCGTCGGCGAGCATGTGGTATGTGTACCAGATCTTGAGCACGTGAGCGCGCGAGTCTCTGCTTAAAAGTGGGTGCATCAGGTTCCCCGCGTTGGCTACTACCGCACCCACCAGGATCACGAGTAACGCCAGGACCAAACGACCGTGGCCAGACAATTTGGGGGTACTCCCCCGTGCTGCCGGATCACGGTTCGTACGCTCTCGTCTTCCGCGTGAACAGACGTGTCGAGGTGAACGCAGGAAGCTTGGGAGACGTGATCGTGGAGGCCGGGAGCTGGACCTACATCGGGTCTGGTATGGGACGGGGTCCCTCCGGGCTAAGGGGTCGCCTTGGGCGTCACTTAAAATCGGCTCGGGAGGGAGCGGAGCAACCACACTGGCATATCGATTACTTGCTTTCCCAGGCACGACCGGAGGTCGAGGGCGCTTGGATAATGGAAGGCGACCGTGAATGTGAGCTGGCGGCAGCACTGTCGGGTATGGTGTCCGGGATTCGAGGATTCGGATGCTCAGATTGCCACTGTGAAACCCACCTATTCCGCGCAGGGATCGCCGAGACGGCGGAAGCCGTCAGACGGGTCGGTGGTGGGACGTTCTTACCCACCCCTACACTCGAGCACTGGGTTTCTCAGCGGTGATTAACCCCCACTTCCGGTCCACGTCTACCACCTCGAACCCCACGCGTGTGAGACGACGGGATACCCCAGCGAGCACGTCCTTCCCACGATACCGGCTCCCAGGAGCTCCGACGTAATGGACGAGCCGGCCGCCGGGCCGTAGAAGCCTCAGTAACTCGCGATAAAAATTCTCGGAGTACAGTTCACCGGCTCTAGCCAATCTAGGGGGGTCGTGGACGATAGCGTCGAATTCGTCATCGAGGGACGGAACCACTTCCTCCGCGGGACCTAACAGAATATCAACCCCCTCTAACCCTCGCGACCAAGGGTTCGCACCGGCGATTTCGAGGACGTTCCTGTCCTTTTCGACGGAGATGACATCCGCACCGCGTTCCACGGCCCGCAGTGCGGTGTAGCCTAATCCAGTGCATATGTCGAGGACGCGATCCCCACCGGACACCCCGATTCTACCCACCTTAACGCCGGCATCGGTCCAAGGATCAGTCCACTTAGTGCGGTGCATCCTGATGCCGTCGATCTCGATAGTCGGCGCTTCGCCGGGTCTTACCGGGAGGAGTTTGTAGTAGTGCTCGGCCCGGATCTCGATTTTGTATATGCTATCGGTAGTCAGCCCGTAAGCGCCCTTCCACTCCGTCATAGACTCAAGGTCGTCCCGAGTTAACTCCACGCCCTCGACGATGACTGCATCACCGTCAATCCAGACTTTCCCAGAGCGCAAGCCCAGGTCTAATCGGATTTCAGCTTCCTCTTCGCCCTTCTCTATGACGCGTAACAGTTCCTTGGCCTCGAAGTAGGACACGACGGTGACAAAGTCCGCGGGGCGGATCGTGTACCGACGCAAGCGACCCCCCACACCGCGAAACGTTACGGTACGAATAACGTTTCCGGAGGTTTGTGATCGGCGAAAGAGCTCTCACCGGCGGGTCAGCCGGACCTACGCGATCCAAAGGGTAACGGAAGGCGCTGGAAAACTCCAGGCCGCTCCCATAGCAGCCGCCGATCCTCGCAGCCCCGGATGAAGCTGTTTTTCCGTCGTGCGATCTTACACCCGGGAGAGCGATAGACCACGGAGAGCTTCTTCTGCCAGGGTCCTTACGCGGTTGCGTTTGAGGTCCCGAACCAACCCTTCAACGCCGTTCTCCGCCACCAAAACAGCGATCACTGGCACCGCTTCGCTGGCGTATCTGAGGCCTAGATCCTCGACATCCACTATCACCGTACCGTCCCGAAGCTTCGCCGAACGTACACGATCGAACTCGCGAGGGCCCGTACCGGGAGAGTACAGGCGACGACCGACGACGACAACGTCCGCAAGTCTAGCTACTTCAAGTGTTTTGGGATGGTCACCTGTGTTCACACCGACGACCACGGTCGGATCCGGGGACACGTCCGGCACGTCGGGTGGCACGTTCAGCGCGGTAGCCACCACAGTATTCGAACTCTCACTCCTCAGCCGTCGCAGGAACTCCTTCCAGGGTTTTTCGTCCTTGAGACGACCGTCGTACGTCAGTGCGTCATCCTCCTGCTCGTACTTCGATAGACACTCTATCCTCACCTCGACCTTCGGCTCTAACCTTCTGATCACCCTCTTGGCGAAATCCGCATGGCTTCGAGAAATCGTATCGAGGTACAGCATTCGTTCGAACCGACCCACTTACCTCACCCCAACAACATCCTCAGCTTGGTCACGGCCTCCACGGCGCTCCTACCGAGCACGCGTATCATCGGTTCCTTGCCTACATCGCCCTCGTCGTAGATAACGTCGGGGGTGTCGTCCGATTTTCGAAACGCTACCTCGGTACCCCATTCCATCGTGGAGTCGATTTCCTCCGGCTCCTCCGACCGGTCGAACGAAGACACCACGAACCCGAGATCACGAGCCCTCTCGATGAACTCCCCGTTATAACTAGCGTTTACCGCGGCCCGGACCGAGGGATCAAGCCGATGGGCCGTCAGAGCCACGGTGCCGACGTGCTTGGAACCGCCCGGAACCGGGTAGCCGACCACGCTAGGTTCATCACCGTCGAGGACGATTCGACCCGAAAGTCCAATCACACCCTCGAGACCCATTGAGGGATCGAAGACTTCCGCTACGTTCATTCCAACCTGTGGAATTGCCCTCGCGAAGGTCGGATCCGACTCGATGATCTCGAGTGCCCGGATCACGTGCTGCATTGCCCTCCCCAACGCCGCGTCACGTCTGATTTGTGCGGCGGGATCTACCACACGACCGAAGGGCGTGTTTCGAGCCTTTCGGACCGCCGCTCTCGCGAACCGAACGGCTCGTTCTACGGCAGTCTCTGGGCCCAACCCTCGGGCCAAGAAGCACGCGAGAGCCGTGGAGAGCACGCACCCGGATCCGTGAGCGCCTTCACCCGGAGGCATCTCCCACGCGATGGTGTCCCCCTCGGCCGGCACCCATACATCGAGTCTGTCGGCGGAGTGCCCCCCCGTGACGAGGACGCCCGTCAAGCTGTACTCCTCCACCAGCTCACGGGCTGCGAGCTCAGCCTCCACCGTAGTGCGTATCCTCCTACCGACCAGCTGGCTCAACTCTTCCGTATTGGGAGTTATGATATCGACCGTCTCACCGAACGTTTCCAACGCCTCTTCAGGAGTCGCTTCAGATAACACCCCTCCGGCCTCGGCTCTGAACACAGGATCCCATACTACCGTCAGGTTACGGAGCCGTTTCGCCAGTATCTCGAAGATCTCTAAAGTGGGGACGGCCCCGACTTTGACGACTTCGCACCTCGGGACGTATCGAGCCAAGCAATCCGATAAGAACTGCGAGTCAACGGGCTCGACTAACTCGACGCCCTCATCCTGGAGCGATAGCAACGTCGGGAGAGAAATCGCTGGTATCCCGAGGACTCCGGCCGTCACCACGTCCGCCCTGAGACCGGCTCCCGTAGGATCGTGTCCAGCGACTATCAGGAGCATATCCGAGCACCCCCAACGTTATAATACTCGTAACGTTTAGGATGAACGTTTAGGTGAAAGGTAACACCGGCGGCGGCCGTACCGACGACTTGGAAAACGGTTTTCGCACGGAGAGATCAGGTTACGACGTCTTCGAGGAGCCCCTTGTCCCGAGCCTCGCGTACCTCCTTGGCTATCCTGCGACCCATGGTCACGATTTCGCCGAACTTCAGGTACGCGTACGGCAGGAAGGTCACGTTGGTACCACCGTCTATCCTGGCGGAAAGCTCGAAGACGTAGAACTCGAGGTTCTCGGTGCACAGAGTTTGGAGGCAGAACGGCCCGATGAAGCCGGGTTCCTCGATATCCTCGGACGCACGTACCACGCGATCGCCCATCTCGTACAGCTGCACCAGTAGGGACTCCCTCACGACCACGGGGATGTTACCCGAGATGACGTACGAAGGTTCCAATCCCGCTTCCAGTTGATCGCTCGCCGGCATCCGGACGAGGCCGTCGATGTTGGTCTCGTAACGTCGATCCATCCCCAGGACCTCGACGGTATCCTCCACGACCGACCGGAAGTAATGGACGCAGAAGTTGGTCCCGACCACATACTCCTCTATGTGTGCCTGCTCGAGATCTTCTTCGTCGATAACACCGTCTTCGATCAGCCGCTCCGCCTTCTCCTCGAACTCTTCCGAGTCGGAGCAGATGAAGTACCCACGCCCCCCTCTGGCCCCGGGGAACTTGACGATGACCGGGCGATCGATGTCTTCAGGTGAGTCGAATACCTTCGGTACCTTCACACCCGCCCGCTCCAAAAGCTTTCGCTCCAGATAACGCTCGCTTTCCCAGCGTAGTAACCGTCTGTTTCCGAACATTGGTACGCAAAACTCGTTTTCTATCCCGTCCAGGCCGACGTAAGCGACGAAGGACCCGTGCGGCACGACGATAGCGTTCAACTCCCGAAGACGCTCTTGAACTTCCTCGTCGAGCATGTCTTGGAAGCTCTCCACCACGATGATCTCATCGGCGACCCCGAGTCGCTCATAAGGTGTTGTGCGGCCTTCTTCGCAGACTACCACGGAGCGCAACCCTTCTTCTTTGGCGCCCTTTAGAATGTGGAGTGCGGTATGGCTTCCGAGCGTAGCTATGGACAGATCCTTAAGATCGTACTCCGAGAGGACCTCGAGGATTTCCTCCCGAGATAACAATGGCAGCCCCCCGCCCAGGCGCGCTCCATACTTCTTTAATCCGGCCCCCTTCCGGCGCGTGTCGTCTCGCGGGACTCTCTAATAAAAGTCGCACAAAAGGTGCCGTCAAACGTTGATGACGGAGCGCGCGATCCTCGCCACTTCCTCCTTCCCCAACAGCGCTGCGTCGAGCAGATCCTCCGGCTCGTCCACATCGGCGAAGAACCCCAACGATTTCACCACAGTGACTTCCATCCCTCGCTCTTCCGCCCGTTTCAAGTTCCTAGGGAAGCTCACACCACCGAACGTCGGCCTGAACCGCACACCCTCCCCGACAAACACCCCACTCGTACCACCTCGTCGGGACGGACAGAGAACGACATCCGCATCTTCCAACCCTTCCAACGCCCGCTCGACGTCTTCTTCGGACAGCAACGGTAGATCCGACATCACCAGCCCGAATTCGCCGTCCGGGAGCGGTAGCTCGTCGAGACTCGCGTTACTCAATCGTACCTTCGCCCCAGGCACCGACAGACGTGTGTCCGGAGTCACTACTTCTACCTCGCCAAACTTGGAGAGCACATCTACCACGTGCCTTAACATCGCCAACGCGAACTTCTCACGCATTTCCTCGTCCATGCACGAGGACAGCCTGGTCTTTCGGTCCCTCCTATCCGCGAACGGTACCACGAACCTCACGGATTAAGCGCCCCCAGCACCGACATCACGTTCCCCCATACCTCGATGAAGTCGCTTGGATCCTCCGGATCCGCATCCGTGTCCAAGTCGAGTACTCGGGAAAGTACTTCTCCCAATCCCCCGCGGCCGGGCCAGGCCAACACGCGGTGGGCGACCAGGCATCCCAGCTCCAAATCGTCCATCCCTAGGACCTCGTCCCGGAAGTCCGACCACCGACCCTCCTCTCGTGACCACACCGGTACGGCGGGGAGTAGCGACTTGACGTTCATCGATCCGACGCACCGGATCAGTCGCTTAAGATCGTACATCGAATCATCCAAGAGCCCCTCGCGGAGTACACGCACCCTGTCCCCAGCCACGAAACCCTCACGCGCCAACCACACGATCCCACGACCTACTCGCTGGATGATCTCTCCGGACTCTATACCCCGACGCTCGTGTAGATCCCACCTCAGCCACCGTCGCACGGAACCGTCGAAGTACCTCACGTGAAACCCCTTGGATCCAGAGAAATTAACCACGTCCGGTCGCGGGAATCCCAATGCCCGGCGTAACTCATCGCATGCTATCACTACATCCTTGAGTAGTGTCCCCAGTGATCTTAGGAATGCTTCGGGTTCCTCCGGAAGCTCCGCGTCCACATCGATCACCAGATCCCAGCCGAGAAGTCCCTCCCACGATTTCGGGTTCTTGAACTTCCCAGTCGAATGGTACAGCTCTAAGAACCCTGAGACCTCATCCAGCCTTCGCTTTCGGGTGAACACGATGTCCTGTCCCTTTATGAATGTGTACGCCCACTCGCGGGATTTTGGGTCCTCTACGAACTCTCGCAACACCCCTTTGGGAAGTGAGGCGTAGTACTCTCTTACTAGCGTCTTCACATCCATTCCTCTCGCACCCGCAGTCCTTACACTCTTGACAGTAATCCGGCGGATAGAAAACCAAATAGAGAGGGTTACTATATGGTTACTTATCTACTACCGAGGTGCCGTGGCCGTCTGCGACCACCTTTGTTCGCTCAACGAAATTAGATTAATTAATTTAGCGAAAGTTGCATACTAGATCTGAAATTAACTGTAGGTAAAGGTCTTTTCGTTACGGTGCCCAAATGTTATTGAAATCGTAACAATTACCGGCACCTCCACCACTGCGGTTGTGGGGGTTACCGCCCAAAGGTACTTTCAATTCGGTGGAGGAGCTCCGAACGCTTCTAGTAGAGTCTTACCGCCTAACGCGGATCTGCGTCTACCGCTGAGTAGCTTAGCCATGTGGAGGATACTTTCACGTGTTTCCCCTTTAACCCTGAAGTTCTTCCTCATGGCTCTGGCGACCTTTCTGACTATCCTTCGCACAAGTCGCCGTCCCGTTACCCCACGTTCGACGACTTCCCTTACGACCTTCCTAAGTATCTTTATCAGGAACTTTTCGTGATAACCCTCCACTCCCGCCTCTGACGCTACGAAGTAGCAGGAGATATCGGAGAGTGCCGGGCTAGGTCTGTGAAAACTCAACCACCGACGACCTCGTTTGAACCACCTACTCAACCACTTGCCGTACTCCCTACCGTACACCTCAGACAGTTCTCTCCCCGAGGTACCCTCACGCTTCGCGGCTCGGGCGACCTTCAGAGATCTACGGTGAAGCTCCCTTCGGATGACTCGCACAAAAAACTCGGCAAGCGCACGGTCCCAAGGCACCTCGGTGAAGTAACCACGCTCCGGGAAGAAGCGTCTAACGGTGGGCTTTCTTGAGAGCTCCTCGTACGCCTCGATCAGCTCTTCTTCTATAGAATTTCCTGCTGGGTGTTCCAATTTATCACCAGTGGCTACGTACACTCGCACCCTAACTCGTGGGTTGAAGTGGTGCCTGAGGGACTTCATCGCCCTTAGGAGGTTGGAGTAAACTCGACGTGCTAACCGGTATCCGTCGATGCGTACGTGCTCTAAGTCCGGGATAACGACTAAGACCGATGACACATCTTCAAGGCGTTTACCCGCTGCAATCATAGCGCCTAACACCTGGAGGGTGATGGACACGGAGAGCGGGTCGGACTGTACGTAACCCATCACACGTCCGAGCAGTCTGGAAACGGCTCCGGCCATCTTGGATCCGAGGACACGGCGTACGGCTTCCCTCGGAGTCTCTCCTGAAGCCACACGGTTACGGATTTCCAGTAGCTTCTCGGGCTCAATACGATCGCACAACTCGCGGACCGCTACCACCGTCGCCTCCGGTAGCAATTTCTCGTGCCTCTCGGATGCCCTAACGAGAGGCGTCGGGTGATCGAAGAGCAGTCCTATGAAACTCCTAGCCCAGAACTCGGTTACGTCGTATCCGGCCGCTGCTAGGAGTAGCCTACGATCTCTATCGCTCAAGGCTCGGAGCGTTCCGGTGTCAGGGACTGCACCGGGGAAAACTTCAATAACGAGTACATCTCGGTAGATGCCGGCCTTGGTGCCGCGGCTCATGGGCCTCGACCCCCGACCGGTGGGAGCCTCCCTCTTGCCCTCCTCTCCAACCATTCCCATTTGTGCGAGCGTTGGTCTGACCGTGGACTCGACCGGGTCAGTTAAATCATTTACTCCCCTCACACACCACACACGGATGCCGTGGTTCTGACGGTCCCGGTGGTTCTGTTGGGAGAATTAGACGTTCGCACAAACTTAAGCTCAACGCCAATATTGTGCGTCTGTAATCGGAAGAATTTTAAATGCGCTCGGCGCCAGGAGTGGGGGGTATCGAATGAACGTCAGACCTGGAGGACCGCCGATACTCGACCCGGTCCGGTTGGGTATCCCGATGGAGGTCCCGAAGGACCCTGTGGAGTTGATTCGGGTGTTCCGGGTGTTGATGGAAACGTTGAGGCGTGGAATCCTCCCGTTCTTGGGTGCGTCGTACCGGTCGGTGAACGGGAAGGTGTATGGGCCGTACTACGAGGCCAGGTGGAAGCCGCGGAAGGGCGAGCGTGGCCGCACCATCTACTTAGGCAGAGAAGACAACGAATCAGTTCGGTTTCTCCGAGAATGGCTCGAAACAATCAGACTCGCGGCCCCGAGGTTGTCGGAGCATAGGAAGGCGAAGTGGTTCGTGGCTAAGGCGGTCCGTAGGGCCCTCGTACCGGTGCTGAGGCGACTCACGCAAATGTCCGCCAAGCACCGTGCGGAGGTGCTCCGAAAGCTTGAGGAGATAGTGAGAGAAGGAGTCAGTCGGATTCACTCGATCCTAAGGTCTGTCGAGTTCAATCCGTTGCGTCGGCTTGGGCGGCCAGGTGGCGGAAGAGTAATAATCGATAGCGTGCTCAGAGGGTTACCCGGAACAGTTCGAGACATCCTAGCGGACGTGTTGGCTCCGTGGCCGGCTTGGTACGGCCTTCACATCGTGCGTCTCTGGAGGGGTGAGAAAGAAGCTCGTCGCTACTGGCGGGAGCGGATAGGCCTATACGACAGGGTGAAACAGCGGGAGGCCGCCTGACGATCTAGCGCTGGTGACGTAGGATACTTCCGAGGTGGAATGGTGTGGAGACCGACGGTCCATCGGCTCGTGATCGGTCGTGGTGTAAGTCCGCGAGTTATGTGACCGTCTAGACTACCTGGGTTGCAGGAAAACAGTGTTCGGAAAGCCCTTAGGTGATCACGTGGTAGTGGGGGAGTCGTTGGTCATCGTCGTCTGGGTGGTGTGATCATCCGGTCACCGCGCTCTTAGGTTTGATTTTCACTAGTATGTGATCGTCCATCTCAGACTGCCTGATATCCGCGATTTCCCGGAGCTTCCACCCGAAGACCTTGACCTCAGCCACTCGGTCCGCCCACTCGTCGTACGGTGCCTTCACCCGAAGACCGTCGAGCTGGAGTGTGATCGGCATGGGAGAGGTGAACCTCTCTTCGATCTTAAGCTCCCGGTTGATCCGATCCTTCACTACCATCGGCGGGACGGCGGGCGGGTCCTCGGCCAACTCCTGTCGTCGCTCTTCGATAATCTTCGAGACGACGTCGACGATCTCGTCGAGCTTCGTGATCTCGCGACCCTTCCTGAACCGGTATGGCTTCCTACCTACTCCTCCTACGTACACCACGTCGTCGGCGTCGATCCCCTCCGGACCTCCCACTACGACGACCGGCACACGTTCTATCCGTCGTACCAGCGGAAGCTTGTACTTCTCGATACAGTCTTTGAAGTTCCCTACGACGAATATTACCAAGTCGTGTTCCTCAAGGAGGCGTTTCTCTCGGGCGCGCAGCTGGGCCAGCTCGCGTCCGTAACCTCTTGCCAATCCAATCACGTTGGACTTGGCGCCGTGGCGCCTGAGGTACTCGGCGATATCGCACACGGGATGTGGCATATGATGACGGGCCAGGCTCATTCCCACGACTGCGATCTCGGTGCCAGCCAGCGGCATCCTCCTGATCTCTCCGAGGAGCTCCTCCGCCTTCCGCTCCACGACATCCAGGTCATCGACTGGTACGGCTAGAACCATGTGAACTTCCAACTGCATCTTGTGCTCGGACAGGATGAACCCTCCGAGGTCCTCGACCAGGTCGCGCATCTCATCGGCCTTATACACGCCCCCTTCATAGATCACGGTTTCGAACACGCTCGTGACCCCCGGATTCATTCCTCTTCTAGCATCTCCCAGATCAGCCGAGGTCTGCCGCGGCAGTGGATCACGTCGGCGCGACACTGCATACATCGGCGCATCACGGTGATGTGTTCCTCAGCCAGGTCCCGTGCCTTCGAGAGTTCCCGGCACGTCGGCGGTCGGTGATCCTTCATATCGCCGCCTGGGATGAGAGGGATTACGTTCATGGCGTGAAACCCTGCGTCGGCGGCGCGCTTCGCGACACGTTCGACCTCATCCTCGTTCACACCGGGGACGAGCACGAAGTTGACCTTCTTGAGTATGTAGCGCTCCTTCTCCAGCGCGTCCATGGCTTCTTTCTGCCTGTCGACGATCCATCGGGCGGCTTCCTTACCGGTCAGCACCTCGCCCTCGGGTGTCAGTGCCCGATCGTAGATCTCGGCTGCGGCTTCAGGATCCAGCGCGTTGATGGTTATCGTTACCGAGTGCACGAGCTCCGTCACCTCATCGATCAGCCCGGGTAGCCACACGCCGTTGGTGGACAGGCAGCGTTTTGCCTCCGGTACTGTTTCGGCGACGATATCGAAGGTCTCCTTCACGTCCTCCCAGTTCGCCAGTGGGTCACCGGGTCCGGCGATCCCGACGACGTCGACGCGTCCGCAGCGCTCTTTTACCCTCTCGAGGACCGTCTTGGCCTCACCTCCGGTGATCGTGCGGACGGTACGCCCAGGATAATCCACCCGTACTCCCTCGTGCTCGAGTCCGGATTCGCAGAAACGGCAGTGGATGTTACACCGTCCGCCCACGGGTAGGTGCACCTTAACGAATTTCCCGTGCTCACCGACGTAACACGGGTGGTCGTTCGGACACGATCCTCTCACTCACTCGGCCCCCGGCGCTCTCCGACACGATCTAGATCCCCCGGCAGCTCGAAAAGTAAGTCGGTCCACTCGTCCTTGAGCACGCCTTCACTGGCCAGGTATAGAAAGTCCCGATCGAAGCGCGCGTATCGGGCCACTCGGAACCCTTCCGGTCTCACCCGTTCGATGAGGTCGTACACTCTATGGGCGAGCTTCTTCCGAGGATCGTGGACGACGAGCTCTTCGAGTTTTTCGAGATGTTCTGAACTCATCCCCTCGGGTGGCTCGACCGTGATTTTGAGGCGCTCTTCGTGCCGGACCCGATCCTCTCCGAATACATCCTGCAACGTTCGGATCACATCGGGGAAGTAGCGCTCCACCGCGACAGATACCTTGAGAGTGCCCTCTTCATCGTCGAGTTCAAGGTGCGAGACCTTTCCCAGCGTCACCGGCCTGAGCATGGGACGCGTTCGCACTGCGGCGGCGTAGAGCGGGGCTTCGATGTCTAGGTGGAACACGGCTGCGGTGATCGTCCTCGCCAGTCCCAGATCGGTGGCCGCGTGCCTAGCGATATCGTAATACAGCTCGGCCGCTTCCTTTTCGGACGCCCTTACGAGGATCCTCTTTCCCATGTGTTCGTACACAACCAGATCCCCTCACACGTAGTTGGAGGCCAGGAGAGCGGCACCGACGGCCCCGATGTACTGGGGATACTCGGGCACAACTACTTCGACGCCGATCACGTCCTCTAACGCCTTCACCATGCCTTCGACTAGCGAGGCTCCTCCTACGAAGAACACCGGCTCTCGGATGTCGATCTCTTGGAGTTGCTGCTCGTAGATCTGCTCTGCGACACTCCGACATGCGGCAGCGGCGGCATCCTCGGGATCCGCACCCTCGGCCAGCGCGGTCACCAAGTCCTGGATCCCGAATACGATGCAGTAACTGTCCAGTCGCACGGCTTCTGGATTTCCATCCAGAGCGATCTTACCGAACTCGTCCAGGTCCACGCCGATACGGTCCGCGGCTACTTCGAGGAAGCGGCCTGACGCTCCCGCGCACACTCCGCCCATCGTGAAGTTATCCGGAATTCCGTCCCAAACGGTGATCGCCTTGTTATCCATCCCGCCAACGTCGATTACGGTCGCTCCACCTTCCTGCTTATCACCCAGGTATACCGTTCCCTTAGAGTTGACAGTGAGCTCCTCCTGCACCAGGTCGGCGTCGAAGTGGCGGCCGAGGGTGTACCTGCCGTATCCGGTCACGCCTATCGCCTCGATGTCATTGAGCTCGTATCCTGCCTCTTCTAACGCTCTTTCCACGGCCTTTTCCGCGGATTCGACCACTTTCGTTGTCCGCACCCATCCGGTTCCGATCACCTCGTCGTCTTCCATCACCACGGCTTTGGTGGTGGTGGAACCAGAGTCGATACCGAGGGTGAGCCCCTCCTGCCTCTTCCGGGCTAGCAGCCCCTTCCGCTCCACTATCGTGACTAGTGCCTCCATACGCGTGAGTAACTCGCTAGCGTCGAGGTCTTCAGTGAACGAGTAGGTGACGACGGGGAGATCGGTGTTCTCCTGAAGGTACCGTCGGGCCTCGTTACGCACGAGGGCACCTTCGGCACACCTGAAGCATGTAAGGATAATGGCTGCGTCGGCTTCCGCGTACCCGTTCGCGAGCGCGTAAGCACGGGCAAGGAGTACCCTCAAGTTCGCGCTCTTCGGGGTGTACCCTACCTCCTCGCAAGCTTCCTCTACGATATCGATGTCTACCTCGGGGAGTACGATCTCGGCTCCGACCCGTTCGGCAGCGCGCTCTATCTCGGGTTGAACACCACTGTACTCCGTGCCGCACGAGAGTTGAGCGATATGGACTGCCAAACGGGGGTCACCCCTATAACGACTCCAAGAAGTCTCGAATCTCACGGACGAACACTTTCGCTTCCTCTTCCGATCTCGGGTACTCCAGCTCCAGCACCGGTATACCCTGACGTCGAACTAGGTACGTCACGAACTCGTTCGTTCTATCGCAGCCTAAGCAGCCGAAGGAGATGTCTTCGATGCCCGTGACTACGATGGCGGCGTCGGCCTTCTCTATAAGTGGACCGATCAGAGCCATCCTGCCTCTGACACCCGAAGGTACCTCCACGGCCGCGTACTTTAGACCACGTTTCGCGTCCTGCGGGGTCACGTTCATCGGAGGTGAGTCGATCTCTGGGTCCCGTACCCGCTTGCCTATCTCTTTCGGTAGTGAGAGCGGCTCGTGCCCGAACCTCTCGACTAGATCGTGGAGAATCAGACTGTTAGGAGGGTGGATGAACACCCTGGCCAATACTAACACCCCGCGCCGTCAGGACACCCGGCAGTTCGGAGTTAATCAAACTTCGGTCGCACCCGGGGGAGCATTCACGTGGGTAAGCGTGTGCTTGCGGGAGGTGTGTTCGATATCCTCCATCCAGGACACGCCGCGTTCCTTGAGGAAGCCCGGAAAATAGCCGGAAAGGACGGCGAACTCGTAGTCGTGGTCGCCCGAGACGAAACCGTGCAACGCCTGAAGAGAACCCCGATCGTGCCGGAGGAACAGCGTGTACGGATGGTTTCGGCGCTGAAACCCGTTGATCGAGCGATCTTAGGCCATCCACGGGACTTCTCCATCACCCTGAAGGCGGTGAAACCGGATGTCGTCGTCCTAGGACCCGATCAGGACATCGATGAGAAGGAAGTCGAACGTTGGGCCGAACGCGTCGGTGTCGATTGTGAGGTTCGTCGGATCGAGAAGTACGAACGGTGTCCGTTGGACAGCACCATAAAGATCGTGAAGCGCGTGATCGAGCTGTGGAAGCGCGGTGAGTTACGTGTGTAGCGTGTAGTCGGCTCCGGGTTCTCTCGTCACGGGCCTGAGGCCTCGGCGCTCAGCCTGTTCCCCATCACAGGTTAGCATCAGTCCTGAACTAACGCGTCCCCGCGACGCTTCATTTTCTTGAGTATCCGCTTCGGACGGTTCTTCTTGTACAGGTGGGACTTATTCACGTGCCTAGAGTACGACTTCTGGTCGCGGAACAACGCACCGCAGCGTGGGCATCTGAGGAGTATCTCTCCGTCCCTAGTCTCGACTTTCTCGGCTTTGAACGGTCTCCTCTCCTCGGACATCTCATCTTCCCCCTCGGTGCGGTGTGAATTCCCGGAACCACTTCTCTACCTCCTCATGGACTATCCTGAGGTTTCCGAGTCCGAGTTCTTTTACTTTCTCCCATGGTGCGGGACGGTACAGATAACGTCTACCGCCTCCGGGCAACGTCTCGCGCTCCCGCTCTACCATCCCAACCCGAACGAGGCTTTGTAACATCTTCTGAGCCGTGCTCCTGCTCCTGTTGATGATCTCGGCTACGTCCTCGACGGTAAATGGTGCTTCCTCCGAGTTTTCGAGCAGTTTTAAGTACAGCTCTGCTTCGTCTTCCTTGACTCCAAAAACACACGAGAGTACGCGTTCCGGTTTGAGCTCTGCCGTTCCCTGGACTAGCTCTACTACGATGGGCCTCAAGAAAGGCCTCAATAGTCCACCCCCATTCACCAGTGTGTCGATATCAGCAACTTTTAATACATGTAAGTGACCGGTAGCTGAGCGATCGAGAACAAACGATTGGGGACACAATTTATGTCCATGTGCGTCGAGGAACCTGAGAGGATCCGCGAAGCTGCCGAGTCACTCATGAAGACCCTGGACTTAGACCTGCATCCTGTGGTGATGAAGCTGTACCTCAGTGAAGAGGATGTCCCGAACGGCTACGAGCGGGTAGATGAAGCCCGCCGTCACTGCGAGTTCGTGATGGAGGTAGCTCGCGGTGAGATGGACAAGATCTACGCAACTTCGGAGGAGCAGGCCTGTAAGGGCGGATCTGCGGCTATAGGACTCGACGACATCCCGGACCCGGTGAGGACGGGTAAGTTCTACCACGAGAAACTCGGGCAGCACTCTACACTCTCGGCCTCCAAACGTACGGTCGATCGGGTACCGAAGGTCTTCGACGGGGAGGGAGTGTTCGATGCTATCACGTACGAGAAGGCTATCGATGTCGAAGTAGTTCCGGACGTCATCTTGGTCGTGTGTAGGCCTAAGGAGGCCATGAAAATAACTCAGGCGTACTTGTACCCAGAAGGTGGGAGAGTACACTCCAACTTCTCCGGTATCCAGTCCCTGTGCGGCGACGCGGTGGGCAAGATCGTGAAGGAAGGTGGAGTTAACTTCACACTCGGGTGCAACGGTTCGCGCACTTACGCGGAAGTCCCTGATGAGTGCCTAGTGGCGGCAATGTCTCCGATGGCGTTTCTCGTAGTAGGTAATTCAATCACCGAAATACCGTAACTTCCGGCTATTCCCACGGCGACGGCCCCTTCCGGTACCCCACGTAATACCCCACCACGATCGCTGCTATCAGTCCTATGGGGAACCACGGTATCTCCGATGTGGCCCACTGTACGGAGTACATAGGGTTCGTGAACGTCTGCCAGTAGGACTGTTGAGTTCGTGTTGTTCCGGGAGCACCTGGACCGGGACCGGATGGCCCCGGTCCCGGTTGACCTCCTACTTCAGGTACCTTCTGCGGCCCTTGCGGCTGGTCGATCGGCGGTGCTTTCATTTCCTGACATCCTGCGGTTGCCAAAATCGCATACACTGCCACTAAACCTACTAGGCTAGCTTTCCAAAGCATCGAGGAGGTCCTCCCCTTCTCGGGTGAGTGGTAACGCCATCACGGTGTAGTGAGGACCGGGATCGTCTCCTTCAGGCGCCAGCTCTTCGGGTACCACGGTCCACATTCCTCCGTTTCGAACAGCCTCGAGGGCCGAAGCGTAATAGCCTACGCGCATTTTCGGTCTTACCTCCTCCCTGTTGCGGAGATCTGTAAGGTATATCCGCTGTGCGCTCCCAGGTACCTCGACGAACCCACTTCCGTCACCGACCCGTACCAGCCGCGTTCGTCTGACGACGACCGGTTCGCCGACGGCCTCATCAGAGCGGTCAAAGACTATCACCGGATCGTCTGGGACCACCACGTCCGCCTCCACACGACTCATTTTCTCGTGGGGCGGCACGATAACGTCGACATCGTGTTCCCTACCTAGAGCGGCTAGGACGTCTTCTATCACGGTCTCAGAACATGCCACTGTAGTTTCCGTCCTCGAGAGTCTAGCCTTGGCGTTCACGTACTTGATCACTATCCTGCGTCCGTGCTCCGTGAGATAAGATCCGAGAGGGCTCGATTCAACCAGTCGGCACCCGAGACGTTCCTCGAGATTCCTAATCCTTTTATGTACCGCGGACCGTGTCACACCCTTCTCTTCCGCCACTTTGGACATTGATCCGTGTTCCGACAACTTGAGCAGCAACTCGAGCTCTTCGGGGGTTAAGAGTATCCCGTTCACCCTGATCGCCACGTCGACGTTTAACCTCACGGAGCCGTTCCCCGCAGGTTGACGTTGAGCGTACCTACACGCGGTGCCTGGTGGGTATCGTAAAAAGGTTCTTCTGGGTGGAATCGTCTAGGGCCGCACGTTGGTCGAGCCACGGGACACCGTCATCCGGGAGGAAGACCTCAACCCGGACTTCCTGGAAGAACTGAGCGAGCTCGTCGAGCCGGTGTTCGAGGAGGAAGAGGTACTGTCGGTCCAGGCGTGCTACCAGTGCGGTACGTGCACCGGCTCGTGCCCCAGCGGGCGACGAACCTCCTACCGCACCCGACTGATCATGCGGAAACTCCAGTTAGGACTAGTCGATGAAGTAATCAAGAGCGACGAGCTGTGGATGTGCACCACGTGCTACACGTGCTACGAACGGTGCCCACGTGGCGTGAAGATCGTAGACGCCGTCAAGGCCGCCCGGAACCTCGCGGCCAAGGAGGGGCATATGGCTAAGGCTCACAGGATGGTGGCTATGTTCGTGATAAAGACCGGACACGCCGTGCCGATCAACGATGAGATCCGCGAGGTAAGGAAGAACATCGGCTTGGACGAGGTACCGCCGACAACACATCGGTATGAGGAAGCCCTAGAAGAGGTCCAGAAGCTGGTCAAGATCAATGAATTCGACAAACTGATCGGGTACGATTGGGAAGAGGGTGACCTGGTCGACTAAGGGGGTTGACCATTGGCCAAAAAGCTCTGCTTCTTCCTGGGTTGTATCATGCCGAACAGGTATCCGGGCGTCGAGAAGGCCACGCGTCTAGTCCTCGAGGAACTGGGATACGAACTCGTCGACATGGACGGAGCCTCCTGTTGCCCGGCGCCCGGAGTGTTCGGGTCCTTCGATCTTAAGACATGGGTCACGATAGCAGCTCGCAACCTGTCGATAGCCGAGGAGAAAGGATACGACATTCTGACAGTCTGCAACGGTTGCTTCGGATCTCTGAACGAGGCCAACCACCTGTTGCAGGAGAATCCGGAGCTGCGCGAGTTCGTGAACGAAAAGCTCGCCGAGATCGACAGGGAGTACAAGGGTAAAATCAAGATCTACCACGTGAACACCTTCCTTTACGAGGAGGTGGGTGTCAAGAAGATCGAGAAGAAAGTCGAGAGGCCGCTCAAAAAGACCGACGGTGAGCCGCTGAAGGTAGCCGTTCACTACGGTTGCCACCTGCTGAAGCCGTCTGAGGTGACCGAGTTCCCGGGTTCGGTCGAGGATCCGAGGACACTCGATGAGCTCGTCGAGGCCCTAGGTGCGGAGTCCGTAGACTACAAGGACAAGATCATGTGCTGCGGTGCGGGAGGTGGTGTCAGGTCCAGGGAACTCAAGATGTCACTGCATTTCACCCGCGAGAAGATTTTCAACATGCTCGAGGCCGGTGCCGACTGCACTACCAACGTGTGTCCGTTCTGCCACCTGCAGTTCGACCGTGGACAGATCGAGATGAAAGAACACTTTGAGAAACTTCCGCCGAAGAAGCTGCCGGTGTTCCACTACTGCCAGTTGGCCGGTCTGGCGTTCGGAATGGACCCTGAGGAGCTCGCCCTCGAAACGCACGAGATCGACTGCACACCCATACTAGAGAAGCTCGGCCTCGCCTGATTTTTTCACTCCAATCCGAGTTTTCTCCTACAACACCGGTTTGTCGGGGCTAAGGCCGGGCAGTAGGCCAGTCTTCGATCCTTCACCCGCGACGGTCACGGGAGCCTCAGACCCCTCGATGAAGATGATGTCGTGACCCACGAATAACCCGATGAGGTCCTGTCTCGGTTTCAGCTCCGGCAGGTACAGTTTCGACTTCGATACCCCCCTCCGAACCATAGATGGGGCTACACCTCCAAGCCCTCAGGAACTCGCATAATGTGACCTCGACCTCTTCGGCTAATCCCACGCAGAACGCCACTCCGACGCTCTTCCAACCCATCCGCTCGTATAGTCCCGTCTCCTCGACCCGTCCATTCCATGTATCCAACGGTTCATCCCGTGGTACGACTCCACAGTCCGCTCTACCCGATCTTCGTCGGCGAACTCGCAGCGATCACATCTCCGGGTGAATGAGGGTACTTCAGCATCAAGTGATCCCCACCGAACGTCCAGATGAGAACCCCGTTAAAGTATCCTCTCCATTTGAAGAAACGGGGAGGTCGCTATGAGAATCAGACCCGACTCGACAGCCGAAGATATATTACCGCTCGCAATGGCGGTCCATGAGTTGGTCAATCGTCTGCCCGTGACAATGCGAACCCGGGACAATCCCGGGGTAAGAATAGAGGATGGCGAGGTGATCGACGACGAGTACACGGGCCCGATCCTGGAGGAGGTGCTCGAGAAAGGTGAGGTGATCAGAAAGGTGCCGGAATCGGGACCCTACGAAGGAACACCGGTTGTAGTGGTTCCTATCAAGGATAAGAGCGAGACTATCGCCGCACTCGGTGTCGTCGACCTCACTTACGGTATCTACTCCTCGCTCAGGAAGGTGACTCAGCGCCCCGTCCGGTGAACCTCTAACACCCTGTCTACAGTTTTCCTGAGGTCGCCTAAACGTTCTACCAGGTATCCTTCGGACGATAACTCCTCCGCGAGTCTCTCGTCCCACGTGCGTAAAGCTACCGAGACTATTTCCGCCGCACTAAGCGACTCGATCAGCGTCGCCTCGGTGCGTGGGTCGGGGACTCGGAACCTCGGGAAACCATCCCGCACCTCCCTAACCGGGTCGTGCACCAACACCACAGCGTCAGGCCAGGCGCCATGCAGGATAGCTAGTGTAACCCCGGAATACGCCGGGTGGCTTAACGCCCCCTGTCCCTCTACTACGACGATCTCATGATCCTCGGCCAAGCGGACGACCAGTTCCTCAACGGCCCCCGTCATGAAGTCCCCGGGCATGCGATCCACCACGACGCCATCTTCAGCCCCGATCATGATACCGGTCTGTCCCGTCGCCAAGAACGCGGCCTCTACCCCTTCTTCCCTCAGGCGTTCCGCGAGCTCGATGGCCGCCGACATCTTACCAACGGCGCAGTCCGTCCCCGCCGTGAGAACTACCGTGGCATCCACGTCCCTGGCCGACCCGTCCGCAACTCGGAACAACTCTTTCCGAGGTTTCCTCACGTCTATCAGCCGTGAACCTGATTCTTCGGCCACCTCGCTGATGTCCGGGTCCTCCGAAAGGAACTCGTGGAGCCCGCTCACTACATCCAGGCCCGCATGGACAGCTTCGATGACTTCTTCTTTCCACTCCGGGGTTAATTTCCCACCGGGCGGCGCCGCTCCGATCAGCAACACTTCAGGATCCAGTTCCTCTATGGCTTCACTCACCGACCGCAGTATAGGCACCGGCGGGAAATTCGGATCCACATCTCGTGCGGTTTTCCCAGACAGCTCGCGATCTATCACGGCAACGATGTCATAAACACGTCCGAACCGGAGCAGTCCGTGTGCTGTCTTCCCATGAGGCTTGTCGAACGCCCCGTGACACAGTATGATCGCGGGTGTTCCGGGCTCGTGCGGTAACCCCAACGAACCACCTCCTGTCATGAGTTTTTCCATTATCACACTTAGCGGTCATCGGGTTGAAAATATCGGAGAGTGAGTCGTCAAGAGCACAACAACCTCCAGCCGTCAACTCGTGTCCTACGTGGCATCGCTGATTACTCATATTACCGGGGCTTAGGTCGCTCCACGCGGACCTCCCATCCGGGTCCTTCGGTGACCATCACGGGTGCGTATCTGGGGTTGCTCACGACATCCTCGTTCAGAAACAGATGTCCATCGAGGTCACATAAGTCGGCCTCCACGGCGGTGGCTAAGTGAGCGGCGGCGGATACGGAGGAGAAGCTCTCGACGGCACACCCTATCATCACCTTGAAACCCTCTTCCTGCGCGTCTCGAGCTAACCTCAAACCACCGACGAATCCGACCTCCTGTGCCTTAATGTTCACGATGTCGCAGGGTTCCGCGACGTCGAGAACGTCGTCGATAGACCGGGCTCCCAAATCCATTACATCCACGATCACGGGCACCTCGCAAGATTCGCACACTTCCTCCAGGCTATCGGGCGGCGTCGGGTGTTCGAGGTACACGTCACCGTCGAAGTCCAAGAGATCTAGTAACCGGAACACTCCTTCAACCGTCAGTCCCTCGTTTCCGTCCAATATGAGGGCGTCAAACTCGGCGGACTCCACGCACGCCTCGAGACGCTCCAGATCCCGCTTCAAGTCACCTCCTACCTTCACCTTTAGCCTCCGATACCCTCTAAGGTAGTAACGCCGTGCGAGTTTCTCAGCCCGCTCCGCGCCTACCAGATCCACAGTGGCGAACGACTCGATCGAGGTCGGTTCTCCCCCCAAGACTGTGCACAGTGGCTCGTCGTACCTTCTAGCCGCGGCGTCCAGTATCGCCATCTCCTCGGCAATACCACGACAGAGTCCGAACCCTCTCCCGGTGTCGCGACGCACGTACACCAGTAGCCCCGCACTCGTCTAACTTCCCGGCCCGATATCCGGAACGGCCGTTTGAGGGATAACGATACGGGCTCTGTCTCCAGCGAGCCCAACGCGACGCCCCGGCAACACGCACCGTCTCCGTCGTTAAAGTCCTAGGGGGAAGTCGGTTGATCGCTGAAGTGGTGAAATTCGTGCTCGAGGCACTGCTAGTTATCGGTGTCAGTGTGTTCGGGCTACACTTGCTCGGGGCGCTCGTATCCGAAAGAATCCGATGTCGTGCCGTACCGCTCGTCGCCGTTGGTTTGGTCCACCCCCACGCGGCGCTGACGACGGCACGAGAGATGGGCCTCAAGGGATGTGAGCTCCTTATCGCCAAGGTTTCGTTCAACTCCGCCATCTACACCGCTACAGCGTGCGTGAATGCGTTAACGTTGCTGGGGTCGACGGTGGGTGAGCCGTACGCTCTAACGCTAGCACTAGTGGATGTCACCGAGACCATCGTCGGCGGGCTCCTCCTCCGTCGGGTGCATGCGCAACTTCCCACACACGGGAGCCTTCGGGACGCTCTCAACGAAGCGACTCGCACCGTCGGCCGTATCGCCGCTTATCTAGTGCCCGGGACTCTGCTTGGGGTTGTTCTATCATCTCACCTTCTTCGCGGATTGGGCGGGTACGCCGTGCCCATGACGTTTCTGGCTAACCCGGTGGCCGGGTGCGCGGCGGTCGGGACGATGCTTCGATCTGGGGTCCTCGACTACGCACACGCTTACTCCCTCGCCGTAACTGGAGCGGCCTTATCGTACGTAGGAAGACTGCTGAGGAGTTGCGGACCCGTGACGGTCGCAATCACCGGGCTTCGTTCCGGGTCGCTGCTCTCTACCGTCAACTTACTCGCGGACATCGGGCTGCTGCTAGTTTACGGGGTGGTGATCGGATACCTGACCTTCGGACCCTCTGGGGTACCCCCACTCGGTGTGCTCGGGAGTTTCTGACCGTCCTACAACCTCGAGCTGAGCGTTCGGAGATCCACTCCTGAAGAGTACCGGCTACATAGGCGGAGCCGCCGGGATCTCGGGTCATAAGAACGTGTCCAGGGTCTCTTGACGACCTCCTTTTCGCAACTCCTGAAGCGCCTCCTTCAGACGCTCGACGGCGCGGCGGACTCGATCCTCAGAGAAATCACGCTCCTCAACCAGGAACTTGACCAGCCTCTCTTCGTCTGGTTCGTCCCAATTTAGTTCGTAGTCATCAATGACTTCCGGCTCGAGGAAGAGTCTTCTGAGCTCCTCCGGTTCTACCGGTAGATGCCGTTCGATCTTAGGCCAGATGTCAGTGTCCTTAAGCTCGTCCAGTGACCCGTACTTCCTGATCAACTGCAGCGCTCGCTTCGGACCGATACCGGGTACTCCATCCGGGTTGTAGTCCGTGCCCAATAGGATCGCCAGGTCCACCAGCTGCTCCCTCGATTCCAATCCCAACTGTTTGAGTACGTCCTCCAACCTTATGATCTCTGGCTTGACCTCCACGATTTCTCCGGTGTGTGGATGCCTCCGCTTTCCGACTATCGTGATGTTGCGAACCAACCTGGGGCTGCCGAACAGCATCGAGTCGTAGTCTTGACTGCCTGCCGCCCACACGTCTCCACACCTCGCCATATACGCGCACTGTGCCTCTCCCTCCGATGGGGCCTGTACCCACGGAATGCCCATTAGATCCAACAACCTCTTCGCGTCTTCCACCAGCGACTCGTCGAGTCTGGCGACTTGTCGGGCGTACTTCTCCCTCTCCTCCTTCGTTCTTGCCCGCTTCAGTTTCTCCATCGCCTCCTCCTTCCGTTCCCGTCGACGCTCCAGTGTTTCACGTTTCAGGTTCGGGGGCTCACCATCGAACACGTACACAGGCTTAATACCCTCTTCGACCAAGTTCACGGTCCTATACAGGAGACCGTTTAAGTGGCTGGTAATCCTGCCTCTCGAGTCCATGAGAGGTCGTCCGTCCTTCATGATCGTGGTCAGGAATTGGTACATGGCGTTGAACGCATCGATAGCGATCTCCCGACCGGCGAGGGCTTTCAGGTCCGTCTCTTCGGGTTCGATCAGTTCTCTGAGTTCGGCTAGCCCCAAATTGTCCCCTCCAGGAACCCCTGTGGATCTAACTTATAACTACCCGGGCTGTCGCTATCATCCCTCATTCGGGGTCGACGGCGTTTCGCACCGCCATCTAATCCTATTCGCAGCTACCCTGAACAGTATCCTGAGTCCGACGAGGATCTTGTCTATCATCGTAGGGGCTACTCTCCTATGTCCGGATATCCTCCCACGCAGCCTCACATCGACGGACTTGACAGAGTACCCTAAAGATACCGCAAGGGAAGTGGTGTCGGCGTCGAACGCGGGACCGTCGTCTACGCACCGTTTTAGGATTTCTTCCGCGAATTCCCTGGAAAACACGCGGCACCCGCACGTGACGTCAAGGATCTTCCCATAAAACAGCCAGAAGAGCGCCATCAGTGTCAAATTGAAAAGGTAATGGGAAAACGGCACGTTCTCCGGTCTACCCTCTGAGAACCTGTTCCCTATCACCAGATCGTAATCGTCCGAGGCTTCGATCAATTCGTCGAAACAATTCGGATCGAACTCTCCGTCGGAATCCGTTCGGAAGATAACGTGAGCGCCGTGTTCGAGTGCACATTGAATCCCCACTTTGACAGCCCTTCCAAGCCCTTTGACCGGTTCTTTAACGACCAGGGCCCCGGCCCTTTCCGCCTCTTCGGCAGTGCGATCCGAGGACGCGTTATCCACTACTATTATCAGAGCGTCGGGATACATCTCCCGGATCTCGCGTACGACTCTTCCCACCGCACTCTCCTCGTTATGTGCCGGTATCACGAATGCGACGTCACTCAGGCTTTCCCGTGACGTCACGTCTGACCCTCCCAAACTCCGTACCTTCGAGCTCCTCCGTCCAAAACACCGGACCGTTGCGGCACACTAGCAGTCCCTTGCCTAAGGCGCATGAGCCGCAGATCCCTTCGCCACATTTCACGTACCGGACGACGCTGACTTGGCAAGGGACACCGTACTCTCGTGTTATCTCGGCAACCCGGGCCAGCATCCCTTCGGGACCGCACGCGTACACTACATCCGGACATTCCTTTTCCACGAGTTCTTCAAGGACGTCCGTAGGGAATCCTTTACGCCCCTCACTCCCGTCCTCCGTGGTGATGTACAGCTCATCGGACAGCTCTTCCAGATCGTTCCTCCTCGGGAGGCGGTCCGCGTGTGGACCTCCTAGCACCGAGGTAACGTGAACCCGTGCTCGACGTAGCCTTTCAACGAGCGGAACCAACGGTGCTACCCCGGTCCCTCCGGCAACTACCACCGCCTTCGGACCTCTCACCTCGAACGGTTTCCCGTACGGCCCCCGTACCCAGACCACGTCCCCAGGCTTGAGGTCTGCGCAACGCTCTGTGAACGGGCCTACGATCTCGATAGTGAGTTCGAGCTCTCGGTCGTCTCCACCTGAGAACGCCATCGGCTTTTCGTCGACTCCGGGAATTCCGAGCATCAGGAATTGACCGGGTTCCCAACGTATCGGCCTCTCCGGTTGTAGCCTAAGTACGAGCGTCCGCTCACATTCTTCCCTGTTCTCCACGACCTCCGCCGGTGTTGGCTTCACTGACACCACCCTAATCGGCGCAATCTTTTCCGGTACTCAGGGAGGGCGGCTCCGATCGCCTCTTCGGGTTCCTCGTATCCGAGTTCCTTGAGAATACGGTAGGTTTCCATCGCGATATCTCCGAAGTCCTTCTCTCGAGCCGCCGTGGCAACCTGCACCGCTTTAGCACCGGCGAGCAGGAACTCGACGACGTCTTCCCCGCTCCGGATCCCACCGACTCCTATGATCTCCACCTCCTCCCCGAATTCCAGTGCTAAATCCGCCACGACGCGGAGCGCGATGGGTTTGAGCGCTGGGCCCGACAGTCCACCCACCCCGGCTCCTAGAACGGGGCTAGCTGTTCTCAGGTCGATCCTAAGGCCAGGTCCCAGCGTGTTCACGGCGGTGAGTGCTTCCGCTCCCGCATCGATGGCCGCTGCAGCTACCTCGAGCAAGGTTTCGCGGTCCACGTTGGGAGTCAATTTCACGGACATCGGTCCGTCGAACGCCCGGACAGCGGCCTCGGTGATTTCGGCTACGGCTTCCGGATCGGAGCCTAGTTCCGCCCCGTACCCTTTGCCCGCGTGAGGGCACGAGACGTTCAGTTCCAACCCGTCCGCTACGTCGGAGAACGCGCGTGCCAACTTCCTGAAACCCTCCGGACCGTCGGCCGCCACGCTCGCGTACACCGGCACGTCGAATTCGTCCCGGAACTCTTCTATTTCCACCACCATCCTGTCCGGACCTGGGTTCGGTAAGCCCATGGCGTTGAGCGCGTATCCCTCGTCTGGGTAGTCCACGAATACCGGTCCTGGATGACCTTCGCGCGGTGATTCCGTGATCGTCTTCGTGAAAATAGCCGCAGCACCGCGTAGGACTGCATCCTCCATACCCGGCAGATGTGCGGCGAGAGCCCCGGAAGCGCAGGCGATCGGATGGTCCCAGCGCTTCCCTAGGACCTCCACCGGTATCACCCGAGGAACCTCACTTTGATCCTGTTCACCCCGTCAAGAGCTCGGTCCATATCTTCAAGCGCCCGTTCGATTTCCAGTGCGATCGGTGCTAGACGCCCGTTCCTCTCGGCTTCGAGCATCAACGCGCGTAGTCGGGACCGAACGTCTTCCTCCCGGCTCCGAATCTTTTCGACGTGCTCCGCCGCCTTCCGTACGTCCTCGTTCAACAACTCGACCGACTCACGTACTCCTGAGGCGATTTTGGCGATACCATCGATCACTTCGTCTAGCTTCTCTCGATCTTCCTCCTCTAAATCTTCGTAGAAGCTCACTAGTAGGGAGGCCAAACTCAGCAACGTCTCGGCGGCTCTCCTCACATTCTCGGCTATGTAGCCTAACTCTTCCTTGACGACCGGGATCATGGAGCTGCTTTCCATAGCCTCATCTATACGGTCCCTGAGTTCGGCCACTTCTTCGCTCAGGGATTCTTGCCGCTCCTCGATTTCCTTCGGACCATCCATCTCCGTTACGTCGGAAAGCAGATCACAGGCTTCAATCATGGTGTCTAGTTCCTTAAGGAGCGCGTCTAGTGCGCGCTCCGCGGGTCGCGTGCTCGGGCGTAAGATCAAGGCATCGCCGCCCCTCGCACCGACAAGTAGAGACGCATTAGTGCGTACGACATTACGAACGAGCCCACCGGGCTCGCGATCCACGTTGTAAATATCTTCTTCAAGGTGTGGGTGTTGAGTTCACCTCGGGATAGCCCAACGCCGATGACAGCTCCCGCCGTCGTCTCGTTGATGGAAATGGGGATTCCGAGCTCCGACGCCCCGTGCGTGACTATCGCGGCCGAAAGTTCCGCAGAGAACGCTGTTACAGGGTCCAACCTGGTGATCCTCCTCCCCACGGTCTCGATGACCTTGGAACCCGCCGTTAGAGCCCCTACTGCGATCATGATACCACCTACAATGGCGGCCGATCTGACGTCCAGAAGACCGGCCACTACTATCGGCGCCACGGCGTTGGCGGCGTTGTTCGCACCTATAGTGTAGGCGACATAGCACCCTGAGATGGTGAGTAACCATCCGATCTTCCACTCTATCTTGGCGAGCGGCCACTTACCTCTCTCCAATACGGCTCGCAAGCGTCGAGAAACGAAGTAGGCTGGGATCATCGCAAGTATCGGTGATAAGACCCATCCGGCGGCTATCTGGCCGAACTTGCTCCAGTTAACCGGGAGGCCCAGCGCACATCCTACTCCGGCGATGGATCCTACGGTAGCCTGCGTCGTGGAGATCGGCACTCCGAGCATGACGGCCAGATGGCACCAGGCGGCCGCCACGAGTACGGTCGCGCCGGCCGCGATAGGATCGAGGTGCGCCTGTACGACTCCCTTCCCCAGCGTCTTGACTACTTTGTGCCCTTCCAGCACCGCACCCATGGTTGTGAAAACGGCGATCAGCGTAACCGCCTGCCGCATCGTGCGGATACCTGCTCCGACGGCGGATCCCATGGCCGCACCGGCATCGTCAGCTCCTATGGTCCATCCCATGTAGAGTGAAGGTACGACGACGGCCAGAACTTCCAGAACGTTCACGCTCGCACCCCATCACTCACCTTACCGACCGTCACCGCCCGATGAATCGACGTTCGCGGGTTAAAGTCTCTCGCCCTCGGCTCGGCTCTCCGTCGTCATCCCTCAGGCTGGGGCTGCTTCGTCATCGGGCCCTCCTCTCCGGGGACCGCTTCATCACTTGTTCTCAGGAGGGGTGAATGCAGTCATCGGGGAGAGGAGCTCAGAGCGGGAGTAACTCGTCATCCGCGCGTCGGCTAGCGAAACGCTCATCACGGTTACCCGTGGTACTCCGCGACGAGCCCCACGTGATCGCGCTCGTACGGCTCCAAATCGATGACTTCTAGCACTTCGAAGCCGCGCTCCTCGAGCTTACGCTCCTCGTCCTCGAAGACCTCTTCCGGCTCCTTAGTTACGTCGATGGAGCGCGCCTTGATAGCGACGATCACGTATCCTCCGGGACGCAGGAACGCCTCGGCGTTGTCCGCGACGACCTCCGCCTGTTTCGGCTGAGCGATGTCCTGGTAAATTACGTCTACTTGCTCGACAAGCGGTGCGTATCCATGAGGCTTCGTAGCGTCGCCTAGAATGGGTATCATGTTCGGGCGCTTCTCACACACCGGGATCAGCTCCTGCATCATCCTCGAGGCGAATTCGACGCAGTACTCCACGCCCGACTCCTTTATGATGTCCGACACGTGCGACGGCGTCGTTCCGGCCGCCGCACCCAGATAAAGTACCTTCGAACCCTCCTCGAGCGGGAAGTACTCCATGCCGTTCATGATCATGGCGGCAAGCTTGCTCCTTCGCGGCTCCCATACTCGGTACTCCTTCCCGTCGTACTCTACTAACCTCTCACCGTAAACCTGATGCCCGGGAACGAGGTTCTCGGTCGCGGGCTTCTTCCGACCGTCTTCAAAGATCGCCCAGTACACACCCTCGAACTCCTCATGCGGTTCGATCTCGATTTCCACCATTTCCTCACTCACCCTCGAAAAACGGTTGTGCTCGAGGAAATGAAGTCACCGCCTTCGGCGTGAGCGGCGTCGGCGATCCCTACGAGATCTCCGGGGTGAGCGCCTCCGACGCGGTCGACGACCGCGAGGCGGCCGACCACCACGCTTGCGCTTCGGGGGCTTCGGGTACTTCTCCTTGATCTCTTTCACCCGCTGCTCTAGTTGTCGTTTCAACTCGTCGCCCCGGTATTCGCCAGAGTAAGCGTCGATACGCGCCGCGATAGCCAGCTTGCCGGCCAGTGCCCTCGCGATCTTACCGCGCTGCCACCACGGGCTTCGGTGGATGAGCGGGTGCTGGAAGATCACACCGTGCTTCGGCGGCTTCGTCCCCTTGGTAAGGTGCCTGAACAGCGCCTTCTCCGCTCCCAACAGCTGGATAGTGCTCGCGGGTAACTTCGCCATCTCCTTCAATCCACCGGCTAGCGCGATCAACCTCGCACCGATTAGTGGACCCACTAGGGCCTTCACGTTCGGCGCCACGTCGTCCATCGACTCGTCGATGTAGTCCGCGGTCTTTCGCCTGATCTCGTAGAGCTCCCGCGCGACCTCCGCGATCCGCTGTACCGCCGCTAAGTCCTTCTCGTCCATCTCCGCGCCCATCGAGTCCTTAGCGGCCTCCTCGAGCTTCTCGGCTAGGTGATCCGGGAACTCCGGTAACACCTCCTTGATGTTATCATACGTGAAGTTCTCCCGGTGTCCTAGCTCGGCTACCAACGTCACGAAATCATCGTGCTTCTTTACGATTTTGTTAATCTCTGGGAAGTGTATTCCATACCACTCTCGCACGCGATCCGTTAGTATGTTCAATATCCTGTCGATGTCGTCGATGGTGTTGATGGCCTGGATGATCATCTGGTCCCGTTCCTCTACCGTCGCCCGGACCTTCTCCTTCGACAGCTTCATACCGACCTCGTACACTAGCTCCGAATACTCCTCCTCGGAGTCGACCACACCGACCTCGATGGCGAGCTCCCGCGCCCGCTCTCGAAGGATCTCCCCGGCCACGTTCGGGAACTCGACGACTAGCTCCCCGTCGAACACCCCTTCTAACCTCTCCCGGTCCGCCTTCGTACCCTCGAAGTTGATCACGTCCGCATCTAGCCTCGACAGCAGCGCCTCTTCCTCTTCCAACACCTCACCACGTTCCCGCTTCAACAGACGCTCCAATATCTCGTTCGGATCCTTCGGGAACGGCTCGTGGTCTACCAGGTTCCCCTCCTCATCGAACGCGTAAACTCCAGTGAAGTTCTCGGCCACGTAGACTCCCAAAGGTGGTCCCCCTACCCCGTCACTTCGAAACCCTCGTTCCTCGGTCCGGAAACGCTTACCTTCCCGCCGATACCTTTCTCTCTCATATACATTTCAAGCTCCTGCGCGACGCTGTTCGCCGAGGACGGATCGCACACCGCGTACACGGTAGGACCGAACGAGCTCAGCCCAGCCCCGTAAGCTCCCGCGTTCCGAGCCACCTCCATTATCTCCACGACCACGGGGTGCTGCAGGCCCACCTCCACACGCTTGAACCCCAACTCCTGGATAGCGTCTACGGCTCTACCGAAGTCTTCAGGATCATCCTCCACCACCGCGGGCAGCATTACCATTAGTATCCACCTGCAGATCTCCCCCACCTCCCGCGCCGGTACCGGACAGTACCGCTTGAAGATGTCAACCTCCCTATCCCCGTGCGCACCCCGCTCCACCTCGGGGATCGCGAGCACGAACCGCCAATCCTCCGGCACTTCCAGCCGCGAGATCACCGGTGCCGGCGGGACCTCGCCAGACGCCGCCGACGGTTTGAACTCCTCCTTCCCACCCGAACCGAAGACGTGGCCACCATCTACTATGAACCCTCCCCGTTCGAACGCCGCCACACCGATCCCAGATGTACCACCTCTACCCAGCGCATCCGCTAGTTCCCGCACGTCGTAGCTCTCGACACCGTGCGCTTCTAACGTTCCGACTGCCGCCGATAGCGTCGCCTGTGTACCGGAACCGAGGCCCACGTGCTCGGGATACCGCCTTACCACCTCGATCCGGACGCCATCCTCGATCCCGTACAGTTCGAGTGTCCTCCGCGCCGCCCGCTCCACTTTCTCCGCGATCTCGCCTTCTCCACTGACCTCTACTCCTTCCTCATTAGGTTCCACTTCGAGCTCTATCCTGGGTCCTTCTAGCGTCACTCCCACGCTACCGTCTACACGACCCAACCCACCATGTAAGTCGATAAGCGTCACATGGATCCTGGAGACGGACCGTACCCGGACCAAGAACGATCCCCGGTCGCCAGACCGTCGCCCGGCAGTATAACGATCACGTCGAGACATCGCAGTCATCACGACGGTTCGTGGGCGCGGTCCGTTCCGTCACGATAGTCGGAACGTTCTCAGAAGACCGGTCGGGGGCCGTGGAGGACGATCATCGGGATAGCCCCTCACCCCCGGACTAGCTCCCCATCCTTCCGGCCCATGTCCGATCATCGGATTAACACCTCCGACACGGCTCTCCACGGGGGATCCGAGTTGAACACGCTCGAGCGTATCCTCACGTTCCTCCAAGATCTCCGCTCCTATATGGACGGTACCGGTGACTTACCCGAACCGCGAACCCTCGCGGAGTTCGCCCTCCAACGGCTCACACCCGTGGATCTCGACCTATGCATAAGTGTTGTCGAAACGGAGCTGACCATGTGGGAGGAGAGCGGCTTACACGTTCGCCCCGCCCTACATCCCTATGTCTCGGAGAGAATCGGAGTGTACACGCTCGATGACGAGGAAATCGGGAAGTTCCTTGATTATCCCGGCTGCTGCGTCGAGTACTTCATGGAGGGCCATGTCAAGTTCGACCACGACCCGGAGGACGTAGTTATCGTAACCGAGGGGTTCGTCCCCTGCTCCTCGGCCTGTCGACGAGCGCGTCGGGCCCACCTGCTGGAGGTTGCCGCGGACCCCGGACCGTACCTACAGCTCGAGAAGGAGCTCCGAACACACATCGAAAAGCTAGGAGTCCTCACGTATCACTCCGCATATCGAGGGTTTTACGAAGTCCACGCCCCCTAGGTCTGAGGGTGTCCAACTTGACCGACCGTATCGAGACTAGCATACTCGGTTTCGACGAAATGATCGGTGGCGGACTCCCACGACGTGGCGTGACGATACTCGCAGGCCTTCCCGGATCCCCTCGACAGCCCCTGCTCGATAACGCTATCTGGAACATCCTGGAAGACGGCCTTCGCGTACTCCTCCTCGCTACTAGCACCTCACCTTACGAGTTCCTGCGACGTTCCGAGGAGTACGGCAAGGACGCCCGAGGAGCTTACGAGAAAGGTGATCTGGTCGTCCTCAACGCTTTCTGCGTCCGCGCCGGTATATACCATCGGGCCATAGGCGAGATTATTCAGGACATCGAACCCTACAGGATCAGAGAAATCGTGCCTGAGTACGACCCCGACGTGGTCGTGATTGACTCGATATACCCGATGCACCGCGGCGAGCACGAGAAATTCCTGCAAGTGGTCTCCGTCTTGAAAGCGGCCGCGGTGAAAAACGACATAGCCGTCCTCGCCGGATGCGCCCTACCTGAGTCCGCCTTACGATCCCCGAACGCCGAGGTAGCCGACGTCCTGCTGGAGACCGCAGTACACGAGTTCCGTGGTGCCCTTGTGTACAGTCTCCTCCCGATCCGTACTCTGCCACCACACCTTCCCAAATATCGGGCGCCGATGAGTATCCTCGAGGACGGGACCGTCGTGGTACATTGCGATAAGGTCCTCGACGTGAAAGCCGGTGAGATCCATGACGTCGACGAGTACCTTAACGACATCCTAAACATGCCCGAACACATGGCCCGTGAAGTCGCCGAAGACTCCGAGGTGCTGGAGGAGCTAGAGGAGCGTGACGACATCGAAAGGTTACTCGAAGAGCTCGAAGAAATGGAAGGATGAGGACACGGCCACGGGAGCGACCGCCGCGGGATGATCGGAATCCGCCCACCCGACCACCACATACGAATAGGGTCCGGGACGATGGGGATTAGCTCCATGTTGAGCTAGTAGCGATGATACATCCCGAGGGTACCGACCGGTCGCCCCCGGCCCTCAGAGATCGTTGCGGAAATAGTAACGATACCTAGAACGCCGCTCCCTACACCCAGACCTCCGACGGGAATGGGGCGCGACCGAACATTCGGCGGCCCTCGAGTAGTGAAAAGTCAGCCGATCGGGTGCGGGACACTCACCACGAAGACATCACTGGGGAGAGCAACGACATCATCATCGGTCGGAGGATAATGAGCCGGGACACCAGCATGAACTCGTGGGTAACCCGGTCCGAGGGCCCACTTAAGTCTCCCGCTTCCGAGCGCTAAACTCTCCCAAGAAGAAGGCCACTCGGTGGTACGGGATGACGAGTGCCCGCGAAGGGGAGGACTCTCCGATGGCCAACCCACCCTTGACCGACCCCACCTACCCCCATCTCAGATCTCACGAATCCGTTCCAGCCTCCCGTGACCATCGAACATCCCTTCCAGGAACTCCAACACCGTCGCCCTTCTGGACGAAGCACCTTGGTGGAAACCCTGCACTCCAGCCGGTACCGGTCGCCTCTCGCGAACCCCACCACGGGTCCCTCACCGGTCTGAGGTTAATGTAATCGAGCGATGCCAAGCGCGTCCCCATGGTCTCGGCGACGCCTCCCATTAGCAGAATGAGGTCCGTGCTTGCGATCCGAGAAGCCCGAAAATTTAATATATAACCGTGTTCCAAAGGAGGTTGGCCGCGGGAGAAGAGCCCCCCGATGGGACCCCGGGCAACCCCTGGGGGAACACACCCCAGGGGCCCCGGGGTCGACGCAAGCCCGCCCTCCGGGGCCGTGAGAGCCCCACCGCGGACCCGAAATCCTTGCGGCCGTCACCTAACTCCGGTTGATCCTGCCGGAGGCCACCGCTATCGGGGTCCGACTAAGCCATGCAAGTCGAGGGCCGCCCGGCTATGGGGGCGGCCCGGCGGACGGCTCAGTAACACGTGGGTAACCTACCCTCGGGACGGGGATAACCCCGCGAAAGTGGGGCTAATCCCCGATAGGCGGGGCGGCCTGGAACGGTCCTCCGCCGAAAGGGCTCGGGCCCATGCCGCCCGGGTCCGCCCGAGGATGGGCCTGCGGCCGATTAGGTAGTTGGCGGGGTAACGGCCCGCCAAGCCGATAATCGGTACGGGCGGTGAGAGCCGGAGCCCGGAGACGGGGACTGAGACAAGGCCCCGGGCCCTACGGGGCGCAGCAGGCGCGAAACCTCCGCAATGCGGGCAACCGCGACGGGGGGACCCCGAGTGCCGTCGGGGCAAAGCCCCGGCGGCTGTACCGGGGTGTAAAAAGCCCCGGGTAGAAAGCGGCGGGCAAGACCGCTGCCAGCCGCCGCGGTAATAGCGGCGCCGCAAGTGGTGGCCGCTTTTATTGGGCCTAAAGGGGCCGTAGCCGGTCCCGTGGGTCCCCGCCGAAAGCCCGCGGCTTAACCGCGGGAGTCGGCGGGGAAACTGCGGGACTTGGGACCGGGAGAGGCCGGAGGTACCCCCGGGGTAGGGGTGAAATCCTGTCATCCCGGGGGGACCGCCAGTGGCGAAGGCGTCCGGCTGGAACGGGTCCGACGGTGAGGGCCGAAAGCCGGGGGAGCAAACCGGATTAGATACCCGGGTAGTCCCGGCTGTAAACGATGCGGACTAGGTGTTGGGGCGGCCACGAGCCGCCCCAGTGCCGTAGGGAAGCCGTTAAGTCCGCCGCCTGGGGAGTACGGCCGCAAGGCTGAAACTTAAAGGAATTGGCGGGGGAGCACCACAACCGGTGGAGCCTGCGGTTTAATTGGATTCAACGCCGGAAACCTTACCGGGGGCGACAGCAGGATGAAGGCCAGGTTGACGACCTTGCCGGACGAGCTGAGAGGAGGTGCATGGCCGCCGTCAGCTCGTGCCGTGAGGTGTCCTGTTAAGTCAGGTAACGAGCGAGACCCCCGCCCGCAGTTGCCAGCGGGCCCCGTAAGGGGCGCCGGGCACTCTGCGGGGATCGCCGCCGTTAAGGCGGATGAAAGTGGGGGCGACGGCAGGTCCGTATGCCCCGAAACCCCCGGGCTACACGCGGGCTACAATGGCGGGGACAATGGGATCCGACCCCGAAAGGGGGAGGAAATCCCCTAAACCCCGTCGTAGTTCGGATTGCGGGCTGCAACTCGCCCGCATGAAGGTGGAATCGGTAGTAACCGTGCCTCAGAATGGCACGGTGAATACGTCCCTGCTCCTTGCACACACCGCCCGTCACGCCACCCGAGCCCCCCGGGGGCAAGCCCCCGGTCCGCAAGGGCTGGGGGCGAGCCCCCGGGGGGTGAGGGGGGCGAAGTCGTAACAAGGTAGCCGTAGGGGAACCTGCGGCTGGATCACCTCCAGCGGCGGGGATGATGCGGTGGGGTAACGAAAGCCCCGGAGGGCGGGCTTGCGAGGGGGCGATGATCTCCCGCCCTTCCTCATATTGTTATGGATTTCGTAACAATATGTGTGGTGGGATGAACGGGTCCCGCAGTACCGATCCCTTTGGGTGATGAGCCCCTTTAGGAGTGACCGCTGGGGGTAAACTGATGTCGATGGTGGACGTCACCGGGAAGAAGGAAGAGATCCGCATTGCCGAGGCCAGTGGGTTCCTCAGACTAACCGAGGATGGCGTGAACGCGGTGAAGTCGGGCGAATCTCATCCACAGGGTAAGGGTGACCCCATCGAGGTTGCCAAGATAGCTGCCATACTCGCCGTGAAGAAGACGCCGGAGCTGGTCCCCCACTGCCATCCCGTCAAGATCACTGGAGTCGATGTCGACGTCGAGGTCCTTGAAGACGGCGTGAAGATGTCGGTACGGGTCAAGTCCGAAGGGAAGACAGGTGTCGAGATGGACGCCCTAACAGGGTTAGTGGTCGGATTAGTCACGCTCTGGGACATGGTTAAATACGCTGAGAAGGATAGGGAGGGGCAATACCCACACACTCGCATCGAGAACGTTAGGGTAGTGGAGAAGATCATCAAATAGAAGGAGTTCTCCTAGGCGTCGCCGCGGCTATGAACGACAGCATGTGGTAAGAGTTCAACGAGTATCTCGGCACCGAGCTCTGCGGCATGCGGTGACCCTGGCAGACAAGCGACTGGAGTCTTGTCGACTATGTACATCGTGGCACGAGTTAGGGCGGCGTGGACTCCTATTTCCTTCTCGGATCGACGACGAAATAGCTCACCGAATCCCGGAACTTGCTTATCAGCGATACGCTTTAAAGCTTCAATAGTAGTGTCAGTTGGCGTTATGCCAGTGCCTCCCACTATGACAATAGCATGAACGCGATCAACAAACCACTTCACCATACCGACGATCACGTCCGATTGATCCGGAAGTAAGGTACGGTAGACGACTTTACAATCAGTCTCCTCAAGCTTTTGTTGCAGGATGTCTCCTGAAGGGTCATCTGGATGTCTATTGCGAGCAGCTTGGTCGAACTTACTGTTACTAACCGTCATAATAGCGAGACGGAGGGTTTCAGGTGAATGTTTCTTATGGTCATGATACGTAGGCTCAGTCAAGTTATCACCTACCATTTCCAATTTATCACCCTTTTAACTGACATTAATGAGTAATCAATGCAACAGTGTAGTAGATGAACAGACTATAAAAGGCGAACATAGTTAGTGAGAAAAGTATACCGATTCGTCTTCGGTAGATGAAGGGGAGTGCTGCTAAAGTGGCGGTCAGAAGGATGACTGTTAGACGTCTATCAGCCAGGGTGGTGGCAACACCACCGAATAGGGACGGAATACCGATTCCCATGAGTATATTGAAGTTATTGCTCCCCAATATGTTGGTTACAGCTAGGTCGCCGTGACCCTTAACAGCGGCGCTAATCGTGGTAAATGTTTCCGGAAGTGAGGTAGCGATAGCCAATATGGTGTAACCTAAGAGAGCCGATGGGTATCCAAGAATTATGGAAAGCTTTATAGTTGCTTTTACAAGCAATCTCACAGAGATTGCGAACAACCCTATTCCCACTACAAGTTTTGTCACCACTTTAAACTTACTACGAGAGTCCAGGCTCATTACTACAGATACGCCTGCGTCTTTTGTGTGCTGTTCGTACCTTTCTTTCCTTTCTGCTTCCTTATTCTCCTCCCCGTGCGTTTTGCCATGCTTTATAAGAGCATATGCGTATATGCAATAAATAACGAAGAACAATACGCCATCCCATTTAGTTATCATGCCGTCAATAGTCATTGCAATGAGCATCGCTATAACTCCTGCTGATACTACCGCGTCGATTACTGGATATCTAGAAACTTCAATCGGAGTCTTAGTCTTCATGACCGTTACTAAAGTCGCTATCCCTAAAATCCCACATAAGTTATATACGTTTGAACCCACAACACATCCGACGCCTACGTCAGGTTTGTGTTCTGCGAGAGTAGCTACAAGTGAGGATCCGAATTCCGGGAGCGAGGTGCCAGGAGCCGAGACCAGTACTCCTAGTACACTTTCTGGGATACCGCTGGTTTCTCCGATCGTTATAAGGCTCGAAACCAACAATTCCGAACCTATCCAACAGAGTGCGGTAGCGAACGCGAGCACGGACGACCACAATACTAATTCTTGGAGCGTGTTGCGCTCCCCCTTGTCATCCTCGTGAACAGATTTCCGCGAAGTTCTTCAGTATATCCATTCCGTACTCGGTGAACTTCAGCTCTGGGTGGAACTGGACGCCATATAAAGGTACCTCCTCGTGGCGCATCGCCTCTACGTCGCATCTGTCGGAACGGGCTGTCACGACGAACTCGTCGGGGACCTCCTTCACCTCGTCTCGGTGCGAAGCCCAAGCCACGATTTTATCCGGTAAGCCTTCGAAGATGCCTTCGTGGTCCAGTATCTCTACTTCCGTTCTGGCGTATTCCTCACGACCCGCAGCCCAATCCACCTTCCCTCCGAAAACCTCGGCCATGAGCTGGTGCCCCAAGCAGATTCCCAGTATAGGTACTTCTCCTGCCAGTTCCTCGATAATCTCTTGGGAGTTACCCGCCAGCTCACGGGATGGTCCTCCGCTGATCACCACACCGCTGGCACGTTCGCGGACGTCTTCTGGGTCAGTGGTATTAGGGATGATCTCGGCGGGAACACCCATGTAGTCGAAGTTCTTGCGGATCAGGTGCACGTATTGGCCGTGGTTGTCGACTATAAGGATCAAACGGGGAGAGGCCCCTATGCTAGCTCGACGTCGGAGCCCGCCATCTTCACGCCGGTAATACGGGCTACGTCCTCCGAGAGTGCTCTAAGATCCTCTTTTTCGAGGTTGTGTACGTCCGTCTTACCGGCTAACTGTGCCAGTATCTTGCACTCCTCGGTCACCACCTTAAGGTAGTTGGCCACACGTTCCGCCACTTCGTCGACATCGAGCTTCTTGCGGAGTTCCGGATCCTGAGTGCAGATACCCACTGGGCACCTTCCAGAGTGGCACTGAGCGCACGCCGTACATCCCATGGCGATCAGGACCGAAGTACAGACGTAGACGGCGTCGGCGCCCAAAGCCAACGCCTTGGCGACGTCCGCACCGTCGCGGATGCCGCCAGAGATGATTATGTCGACTTCGTCCCGCATCCCGATCTCGTTCAGGGCCTCCACAGCCTGGACTAGCGCGGCGATGGTGGGTATTCCAGCGTTTTCGGTCGCGATCTCCGGTGACGCGCCGGTACCTCCTTGCATTCCGTCGATCGCTATGATATCAGCCCCGGCCTTGGCCGCGATCTTCACGTCCTCTTTGACTCGGCCCGGGCTGTACTTAACGATGATAGGGATCTCCCAATCCGTAATCTCTCGAAGCTGCTCGATCTTCATCTTCAGGTCTTCGGGTCCGACTATGTCCATATGACGGGCCGGTGACAGCGCGTCCGAACCCTCTGGGATGCCCCTTATCTCCGCGATTTCCTTCGTCACCTTCTCTCCCATGAGATGACCTCCCATGCCGGGCTTGGCGCCCTGTCCGATCTTGATCTCGATAGCGTCGGCAGCGTTCAAGTACTCCGCTGAGACTCCGAATCGCCCTGAAGCGTATTGGGCGATGAGCCACTTCGCTTCTTCTCGCTCCTCTGGTAACATACCTCCTTCACCAGTGTTCGTGGCAGTTCCGACCATAGCCGTTCCACGAGCGATCGCGACTTTTGCCTCTTTGCTGAGAGCCCCGAAAGACATGGCACCAACCAGCACCGGGATATCCAACTTCAATGGTTTCTCCGCGAACCGGTCGCCGAGAACCGTTTTGGTATTGCATGGCTCACGATACTTGTCGATCGGAGGTCGCGAAACTTGTGCTGGGAGGATGACTAAATCGTCGAAGTGTGGCACTTTACGGCTCGTCCCGAACCCACGGACAGCATACTCGCCCGTTTCGGCTTTTCTCTGTATTTCTTTCACGTGTTCGCGCCACCACAACCGAGAAATTCCCCCCACAAGCCGGTGAAGGTATCGACCGTATGGGGGGACTTTAGCGTTCACCGGTCGGGATCGCTCCGCACCATAAGGTTTTTTAAACTGGACGGGATCCCCCGCCTTGGAGGCGGGCCCCGCAGTCTAGCCTGGATAGGACGCGGGCCTGCGGAGCCCGTAGCCCGGGTTCAAATCCCGGCGGGGCCACACGGCTATCGTTACAATGTTTAAAACGTTTTAACCTCGCCGAAAACTCCACACAATTCCCGCTCCCACGAGAGCCGTTATGACGTCATCGCCGATGATACCGGACGGTGTTCAGCTTCTTTACCATGATAACGGCAGTCTCTCCGTCGGAGTAGTAACCGCGTTCCCTACGTTCCTCCCTGTAACCCAGTCGTTCGTAGAAACGTCTGGCCGGGAAGTTTGACTCTCTGACTTCCAGCCGGACGGTTTTGTACCCGGCTTCTACTATCTTGTACTCTGCCTCTCTCATGAGAATAGTACCGATCCCGGTACGCCGGTAGTTAGGATGCACGGCGATCGAGACTATGTGGCCCTCACCGAGCCACGGTCGGAGCTCGAAGATGACGTACCCCACCACCTTACCCTCAACCTCAGCCACCAAGAATCCTTCCGGATTGTTACTCAAGTTATAAAGGAAGACGTACGTCGGATACGGTGATTTCGGGAACGCACGCTCTTCTATCTCCACCACTTCCGGGATGTCAGACCTCTTAGCCCTCCGAACTACTACCTTACGTCCCACTTTGTCTACGTACTCGGTGGTCACTATTACGTGCCCCGCTCAACCTCCACGCTTCAAGTTTCCTCGAAGCAACCCGGCACATTTTCGACAGAAGTTCGGTGATTTGCGGTCTACCTCTAGTAATGAACTAGAGAAGCTCATCACGCAGTTACGGTCCGAGCAGTGGCCTAACCCGAAGGTATGTCCGAGCTCGTGTGTAAGCTCCTTTACGACACGTTCCAGGTATAAGTCCGGATTCGGATCCAGCAGTCGGGCCACTGAGACTACTGCCTCTCTACCTGGGCATCGGGCCTGACCGAAGACGAAGTTGAGCCCCGGAGCGTAGAGATCCTCCGAGGTCAATCCTAGGACACGGTCGTACTCCCCTTTCACGTTGCGTAAGATATCGAGGAGAGCACTTGCTAGGTACTGGTCCCTCACTTCTGAGTACGCATGTTCGGGTAGTTTCTCTCGTTTCCTTTCCACCTCTACCTCGTCCAGGTATTCCGATACGTGTTCCTCGAACCTGCCGACGATACTGCTGAGTAATGGGATCTTTCCGTCAAACGCCACCAGGCATAACTTCAAGCTATTTCACCCTGCCCGTTAGTACGGCCATGCCTATCATCAGTAGTAAGAACCCCATCAGACCGAGAACTCTGTCTCCACCTCGTCTGAACGAGATTACTACGTCTAACCCACCTACTATCAGGGCTAACACCCCGACGGGCCACCTAGGACCGCCGGCGAAGGCTAACACCAACGCGCCGAGGAGCGCTACGGCAGAGACTAGCGCGGCCAGATTCGTCTTCTTCAACGGCTCGCCCCCATCGTTTTAAGATTCATAACAATTTGGGCAGCGGCGGCGGCATCCCGGGCTTCCCGCGCCCTCTCGGAGCGCAGTACCACCCGGGACGCGGCCGGGCTTAACTTCCGGGTTCGAGATGTGGCCCGGGTGTGGCCCCGGCCGCTGTGGCCGCCGCCACGGCTACGCACTGGGTGAGTTGTATTTAAAATTTTCTCCTCATAGGTCGTAGAACTCCAACGCGTTACGAGTTGTGGTCTCAACTACCTCGTCGACGGGAACTCCTTTCACTCGCGCAAGCAGCTCTATTATCCTCCACACGTTTCGAGGCTCGTTGCGTTCTCCCCGCACCGGTGACAGGTACGGACTGTCCGTCTCCGTAAGCGCCGCTCCTAACGGTACCGTCTCCAGCAATTCCCGCGTTCTCTCATCCTTCGATCCACGAATGACGTGAATCGTCGACAGTGAAACGTAGTGGCCGGCGTCCGCGATACGCCGAGCGAGCTCGGCCGACCCGTCGTAGCAGTGGAACATGGCAACTACGTCGTAGCCCTCCAGGACCTCGAGGGCGTGCTCCTCCGCATCCCTGGCGTGGATCACTACCGGCTTGTCGAGCTCTTCCGCGAGCTTCAGAAACCTCTCGAAGATCTCTCGCATCTTCCTGCGCTCTCCTGGTTCCTTCACGTAGTAATAGTCAAGACCTATCTCTCCGATTGCCGCAATCCTATCGGTATGCTCACGGATAATTCGGACCACGTCATCGATGACGCTTTGCTGCATCCTCGGCGCTCGTGGAGGATGGAGTCCGATCGTGGGGAACACGAACCCCTCGAATCTTTCCGCTAACTCTAGGGTCCGCCGTGCGGTTCCAGGAGTAGCCCCGCAATCGTACACACGTAACACCTTCTTCCGTGACCGTTCCACCACTTCGTCTTCCTCGCCTTTGAAGTGTTCGAAGCAAAGATGACAATGAGCGTCGACGGGTTTCTTCAATCGAGTCCCCCCGCTCCTCCGGATAACATTTCACTGTCGGGGTCGGCGAAAGGGCTGGATCCTCATCGGTTCCTCGGCTAGGGAGGGCCTCCATCATCCCTATCCTTGGATGGGAACTGTCCGAGAAATAAGCACACACCTGCTAATTAATTGGGGGACTTGAGGTTGTCCAAGCGTCGCGTACTCTCGGTGCTCGTGAAGGACCGGCCCGGTGTCATGCAACGTGTGTCTGGACTTTTCAGGAGACGCGGGTTCAACATCGACTCTATCGCCGAGGGCCCATCAGAGCGGGAAGGGTTGGCCAGAATGACGCTCACGGTGAAAGGGGACGACCAAACGATCGAACAAGTAGTGAAGCAGCTCAACAAGCTCGTCGACGTTATCAAGGTCTCGGAGTTGGACCCAGAACGCACTGTGGAGCGGCAGTTAGCATTGGTCAAGATCAGAACGAAGGACCGTGCGAGGGCCGCCGAGTTGGCTCGAGCCGCGGGCGCCGAAGTAGTCGATGTGGGTCGTGAGACCATCACAGTAGAGATCGTGGGGGAGCCGCGGAGTGTTGAGTCTCTCCTCGAGCTTATGAAGGATATCGGCAACATCGTCGAAATCGCCAGGACGGGTGTTGTGGCGATGGAGAGGGAGACGTGAGTTACCTGCCGAACCGCGGACGCCGGCTGAGGCGGTCCGGCATCGCCAGTGGGACCCTCGGTTTACCGGCCGTTTCGCGCTTCAACCGCTCCACGAGCTCATCTAACGTCATCTCCTCACGCCGCTGTTCTTTCAGCGTGGATTCCTCTCGTATCGTCACCGAGAGCGTGCCTTTCTTCACTTCCTCCTCACCGATAACGACGACGTACGGTATCCACTCTTCACCCGCGTCCCGGATCTTACGTCCCACCGGCTCATCGCGATCATCTAGGTCGACCCGGAACCCCTCATTTTTCAGCGCTTCGAAGACTTTTTCCGCTTCCTCTAGCACTTTCTTCGAGACTGGGATCACACGCACCTGTATCGGTGACAGCCACGTCGGTAGAGTCGGCAGCTTACCCTCCTGCTTGAACCGCTTGTACTGGTTCTCGAGGATCGCGCATATTACGCGTTCAAGGCTCCCAGTCGGTGAGCAGTGTAATATCACTGGATGACGTTCATCACCCGACTCATCCGCGTACGTGACTCCGAAGCGCCTCCCACTCTCGACGTCGATTTGTACAGTCGGGTTCTCGATGGGTCTGCCGAGGCTATCAATGAACGCGAAATCCACCTTACATTCCCAGTAGTGTTTACGTTCTGGCAGTACCTCCACTAGTATGGGCTTCGCGTCACCGTACGCCTTTTCCACGGCCTCGGACAGTTTCTCCAAGACTTCCTTCCTCTCCTCCAGGAACTTCTCCGTGGTCCTGAACACCACTTCGTACTCCAGCCCGAGATCCAGTCCTACCTCCAAGCATAATTCCGCTTGTTCGAGGAACTCTTCTACGGCCTCATCCATGTCAGCGCAAACAGTATGGAGATCGGGCATAGTGAACGCCCGTAACCGCTTCAGCCCGACCACCTCGCCACTCTGCTCCAACCTGAAGCTTTGTGATAGCTCGTAGATCTTCAGGGGTAGATGACGCCGGCTGAGCGTGGTGTCCGCCAGTAGCCTGAAGGCTCCGAAGCAGGCCGCGTACCTCAGCATCAATGCCCGGTTTCCGACCCTCATCCGATACTGTCGTTCCCCGAATTTGTCGGCGTGCTCTCGGATAGCGTCCTCGCTCAGATCGTACATCACGGGTGTCTCGACGACTGCCGCTCCTAGATCGGCGATGAGGTTCTCCACGTACTCCGCCAGGCATCTCCTGACCACATGACCCTTCGGGTACCAACGCACGTGTCCAACGTCCGCTGCCGGCTCGTGGTCGCAGATTCCCTTCTCCCGTATCAGCTTCACGTGTGCGGGTTCCCTGTCGCTCACTTCACGCTCTTCGCCTAGCTCGTTCACCACCAGGTGCCTGAAGTCCTCGGGAAGTTCCGAGAGATCCACTTCTTCTACCGGTATCAGTTCCCCGTCCATATACATCAAGAACTCGGACTCGATCTTCCCCTCCTCGACTTCCTCTGCGACCTCTGGTGTTACCGTCCTGGAGAGCTCAGAAAGTGGGTGTCCCTTGCACGCCAACCGGAACGCCTTGTACCATCCGAATGGGGCTCTCACGACTTCATATCCGCGCTCCTTCAGGAGGCCCTCCATCCTCTTCAGAACCTCGACGGCAACGTCCGGAGAAGCGAGATCGTCGGCTAAATGAGCGTACGGGTACAAGACTATCCTATCGACCTTCAATTTACCAGCGACGTCTTCGATCTCCTCTACGGCCGCTTCGGCGATAGCCTCTGGATTCTCTTCATCAGCCTCCTGGACCGCTGCGAAAACAACCATACAGTCCTCAACTTCCGCCTCCTTGATAGGCGGCTCTTCTTCGGCGATCTTAGTCTTCTGCCTCGCCTCGAACGACATCTCGTCCGCGTGAATGAACAGCAGTCTCACCTAGCCTACCCCGGTCGGACCTCAGGAACAGTCTGATAGCATCATCGGACCCCACATGAGGGGGGACGTCCACTCACTTCCCGGAAACGTTCAACACCCCATGTCGAGTTGCCATACCGTCCAATAGCTAGGGCATTACAGGATTCGGTGCGCGGGCTTTGGGCATCTGGAGAAATTAAAGATTTTCGACTTTGATAGAACACGCTCCCCGTTTAACTTCTCCCCAACTATGGCGTGCGGGGGGCTGCCGTTGTCTAGGAAGCCCGGCGAACCGGCCGAGAGGGAGGAGGAAAAAGGTTTGATAGCCGTGAAGTACGCCGAAGAGATGCTAGGAGACGAGTACGCGGAGGTCGTTGAGGAGCTTCATAGAATAGTGTGGAATGAATCTCCGTTGGACAACAAGACGAAACACCTTATCGCACTAGCTTTGGCGGCGGCTGCCGGAGACGAGCGTAGAGTAAACCTCATTGCCGAGACAGCGAAGAACGTAGCTGAAGTCACCAACGAGGAGATAGCTGCAACACTAGCCTTGGTCGCCTGGGTAGAGGGAGTGTCCAAAGTCACTAGGACCTGGGGTGTTCTTCGCCAGTAGCTGGCTCCGCCACGAACACGCATTTATGAGCGCCCTCTCCGCAGCACTCTATCTCTCGGACTTCGTAAGTTAGTTCCCTCAAACTCGACAGAACACCAGCTATTATTCCCGCTTCCAGATGACATGCGGGGCCGTAGGGTAGGTCGGAACACTCTCGACATCCTTCAATCTCGACCACCACACGGTCGTCCTCCTGACGGAATTCCACTGACTCTGCTATGATCTCTAAGCCCTTCCGTAGCACGTCCTCCCCAGGTTCCAGTTCCGCTAGTCGCTTACCGACCTCCTTTCCGAGCTCGTACAGGACCTCCGAAGCGTCAATACCCAGCGATTCCAACACCGCGCGATATGCGGCCGCGATCACTAGTGCCATCGACGTTCCCAGATCTTCCCCACGTTCTAGGACTTTCATGACGTATTTGGACGCGTCTTCGAGCTTCGGTTCCGACACTCGGACGGGTCTCCTCACTAGCCCGTAGTAACGCTTCGGGAGTGGAGTTTCGCGGTCCTCCTTAATGACGTCCACGAGACCGACCTTTCGGAGTTCCTGCAAATGGTGATGAACAGTCGATTTGGACATGTTCAGTTCTTTGGCGATATCCGATATAGTCATCGATCCGCGTTCTTCCAGCAGTTTCAGAATCTCACGCCGCGTTTTGCTGTCCAAAGCCTTTGCGATCTCCTTCGGCACGTTAATCATCAACTTCATAGCTCGGACCCCCTTGAAGGTTCCGACCGTCGAGCCGCGCCGTCAGCTCGGGTGCCCCCTGCCCAAACCGGGTCCCAGACTCGTCTCATCAGGTTAACAGATACCCGTCCTCAACGCGTCGTTATCCTAATCTTCTTTATCCAAGGTTAAACAACCGCCCACCGATCGGTACTGCCTAGCAGGATTCAAGCTCCCAGTACAAGTCGGATCATCGCCCGTGGTTTTCCGAGTGATCCGTTCGACTTCGATTTTCAATGTAACCGAAACCATGTCACAGTAGTTACTGTCCCTAGCCCCGCCAGGATGACTCCCGAGTCCTGAGAAGTCTTTAGCACGACGAAGACGGCGGAGGTCTGACGACGAGCTCAAGACTTCCCCATCGAGCGGGGAAGGAACTTCGAACGTTCTTTAGACGGACGGAAAAAATCGTACCGTTTCCCTAGGAGTCGATCGAGGGTAGCGCGCGGGCCGATGCCTCAGTAACCCGTATCTGACGTGTTCACGTGCCGATAACACCTACCTCCCAGGTCACTTTGAGGAGACGTAGGGACGTCAACTGGAGATCAATTCTCAGTATCCCTAGACTTGACGATTACGCGGCAGTGCCCGCGTTTGATCGGTTCGTGTTCGATGATGAAATCATAATCCAGAGCGTGCAGAACCTCCTCAGCCATAGTCGCAAACGCGCACACGTTGTAGCTGAAGATGTGACCTTCTAAGCTGGGGTTTTCGCCTACGAACTCTTCGATCAGATCGCGAGGGCAGATCTCACACCCTCTCACATGTACGACTGCTTCTTCCGACTTCTCATCTACCCTGACGTCTGCCCCTAGAAGGCTCTCTGCCACAGTTTTGACAAGCTCTACAGGCTCAACGTCTTTCAGCTCCGGATGCTCGCGCAGTAACGCCTTTACCGCGTTTTTGCATACCATTCGCCGCAGAGTTGGAGCTTTATCTCCAAGCAGCTGTGCAGAGGTGACTATGTAAGAGAAGAGGAAGTACCTCAGGAAGTCCCGCGGTCCTATCACAGCTCTGACCCCTGAGTAAAGAATTATAATGGAATGTTTGGGTGGTAGGGCCTCCAAGTGGCACACACTGAGGTATGAATGCGCCTCTTCTTGTCCCTGGCCAGTCTCTCGAGCAGGTTCGGATCCCCTTCTCCGATACCCTTGACTTCTAGGACGTTGTCGTCTACGGCGGATCGGAACACCTTCTCGCCTCTCTTCGTTCGAATCAGGACGATATTCCACCCGTCTGGCGCGCCTACGGATCCCACGCTGACGTCTGCGTCCTCAGCCGTTAAATCCGTGCAGTAGTTACACGCTTCATTGGCGTAATCGCCTAGCTCGGAAACCGGTACCGACCGTTCATCACCGTCCTCGGTTTTTACTACGAATTTACCACGACTGATGTCCATACGCTCGACGTTCTCGATGCTTACTTCTATATCTTCAAGTAACTTCAGTAGGTTCTCGTACTGGAAGTTCTCGGTGCAGAAGATACCGACTGTCAGTTCCACCCTATCCATCACGCTGGTCATTCCGTAAGGGTACACCTCCGACTTCTTCACTGCGGTAATTTGACACGGCGTCCCTACGAGGGCTACTGAGTCATACGAAGCTATGGCCCTGTCGAGGACGCTAACGTTTGGAGAGATTGAGTACTTCGATCCGGCTGTCTCGATTAGTTCGTCTGGATCGGTGACGATCACGGGCTCGGGCTTCCAAGCTTCTGTTGTGGTAGTCGAAGTGACTACGGCTTCCACCGTACCCTTCTCCAACGCGTGGGCTAGCAGCGCAGTAGTGGTACCTCCGTCCTGTCCGCGCTCGCGAATGAGTTCGTCCGTTGCTCTGGTTAAGTAGATTTCACGGTACTTACCTACGATCTCGGAGTCCAGGGGGTCGTTCTTTGTGGGTTCATCTTTGTTTTTATTCACCATTTTTCGGATCAGTTTGCGCAACATAGATCACCTCCCATTGGGGATCTCGAACGATCTAGGACAACTCACGAAGCAAGTTCCGCACCGAATGCATCTCTCTTGTTGGATCACTGGTTTCTCGTCCATCTCGATGGCCCACGCCGGACAGGAGGCGGCGCACGTTCCGCAGCCAACGCAGAAGAGATCTCTCTCAATCACGTCTAAGTCACAGCCTAAGCACAAGTCCTTGTTCGACGTCAGGAGCACGTCCTCGACCGGTATCGTCGGACCGGTTACTTGGGATGACTCCGGTGTAAGCTCGTGGAAATCCCCGGACAGGACTTCGTACGGCCGGAGTTCATCCTCGTTCCCCTCCTCTAGCGCTCTGAGGAAGGATGCGATCACGTCAGTAGTGGGTGGGCAGCCGTTGATAGCATAGTCCGTGTCGATGAATTTGGCGGCTGGGAAGACCGTAAAGTGGTGTCTGTCGGGATCGCGCATGCCTATAACGTGTCGCTCGAAACCTCCGGTGGCAGCACAGGAGCCCAGTGATACCACAGTGCTGGCGGCTGAAGCCGCCTCCTCTAACTTCTCCAGGGTCTCGGCGTCGGCAAAGTCCACCGAGCCTTCTACGAACAGAACGTCGGCGTCCGGTTCTCCTTCGTCGCCATCTAGGCTCGACCAGACTATCTCATGACCATCTTCGTAGCAACACTCCTCCAGGTTCCTGGCGCATGCACCACAAGCCATAAGGGACAGAACAGCCACCTTCACTTCGAGCTCCCCCTAGTGAGTAAGACATCTACCGGAGAGGCCGACCGCGCGCAGAACGGTTTCAGCCCCGTCAACCGTCAGGCCGCGTACCATCTCCACGACCGCCGCAACCTTGAAGTTGCATGGTGTTAGCATCAGGGCTTTATCCACGCGCCCCGCCCGTAGTTCCAGCGAGACGATCAGAGTACCTTCTGGTGCCTCCACGGCCGCCGTACCCACTCCCGAGCCGAGCTCGACGTCCGTTCGGAAGTTCCCGGTCGGGTCTAGCCCGGATGTGGCGTTTGCGATACCGTCGAGCATCCTCGCTATTTCCTCGGCCCTGACGGTGTAGAGGTCTAGCGGGTTCTCCACTCTCCTTACTCGGGCGTAAGGACCGACGAGGACGGGTTCCCCGTCATACCTGGCGACGACGTTGTTCGCTATCTTCAGGGTGGTTCTCATCCGGTAGAACTCGTCCGGCATTAGAACCTCGACCTTGTCTGGATCTATGTCGCCCTTGTATGTATCCGAAACCTTCAGTCCCGTCGGTACCTCTTCAGTCTCCACATTGATACCTTCCTCCGCCCGATCTACCTCGAATCCGACCTCGTCTTCGAGCCTGTCTGCTACATCGGCGGCATCTTTGGCTACGGATTCAATCCTGTTTACGGGTAGCCTTTCGATGTTCATACCTCCTACGGTCACGGCCGGTGGGTGATCTGGCTTTCCTCCGACGGCATGCATGATGTCTTTCGCTGCCTTTACCAGGTCGTATGCTGGCTTCTTCACGTTGATGAAGTCGGTCCTCGCCAGCACGGTGGCGTGTGCCCTGACGATGTTAGCCATGTTCAGAATCTCACGCGCTCGCTCTGCTTCGTCCTGGATCTCGACGTCAAGAGCCGCCTCGGCCGCCTCGGCTACGGCGAGCCCTAGACTCGCGTCACAGCTGGCGCATACTCGTTCGGCTGCTACCACGGCGAACTCCACGGGCTTCTCGAGGACGAGCGTCTCCCAGGAGACTGGTGTCGTACTAGAGCACACTTCGGCGTTTACAACCTCGCCCTCCGCGATTTCTGCCACCATATACAGATCGCCAGGAGCTCCCGTTGCGATACGGATCGCCTCGATCTCCATGACCATCACCATCCCGGAAGTGTGGGTTGGAACTAGATACCGAGCCGTTTCCGCTTTTCTTCGATCTTATCGGCTAGGGTCTTTCCGGCCCGTCTCATGTCCGTCTCTACAATCAGCTCGCCGCCGGTGAGGTCCGGTAGGTCTTCCAGCAACGTCTTCGTAACCAGTTCGCTACCGGTCACTGGCGGCACTGGGCTCACGTGCAGCGTGATACCTAGAGCTAGGGCCGAGGACGCGTCCGCTAGGGCTTGCTCCTCGAGCCACTGCGGCGCACTCGCAACGGCGGGTACGTCCGGTATGTCGATTTCCTCACCTGTTTTCTCTCGAAGTATCTCTGCGATCTCGAAAACGAGATGCTCGACTTTACCGATCGCTAAACACGGGCCGTAATGCAGTACCGGTGGAATATTCAACTCCTCGCACACCTTCCTGAGGTTATCACCGGCCAGCTCGGCTGCCTTAGGGTTGAACATTCCAGCATTGGCGAACGCTCCGTTCACACAACCTGCACCGAGCACGAGCACGTCGCGCTTGATCATCTCCTTTGCGAGTTCGACCGCCGGCACGTTGTGGCCGCCGCTGGAGAGGTTCGTACAACCCACGATGGCGCACACTCCGCGGATGGTGCCCTCTTCGATCAGCTTGAGAACGTTCTCCCAACCTACCGCCTCCTCGATCGAGAAGTATCCGAACCCGACCACGTTCTCGTGCTTATGCTCCGGCTCTAGGATCTTATCTTCGTGCTTCGACCTCCGCTCCTTGAACGCCTCTATAGCTCTCCGGACGGCCTCCTCCGCGACCTCTTCGGCACGCTCCGGGTCCCATAAGATCAGCTTTGCTCCCCACACCTTAGCCACGTCGTCGACTGCGATCAGCTCAACGTCCAGCTTTTCACCGTAGAACTTCAGACCTGGGAACGTGCAGTTAAACTCGCTCACGATCGCGTCCACGAGACCCGTCGCTGCGAGTGCCTCCGTAGCGAAATTGTTGCCCGCGAAACCCGCGTACGTGTCCGGTAGGTGGTCGGCACGTGCCTCGAAATCGTCACCGACGCACGTCGCACCGATGATCCTGATGCCTTTAGCGCCTGCCGCCTTGGCCTCTTCTTCCAGCCTCTCGGCGGCGTCCGTTAGGTATTTCATGAGAGACATCTGGTGACCGGTGGTCATGATGTTGACATAGTCCGGATCCAATATTCCGGGACCACCCTCCGTTTGCGTGATCCTCGGGCTACCGAAGAGGATATCGTTGATCGTCTCCACTCCGAAGAGCGAAACAGGTCCGGTGATCAGTCCCAGCCGCAGCACGTGGAGGAGCATGTCTAAGGGATCTGAGTTGAGGTTCGTACTTGTCTTGACGAGTGCGTCGTGTACCTCCGACTTAGCTCCGCCCGGAATTAGACCCATTTCTTCATACATCTCGATACGCCAATCCGGCACAACCGCCTTGAACACTTCCGATTCCTCGTATCTCGGCCTGTAAATGTCCTCGAGGATGAACTCCGCGATCTCTTCGGCCACGTCTTCCGGTTTACCTGATGCATCTAGACCGTAAACTTCGGCAGCGTGCCTCAGCGCCTTCTCGTCCGCGATCTCGTAAGGGGATTCCTCGTCCGCTACGGACTTTAAGGCCCTGGCGGCGTTTTCCAGGCAGTGTAAGTAGCAGGCGGCTCCGGCGGCGACGTGACGCAAGAAGTTCCGTGCTACGATCACGTCCGCCGTCGCTCCGCAGACACCTCGTGGCGTCTTCTCCGTGATCCGGCACGGGCCGTTCGAGCAGATGTTACACCAAACGCCCTGCTTGCCATACGGGCATTTCGGGAACTGAACTGGCCATCGGATATGTGGGGTCTCTACACTCGGTATCTCCTCATTCAGCTCCTTCGCGTGCTCGACCAGTTCGCATACGACTTCATCAGTGTACGGACACGAAGGTTTCTTCTCTTCCACGGGGATCTCCCCTGTTCGGTACTGTTGGAATGTTCGACATTATTCGACCGTTATGAGGGTAGCTCGACTTATATTAGTTTCGATTTTCATCAAACGTTTGAGTACTTCCGAACACACCGATACGAGGGGGAGCCTCGATTGCATGCCCGATGCAGGTGTCACAAGGTCAAACCGACGGACGCTAACCTGCGGCCTCTGGTGAAGTACATCGTCGCGTTCCGGCCCGGTCTAGACAAGCGCTCCCTGTTCCGTGCGGTGTATTTACTGGACAAAGCTTTCGAGCGTGAGACCGGAAGACCACTGACGGGAACTGAATACGGTCACTGCATACTGCTCAAGGCACCCTACTTCTCCGTCGATGTGAAGGAAGCTGTCTTCGATCTGCTCCGTCTGGGTGAAATAGAACTGAGACCAAAGCGCCGAAACGGAGAGCTTGTTTCGACGTACTATCCCGTGGGTTACAGAGTCGAAGACGTCGAGGACGACGTACGCAGGGAGTACAATCTATACGAGGATAAGTGGAGACTGTTCCGGGAAGTTTTGGAGAGAGTACCAGGAGAGGAGTGAGATGCCTATCAGGTGTCGGTATCTATCGCTTCTTCGAGCGCTCGGAGAGCCGCCTTGATGTGCAACCGTCCCGCTACGTGGAGCAGGGTGTCCCCGACGTGCTTGTCGACCTCCATCGAAGCCGTGCAGGGGTACGAGTGGTGCGTCTCGGAAACTGTAGCCTTCACCTCTTCGGGATCAGCGTCCACACCGACCAGTCGTTTGGCCACGAACCACGTGCAACCGCATGGCGCCGATCGTACTACGTTGACGTCGGTCACGACGCCGTCCTCGACCTTCATAAACAGCTTAGGCTTCCCGATCATGCCCGCGTCGCAGAACGCCTCGGTTACGGGACCCGACGGTTCCAGGTCGCACCCTGGCCTCGCCACGGTGAGCTCCACGCCGTCTCCTTCGCACACCTCTCGTAGTTTCTCCTCGATCCACGGGTCGATCCAATCGGGTTCCTCGACGGGTACTATCAGTGCCTTGATTTTGTACACTCTGGGTAACGCTACAAGGAGGTCTGGGTGCAATCCGATCACCACAAGAACATCTACTGGTGGTATTTCTGGGAGGTAGTTCTTTGGCTCGTCGATGAACGATGGTAACTCCTCCGGTTTAGGTATCCTCTCAACGGTGACAAGGGAGTCGACGAGGGAGTACATGTCGTACTTGCATCCGTCGCATGCAGGCCCGCAAGCTCTGCAGTGACCGGGTTCGTTCAGTAGATTGGCTATCATCCTCTTACCGAACGGATGTGAGTAGAGCGCGGCGAAGCGCAATCGGTCCTCACGGCCCCTCGTGAAACGTCATCAAGGACGACTAGAACGAGGGTTCGTCCTCAGGTCTTAATCGGTCTCGTGATGAGGAAGTGATCCTTAGGAATCGCTGTAGGATTCGTCTTCAATGTGGGGTTGCTCTGACAGGCTTGATCACCCGCCCGCGTGATCGATAAAGGAAGGAACCGGAGCTGCCTGAAACCTCGTGCTCTAGGGCTAGGGGTTAGAGCCCGTAAAACCTCTTGGCGTTCCGGGCTGTAACGTCCCGGATAACGCCTTTCTCGACGTTCCGGCGTTCCAGTTCGAGGGCTAGCTTGGGGAGAGCGAGTGGATCGGCGGCTAGTGATCCCAGGTCACTGCTCGCGATGAGCGTCACCTCGTCGGCGTACTCCTCTACGATATCACACGCTTCCCACACGTCGAGCTCTCCCGGTCGGAGTGTCAGCCCAACCGCGTACCCTTCCTCACCGATTAGCTGGACGGTCCTCCGCCGAGGCGTGGTCCACTAACACCAGTGATGGATCTATACCCGAGGAATTCAAGATATCCAACACCTTCTCGGTGATTCCAACCTTGTTCTTGCTCGGCGTGTGGACAATGATGGGTACCTCGTATTCTCGGGCTAACTCCAGCTGGACCTTTAAGGCTCGGATCTCTATCGTCCGGATTTTCGTTGAGACCTGTCTCTCCGATCGCTACGACGTCATCATAACTTAGGAGATCTTCGATTTCCCGTAGCACGTCACTCACGTTATCCGGTACTCCTCCCGGATGTACTCCCACTGCCACTCTGACCGTTAGCCCTGCCTTTCTGCCTCTCCACGTTTCCACTTTGAGTAGCCTCCGAAAGAGGGCGGAGTACACTTCGGCCGTCATGTCAGGGTAGGGATCGTGAGAGCACGTGATGACAGTTCGGACTCCAGATAAAGCCATCTTCTCGATGTTTTCGTAACTCCTAACGTCGAGGTGTACGTGCGCGTCGACGTACCTCAAAGGTCCACTCCCTCGTTTCGGATGTCATAACGATTGAGCGAGGGCGACGAAGAAAGGTGCTTGGGATTACTCATTCAGCTTTTCTAGGGCCGCTTTGAGCATCTTCCTGTGGTGCCTCTCGTCGTATGCTGTGGCCTTCAGCAGGGTGATAACCTCGTCGTCCAGCTCATCGGAGTGGTGGTCGGCCTCGTCCATCCTGGTCTCGTAGGCGTTTTTCTCACCTTCAATCATCTCCTCCATCTTCTCGATCAGTCCCTTTAGACTGTTCTCTACTTTACCTGCTATCAGTGCCGCTGCGGCCGCATGTCTGGCTTCGTCCATGGCGATTTGCTCCAGCAAGTCACCTACTTCGGGATAACCCTGTTCTCTAGCGACGATAGCCATCGCCATATAGATACCCACTTCGGTAGTTTCTCCCTTGAACCACTTCTCGAGGTACTCCTCGAAGTCCATATTCGGACCCCCTCGATCCTCGTCCGCTACGCGCCTTTTAACTTTTTCGAAGTAGATCGAACAACGCTGTGCCCATCTCGTGAACACGGATCGCGCTTTAGGAACTCCACACCCTCGTCATGACACGCCTTCTATTTTAACGACCTCGTACATTCGTGGGTAAAACGAGTGGGGGAGGACCCGATGAATTTCGGACGCGTCCTCCACACTCTATCCGGAAGTGATCGGGTGGAGTTGGAACGCTGGGAGGACGACCAGACCACTCTCGAAATGCCTGAAATGTGCACAGCGATGTTGGTGCCCCGTGTGATAGAGGTCGAGGAGTAGATCCCTTCCATCCTTTTTTACGCTTCCTCCTTATTTTTCACCCAAGATGTCGCGCAACTCGCCTCCCGGCGGTACCATAGGGATGATTTCTTTCGGGTCCACAAACACATCCACCACTACCGTGCCCGGAGTCTCGAAAGCTTCCTCCACTGCGGACTCCAGCTCGCTCGGCTCCTCCACGGTGATCCCGGTCGCTCCGTACGACCCCGTCAGTTTCACTATGTCGGTTTTCTCATCGAGTTTCGACTCCGACAACCTTTCGTCATAAAACAGTCTCTGCCACTGTGCTACCATCCCCAGTAGTCTGTTATCCATTACGAAGACTTTCACCTCGATGTCGTTGTCCACGGCCGTGGCTAACTCCTGCGCTGTCATCAAGAATCCGCCGTCTCCTACCACGGCGACCACGGTTTTCTCCGGTGCGGCCACCTTGGCACCGAGCGCGGCCGGGAGACCGAATCCCATGGTCCCTAAACCGCCGGAGGAGATGAACCTGCGCGGTTCTTCCACCGGGAAGTATCGTGCCATCCACATCTGGTTCTGACCTACGTCCGTCGTGAGAATGTAATCCCGATCTCTCAGGGCTTCGTGTAACGCGCGTACGAGCTCACGTGGGCTGATCCGTTGGTCGGACTCCGTGTGTTCCGGAGGCATCTCCACTTCGGCCTTAAGTTCCTCGATTCTCTTCCCCCAGCGCTTACGTTCCCTCAAGTACTTACGCCGCTTCAACTCCTTGATCAGGTCCCTGAGGACTAGCTTCGCATCACCGACTATGGGCACGTCGACTGGAATGTTCTTGCCGATCTCGGCGGGGTCTATGTCGATATGGATGATTTTCGCTCCGGGAGCGAATCCGGAAGGATCTCCCGTAGTCCTATCCGAGAACCTGCACCCTACAGCGAGTAGTACGTCGCACTCCGTTAGCGCGTAGTTCGCAGCCTTAGTGCCGTGCATACCGGCCATACCCAGTGCTAGTGGATGATCCTCTGGAAACGCTCCCTTCCCCATGAGGGTCGTAGCCACCGGGGCACCGAGCAGTTCCGCGAGCTCGATCAGCTCCCGAGTGGCGTTGGATATTACACACCCACCACCTGCCAAGATGACGGGTCGCTCTGCCTCGGCGAGTAACTCCGCTGCCCGTTTGACTTGAACCGGATGGCCGCGCTTGACCACGTTCAATCCCTCGACCTCGACAGTTTTGGGTATCTCGATATCCGCTTCCGCTTCCTGCACGTCCTTAGGTACGTCGATATGAACAGGTCCCGGCCGACCGGTGATAGCTATCTTGAACGCTTCCTTCACGACTTCCGGTATCTCCTCAGGTTTCCCTATTTGGTAGTTGTGTTTAGTGATGGGCATGAACACGCCGACGGCGTCGACCTCCTGGAATGCGTCCTTTCCGATCATGGTAGTGGGAACCTGTCCGGTGATGGCTATTACCGGGGACGAGTCCATGTAAGCTGTGGCAATACCTGTGACTAGGTTCGTCGCCCCTGGTCCCGATGTCGCCATGCATACTCCGGGTTTCCCTTTCACTCTCGCGTACCCATCGGCGGCGTGAGCCGCTCCCTGCTCGTGTCGTACTAGGATATGTTCGATCGAAACCTCGTCGTAGATCTCGTCATAAATCGGTAGGACGGCGCCTCCCGGGTACCCGAAAATGTGCTCGACACCCTCTTCTTTCAAGCACTCGACGAGTACCCTGGCACCCGTGGGCAACTCACTCACCCTCCAATATGACCGGCTTCCCTTCCCGCCGAGATTCCTTGAGGTCGTACACCTTGGTTCCGTCGATCAACTTGATGGGTTCTCCGAACATCCGCATACCGTCGTAGGGGAATTTCCGATCTTCCTCTCCGAACTCTTCGGCCCGGACGACAAACTCCCGCATTCGGACAACCGTTATTCTGGCACGTTTCCCCACCGCTATCTCACCCAGGTCGTCGCGGCCTAGGAGCTCCGCCGGTCGGCGCGTGATCATGGCTATAGCGTCCCTCAGTGGTAAACCTAATCGTTTATGTAACGTGAGAGCCGCTGGCAGGATAACCTCTCCTCCAGTGACTCCTGATGGGATGCCCTCGAACTCGTCCTCGAAGGTGTGTGGGGCGTGATCGGAGGCGAGTACGTCCACGTCCCCTCTTCTCACAGCGCGCAGGAGTCTGAGTCTGTGATGACTACCTCTCAGTGGAGGGTTCACTTTAAACACCGGGTCTTCCGGGTCCACTCGCAGTACGTCGAAAAAGAGATGATGGGGAGTCACGTCTACGGTGATGTCCGCTCCTTTTGCGATCTTTACCGACTCTGGCAGCGTGACGTGAGACAGGTGGATACGGCACGGGTATCTCGCCTTGAGACCGGCCAGGAGCCCTACGGCGGCTGTTTCAGCCTCCGGTGGCCTATTTTTCAAGTGCTCGTAGAGGTTTCGAGCCGGCTTCTCGGCCACCAGCTCGTCGAGCTCGGGATGGAATATTATTAGAGGGCCATCAGGTGGTAATTCCTTGAAGATCTCCGGGAGCGTGCTCCACGGTATCGCAGGCGCGTCAGTGGACGTCGCTAGGAACACTTCTCCGAGCACGTACGTCCCGGCTTCGATGAGTTTCTTGGTACAATGTGGGTCCTTCACGCCCCCGGCTACGATGACCTCGATCTCGGCGTTCTCCCGCGCCAGTTTCTCCTTTTCGTAGTACGCTTCAGGTGTAGTGGGTGCCGGACGCGTGTTCGGCATGTCTACTACGGTGGCGACTCCCCCTAAAAGAAACCTTCTTGTTTCGGTTTTGAACCCAAACGGATAGTCCGGGTGCGGGTCCCGGCAATGCACGTGCAGGTCGATCGGTGCTGGAACAGCTAGCTCCCTTCTTCCTAGTTCCAACGTGAGGTCGGCCTCTTCGTTCAATCTCTTGCCGATCTTAACTATCCAACCATTTTCGATCAGCACCTCGCGCTCTCGTACCCGTCCTCCGATCAAGATCTTACCATTGAGCAGCGCCCGCAACGTTAACACCTCAACGTCGCCCTGAGCGCTTTCGGATCTAAGAGTAGCTCCAGGGCTTCACGTGGCTCTCGCACGACCACGTCTGCACTCAGCAGGGTTTTCGAACACGCTCCCTCCGGACCTATCACGCAGATGCTCAATGCGGCCCTTTTAAGCATCAACTCGTCGTTCGCACCGTTCCCAACGGCAGCGCAGACTTCCGGTCCCAGTTCCTCGATCAGTTCGGCTTTATCCTCCCGCTCGTTCCCGGCGCTTACCCTGTAAATCTCGATGTCCAGTTCGGCACCGTTCAGTTCGTTTTCAACCGTACCGTAAGTATCCGCAGATGCGACGACAACGTGCACGATTTCGGTAAGCTCTTGCAGTGGCTCGACGACGCTTTCGAGCAACTTTCCTCCCGAAGCTATCGTACCGTTGTAATCGAGGACTAGGTGTTCTAGCCGCAGTTCGCCTCGACCTGGGATCTCTACTTCTATCAAACCCCTACAGGACCCCCTCCTCGAGGATTCGTGACACCTTATCACCGGTCCCGAAGTAACGCTTTCGTAGTACCGCACGGACGGTTCCGTCCTCCCTCTTCTCAATGATCTCAAGTGAATGAGTTCCTCCGGTAACCTGGTTCACGAAGTCTTTGTACCGGTCGAACCACTCTTGTGATTCGAAGGTTAGTGGGATTTCTTCGTAGGCTTCGCCTTCCTCCACCACTTGCTCTACGGCTCTCCTCAACCCTTCCACTATCGCCCTCCCTATCTCCGCGCCTCGACGCTTCAGCTCTTCATTCCCCTCACACCATTCAAACGATTGGAATCCCTCTCGGATCGTACGAGTCAGCACGAAATCACGACCTAAGTCGAACGCGAACCTGAACGCCCACTCGATCTCCTCAACGTGCGCCGAGTGTGTCGTGTACTTCAGTGGGGGTAACCTTCGATCCGGATCCTTGATGACGATACCTTCTCGGCCCTCACGATCGAGCTCTCGGACGATCCGGTGGATCTCCTCGACCTCGCCCACCTCGAACTCACCGAAGCACCGGACGCGTTCGAGCCCATACTCGTCAACTCTCAGCTTCTCCTCGTACGACCAGAACCGCCCACTCGGGTCTCGGACATCGAACACGAAGAACCCCACGTCACGGGCTTCTGGGTACTCGCGGGACACGTACGGATTCTCCTTCCCCACGAACTCACCACAGACTACCGTTCTGGGGTAATCCTCGAAGAACTGCTTCAACTCATCCCCGAACATAGTCCGGAGCTTGTGAGTAGTGTACGGGCAGATCAAACCTCCGCGCGTGGCTGCGTACACATCTCCGTCCAGCTCGAACACGCGTACGTTGTGGCCGTTCATTTTTTCTTCTACGATCACTTTACCTGCTTTCCCGAACCTCGACCTGAGAGCCGGCTCAAGCAACAACGCGCGCTCAATCTTGGGAAACCCGCGCAACAACAACCCGTGGCTCGGGACGATCAAAGTTCCCCGCTCGAACCCAGCGAATTCCCGTACGGTTCTGTAGTAGGCGAAGTCCGGGAAAGACGTCCTCACACGTCGGATCGTACCACGCTCTATGGCCTTTTCTACGCGCCATTCCTCCGATTCGAGCATCATCGACAGCTTCTTAACGTCCTTAGAAGGGTCAGCCACGCTCTCACCCCGCGGACGAGGGGGAAGGAAGAGGACGTTGGACCGTAAAGATGTACTGTGTGCACTGGTCGCTTTCGTGGTTGGTACGGTGGTGTCTTCTCCCTCTCTTAACTACGGTTGGAACTGGTTTCCTAGCGGTGCAGACGCGCGCGGACACATGACTAAGGTTTGGATGCTCGAAAAGCTCTGGTCGATGGGCGACGTGCCGTACCCGAAATGGTCAGAATACTGGTACTGTGGGTATCCCTTTCTGTGGTTCTATCCGCCTCTGTCATACTTCATCCCTGCCTTGATTACGCACTTCGTAAAGACGGACGTTCTAACGGCGTGGAAATGGTGGACTTGGCTGGCTTACTCGCTTGCGGGACCGTCGGTGTACGCATCCGCCCGTCTGATGGGTGCCTCACCGTTAGGGTCTCTGATCGCCGCCGTCGCGTACCAGACGTCCTACAATCACATTGAAATTACATTCACTGAAGGTCGGATCCCGACTGTTGCTGCCATCGTCTTCTACGCACTAGTTCCCGGGCTGCTCGTGGCCGTATATCGGAGAGTCTGGGAGCGCAGTCGCTGGGCCGGTTATTTGGCGCTCGTGCTCTCACTGACCGTTCTCACACACCATAGTTCAGGTCTGGCAGCTATAACGGTGTGCCTGGCCTACGTAGCGCTCCGCGTCTTTCGATCCTGGACGTTGTGGGCGGTGGGGAAAGAAGAGCTTCCTTCGATACTCCCGGAAGTACCGGGACACGCGTGGGTGCTTTCCGCGATCTTGCTCTCAGTACTCGCGGTTTCGTGGTGGTTGGTACCCGCCCTTGAGTACCGAACGTACTCCTACACTACCAAGCCGAAGTGGTGGATCAGCATGTCTTCGGTACACGATCCGTGGGAGTTCTTCGTACCGGGTTACTGGAAAACAAGGTATGCTAAATACGTGGGTGCGGTCCAGTTCTTCCTTGGTTGGTCGGGGCTAATCCTCGCGGCACGACGCCGTCCGAGAACTTTCTTCCCCTTTGCGATCATGACAGGCGTGGCACTGCTCCTGTCCTTCGGGCTTGTGCTTCAGAAGCCCATGGAACGGATCGGTTTCGAACCGAAATGGTTTTTGATGTTTTCAGCAGTGATTCTCTGCACATTTGTGGCATTTGTTATTGATAATTTCCGGTCCCTAAGGCGACACGCTGTACTAATAATGATATGTTCAATAATGATGATCGATGCAGCAATCGGTTTAAAATACGCTTATCGTCCAATTCACTACACAGTTTCCGAACTGTCGGCTTTACTGTGGGTGAAGGAGCATACTGGGCCGTGGGATAGGGTAGCAACGGTAGGATATCGGGCACTTTGGGGGATGGAGCCTTACATTACTGGTGCTCCATCAGTTTTCGGATGGTATCGTGAAGGTACTCCAATTCGGGACATTGTCGTACAGTACCAGCGTTCATTCAAGCGTATAGAGCCCAATAAAGCGTTGAAAATAGGGGATGTATTAGGAGTTCGGTTCTTGATATTAAGTTCACGAAAACCATATGCTAAGCGTATGATCAAGGAACTGGAACGCGTCGGTGTGCGACCTATTCGTGATTATCGATGGGTAAGAGTTTACGAGTTTAATCCGATAATAGGGTACGAGATGGATGGTGTTAAATCGGTATTTTTAGGTAATAAATACAGGTATATGAGACTTTGTAAACTGTTGCGATATGATCCTAAATACGCACCAGCGTACGCCTTCACACGAATTCCTAATTGTGACTTGGTACGTTATGCTCATCCACAAGTTGTGGTGATGGATAAACACCCATCACCTGAAGAAGTAAGGGCACTTAAGGAATTTGGAGTTAAGGAAATCCTAGTGCTGGATAGATATCGTAAGTCCAAAACTAAGATGTTCGGGATCAATATAGTTCATGACAGACCGCTTCATATTGCGAAGATGCTACCTAAGAGGAACCTAAAACCGATACGTGTGGACTTGGGACACGCTTGGTTCAAAGTCTATGGGCGTGGGTGGGTATGGGTGAAGGTACCTTACTTCCCCTGCTGGATCCCGGATCGAGGCGTGAGGTTGGGTGGCATTGACAATATGATCTTGCTTCGCGTTCCGAGTCCCACCACCGTCAAATTCGTTTGGAACACTCACCCACTTTGGATTGCTCTTTCGGCTTTCAGCCTCTGTGTTTCATTGTACCTCACATTCTCTCGGCGATGGCGTACATAATATCTCGTTCGGTTATGACCCCTATTACATCGTCACCATCCGTCACCACTAAACTTCCGACGTTAGCCCCCTTCATCGTTAATGCTGCTTCTTCGATATTAACGTCGGGCTCGATTGTGATGACATCTTCCGTCATGGTTTCTTCTACCGGTACATCCATAACTTCTTCAACGGACGCATCAGGTGATGTTTCGGTAGCTATGCTGGAGACGTGATGGAGCACATCAGTAGCGGTCACGAGGCCGCATAACCTCCCGTTTTCAACTACTGGGAGCCTCCGAAACTCTCTGTCAACCATTATCTCCGCGGCTTCGAGTATCGTAATGTCCGATGGGACTGTTTCGGGGTCTTCGGTCATTATCTCTTCAACTTTCGTGTCCTCCAGCACATCGTAAAGATCGGCCATAACGTCACGTTCAGTGATTATGCCTACGAGCTTCTTGTCTTTCACTACAGGTAAAGCCCCAACTTCGAACTCAAACATCGTTCGAACGGCCTTACGGACGGTATCGTATGGGGTGATGACGTAAACTTCAGTTCTCATTAGTGATCTCACAGGCTCGTGGAGTGCCGGAAGAAGCGTGCCCTCATATCGGCGCTCTATTATCTTCCGACGTTCTCCGACCAAGTAGTCTAGCACATCCTTACCCGTCAGAATGCCTACCAGTTCCAGATCGCCCGGTTCCGTCACTGGAATCCGGCGGAACCCGTACCGTATCATCGTGTCGACAGCGCTTTTCACTGTGGCGGTAGGCGGCATCGATACGACGTTCGTGGTGGCTAACCTCATGACGGAGGTGTCTGGTAAACCGGAACGACGCGTCAGCACGGGTGATCACTCCTCGAGTTCCCTGTCTTCGATTTCCCTGCCTAAGACGTCCTCATAACACTCGGGACAAACCCACACTCCGTCGACGAATCGGAGCTCTTCCGAGTAAGTTTCACAGAGATCGCAGACTCCTTCAATAATCTCTGACACCTCCTCTAGTTCCTCTAGCTCTTTCTGGAACTTCTTCATTTCCTCCTCTATGGTCGCCACCAAGTAGGGCTCGACCTGAAGGATATCCTGCATCGTTACGATACCTATCAGTTTACCATCATCATCTACGATCGGAAGCCTTCGAATCCCCTTGTCCACCATCAGTTTCACGGCTTCGTTGACTTCCATGTCCTCCTCGACGGTAATCACCGGTTGAGACATGATATCCCTGGCTATCACCTCGTCGGGATTCTTACCCTGTGATACCACCTTTATCACGAGATCGCGCTCTGTGACGATACCGATAGGCTCGTCTTTCTCGTTCACTATGACCACGCTGCCGATGCCATGTTCCCGCATCTTGTAGGCGATCTCTACTGCGGTTTCCGTGGGACTACCCGTGATCACGTCACGTCTGGCTACCTCGCCTACCGACACGCTGCGCACCAATGAGTGACACCCCCGCGGAGGACGCGCGTCTTCTGCCGTTGTAATAACTCCACCGGTTACGCTTGCGACCACTGTAGAGTTTACCTCAACTCTCGCCGGTGAACGAAGTTACTAACTTCAGTTCGCCCCGCACCGAGACCTTCAGTATTTAAAAGTGAGATCAAATGCTCGGTAGGGGTTTAGATAATGACAGAGGTATCGTTCGGAATCGAGTTACTACCGGACGACAAGCCCACGAAGATCGCCCACCTGATCAAGGTCGCCGAAGACAACGGGTTCGAGTACGCATGGATCTGTGATCACTACAATAACTACTCCTACATGGGAGTCTTAACCCTAGCCGCAGTGATCACTAGCAAGATCAAGCTCGGCCCGGGTATCACCAACCCGTACACCCGGCATCCCTTGGTCACTGCGAGTAATATCGCCACGCTGGACTGGATCTCCGGCGGTCGTGCGGTTATCGGAATTGGTCCCGGAGACAAAGCCACGTTCGACAAGATGGGACTACCGTTCCCGTGTAAGATCCCGATCTGGAACCCCGAAGCCGAGGATGAGGTCGGTCCCGCGACCGCTATCCGTGAGGTCAAGGAGGTGATCTATCAGTACTTGGAAGGCGGACCGGTGGAGTATGAGGGCAAGTACGTCAAGACGGGAACAGCCGACGTGAACGCGCGCTCGATCCAGGGTTCAGAAATTCCGTTCTACATGGGAGCTCAGGGCCCGATCATGTTGAAGACGGCCGGTGAGATTGCGGACGGAGTCCTCGTCAACGCTTCGCACCCGAAGGACTTCGAAGAGGCCGTGCCGAAAATCGAGGAAGGAGCGAAGGAGGCCGGCCGAAGCCTCGACGAGATTGATGTCGCGGCGTACACGTGCTTCTCAATCGACAAGGACGAGGATAAGGCCATCGAGGCTACGAAGATCGTGGTCGCGTTCATCGTGATGGGTTCTCCGGACGTGGTGCTTGAGCGTCATGGTATCGACACGGAGAAGGCCGAGCAGATCGCCGAGGCGATCGGTAAGGGAGACTTCGGCACCGCGATCGGGCTCGTAGACGAGGACATGATCGAAGCCTTCTCTATCGCCGGAGACCCGGACACCGTAGTCGACAAGGTCGAAGAACTACTGAAGTCAGGTGTCACCCAGGTCGTCGTTGGTTCACCGATCGGTCCGGACAAGGAGAAGGCAATCGAGCTCGTAGGACAGGAAGTCATTCCGCACTTCAAGGAGTAACCTCCTTCTGCATCCCACTACCCTCACTATCCCGATCGCCCTCATACCATTTCTTGCCCTACAATAGCTCTTCTCAAAGATTACAAAAACCAGGAACGCACTCCACCACTACGGGTTCTCGGTTTGCCCGTGTGGATGTCGGTAAAGCCGAAATTCGCGGATATGATCCTAGACGGAGTCAAGAACGTCGAAGTTAGAAAGTGGCTACCGGGAACGATCCTCCGAGAACGTACCTGCATCGTGTACGCGTCGAGTCCACTGTGCACCGTGCTCGGCGAGGTTACCATAGAGGAAATCAAGAAGGTGGCGATACAGTCCGAGGAAGATCTCGCTGAGATCGCGGAGTTAGCCAAAGCGTCCGAGGACGAGCTGATGAGGTACCTTGAGGGCTGTGATCACGCGTACCTGATTGCACTGGACGGTCCCGTTAGGTATCCTAACCCTCTTCACCTGGAGGACTTGAGGCATCTCATCAAGGAGCGCTTGAACATGGATTTCCATCCTAACCCGCTGTTCCGAATTGACCAGGAAGTCCTCAACGTCGTGAGGAGTGCTGTCGGTGTTTCCGATAGGCCTCTTTGATACTTTCAAGCACTTTCTCCTTGAGTTCTGGATTTTCTTCTAGTTGTTCTGCACCCCGTAATATGCTCCCGTTTCCCACACTTAACAGTTCTCGAAGTAGCACCTTAGAGGGTTCCGGTCTGTGGATGAGATGACAGTCCTTACAGCTCCAAACTTCTGAGCCGTTCCTGGTCTTAATCCATCCCCCAAGCTCTTCGTCTAGACACGGGTATAAAGGGCAAAAACACCATGTACAGTCTTGACTATCAAAGTGGCACGGGTAGTACTCACATTCCTTATTGGGACCGACGGGCTCACGTACGTTCCTCTCGTCCAGTTTCTCAAAGTGCTTACGGGCCATGGGGTGCAAGGTTTACCCCCCGAGATGAAGCGTTACGGTATTATACGCGGTGAAGCTACGGTAATGGGGGTGTCCTCCAGTGTTTGATAGGATTATGGTACCGACCGACGGGTCGGAAAACGCTAAGCAGGCCGCCAAAGTGGCCATCGAAATCGCCAAGAAAGAAGATGCGACACTGATTGTGATTCACGTGATTCCGCTATGGAGTCCATTGGGTACGAAACCATCGTTTACGCTGCCCGAGGAGATCGTGAAAGAAGCCGAGAAGATCGTCAACGAGATCGCCGAGATGGCTAAGGAGGAAGGCATTGATAATGTCGAAACCCTCGTAGTGGAGTCACCTTCTGTGGTTCAAGGGATCGTTGAGGAGGCTAAGGAGAGGGACGTCGACCTGATCGTGATGGGTACACGAGGCCTCTCCGGAGTTAAGGGTCTCATCTTGGGCAGTACGACTAAGGGTGTATTATCAAGGTCACCCTGCCCGGTACTGGCGATACCGCTCGAAGGTGAGGGGGAGCATGAAGAAGGCTAACTCTTCTACTCCACCCCAACCAACCCATACCCGACGTACACAAGTTTATCCGGCGCTAGCGCATCGATGACCTCGGACCTGTGAGTGATAATTAGTGCGGTAATCTCTAACTCCCTGCACATTTCCGAGAAGCTCCGTGCTACGCGCATGGCGGTCTTCGGATCAAGGTGCGAGCAAAACTCGTCGACTACTATCAGATTAGCCCCCTCCGCTATCATCCTGGCCAGACGAACCCGCTCCTTCTGACCCGGAGACAACCGCTCGTACGGGCTTCGGTACAGCACGGCGTCTGAGATACCGGACCGGTTAAGTATCTCCACAGCGACGTTCACGTCCCCGGTCACCGACCACAGGTCTTCGATGATGGTCACACCTGGGTCGATCTCGGGTTCCACTTCCCCCGGGATCATCGCGGACAGTTCGGTGTTTTCAGGTAGGGAAACCTCTCCCTTGTCGGGTTGGTACATCTCCTTGACCAACTTATCCGCTACCTCTCTAGGGTTAGTACCCATGGAATATAGTGCTCGGGACACTACCGGCGTCGAAAGCTCGCGGATAATGCGCTGACGGACGTTCTCGATGAACTCTTCATGTGCTCCCATGATCATACGGACTAATGTCGTCTTTCCTGCTCCGCTAGGGCCTACCACTACGACCAGTTCGCCGGGCTCGATCCGTAGATTCACGTCCTGAAGCGCGTATTGTTGGATCCTCCGATGAAGAACCCCGAACGCCTCGAGGAGCTTAACGACGTCCTTGGGCAACCCTTTCACGTCGAGCTCCGTGGAGAACATCTTATGGAGTCGCTTCACTTCGATCGGTCCGTCTAAGGGGTCTACCTCGAGTTTTCGCAACCTGGATTTGTATAGTCGGCCGCCGTGCTGTCTCGCTATTTTGTCAGTTTTGATGAACCTCGAAACCTTCCGCTTGGCATTTTCCGACAACGGACGCACGAGGTAAGGTCGGCCTGAGCCGGTATCCCACAAGTATACGAATCCGACGCTCTCGAAGACCGGATGGTATCTGGCCATTTGGGCGATAACTTCGATCAAGTGTTTTTCCGACTTCATTTCCGGGATTCGACGCTCTTTCACCCATCTTACAGCGGCTTGCACCGAGGTTCTCCCAATACCGTCGGCTCGGTACTCCGGATGAACCACGACCCGTGCTATGCGAGCCGCCTTGGTGTCGCAGGCACGTAGGATATCCTCGATGGTCTTACCTCGCTTAGGCTCGAAGGTGGGGTGGAACCAGTTCTTGCTGAAGACTTTTTCCCTGATGTTTCGCTCCACTTTACCGTCGAGACGTCGGTTGAGTTTGGGGATAGGAGGATCCACGCGGACGTATGCCAAGATATCAGGCTCGTACTCCTCGCCGTTCATTAACTCCACTACCATGAACCTGGAAGCGGGTAACGAGCCTCTGATCGTTCTAAGTTCGATCCGCGACGAGCCACACCCAGGGCACTCTTCCGGCTTGAGGTTGGCCCTTATTAAACGTCCACACTCCTTACATTTCCACACTGCCACCACGTCTTTATCGGAGGCGTAATGGTACTGTTCGAGGCTCACAATGGCTTCGAAGTCTTCACGATAGATGGCCTCCCTGGCCCGCAATCTATACTCGTAGACACCACGACCGAGTGTATCCCGCTTCTCTACTTTGGTCTCCATCTCGAACGGTGGCCACACCGGCACCCACTCGTCATCGTACTTCCGCTCCACCTCCACATCATCTTTAAATACGTCGACGGACCGTACACGGTCGACGCCGTGCACCCTGACCCTGGTGCCCTTCGTGAGCCAACCTGCGATAGTTCCGGGCATCCGGAGCTTGAGTTTCCCGTCCTCCGTTTCGATCTCGACTTCCCCGTCCCAGTAGTTGGTCCTTCGCTCCCGAAACTTGTTCACGACCACACCTTCGAGCAAAGACTGCACCCCGGAGGAATCAAGCTTGGACGTGCGGGTGGTACTGGTAGAGCCGAAGTACGACGGGAACGTCGGTCACGTAGCCCGTGTCATGAAAAACTTCGGGGTAAAGGAGCTCTTTTTAGTAAGGCCTAGGTCAGAGCTCGGCGAAGTGGCGATAGCTCGGGCGATGCACGCGCTCGACCTGTTGGAGAACGCGGTGATAGTGGACACGTTGGAGGAGGCTATCGAGGACGTGGAGGCGGCCATAGCGACGACCGCTGTCCTCGCCTCAACACCCGCTAGGAATCCAATGATGCCTTGGGAGGTTAGAGAGACGTTTTCTGACTACGAGAAGATCGCCGTGGTATTCGGGCCCGAAGACAGAGGTCTGAGGACTTGGGAGGTCGAGATTTGCGACGCCACCCTTCATATCCCGACAAGCGAGGAGTACCGTTCCATGAACCTCTCGCATTCCGTGGCCGTAGTACTTTATGAGCTTAAGAAGGTAGAGTATGTGCCTGAACGGTACGGCCGTACTGCCACCAAGCGAGAGAAGGAGGTGCTAGTGAAGTCCTTGGACGACCTCATGAAGACTTTGAACTTCGACAGCACCCGTCGCGAGAACGTATGCACGACTTTCCGGAGGTTTCTCGCCAGAGCAAGATGTACAGATAAAGAAATCAAGGCACTACTGTGGATATTCGAGAAAGCTAAACGGCGTATTCTAGGAGTCAAGAGACAGGACTAGCGGAATACGAATCTGTGAACGTTCACGTATCTGTACCCGAAGACTTTCACCTTGCGATAATATATTACAAACTCTATACACCATATCGCTAGTAAGGCTATGATTATGGGCTTCCACCACGCCGTTAACACAAGCACATTACATCGAAAGGGTGAAATCATTAGATATGGTATTATAGGAGTGAATCCGAACAGTATCGATGCTATCGCATACGGTTGAGGTTCTCCCATGTAGACCTCTGCGAAAGTTGCGGGAGAGTTTGCGCTAACGAGCGCTAGGAAGAGGACGAAAGCGTTTAAAACCATACCGGGATCGGAGGACAGTACGGAGGCGAACGAGATTAGTCCTGACTGCGCACCAGCGAGTATGAGCCCGGCGACCCCCCATAGGGACAACGCCGAGAGTAAGTGAACCGCCGGGTTCTTTAGCGCCAACTCGGGTCCCCCCGCCAACCGGCAACACAGATTCCATCACGTATAAGGGTGACGGAGTCCAGCGACCTTCCATGGGGTGCTGGCGTTGAACGTGGACACGTCATTAGTCGAGAACCTGGTGTATTTTATTGTCTCCATCGTCCTCTTTTGGCTCTTCATTCGGGTCTACTATCAGGTGGTGCTCTTCAGGAGGATAGAGGGAGAAGTAGAACGTATACGGAAAATAGACGAGAAAGTCCAGCAGATGGTAGTGAGGCAGGCCAGATGCGATAGGGAAGAGGCTGAAACACTCGTACAACGGGCTGCAAACCTATTCGTGGTTCAGCCTGTGCAATTGGATCCTCACGGTATTATTGAACGCCTTGAAAACTTGATCGAGCGGAGTGAAGATAAGTTCCGCTCGTACGCAAGAGTACTCACAGGAAAACGCGATGGTGTCGAAGTAGATAACATGAGTATGGCACTTACGTGCGTATTCTCCATCCATGTTATCGCTCAATATCTCCGACACCTGCTGTTGTCAGCCAAGAAAACCAACAACATACAGCTCTTACTTCTAATAACCATGCTATTGCCGACATTTAAACAGTTCGTGAAGAGTAACTACGAGGGTGCGAAAGCATTCCTCAAGTGTGTGCCTATCGGCGACAGCGTCGGCCCCATGGTCGCGGCTAGGCTCATCGGAGACTCACCAGTTCGAGAGGTGGAGAAAGGTACTGTGGCCGCCGAGAAGGAGCTAGAGGGACGCAGATTGGTGATAGTCAAGGCGCATGGGCCCGGTGGTAACTTAGGCAAACTTGGACGTGCCGTAAAGAAACTCGTAAGAGAATACGGTGATGTTTCTAAGATTATAACTATCGACGCCGCACTCAAACTCGAAGGAGAGAAAACAGGCAAAGTCAGCGAGGGCGTGGGAGTAGCCATGGGTGATCCCGGCCATGAGAGCTACAAAATCGAGCAGATCGCGGCCGAGGAAGGCATCGATCTTGATGCGGTGGCTATCAAGATGAGTGCGACGGAAGCTGTCATGCCCATGCCTAAGCCCGTCGTCGACGCCGTGGAAGAAGCCGCCGAACGTGCTCTCGAACTTGCCAAAGAGGCCCCTGAGGACAGCACCGTGATCATCGTAGGAGTCGGCAACACCGTGGGCATTCCCGACAACCGTCTATACGTCCCAGAACGGGGGTGAAGGGTAGCTGATATGTCATCGGTGCGGACGTGAGGTCGATACGACAATAGACGGCCTGTGCCCTGAATGTTACCTGGAAGAACACCCGATTATCGAAGTACCCGAGGGACTGGAGGTCCGAGTCTGTGCGCAGTGTTTAGCACGTTACACCGGGCTGCGCTGGGAAGACCCTCCTGAAAGTGTCGGGAGTACCGAAGAGCTGCTCGTGGAGTACGTGCTTAGGGAGTTAGAAGAAAACCTCCGAACGCTCCCCGATGTGGACGTCCGGATAGAACCTCTAGAGGTTAAGGGTGAACCTGGTGGTCCCGGAACCCGCGTCCTTGTCGAGTTACTCGCCGATAGTGAATGGGAGGTAGGAGAGGAAGTCTTCACCCGGAAGTACCACCTCAGGGTCCCGGTAGTCTTCGCGCTGTGTGATCGGTGCATGAAATTCCGGTCTGGATACTACGAGGCCATACTCCAAGTGCGGTCGCTTCGAGGTAAGCTGACCGAGCGTGAGCGGGAGGAAGTCGAAAACTTCGTGACGGAAGTGGCCGCCTCACTGCTCGAGCGTGATCCTATGGCCTACATCTCTGATGTGGAGTATCCGGATGAGGGTATCGACTTCTACATCGGTTCGCTTAATGCCGCACGCAAGCTCGCCCGCCGCCTCGTCGATGCGTACGGCGGGATCGTAAGGGAGTCGCACAAGCTCGTCGGGTTCGACCGCGAGCGCGGTAAGAGCAAGTACAAAGCCACCATCTCCGTGAGGATACCTCATTTCCGGAAAGGAGATATCCTACTGGTGGATGGCCAGCCTTACCTAGTCACAGGCCTGGGTGAGAGGTGTTCCCTTCGTCATCTCATCAACGGGGAGGTGGTCAAACGTGAGTGGGAGGAGATGAAGGGCGTCGAAGTTCTGAAGCCCGAACCCGCCGTGGTGATCGAAGACACCCCGCCCCGTGTCGTGTTAGAGCGTACGGGTGAAACGGTCGAGTGTTATGAAAGTGATATCGACCTTCACGTCGGACAGCGCGTATACGTGATTCTGCTGAGAGGCGTCGCCGTGATAGTTCCTGAAGAATACCTTTAACGGACGCGGGACGCCGCCAGGGGGTCTCGTCCGTGGACGTCGAGGAGAGGTTGAAACTCGTAACCCGAAACGCCGTCGAGGTCGTAACTGAAGAGGAGCTTCGACAACTTCTAGAGGAAAAAGAAGAACCCGTAGCGTACGTCGGGTTCGAGCCCTCGGGTAAAGTTCACCTCGGCCACAAGCTAGTCATCGACAAGATGATCGATCTCCAAGAGGCCGGTTTCCATGTGATCATACTCCTAGCAGATCTCCACGCATATCTCAACGAGAAAGGCACGTTAGAGGAGGTGCGTGAACTGGCGGATTACAACCGCCGATGCTTCCTGGCGATGGGTTTGGACCCGAACAAGACCGAGTTCGTCCTCGGGTCGGAGTTTCAGCTGGACGAAGACTACGCGCTGGACGTGTACCGGATGGCTCGCCATACTACCATGCGCCGAGCCCGACGCAGCATGGATATGATCGCCAGGAGTGAGGAAAATCCTCCGGTATCCCAGGTCGTTTACCCCCTTATGCAGGCACTGGATATCGTGCACCTGAACGTCGATCTGGCTATCGGTGGGCTCGAACAGCGCAAAATCCACATGTTAGCCCGGGACGTGCTTCCCAAGATAGGTTACGACTCGCCGACGTGCTTACACACCCCGATCATCCACGGGCTCGACGGAGACGAAAAGATGTCCTCAAGCAGGAACAATTTCATCGCCGTCGATGACGAGCCGGAGGTCATCCGAGAGAAGCTTCGTAAGGCGTATTGTCCGGCCCGTGAAGCCGAAGGCAACCCTGTTCTCGAGATCTACCGGTACTTCATATTCCGGGAGTACGATGAGGTTACGATCGAACGTCCGAAGAAATACGGTGGAGACGTCACTTACACCAGCTACGAAGAGCTGGAGCGGGACTTCATCGACGGTGAGCTCCACCCGCTCGACTTGAAGGAAAACGCCGCGAGGTACCTCTCTGAGATCCTGAGACCAGTAAGGAAAGCTATGAGTGCACCATCATAAAGGGGTTGATGGCGACTCGCGACTCGAAGGAGAGCTCGTCCTCGAACTGCCCGCCGAAGTAGCTTCCGGCGTTCTGTGGGAGGGTGGACCCAAAGGTTTCCACCACGAGATCGGTATGCGAGGGAATCGCGTCAGAGTGACGTTCGAGGCTCGGAGCCCTGTGAAGGTGCTGTCCGGTATCGACGCGCTACTGGCGTGCGTCCGAGTTTCCGAGGAAGTACTTAAGCTCGTGAGACCGGCTAAAGACGGGGGTGACGCAGATGGGTAAGCGTATCGACGACGAGACTCTGAAGAAGATCAGACTCCCAAAGGAAGGTGAAATATTTGGAGTCGTGGAGAAAATGTTGGGTAACGACCGAGTGCAGGTGAGGTGTGTCGACGGAAAGACTAGAGTGGCGAGGATACCCGGAAAGATGCGGAAGCGTGTCTGGATCAGGGAGGGAGACGTTGTTCTTGTGAAACCATGGGAATTCCAACCTGAACGCGCCGACGTTACGTGGAGGTATACTAGGGTACAGGTCGACTGGCTGAAGCGCAAGGGTAAATTGGACGAACGAGTGACCGAGCTCCTCGAGGAGATTATACCGGGCGCCTGACTTTGACCGAGGATAAGTATTTCTCCGCGATCGAGGAACTGGAGCCGAAACCAGGAAAGGTCAAAAGACTGGAGAAAACCCTGGAAGACCTGAAGGTAGAAGAGGAAGTCTTCGACCAGTACACCCTAATGACCCTGTACGAGCTGTCCAGGCGTGGGTATATCGACGGGCTCATGGGGTTCGTGAAGACTGGGAAGGAAGCCAACGTCGCCAGGGGAGTCCGTGGCGACGAGCTAGTCGCCGTCAAGATTTACCGCGTCGCTACCAGCGACTTCCGCCGGATGTGGAGGTATATCCGGGGCGATCCCAGATTCGAGAACATCGGGCGAAAACGACACCGTATCGTCTATGCCTGGGCCGAGAAGGAATTCAAGAACTTAACCCGAGCTTACGGGGCCGGTGTAAGGTGTCCTGAGCCGATCGCTCACTTGAACAATGTACTGATTATGGAGTTCATAGGAGATGACGAAGGGAACCCGTACCCGTTGATGAAGGACAATCCTCCGGAGGAAGAATACGCGGAAGACGTTTTCTCGAATATCCTCGATGACTACCGCAGGATGTATCGTAAAGCCGAGATAGTCCACGGCGACCTCAGCGAGTACAACGTCCTCTACCGGGGCGAGGGCGACTACGTGATCATAGATTTCTCCCAAGGGGTCGTGCTGGATCATCCTATCGCCGAAGAGCTGTTGATACGTGATTTGCGGAACCTCATTCGGTTCTTCGAGCGCCTGAGAGTTGACACTCCCACGTTAGAAGAGGTCCTCGAGTACGTCCGGGGGTGAGAACTTGGCGGAGCTGGCCGACGAGTTCTACGAAAGCGCCGAGCGCGTGAAGATCCCTAAAGATCGCGTCGGAGTGCTGATAGGTAAGGACGGCGAGACCAAGCGCTACATCGAAGAAAAGACGGGAGTTGAACTGCGCATAGACAGCAAGACGGGCGATGTCGAGATCCGTCCCACCGAGCGTGTTAAGGATCCGCTCGATCTCATCAAAGCCAAAGAATGTGTGTTGGCCATAGGTCGGGGGTTCTCCCCTGAGCGTGCGTTCCGACTCCTGAGGGAGGAGGACGCAAGTCTCGAAGTAATCGATCTGTACGAGCTTGTCGGCCGCAACCCGAAAGCGTTGGAGCGGCAGAGGGCTAGGATCATAGGTCGAGAGGGGCGCACTCGACAACTTATCGAGGAGCTCAGCGGTGCCGACGTGTCCATCCGCGGCAAGACGGTGGCCCTTATCGGAACACCCAGACAACTTCAGATCGCGAGGAAGGCGATCGAAATGCTCGCCTCGGGTGCTCCGCACGGGCGCGTGTACCGGTTCCTCGAGGACCAGCGTCGCAAGATGAAGCGCGAGAAGCTGCGCCTATGGAAAGACTCGGAGCCCCCCGACATCCTCTAACATCTCGCCCCTCACGGCACCCTAGGGAACCTCAGGATGTCCGAAGCGCTACAACGCCTCCGCGAGTTCGCGAAGCAAGTCATGAAGTGCGTGGAGAAGGACGAACCAGTTCGAATACCGAAGCGTACAACTTCCAACATCCGTTACGATCCCAAGCGTGGAATCTTCACACTCGGTCCTGATAAGCTCGAGCGCCGTCCACGCACCCTGAAAGGCTCCAAGAAGTTAGCCCAGATGCTGAGCGTCGCCGCTTTCGCCAAGGAACTCGTGGAGAAGGGACGCTCCGCTACTCTCAGGGAAATCTACTACACTAGTGAAGGATGGGAAGTCGACTTCAAGGATCAGCGCGAAAGCGATGCGATCGTGGAGGACTTAGAGGCAACGCTAGGCCTCAAGCGTGAAGAGTTTGGTGTATGGCCCGAGGAGGACGGTGCTGCCGTATACGGTGACTTACTAGTTCGGGAGAACCGTGTCGAAATTCACGCCGAGCGAGCCGGGATCAGCGGCTATAACATTCCGCCTAACGTCGACGACGTCGAGATACTGGATTGTGGCGCCGAACGCGTGATCGCCGTCGAGACCATGGGTATGTACCGTAGGCTCGTCCAGGAGCGCGCTCACGAGAAGCTGGACGCGCTGATCGTGGGGCTGAAAGGTCAAGCCGCCCGGGCGACCAGACGATTGCTCCGACGTCTGAACGAGGAATTGGGATTACCAGTGTACGTGTTCACGGACGGGGATCCCTACGGCTGGCACATTTACATGGTAATAAGGAGTGGGAGCGCCAAGGCAGCTCACCTCAACGAGGAGCTCGCGTGCCCCGACGCTAAATTCATCGGCGTCACAGCCACTGACATCGTCGAGTACAACCTCCCCACGGAACCCCTGAAAAAGACCGATTACAAGAGGATAGAGGAGTTACGACGAGATCCGCGGTACGACGACCCGTTCTGGAAGAAAGAACTTGATTTGTTGGAAAAACTCGGAAAGAAGGCCGAGCAGCAGGCGTTCGCGAAGTATTCCTTGGACTACGTCGTCAAGGAATACCTGCCCGCCAAGCTCGACGAGCTGGAATGAACGCCAGCGCCAGCACTGCCAACGGTGATACCGGTACTCCGCCTCTCTTGGCCTTCTGCAGCCACGCACCCAGTGCGGCTAGACACCAACCCGTACAGTACGCCCTCATCGGGTTTTCCTGCGGCTTCGATGGGTCGTTCATCGTAGGCCAGAACCACGCTCCCTCTGATTGGCTCCTCGTGTTCAGTAGGAACTCCACGGCTTTTTTCACTCGGTCGTCGTTCGGGTCGGCTCCCGTCAGCATCAACGCGAACAACACTCGCGCCGTCTTGTGTGGACACGGAGCTGCGGTTCCTTCCGGACCGTACTCACTGTCGTACACCGACGTGTGAGCAGCGAACGCACCATCCTTACGCTGGAACCCTAGCACTCCCTCCTGCAGCTTCGGCACGAAACCACGGTAATACTTGTTACCCGAGAAGTAGAACGCCAGCATGTCCCAAGCCGTGAAGTCGATCTTCGGCCCGTTGCTGGAGATCATCCCACCTAAAGGCGACTTCCCTAGATGACTTTCGATGTACTTAAGGCCACTTTCGATGCGCTTGTCACTGGGTCCGTACCTCCCGGACCACTCCGCCAACCATACGACGAGTCCTGTACACCGCCCCGGGTTCTGCCACGAACCCGGGCCGAAGTTGCTCCATGATCCGTCGTCGTTTTGCATACTCAGCAGCTTTCTTAGGGCTTCATCGATGAATTTACTCACACCGTATTTTTCAGCGATATCCGGGAACTTCTTCTCGACAGCGATGAGACCCATCAGCGCGTGAACGGTGTACATCGGCATGTACTCTTCCCTTCCTCCTCTGTTAGGGTAATCCCAGAACATCTTTCTGTTGTCGTCCCAACACTTCTTCAGGAACTCGACGCCGTGGTCCACGGCCTCTCGTACTTTACTTTGTTGACCCTTAGGGAGCTTATCATATACTTCGCACAATCCCAGTAGGACCACCCCGGTGTCCATTGCGGAGGATTTCTGGGTCCCCTCGTACAACCAACCGCCGTCCGGTTGCTGGTTCTTAAGGAGCCAATCCACTGCCTGCTCGCAGCGCTGTTGGACATCACTCACGAGGTCCGCCTCGACCGCGCCCAACAAGCAGAGGGCAGCGACGAGAGATAGTATCCCACCATGAACTAACCTCACACCATGCACCCCCGTTCGGGATCGTAAGTGATGAAGAAACACAAAAAGAAGGACTTTGGGCTAGCGGCGCCGGAGGACTGCCAGCGCCGCCAGCAGTCCGACCAGTACCGCTACTGGGTTCACCGGGACTTTCTTCCTTTCAAGTTTCTCCACGACGTTGAACAGCTCGCCCACGGCCCAGTCCTTGACCGCCGGTGCGCACTCCAGTGGGTTCGACTCGAACTTAGCCTTAGTGATCCCCACATCGGCCCACGCGTTCAGCTTGTCCAACACGTTCTCGACGGTCTTCGCGTTCTCCTCGACCTTGTCGCACGCCAGCTTGAGGTCGCTCTCGGCCGGTGGGAAGAAGTGTCCGTACTGGTGCACGTACTCTTCGTAGGTAGCCCAAACGTCCTCGATGTTAAACAGGATCGCGAACGCCAGGGCATCCTCGGATAGCTTCTGTCCGTACACGTCATTACCGCTCTTGAACATCTCGATCACTTTCTTCATATCTTCTACCGTGAAGCCACCCTCGTGCGGCTGGTACTGGCCACCCTCCATATAGGTCTCCACGAAGTTGTCGCCGAGCCCGAAATGCTTGGCCTCTAAGTCGATCAGCTCGATCACGCGATCCGGTGTCAAATCGTCGGTACCGAACACTACCTTGATTAGGTTGTTTTTAATCACGTTAGTCACGTCCTCCGGACTCTCGCACTTGCTGAAGTCCAGCTCGATCGGGTCGTCGTTACCGTAGACGCCCGCCGGTATCGTCACCTTACCCACGTTTTCGGCGATTTGAGCCGCTTTGTTCGTCTCGTTGAAGACGGCCCGCCAGTTCTCGGACACGACCAGTCCTAGAACCGCCAGCACACGCGACGCGATGGCTGTCTTCAGGTTCTCGTCACCCTTGTGGGCTTCCCAGTCTTCCCAGGTCTCTCCGACCTTCTCAACTGCTCCCTCCCATGCGTGGGTCTCCTCGTGGACCTTCAGCGCGTAATCAGCCGGCTCCTGCGCCAGATCGGCGACCACCTTTACTCGCTCGAACCAGTTCTCACCCAGTTCGTGAATGCCGTAGATCAGCGCCCTGAAGTCTCCCGGACCGACCTCGGTCCACGACTCGGATTCGGCTACGTCCGTGCCCTGGAACACCTTACTGATAACATCCTTATCGTCCTTGAACGCCATGTACGGGTACGCCGTGGGTACCACCTTGAGACCGCACGGTGGCTGGAAGCCGCCGATGATGTTTAGAGAATCCCTGACTCCTTCCCCGTACTCCTCTATCTTAGCAGCGGCGGAGTACGCCTCCTTGTACTCCTGAAGGTCCGCAGCGGCGCCAGTTAGCAACACCATCGCGGCGACGGCGACTATGGAGTACAACTTAGACACTACAGTGTCACCCCCCCTATGCTACCTAAGGCGGTAATATTATTACCTTTTCTCCTTAAAACCGCAGGAGTCGTCCCCGAAACTCTTACAGAATTCGATTAAGCGGGCAGATACGGCGGAGCACACTACGCTAGAGTCTTAAAGTCTGGTTCCTAACCGCGGAACGCGAGTGCGATAATGGGGGCCCGGGAACCTCGCCTCGCATCACGGTAGCGGTGGTGCTCCCAATCCTACCACTCTTGATGCCGGTAACGGCATCGTCGCAGCTTCAGTTCCACACACCCGACGCAGGTGTCAAGCCTGACGTCTACTGGTCCGACTTCTTAGGGTATCCGACCGGAGCGCTGTTCCGCGAGGTGATCATGCCTGACTCCCGCGGCGAGGTGGTGACGCCGCCCACTCACTTTGGCGGGAAGCTGTATCGACAGAACGCCGAGATCGTGCAGAAGCTAGTCGATCGGTGGAGAGAACTGTCCGAGAAACCGAACGATAGGAAGGTGATCGCGCTAGTGTACTACGACTGGCCTCCGGGTAGGGAATCGATCCGGGCGTCGGGATTGGACGTCTTCGGGTCTCTCGTCAACATCATGGCGAACCTGAAGGCGGCCGGTTACAGAGTGAGTACGCCTTGGGATGATCAACTCCTGAAGATAGCCCAACTCGAGCGGGAAGGGCGTTGGGACGAGGCCGCCGAGCTAGTTCAGAAAATCTCCCAAAAGCTAGCTAGGATGATCGAGAAGTATGGTGTGAACGTGGGCTGGTGGCACGGTGACTACCTCCGCGCCATGTACGACCATCACGCATACCTCATGACCATCCCCGTCTCGGAGTACTTGAAGTGGTACAATCGGCTCCCCGAGCCGGTTCGTCTCTACGTGGAGTACGGTATTCCGGGTCTCCTGTACGGATACGCCGAGCTCTTGCACCGAGTCCTGGAAGGCCGAGCCCTGGAAGGTAGATCACTCGAGACGTTGTCCCGCAACCTGAACGCCATGTTACGCGACGTTGAGACTCTCCTGAACGACCTCGGGGTACCCGACACAACCGACGTCCTGAAAGCTCTGCGGGAGCTTGTCGACGCACTGCTCCGTTACGCCGCCGGAAAGTCTGGGCATAACGAGCTGGAGCGCGCGTTCCGACGTGCCGTCGATCTGGGTCGCGAGTTCGAACGGCGGTACCATACCGGTATCTTCGGATGGGGTCCTCCACCGGGTGATGTTATGGTGGTCAACGACGAGTTCGTCGTGCCGGGACTGAAGTTCGGAAACATCATACTATTACCTCAACCTCCACGCGGTCTACTCTGGGGGATGGCCGCTTACCACTCATTGCTCCTACCTCCGCCGCATTATTACCTCGCAGTTTACCTCTGGCTGAAGCATCACGTGGACGTCGTCGTACACGTGGGATCTCACGGTACGCTGGAGTGGCTGCCGTTGCGCCGCACGTTCTTGTCTCACATCGACTTCCCGACCGTGCTCCTAGGCGACGTACCCCACGTGTACCTGTGGTGTCCGACGAACGGCGAGCTCTACAACGTCAAGTGGAGGACGTCCGCCGTGGTCCTGAGCTACCTCCCACCCGCGCCCTCTACGGCTTATGACTTCTACCTCAACACACTCGTAAAGCTGCTGCACTCGTGCTTCCACGTCTTCGAGGGTAATCCCGAGGTGGAGGAGAAGCTGAAGCCCGTGATCATGGAACTCCTCAAGCGCACCCGGATTTATGAGTGGATGGGCCTCACTTGGAATGACGTGGAACGGATGGCCCGGACGGACTTTAGCCGTCTCGTTTCCGAGCTCCACTCTCACTTGCATATCATGCAAGCTCACGGTGAATCGCCGACGCCGGTCAAGTTGGCCCGTCATCTGCACGTCTACGGCCTTGTGACCTCGGAAGAGGTCCGTGAGTACGTCTCCGCGCTGCTGTTCCGTGAGTACCTGAAGCTCGCGTCCGAAACCTACGGCGAGGACCTCGAGTCGATGCTCTCACCGGAGAACATAGCTAAGTACGGGGAAAGGGCACTGGAGCTCTTCGATCGCATGTGGAAGGAGTGGCAGTCACTCGTTCGTAACCCATCGGAGCTCCGGCTTCGCTACCCTAAGCTGTACCGTGAGATGGAACGTATCAGAGATCTCATCGTCACTTCTGCTAAGCTCGAAATCGAGAACCTCCTGCGCGTTCTGGAAGGGCAGTCGGTGCCCATGGGCCCGCCGGGTGATCCGACCGTAGACATCTCCGTGCTACCTACGGGTAGAATGCTCTGCTTGCTGAACCCCGAGCTGATACCGTCTGAGACGGCGTGGATGCTTTCCGGGTGGGTCACTGTTAAGCAGAACACTTTCTTCGTTCTATCCGCCGCAGATGTTCTCAACGATCGTGGGCTGTCTCTCGCGGTTCTACTAAAATCATCCGGTGTCAACCGCGTGGGAGGGCGTTACGTGTTATCTGGATCCCCCGTTTACTCCCCGGTCCTCGTATGCCAGGGGCTCGAGGCGATATTCGCCCGAATGCCGGCTGGGCGGGCGCTCCTTAAGTCACACGTCGAAGCCGTTCTTAGGGCCCCGAAGGACATCTTCGCCGTAGCAAACTTGTTGAAGACCCTCCCTGACAGGTGTAAGGATCCGGACTTCCGTAAATCGTTGGCATCGATACGGTTGGACCCGAAACTCTTGGATAGAGGTATAGAGGTGCTCCGGAAGTTCTCCGCTTCCCTAGGTGACGTCGACGTGCGCCCGACGTTCCGACCTGGTCCCCTCTGGTACGCAGCATGGGCGGTGAAGTTCCTCTACGACGTCCAGGTGAACGGAACGCCGATCGAGAAGGCCGCGATCAGGGCCGCATTGTGCGTCTACTGTCCCGCTGACTACACGATGGGTGTCATAGCCGCGACGGAGCGCTTGAAACCCGAGGAGTGGGAAACGTTAGCTCGCTCCCTCTCGTCCAAGCTCGAGAACGTCTTAACCCCGGAAGGTCCTGAACCAGCCCCGGGACTCCTCCGAATAGACCTCCTCATCGTCGATTCCGTCCTGAAGCCCGTGACCGATAGGCTCTGGGGTGTTCTAGCGGAAGACGTGATCGAATTCTACGGTGGCCTTCTGGCCGTTGCGATACTGGTAAGAGGCCTGCCCGATCCGTTGGTGCTCGACGAAGTGTCTTCGTTGCGTATCCGTCAGCTGTTCGGTGAGCTCTCCCGAGAGTTTCACTCACTGTGGATGGACAGGGACTGGTTACTATCGCTCCGTACCGCGGGAGAGGCCAACGACTTAATGGATCGAGTTTCACGGTTGATGTCGTGGATGATACTGTTCGCTCCCACGATATTGAATCCGACTACCGTAGCCGAGAAAGCTATCGCCGGAGTACTGGGACAGCTATTCTTCGAGCTCGTTCAACGGTTCGTCCTGGATCAAGAGGTCGTGCGGCACTTGGAGAGGCTGAACCCGTACGTGGTCGAGTCGATAGTGGGCCGGGTGTTCGTGATTCTGGATTCCGATTTCGGCTTCAAGTTGCTGAGGTGGTCGTACCACTATCAGGTCCTATACCAGCTCGGAGAGCTCGAAGAAGCCGAGAAGTGGGTGCGAAGGTTTCGGGAAACGGCCAGACGGTTCTCGTTGGAGACGTTCACCAGGATGGTGAGTAAGTACGGTCCGTGCGGCTGTTTGGCAGTAGCTCTTAACCCCGCGCTCCGTGGGATCTTAGAGGAGTTTACCGCCGTTGTGGAACTCCTCATCCCCAACCCGTTCTCTGTGGGGGTGTCTCCGGTAATCACGACCGTTCCAAGCTTCAGCACAATGCTGAGTTCCACGATGTCAAGCGAGCGGACGTCGGCGTCTCCAGGGTCGACCTCCATCCTTACCACACGAGTGTCTTCAGTCGCGACCGTATCTTCCGGAGTTACTTCAGCTTCCGTGACTAAGGACCGTAGTTTTCCGTCTGAGCACATATTTTCGAAAGTGACGGGTACCGCGGCTATCACGACTAAATGTCAGAAGTCTTCCGGAATATCTCCAAACGGTAGCTCACCCGCGCGCAGCGTGTCCACCTACGGTACCGGGTCCGCGGCATCGGCTGAGGTGTTGAAACGACAGGGTGGTTCCTCGGGTTCACCCGTGTCACCGATCCTCAGGTACCTCATCATGGCCGCAGTAGTAGGGACGCTGATATTATGGTTCGTGTGGATGAGATATGGCAGTGTCACGACTAAGTCGACTTGGTGACCCTCACGAACTTCTCTATGGCCTCAGGATCCTTGATTCCCGGCTCTTTTTCCACCCCTGAAGATGTGTCGACGGCGTACGGGTTGACGGTCTCGATGGCTTCCCTGACGTTCTCCGGGTTCAGACCACCAGCAAGGATCACTGGTACGCTCAGTCGCCTGACCAATTGTGCCGACACGTTCCAATTGTGACGCTCACCGGATCCTCCACCTCCCTCGGATTTGGTGTCCAAGAGCACGGCGTCCACGACTTCACAGTACTCAACTAGCACTTCTTCCCTTATCGATTCCTCTCCCAACCATACGGACCCTCGCTGATCCACCCAGAACGTCTTGATGACGTCGAATCCAAGCTCGCTGAGCTTTTCACAGGTTTCCGTGTCCTCCGTTCCATGAAGTTGCACGGCAGTGGCTTCTTCCAGCCGGTCGACAGGTTCTAGGTTGTCCATCAGCACTGCGACCCTCGACACGAACGGTGAAACTACGGAGAACACCTCGTTCGCGTGCTCCGCGGACACTTTTCGTGGTGTGGAAACGGGAACTTCTACCACGCAACCGACGGCGTCGGTTCCCGCCTCGTCGGCTGTCGCTGCATCCTCGGGCCTGGTTACACCGCAGATCTTCACCCTAACCACGATCAGTCTCCCTCCCCATCCAAGAACTCCGTGAGAGTGCACTGCTTCTTACCACCATCCTCTCTCAGCGGTTCGGGTTCTAACTTCTTGCACTCTAGCCCGTACTTCTCTAAGAGGCGTCGGCACTTGTCGGTCACGGACGGAGCGACCAGTATTCCGCGTACTTCCTCACATCGTTCTTCTCGAAATGCTTCCACGTATCTGCGCAGCTGAGATGCCGCACTCACACCAGCTCGGGTTCGCTTCAGCTCTAATACGATGAACCTACCTTTCTCGTCGTAGCCGACCATGTCAGCCACACCGGCTTCGCACTCCACTTCCTCACTCACGGGGCGAAATCCCGGCTCGATGACGCTGGGATTCTCTCGGATTACACGTTTCATGTCCTCTTCGGATTTGAATAAGCAGAACACGGAGTCCTCACTCTTAGCCCCTTCCTTCGGCAGCGAGCAGGCTAGGAACACCCGGTGGAAATACACCACGACTTCCTCTGGAACGTCCAGTCTTCGAGATCTAAGCACGACACATCCGTCTCGGACTTCGATCGACTGTCTGGACGGTGCGGGGTTCCAGTTGGTCGGTTCTCGCTTCTCCATTGCGTTGTGGAGGATGAACGTGCCGTCCGGTTTGCACATGGCGATTCGAAGTGCGGGACCGGCCACCGACTCGGCACGGCCACAATACTCGGCCTCACATATCCCTGCTAGTATCACCGGTTGTCGTCCCAGGGCCTCCGAAAGCTGCTTCACCTCCTCCGGATCCGGCTCCACCAGTACCTTCGTCAATTCCGACCCCCGAGACCTATAATTACGCTCCCGAGTACCTAGTGCCGTAGGGTGGAAGCTGCGTGCGGAAGAAGTTGCCGGTGGCTCCGTTCGACCGGGCCTTAAGGGCGGCCGGAGGGGACGTACGTGTAAGTCGGAAAGCCTCCGAAACTCTCAGGGATCACGTCCAACGGCTGGCGGAGGAAATCGGTAAACGGGCCGGAAAGATCGCGGCGTCGCGGGGAAGCCGGTTCGTGGAGCGGACAGACGTTGAGCGCGCCTTCGCTGAGGTGGTGCTCGGGATCGACAGTGATTAACCCTCGAACCGATCGATCGCCAGCTCGGCTACGTTCTCCACGGCGTCACCCACGTGGTCGTAATCACCTCCGACGGCAATAGGGACGTTGTCCACGTACACCACGTCCAGTCCGGCCTTCAGGGCCTCCCTAGTGGCCACGTCGACGGCGGCTGCCTTCAGCTCCGCGAGCAGTACGTCCGCCCCGTCGATGTACTTCTTCAGGTCTTTGCGGAGCTTCGGACGGTTACTGAGGTGCGGCGACGTCCCGACGATCTCACACCCGTATTCCTCTTCTAGGTGCTCGACGAGTCTCGGGACGACCTCATTAGGTGCCGTCGTTACGAATACCGCACGCTTACCCTCCACGTCCTCGGTGGGTTTAGGTCGGAATACCGAAAGTAATACTTCGATGCCGTCTCCGGCTTCCCGGACGGTGCGCTCGACCTTCCTGATTTTCGCGTCGTCCGCCATCGGTTCCTCGCACATCGTGATGATAGCCAGATCGCACATCCGGATCCTGTAGGGGCCTAAGTACCCGCCGATGTGCTCTAGTGGCTGGTTGGCCCCGACGATCACGATACCCGCGTCCGTTTTGATCGGCGGTACGGCCGCGCCGCTGCCTTCGACCACGATGAAGTCGGCCGGCAACTCGTTAGCTACCTTGGCACCGCGCACGATGTTCGTGGTGAAGGTGCGTCCCGCCAATCCACCCGCGCACCGTCGACACCCGACCGTCGGAATCCTGCTGAGGAGCGCGTCTTCCCAGTGATCGCTCGCCGCGTGCTTACCTTTCTCGGCCTCTTTCAATAGGTACTCTGGGGTCAGCTCGATCTCGTCCCCACGCACTATTTCGGGTTCCCTCGGTCCTCCACGACCCATTACCACTACGCACGGGTTGTAACCCCGTGCATTGAGCACACGACAGGTGTAGGCGGAGACGGCGGTCTTGCCGACTCTCTTTCCTGTTCCTATGATCCGAAGCGACGGCTTCTCGAGGACATCGTGGAACTCCACCGGCTTCAGCCGGAGGTCCGGGCACCAGTACTCCGCTCCCGCCGAGAGTACCGCTGAGGCTATCTCAAACCTGTCGTCGGGACTGACCACGGGCTCGTCACTCAGGTCCAGCACCACGTCTACGTCCTCTTCCTCGATCACCTCGACGATCAAGTCTACCGGTATCTCGCCCTCGGATTCCGGTAGCCAGACCCGTACACCCAGCTCACGTTTGACGGTCTCGGGCTCGCTGATCTTCTCGGTCCCTCCGATGAACACGGCACCTACGAGTTCTCCTAGGTCCAATTCCTCTACGGTCTCCAACGCCTCTCTGGTTACGGGGATGTAGTGCTCACCGTCCACCAACGCAAGTATCTTCTTCACAGCGGTCAGTCCCCCAGCACCTCCTCCGAATCGATTACCTCAGCCCCGAGCTTTTCCATGTGATTCAAAGCGAACCTGTGGGATTCCTCCTCAAGTGACGCCACGCAGTCCCTTACTACGTACACTCGATACCCTCGCATGAGCGCGTCCGCGCATGTGAAGAGTACGCAGATATCCGTGCACACTCCCGTGAGGTAGATCTCTTTCACGTTCCTGGATCGTAGGTCGTAGTCCAAAGACGTGCCGTAGAACCCACTATACTTCCGCTTCCGCACTACTAAGTCGCCGTCCTTCGGTTTCAGCTCTTCTACCGGTTCCGCACCTTCCGTTCCCGCAACGGCGTGTTCACCCCACACTTTGAACTCCGGATCATCCGGATAGTGCTCGTCCCACACGTGGACGACCAGACCACCTCGCTCTCTGAACTCATCCGCGAGACGGGCGATACGGGGTACGAGTTGACGTGCCTTCGGAACCTCCAGTGGGGCTCCCTCCTCTACGAAGTCGCGGATCATGTCTATGATCAGTAGTGCGTACAATCTTATCTCCCCCGAGGCCGGAGCAGTGCGGCTGCAACTCCAAGAAGCGCGGTCACCCACCATACCGGCGTAAGCCGACCTGCACCGCCGGACTCCTCGGCGCGCTTCGCTTCCCATAGCGGTTTTGAAGCGGGTTCGGCATTCGTCAGTTTCACAACAGCGAGGGTGACGGTTTCTCCCACTTTCTCCATGTCCTTCGGGTCTAACTTGTCCGCCGTGTTGGACTCACTCCACGGTGGCACTTCGAACGGCTGACTCATCACCTGACACACGGGGACGCGTTTGGTCCCGTTATGATAGAACGGGTAGGTGTCGCTCGGATACGTCGTGTCTCCTACCGTGACCGGGTGTCCAAGTTCTTTCGCACACTCTTCCAGAAGTTTGATGAGCTTCGGATCCCCCTCTACCGGTTCCGGTTTCGCACTCTTCCGAGTTAGGAACACATTCTGTCCGGCACCTACACAGTTAAGGTCGATTACTGCTTCACAATTTTTAACAATCTCTGGGTGTTTCTTTACGAAAGCCTCTGATCCTTTGAACCATAGCTCTTCACCACCGAATCCAATTATCAATACAGTTTTCTTCGGACGGAAATTCTTAGCAAGTATTCGTGCCATTTCGACTTGAATTCCCATTGCTGCCGCATCATCTGTAGCACCTTCACAGAATCCTGGCGAATCGATGTGGGATCCAACAATCACATACTTATTTGGTTCATCAGTCCCCTTAATTTCCCCTATCACGTTGTACGTATATTTACCGCCACCTAAATCGACTTTTTCCTTGCGTACGTTAAGTCCATATTTCCTCAGCTCCGCTACCATCATGTTGGCTGCTTTCAGCTCTGCCTCATTGCCTCCATAGCGTGGTCCTAGATTACATACCTTCTTAGCAAAGTCTAAAGCATGCTTAGGGTCGAACTCCTTGACTTTACTTACAGGGTTGAACGCTACTACGCCGGTAGCTAATGCTAAGCATACTGCTACCCCTATAGCCGTTAAGATCTTGCCATTCATTGTCATCACCCCTAGTTCGTGCGATATCGAGGGTCCGAAATGTTTTGAGGAACATAACGATTCGTGGTTGGTGGACCCGCCGGGATTTGAACCCGGGGCCACGGCCTCGCAAGGGCCGCGCTCTGCCAGGCTGAGCTGCGGGCCCTCGGTCCAAGCCCTCCATCGCCTCTAGGTATTTAATAAAGATTTCGCCTCTGGAGCGATAACTGTCCTAGAAACGCCACGAACACGGCTCCACTGATCAAGGCCGCGGCTACGGCGGCGGGATTGGGCAACTCTCCCTCGCCCTTGTGCCCTCCGCTCACCCGTAATATCACTTCTCCTAGCGGTTTCCTCTTGGGAATCCTCGGAATATCGCTGGCTTCTACCGTCTTGCCCATGAATCGGATCGGATCCGGCCCTCCGTTAGCCCCTTCGAGTAGCGCTCCGCCATCGTAGGAAGCCCAAACTTTGACGCTGCTTGACGTTTTGTTCACCGTTAACTTGTACGTGATTATATCCCGTCGATGGAGTCCGTACGGGTCTTTCCCTGCGATCTTAACGGCAGCGTCGATGGGATTTTTACCGAACTCTTCGAATCGCCCCCGATTGTAATACCTCGGATTGTTGGTCACTTTAACGTACTCACCGTCCTTAATCCTGAACACGTCGACCTCCGATGAGGAGATTCTATAGTCGTACGACGCCACTCCAACGACGTCGCTCGGGGATTTTACGACGAAGTGTCCCCACTTAGCCTCCTTAAGAAGTTCTTCAGCTCTTTCGATTTCATCCTTCTTGATTCGGCCTCTGGATACTATTTCTGCCCCAAGTTTTTCAAGTTCCCTATTCACTTTAGGAATATCCCGTCCTCCTATAGTTACTATCCATCCATCTTCCGTGATTACAGTGTGGCAAAAGTACCCGCCTTGAACTTTGTATTCTTTAATCGCCTTCCGTCCGGCCCATTTCGTGCGCACGATCAGTATTTCAGCTTGGTATCTAGCGTCTCTCCTGTACGCTACTACATCGTATCCGTGATGCACGTGCACTAGTACTGTGCAGCATCCATTGTCGTGTCCAACATCGGTTTGGGTGGCTATAAGTAGGGCTAGTAGTGCGTGGGATAGCATGGATTTCCCCCTTAACCGATACGCTCGGCGACTGCACGCCCGGCGATAACTCCGGTAGCGGCAGCGTTCACGATGTCTCGGGATAATCCGGCGCCGTCACCGGCTACGAACAGGTTCTCCACTCTAGTCTCCAGGTTTTCGTTCGTTTCTACTCGAGCCGAGTAGAACTTGATCTCCGGTGCGTATAGCAGTGTGGAATCGGAGGCTACTCCTGGTATCACCTCGTCGAGATGTTCTAATCCTTCGATGATGTTCACCGTGACTCGGTGTGGGAGTGCCATCGAGATGTCCCCAGGCGTGACGTCCGTTAGAGTAGGTGTAACGTGAGACCTGTTGATGCGATCCCAAGTCGACCGCCTTCCGCGGCGGAGGTCGCCGAGCCGCTGAATTATCGGTCTGTTTCCGCCGATGGTAGTGGCCAATCGGCCGATCGATCTACCGTACTCGATGGTATTTTCTACAGGTTCAGTCAAGTCTATACTGACGAGGAACGCGAAGTTCGTGTTTTCGGACTTCTTCCTCCGGTAAGAGTGTCCGTTTACACCCACGAATCCCTCGTAGTTCTCCTTCACCACATACCCGCCGTGACATACACAGAAAGTCCGTACCGGATCATCGTACGTTGGGGTCCGGGTGCGGAACTTCGGATCGAGCGATACTTTCACGACAGGTTCCATAAATTATGCGAGGGATCTCAACCCGAACGCCGACGTCTATGGGATTGTATCTTAGCCGCAGCCCCAGCCGCTTCGCCTCACGCATCATCCAGTTGGCTCCGACACGTCCAGGAGCCGCGATGACGTAGTCCGCTTCTACCTCACGTCCGTCTTCGAGCTTAACCCCTCGCACGCATTCGTCGGCCAGGATCCTCTCGACTCTGGTTTCCGGGACGATTTTTACCCCTAACTCCTCCAGTTCACGGACCAATGATCCTACGACCTTCGGCAAGTTGTCCGAGCCGATGTGACGTTGTGGAATCCGGACGAACTCGACATCGGCTGCCGCTGCACGGAGTGCGATCTCCTCCGCCTTCGGGCCTTCGGGTACCTTGAGTTCCTTCGGTGCTCCGTGCTTCAGGAAGACTTCGTCGACGTACTCGACGAGTTTGTTCGCTGACTTCTTGTCCCCCTACGATGGAAATCAAGTCGCCCCCGACGTCTGGCCTGAGGTTCAGCACGCCATCTGAAAGTCCACCGGCTCCACCCACGCCGCGCATTACTTCCCCGCTCTCCAGCCGGTCTTCCAGGCTAGGTCCTTGTTCGTACACTACTACCTCTACGTCTCGCTCGGTCCTAAGCGCCACTTCTCGGGCCGCGAAGAGTCCTGCCGGTCCTGCGCCGATGATAACGACTCGATCCATGTCGGCCTCGCCCGCACCGATCATCCCAGACGGTCACCGTCCTCAGAATTCGTCATCCACTCGTTCGGGCCCTCTGGCACACTGGGCTGCTGTTTCAAGGAGCCCGTCGACAGCTTCTAACAGTTTCGCGGTTTTCTCCTCCGGGATGCCCTTCTCGCCTCCTACCGGGATTATTTGGAGCTCCACATCCAGCTTTTCGTCTACCTCCTTCAGTGCGTCTTCGACCACACGCGCAAGGTGGACGGCTATAGCATACAGCTCCTTAAGACCCGGATAGCCGCGGATCACTGCGAAAAGGTCCCAGTTCTTGTCTTCTGGGTTCTGAAACAGGACCACGTAGTAGACGTACTTGCAATCCTCAGGCACCGGGAGGTCTGGCAGCTCATCTCCTTCTCCGCTCGAACTCATCGAACACTTCCCCTATCTCTATCCCTAGGTACGCGAGTAAGACCAACACGTGGAAGATTAGGTCGGTGGATTCATAAACTACGCCTTCTCGGTCCCCGTCCTTAGCCGCGAGGATGAGCTCTCCTGACTCCTCGATGATCTTCTCGCAGATCTTGTTGATGGCCGGTTTAGTATCGTCGCCCTCAGTGAGATCCGCGACGTAAGATCCCTCCGGACGCTCCTCGATACGGTTACGGATCACCTCGTAGACCTCGAGGAGAACCTCTGGGTCTCCCATCCGCTTCCCCCGGGGGTGCTCTAGGTGTCCTGTAAGGTCAGGATACGTGGTATATACTCGACGGCGCTCACTAAGATCTGCCTGGATCACGGGTTCACAGTCACCCAACCCTCCGACGACATCAGACGGCGGTTCCCCGATGCAGAGTTCGACTCCGGTTCGCCCGACGTGGACGTTCGGGACACGAGGAATCGACACGGCATCGAGATCCAGGGCCCGGCAGATGACGTTCGAGAACTCGTGAACGTCCTCCAGTCGGAGGTTTGGGCTACAGTTACGGTCGACAAGATCGGAGAAGGGAGCGTGTTCAAGGGCGTGGTCCGTGAAATCGATGATCGGGCTGGGGTCGCCGTCGTAGACCTCGGGGACGGGCTTCAGGGTTTCCTCAGCGAGGACGAGTCGGAGGTCGTGGAGGAAGGAGAGGAGCTCGTAGTACAGGTCGCGAAGTCCGTGTCTGACGGTCCGCTCAAGCTGACGACGGAGGTCACGGTGGCCGGCGAGTACGCTGTCTTGGTACCCGTTGATGGGATCAGAGTCAGTCGCAAAATCCGGGACGAACGCGAGCGTGAACGTCTGAAGCGTCTCGGCGAGGCGCTGGTCCCGGAAGGGTGGGGGTTGATCTGGAGGACCGCCGCCGAGGGCAAGTCCGGGGAAGAGCTAGCGGAAGAGATCGACGGTTTAATCGAGGAACGTAAGCAGCTGTTCAAGCGTGCCGAGGAAATGTCAGAACCTGGTCCTATCCGAGAGGTGCGTGAGATGGAGTTAGAGCTCCATTCGCTAGCTAAAAGCAGGCTCGATTCCGTGCGCTCCGAAGTCCTACCGACTGTGGTAGGTCATCATTACTTCAAGTGCCGCAGTCTCGCCGGTAGCGTGGCCGTAGATACCGTGGAACCGTTCCTGGATGACCTAGACGAGGAAGCCGTTGTGGAGCGCCTGATCCAGTGCCTAACTGGGTCGGAAGGGCCGTCCGAAGGCGATAGTATCGACATCGTCCACGTGAAACCGGGGCAAGGAGTCAAGAAGCTCGGTGGGAACCCTGAGGTAATAGAGTATGACCCCGTGGAGGGAATCCTCAAGGTGCGTCGTGAGATGCGTGGACCTGGCTTTTACGATGGAATCGACAAACCAATTGAGGAAGGTGATTACGCCATCTCGATATTCCCAGACGGTTCCATGGTTACGGTCCACCAGTATTTCAACAAAGACGGCGAGCTGAAGGGTCGCTACTACAACATAGGGACACCGCTGGAGGTGTTCAAGAACTGCGTGCGGTACGTGGATTTGGAGGTTGACGTCGTCGAACCCGAGGAAGGGGAGCGCGAAATAATCGACGAGGAGGATCTGGAGCGTGCCGTTGACTCCGGTCTTATCCCGGAAGAACTCGCGGAACTTGCACTTGAGACCGCTAAGAGGGTCGAAAAACGTGGGATGAAGGAAGTTAAACCGTATCCCGTGTGGAAAGGATTCGAGCACGGTTGAACCTCAGGGGAAACGATGTTGGAGTGGGAGCGCGTGTTGGCCCGGTGTGACGGTTGCGGGGCTTGCGAATCCAGATGTCCGAACGATATACCTAGGAGGTCGTTCAACGTGCTCGCCGCTTTGGGCCGATTCGAAGAGGCGTTGAGTGTAGCTTCCGATTGTACGGTATGTGGCCTCTGTGAGCAGCTGTGCCCTCACGACGTTCCCCACACCGAGGTGATCACCGACCTGAGGAAGAAGGAACCCACCCCCGAAGCCGTGCGAAAGGCCAGGCAGATAGGTACCCCCTACGGACGAAAGCTCGCGGACGAATCCGAGCCCCTACAGGGTGACGGAGTGGCGATCTTAGGATGCACGATCAGAAGTCGACCGGAGTGGCTCCAACGAGTCATCGAAATCGTGCGCCGCGCGGGATTGGCGACTTTAGGCGAGGATGAACCTTGCTGTATGAACTTCGCTCGGAAGCGTGGTGAGGAAGTCCCCGAGGAGATAGTGCAGAGGTGGTGCTCGATGTTCGATGATTTCGACATCGTGGTTGTGTTCTGCCCGGGCTGTTACGATTTTTGTGTGGAAGTGGTAGGAGAGCGTCCGCTGTACTACGCTGAGATAGCGGAATTCGACGGGGTGCCGAAAGGTGCCGCTTATAAGTCACCGTGTCACCTCGTAAGGCATGGAGTGGACGACTACGTCCTAGAGCGCCTTCCCGACGTTGAGTTACCACCGCGTAAGTATCGATGTTGCGGCGGCGGGGCGCTTGTGAAGAAGCCCTCGGAGTCCACGGTGAGGACGTACGAACGACTCGGAAGACCAATCCTCACACCCTGCCCTATGTGCGTCAGCACACTCGAGGAGGTTATCGACGCAAGGCCTCTGTGGGACCACGTCGTCGATTTATCCCGATGAGGAACCCGCTGTCTGCCGACGTTTTGGGATGACGAGGTTACGCACTCCCTTAGGGGTCTCGACTTGACGTTGGACGAACGTGATCTGGAGCTCATCCGGGAGGAACTGGGCAGGGACCCAAACGCCACGGAGCGAGCCATGTTCGAGAACATGTGGTCGGAACACTGTGCCTACCGTAGTACTCGCCACTTACTTCGACAGCTTCCCAGCGAGGCGGATCATGTCATCGTGGGTCCCGGTGATGACGCCGCCGTAGTTGCCATCGACGATGAATGGGCCGTAGTGGTCGGTATAGAGAGTCACAACCACCCCTCCTACGTGGACCCGTACAACGGGGCGGCGACGGGCGTCGGCGGGATCGTCCGAGATGTTCTGTCGATGGGAGCGTTTCCGATAGCTCTCCTAGACCCGCTTCGCTTCGGCCCGCTGGACGGGGGACGCGTCCCCTACCTCGTCGACGGTGTCGTCCGCGGGATCTCGGACTACGGTAACCGCATCGGAGTCCCGACTGTGGGTGGAGAGCTGGAGTTCGATCCTTCTTACGAGCGCAATCCCCTCGTCAACGTTATGTGTGTGGGTATAGTCCGCAGAAGTGAGATCGTACGAGGTCGTGCAGACTGCCCCGGAGACGTGTTGATACTAGTCGGCGCTCGGACGGGCCGCGATGGGATCGGTGGTGCGGCCTTCGCTTCTGAGGAGCTGGGCGAGGAATCGGAGGAAGAAGACAGGCCGGCGGTCCAGATCGGCGACCCGTTCACGGAGCGTCAACTGATCATCGCCATCCGGGAGGCCGTCGAGCGTGGTTTGGTCAAGGGGTGCAAGGACTTAGGTGCCGCCGGTCTGACGTGCGCCGCAACCGAGATGGCCGCCGATGGAGGGACCGGCGTCGAGATCGACGTCTCCAAGGTCCCACTCCGGGAGGAAGGGATGGAACCGTGGGAGATCATGCTCTCGGAATCCCAGGAGAGAATGCTGCTCGTCGTGGCTCCTGAGGACGTGGACGAGGTGATAGAAATCTGCCGTAAGTACGGTCTCGAGGCGTCGGTCGTCGGCAGGGTTACTGACGACGGCTGCCTTACGGTCAAGGACGGTGACGACGTCATCGCCCGAGTTCCCGCAAAGTTTCTGGCCGATGGTGCTCCCGAAGTCGAGTGGGAGGAGAAGCCTTATTCGTACCCCGAGAACGTGGACGTGCCGGAACCGGACCCCGAAGATCTAGTGCGCTCAGTCTTGAGTTCTCCAAACGTTTCGCCGGCGCTTCGTGAGTGGGTTTACCGACAATATGACTATGAGGTGCAAGGACGTACCGTCGTGAAACCGGGTCACGATGCTGCCGTGATGTGGCTGCAGCACGAAGGCCTAGAAGACGTGGCCTTAGCCCTAACGACCGATTCGAATCCACGGCACGTGCTCATCGATCCGAAAACAGGTACGGAAGGGTGCGTCGCCGAAGCGTTGCGTAACCTAGCTACCGTCGGAGCGGAGCCGCTCTGCCTGGTTGACTGCTTGAACTTCGGAAGCCCGGAAAACCCGCGAGTCTATTACCAGCTTCGCCGATCGATCGAAGGACTCGGAGAAGCAGCCCGCGAGTTCGAGGTTCCTGTAGTCGGAGGAAACGTGAGCCTGTACAACGAGCACGAAGTCGACGGCCCGGTAAATCCTACGCCCGTGATAGGCGCCGTGGGAGTGATCCGGGGATTGGACCATCTAGAAGACTTCCCTCGAGAGCCCGAAGAAGGCGAAGCGGTGATAGTTCTAGGGGAGACTCGGGAGGAGCTCGGCGGGTCCCTGTATCTCATCGAGTACCATGGTATCAAGGGTGGCAAGGTACCACGCGTGAGATACGACGGGGAGCGAGCCCTACACGACCTGCTCCGCCGCATCGCGAGGCAGAATATGGTTTCTTCGGTCACCGACGTGTCCACTGGAGGACTTCTAGCAGCCGTGGCCGAGCTACTGGGATCCGTAGGAGCTTCCCTGGACCTATCCGAAGTCCCGAACTCCGTGTCACGGTGGGATTTCCTACTGTTGTCCGAGAGTCACGGTCGGGCTATCGTGACTACGGACCGACCCGACGACGTGTTGGGAGCCGCTGAAGAGGCCGGTATACCGGCTCAAGTGGTAGGGAAGGTCACTGGAGATGGTATCCTGCGGATTTCGGTGGGATCCGTGGACGTATCACTGGATCGAGAGGAGCTGGAAGAGCTGTGGAGGGCCCCGTTGCACTACCTGGAATAGGGGGTGCTACGACTGTCGGAGTTCCTAGTGTTCATCGATCATCCATCCAAGAAGGAGGTACCTAACTCCGAAGTAGAGGTGGCGAGAAGGCGCGTTGAACAATTGGGCGGAAAGATCGTCTGGTCAATCGCTGGAAGTGTACGGAAGTACCATCCCGACGTGCGATACGTCGAGAGTCTACGTAAGGAGGGGTACGAGCTGGCCCTTCACCTCAGCCCAGGTTACATCGGCCTCCACCGTACATCTCTCGCCACCGGAGTTCCGGAGAGCAAGATTAAGGAGGCCGTGTACGACGCGTTGCGCATCGTCGACGGTGCTAAGTACCTGACGGCCTGTGGCCCTCTCCACACGGCACTCTTCCGTGGAAAGGTGCCTAGGAAGGGCTGGAAGGAAGATCTCGGCCCTGAGTTGCATCCCTCGGTCGTTCACGGTCTCGGTAAGGCTGCGGCGGAGACGGATTTGCACTTGCTCGTGGGGGTGCGTTCCCCGGAGTGGATTAAGGGCATCCTCGACGAGTTGGGAGTGAGGTGTATCGAGGGTATCGGGATTGATCATTACACGATCGACGACGAAAAGCCCGAAGAGGCAGCAAAAATGGTTGCTGAAGGTGAGTGTTCAGCAGTTATAGTCCATCCGCGTAAGGACACGTTCCGTCGATTACACAAATTTATTACGTGCTTGAAGCGCATCCAGTAAGGGGGTGGGGGGTCCAAACGTGTATGCCGATCTGGGTGAAGAGGACCTGGAGGTCCTCAGAGACGTAACTTTATCGCTCCTAGACAGTGAGAAAGGGGTGGATCCTGAAGTCGCGAAGAGAACCGTGGATGTGATACTCAAGCGTGAGGCCATCGACGAAGAGATAGCTGAGGAGCTGGGCGTTGACCCGAGAGAAGTTCGGAAGGTACTTTACAAGCTCCATGAACGCGGCGTTGCGACGTTCAGAAAGGAGCGTCGAGAAGAGTACCGATACCCCGTCTACTCATGGCGGCTCAACCTTCGAGAAGTCCTCAGGATGTGCCTCGAGGAGCGTCGACGGGAGCTCGAAGAGGTTGAGCGTGCACTCAGTAACGACATGTCTCATCCCGTATTCCACTGCGGGAACGATGATTGCCCTAGAATGTCGTTCGAGGAGGCTATGGAACACGAGTTCCGATGCCCTAAGTGCGGTGAATTGCTGGAAGAGGTGGATCTCACCGAGGAGAGGCGCGAGCTGGAACGGCTAGCGGAGGAACTAAAAGTAGAGATCCGAAGGCTGGAGGAGCTCAGGGAACGGCTCGGTTGAGGGATCCTATTAGAGACCTAGAGCGAGTAGGTTGCCCCAAGCACGTTATCGAGCACTGCAAGGCCGTCTGTCGCTTGGCTGAAGAGATGGCTGAAAGATGCGAAGAGGACGCAGATCTGAGCCTCGTACGCACCGGGGCATTATTACACGACATCGGCAGAGCCCGTACTCATGACATAGATCATGCGGTCGTGGGTGCGAACATAGTCAGTGAATTCGGTTACCCAAAGGAGGTCGTCCGGATCGTCGAGAGGCACATCGGAGCCGGTATTCCCAAGGAAGAAGCCAAGAAGCTGGGTTTGCCGCCGAAAGATTACGTTCCCGAGACCCTCGAGGAGAAGATCGTGGCGCATGCCGATAACTTGACGTTCGGAACGGAGCACGTTCCGATCAAGGTAGTCGTTCGCAAGTTCTCTGAACGATTAGGAGGAGATTCTCCGGCCGTTAAGCGCTTGATCGAGCTTCATAACGAGTTGGTCGATCTGAACGCTATACCTCCCGAATTAACCCGGTGGTGATCGTGTGTCCGTTGTGGATGTGACTATACTGGAAAAGTTGTACCGGAACAGCGGTGCCGAGGAGTCACTCCGTACCCAGGTTCAAAACGTTATATCTGAGTTCGACGCCGAACTTGAGGAGATCAGGAAAAATTTCAGGGCTTGGGCAGTGCTACGCATTCGAGGCCCTGAGGTGGAAGAAGCTGTAGAAGAAATCGTGGAAGAGTTCGACACTGTAAGATCGTTGTTTGACGTTTCCCCGGGCGACATCATCTACGGTCGGATCGTGGACTTGTATCGCGTCGGCTACGGTGTCTACGTAGACATCGGAGTAGTAGGTCCCGAAGTCGTGGACGCGCTAGTACCACTCTACAGACTCCGTGAGCAACTCCTGGACGGTGAGAAGGCGTCGATACGTGACATCGGTAGGAGTTTCGGTTTCGTCGAGAATATGCCTCTAGAGGTGGAGATCGTCGAGGTGAACGAGGAACGTGGTGAGATCGAAGCGAAACTCACCGATGAGCAGGTTGAATACCTTCTCGAGATGGCGGCAGATCATTACGATAGAATGATCGTAACCGGTGTCACGCGGAAACGCCTTCAGAGGATATTGAACCGCGCCGGCTTCGGGCGACGCGTCATCCGGATCGAAAGATGGGGGCTTCTGGAGAGCGAAGTGGTGTTCGATGAAGGCGTCGACGCTCCCGGCGTCCTCGCCAAAGTAGGACCGTACCTGCGAGGCTGTGAAGTGGAGCTTATATACGATGACAAGTTCTTGGAGCGGATAGGTTTCATCCCTAGTCCTGAAGGTCCGATCCTCGAGTGATGTTCAGTCACAGATTCCTTCCCAGAGATCCATGATCGGTTCTATTTCGATCGCCAACACTCCGAACATTTTCTCCTTCCCACTCGAATAAAAGCGCCGGTATATATCTACACCTTCCTCGATGGAGTCCACGTTCGGAAGGACGTTTTCGAGCCCCTCTTCCCTCAACATCTCTTCGAATGAGTCGTACTCTCTTACGTCTATCACCTTTACGAGAAGCCTGCGGTTGAAGAGTATCTTATCTCCGGGCTTTATCCTGGCACGTTTGTCGTCCTTCACACGCCCTTCTACGGTCTTTTTACCCTCTTTGATGAGGTTCAAGTACTCCTCCTCTAACCCCATGTGGTGGACTCGTAGCCGCCTACCCTCTCGGCGCGCCTGTTCCAGCTTCATGGGATCCTCCCCCTCGAAGAGTATGGTCCCGAGGATAACGCCCGAAACGCCTGGGGTACCCAAAGCCAGCTTCACGTGCTCCGGATGCCCGACGCCCCCTCCGATCAAGACCGTAGAATACATCCCGACGGACGCCGCGGCTTCGTACGGCGGTCCCTCCTTCGAACCGACTGCACCGACGTCGATCACGAGCACGCCCGGATCGCGTCTGTACACTATATCCACCACGGCGTTCAAGAAGTCGCCCACGCCGTCCCAGTTGCCGAGGATCTCAGAGCCGTTCAAGTCCAGCCCTGCCACGGCACTCTCGTCTTCCTCTAGATCCTCGATGTACTCGCTCTTATCATCATAGCATTCCGTGGGGATCACCCTGTGGGCGTGACTCGGAAGGTCGGGTTCACATGCTCCCACGTCCACGAAGATAGGCTTCTCTAACGATTCAAGGACATCCGAGATATCCGCAGGCTTACCGCGCAAAATGGCGTCCAAGTCCGCAACGTAGACGAAGTCCAAGTCATAACGTTCCACTAAAAGCGTCGCTAACTCGTGCGGGTCGTCCGGTAGATCGTAACGTTGAGAGATCGGTATGTACTCCCGGACGTTGGGACTCCGACGAACGACGACTTTACCCCCCTCAATGTCCAATGCGACACCGAGGCCCAAGTGCTTCTCCTCGGCTTCTAGTAGGTCCCACGCGGCTGCCTTGTACAGTTGGAGTGCCCTCACCTCGAGGTGTTCGGCCCTACCCTCCAACACCCGAGTTAAGTTCCGGAGCGGGCCGACGTGGTCGCCTCTTCTCGCCGTCGCGGCCCCCGCCAATGCTTCGGGATCGATCCCGGTGGTCCTCCTGAGCGCATGTCGTAGCGTTTCGATCGCACCGCGTACAAAGATGCTAGTAGAGGCTTCGTCCCATTTCCTCTTGAGTGACGCTATCCTGGCGTCCGACACCCGTCGCAGCAGCGGTCTCAGCTCCCTTATCAACGTGGGTTCCCCGGTGTAGCTTTTATCACTAAGATCTTAGGGAACTCCGAGGGTTCGTCCGGTTGAGGGCGGCACTCGCGCTTGAGGATGGGACGGTAGTACATGGCGAACTTTTCGGGAGTCCGCACGAGGCCGAAGGGGAAGTCGTGTTTAACACTTCTCACACCGGCTTCCAGGAAGCTCTAACAGATCCGTCCTACCGCGGACAGATCCTGATCATGACGTTCCCGATGCAAGGTAACTACGGGATCTTACCGGAGGTCGGCGAGTCCGATCGGGTGCAAGTGGAGGGCTTCGTCGTGCGATACCTTCACGATGGTCCTACCCATCCGCGTGCCGAAATCACATTGGACGAATTCCTCCAGGACCACGGCGTTCCTGGGATCTCGGGCGTCGACACGCGGATGCTTACGAGGAAAATCCGGACAGAAGGCGCCATGAGAGGGGTTCTGGTACCTTACGAACAAGGAGACCGACCTTCTGACGAAGAACTACTGGAGCGAGTGCGAGAAGTCCCCCATATCTCGGAGATGGACCTGGTACCGCAGGTCTCGACCCGTAAGAAATACCGGTTCTCCGACGGGAAACCGGAGATCGTGGTCATAGATTGTGGAGTGAAGAGGAGCATATTGCGTGAGCTGGCCAAACGCGGCGCCGGCGTTACCGTAGTCCCATACAACACCCAGGCCCAGGAAATAATGAACGCCGATCCCGACGGTGTCGTAATATCAAATGGGCCGGGTGACCCCAAACGCGTCAGGGAGACCGTGGAAACCGTCCGTGAACTGATAGGTCAAGTTCCATTGATGGGTATATGCTTAGGCAATCAAATCCTCGGACTCGCAGAGGGGGGCAACACTTTCAAGCTGAAGTTCGGGCACCGTGGAGCGAACCAGCCAGTCAAGGATCTCGATAAAGGTAGAGTTTACATCACTTCCCAAAACCATGGATTCGCACTGGATTCGGACAGTCTCAGAGACACACCACTGAGAATCCGCTGGGTTAACGTCAACGACGGTACAGTCGAAGGCGTCGTTCATACGGACGCTCCGGCGTTTTCCGTGCAATTCCATCCAGAGGCAGGTCCTGGCCCTTGGGATACTAAGTGGGTGTTCGACGAGTTCCTAGCCATGTGTCGAGAACACTGACATCCGGGGAACCACAGTTGGACCGCATCGCCGTACTGATACCAGCTAAGCACGAATCAGCGGAAGCCGTGGAGAAACCTCTCCGTTCCGTCTTATCACAGAAGGACGTCGAAATCGAGAAGATTGTAATTGCTGCCGGGACGGAAGATGATCACAGACGGTTCTCGCGGCGGTTCGCCGACGACGACATCGTGGAAGTAGTGAAGGCGGGAGGCAACGTCAAGGGTGAGACGGTCAACAACGCTCTGAAACGCGTGAGCGTCCGCGCCGACTACGTATTCCTCATCGACGCCGGGGACGAGCTCAGTTCCGACCGCTACATCCGTGAGCTGCTCGAGGAGGATGCTACCCTAGCCTTCGGTAGAATCCGATACCGTGGAAGGAACCTGACAGGATTGATGGTGGGGCTTCAGTTCGACGTCGTCAGCTCTGGAATATCGTTCTGGGGGAACGTCGTCGGGTCGGCCCCAGTCTTCACCACAGGCACTCTGTTCAAGGCGACGTTTCTCCTCGAAGAAGGGCTCCCCGAAAATCTCGCTGAGGACGTAACACTCGGTTTGACCCATACTTGGCGTAAGGTCGGGTTCGTATATCGGGCTGATTTAGAGGTGTGGATGGATGACCCGGCCGGCCTGAAGGAGAACTTCTTCCAGCAGTCACGTTGGTGGGCGGGAATGTACCAAGCTTGCGCAGAGGCACTCCGATCTCGGAATCTTCCCGGGATAGGGTTCGCAGTCTTCGTCCTGGGATCGTTTTTGGCGTCGCTCCTCACCACTTATGTTCTCCCGCTGATGTATCCATGGACGATATTGATTTCCATCACCGGTCGCGTGATTTACTCTGTCCTTGCTGCACTAGAATGTTCAGATCGTAGGGGACCACTCTGGGCTCTCGCCGTTATTCCTTGCCAGTTTATGTGGACGTTCTTCGTCGAATGGGCCGCCGTGTACGGCCTAGTCTGGCTTGCGATCCGTGGTAACGTTTGGTACAGTCCCACTCGCGCTTCGGAGGGGGACGATCATGATTGATCGTCATGACGGTATTCGCGCATCCAGACGACATGGAAGTTCACTGTGGCGGAACTGTGCGTAAGCTTTCCTCAGCGGGGCACAGAGTCATTGAAGTCATAATGAGTAAGGGAAACAACGGTGGCGACGAGGAAGTCCGGGAGCGTGAGGCTCTCGAGGGTGCTAGATGTCTCGGTGTCGACCGGGTCGAATTCCTAAACCATGAAGACGGTAGGATCTCCGTCGATCCCGAGAGTATCGATGCCGTCCGGGGACTGATCTCGAAGTTCGAGCCGAACGTTGTATTCACACACTCACCCAACGACACGCACCAAGACCATCGCCGCACGTTCCGAATAGTAACGTCTGCCGTCAGCAAGTTCCCAGAGGTGACCGTGCTAATGGGAGAAGGACCTTCCACGGTGGGGTTTCAACCAGTAGTTTACGTCGACGTCACCGACGTGCTAGAGAAGAAGCTGGAAGCCGTTAGGGTGCATCGCTCTCAGGTTGAACGTGGGGCGATCAGTGAAGAAATGGTTTTGAAGACGGCGGAGTTCCGTGGGATGGAGATAGGTGTTAGATACGCGGAAGCCTTCGAGGCCTTCCGGATCAGCGGTTCACTGCTCCTCGGCTAGGTCCCTTTCCCGGACCGGCCCTTCTGGCTTCTCTTCCTCGAACACTTGCGCTTCGAACACGTAGATTTCGCAATCCGAAGAACACCACCAGTCCGGTGGTAAGCCCGCCTTGAGACAGGCATGAGACAGGAACTCTATTTCGTCCCAACCTTCTTCTACGGGTACCTGCGGCAGCAGGAGCCCCGATCGGGCTCCGCGGCGCACTATAATGCCGTGCCTTCCGATCTCGATCTTCTCGACGTACTCCTTCGGGTTATCAACCTCAAGCTTCTTAGGCGGTGTTAACACGCTGACTTCTACCTTAATCTTCTCCATCTCCGAAAGGTCGCGCATAGGCGGGAACCTCGGGTCCCCAGTGGCTGCGCTGATCGCGGCTTCTACGGTAGCTTCCACGAGCGGCTTGATGGGCTCCGGGAACCCGATACAGCCTCTCAGCTCGTCGCTCGGGTACTTCTTAAGTGTGACGAAGACTCCACGCTTTTCCTCGAGTCGTTGAGTTAGAGGCTTTTCCTCGATCTTTTTGCCTGACTCAAGGTAATGGACGATCGCTTTCCGCGCGAGGCGGACAAGGAATTCTCCCTCCTCCACTGTCAATTTTTCACCCACGTGGATGCCCCCTTTGAGGATCCGACACTCGGCGTAGTACTTCCTTGACTCGATCGATAGTCTCCTCCATATCTCGCCAATGCCCGCCGACCCAGTACTTACGCCGACACTTGGGGCATTCCCACGTCACTTCGAATGGTCCTGGATTATCCACCTCCGTCCGTCGCACCCGTACGTTGCACTCGGGACATCGTGATTCATCCGGGTCTAGGAAGGCCTCGTCTCCCAAGAACTCTAACGTCTCGGCTATCTGTTCCGGTACACTATTGGCGGTGATTAGAACGGCCCGAGTCCTTCGGGCTAGCTGTCGGTCTCTCGTGATCAATATGGCCCCGTGTTCTCGGCAGAATTCTAGCAGCACTTCGTCTTCGTCCTCGACCTTCGTAGGATCGACTATCTCATGGGCGGCTATCGTAGGATAACCTAAGAGTCTCAGCCATCTACACAGTCGTAGAAGCATGTGATCGGTGAGGAGGAGCGAGGGGAGAGGTCACCCCGCGAGGTGCTGATATTCCTCCTTCAGTTTCTCGTACTCCTCCAGCTTCTCCTTGGAGACGGAAGGTGGTACTTTCTCAACGGCTTTCTCGAAATGTCTCCGCTCCACCCGAAGCTCCTCAAGTAGTGCTTCCTTTCTGGCCTCGAGCTCTTCCTCGGTCTCTGACTCATTCTCAATCCTCTCCAGCTCATCGAGTACCTCGCGAAGCGCCAACATCGCCGCCTCCATACAGACAGCTTCGATATCGGCGCCGGTGTACTTCGCGTTCTCTTCACGTTCTCTCCTCCGAAGTACCTCGACGATGTCGTCGATAGTTAGATCTTCCGCCAGTGGCATGTCTCGGGTGTGGATCTTCACGATTTCCTTCATCGCCTCCTCGTCCGGCGGTGGTACGTATACTACCCTGTCGAAGCGGCCTGGCCTTAATAGCGCATCGTCGATGATGTCCGGACGGTTCGTCGCCGCGATCACGAAGACGTCCTCGGTAGCTTCGATACCGTCCATCTCCGTCAGCAGCTGGTTGACGATACGCTCGGTGACGCGTGAACCTCCTGCCTCGATACCGCGCTTGGGGGCGATCGCGTCGATCTCGTCGAAGAATATCACACACGGGGCAGTCTGTCGGGCTTTCTGGAAAATCTCCCTGATCCTTTTCTCCGAGTTGTGCAGCAGGACTCCTTGGCCTCCGACGAAGTTGTGGCCCAGCTTCACCTCTACAACGTCGTACACGTACTCATCGTCACGGTCCAGCGGCACGATCTCCTTGATCTTGTCGAAGTACAGGTGCCCGAGCTCCGCCTTTATGAGACCACCGTTCGTGGCGACACGATCCGAAATGTACTCGACCTCGACGTGAGCGTAGTGGCTTCCGACGAGCTCCGTCGGGATGTCGGAATGGCCCCTCGTCCACTTCTTCTTCGCTAGGAACTCCATGATCCGCTCGTTCTTTTCGGACTGCGCGAACCCGACCTTCTCCACGAACGTGCGGATGTGCTCCGACTTGGTGATCATGATGCGGTGCTCCGTGCTTCCTTTCGCGTCGTCGCACTCGTACCTGCGCGCTACGATGCCTAGGATCTGCAGCGCGATGAGAAGCTCATCGGCCAGCTGCTTGCTCACCGCGGTCGTTTCGATGATTGCAGACCGACCGTGCTGCTTCACCGAGAACGATCCGTTGCCGGTGTAATACCCGCGTAATACGGCGTCGAGCAGCTCAGGCTTCAGCGACAGGAGTGGTCCGAGTCGCTTCTCCCGAGCCTTAGTACCCAGCTTCTCGCACAGTCGCCTAAGCTCCCGACTCTTAACCCAATAGCTGTAATCACTCTCGTGGTACCGGCCTTCCCAGCCCCTCTCTCGCACTATCCGGTCAATCTCCTCGATCACTTCCGGGTCTTCACTATGTATCCTGACGGCGTCCTTTTGGTTCGTCAGGCTACCTTCCGCCACGTACAGGCCTAGCAGGAATGCCAAGTCCTCGTCGATCTTGACTCCGTCAATCTCGTCCGAGTCGCCGGCTGGAAGCCTCGCTGGCAGGACGATCCAGTCTCCCTCCGACAGTTCCGAGGTCGGCACGTCCACGATCTTGCCGTCACGGACCGTGAAGACGGAGTGATCTTCGGTGACGATGACCTCACGACCCGTGCGCGTGATGATCTTCACGAGACCGGTTCGGCGGCAGTGCCGGGCGATCCGGTCCACCTTCGACCAGACGATACCATCGTCCGCCAGCGCGGCGACTTCGATGTCCCGATTCTCCTTCCACAGCTCGTAGAGCTCCTCGATGGGTACTAGCCTAGCTTCCCCGTCGACCTTCGCCCAGACGACCTCGTCGCCCGGGATTGACTCGCCTACCCATTTACTGAGAACTTCAGGTCCTCTGACGGCGATGAAGTTGGCGTCCGACTCGTTCGCTACGGCCTTGGCGAGTAGGGTCTTACCGGTACCGGGCGGGCCGTAAAGCAGTATACCCTTAGGAGGCCTCGTACCGAGTTTCTCGTATACTTCCGGGTACTTAAGCGGGTATTCGACAGCCTCCTTCAGCTCCTGCTTGACGTCCTCGAGCCCTCCGATGTCGTCCCACGATACGTCCGGCACCTCGACGATGACTTCGCGCAGCGCCGAGGGTTCGATTTCCTTCAGCGCCTCCATGAAGTCGCGCATGGTGACCTTTAACTCCTCTCGGATTTCGGGTATCTCCTCGGCTTCTAGCACCTTTTCTAGCGCGTCGGTATACTCGACGTCTTTTTCCTCCTCTTCCTCGACTTCCCTTAGAACGCGGCGGAGCGCACGCTTTTTCTCTTCCGGAATCCTCGCGCGATCCAGACCCTTCTCCAGTACCTCCATGAGCTCTTCGTCCGACAGTTCCGAGACCCTAATAGCTACTTCTCTTTCTTCCTTTCCACCCTCTTCGGCCAGCTTGGCGCCGATCTTCCGAATCGCCCTGCGCAGAGCCTTCAGTCCAGCGCTCTTACATAGGGCCTCGAGATCCGCACCTGTGAAGCCGTGGGCGAGTTCTGCCAGCTTGTCCAGGTCGACGTCGTCGGCCAGCGGCATGTCGCGAGTGTGAATTTGGAGTATCTCCTTCCTGCCTTCCTTATCCGGAACTCCGATTTCGATTTCTTTGTCGAACCGCCCTGGTCTTCGAAGTGCGGGATCGATATCGTCCGGGAGGTTCGTCGAGGCCAGCACGACCACACGCTCGTCTTCGGACAGTCCATCCATGAGGGTGAGCAGCTGTGCGACGACCCGCCGTTCGACCTCGCCGGTCTCCTCACGCTTGGGGGCGATCGCGTCGATCTCGTCGATGTAGATTATCGCCGGGGCGTTCTTACGGGCTTCCTCGAAGACTTCACGGATTCTCGCTTCACTCTCGCCGTAATATTTGCTCATGATCTCCGGCCCGTTGATAGAGTAGAACTTCGCCCCGCATTCGTTCGCTACGGCCTTGGCGAGTAGGGTCTTACCGGTACCGGGCGGGCCGTAGAGCAGTATACCCTTAGGAGGCCTCGTACCGAGTTTCTCGTATACTTCCGGGTACTTAAGCGGGTATTCGACAGCCTCCTTCAGCTCCTGCTTGACGTCCTCGAGCCCTCCGATGTCGTCCCACGATACGTCCGGCACCTCGACGATGACTTCGCGCAGCGCCGAGGGTTCGATTTCCTTCAGCGCCTCCATGAAGTCGCGCATGGTGACCTTTAACTCCTCTCGGATTTCGGGTATCTCCTCGGCTTCTAGCACCTTTTCTAGCGCGTCGGTATACTCGACGTCTTTTTCCTCCTCTTCCTCGACTTCCCTTAGAACGCGGCGGAGCGCACGCTTTTTCTCTTCCGGAATCCTCGCGCGATCCAGACCCTTCTCCAGTACCTCCATGAGCTCTTCGTCCGACAGTTCCGAGACCCTAATAGCTACTTCTCTTTCTTCCTTTCCACCCTCTTCGGCCAGCTTGGCGCCGATCTTCCGAATCGCCCTGCGCAGAGCCTTCAGTCCAGCGCTCTTACATAGGGCCTCGAGATCCGCACCTGTGAAGCCGTGGGCGAGTTCTGCCAGCTTGTCCAGGTCGACGTCGTCGGCCAGCGGCATGTCGCGAGTGTGAATTTGGAGTATCTCCTTCCTGCCTTCCTTATCCGGAACTCCGATTTCGATTTCTTTGTCGAACCGCCCTGGTCTTCGAAGTGCGGGATCGATATCGTCCGGGAGGTTCGTCGAGGCCAGCACGACCACACGCTCGTCTTCGGACAGTCCATCCATGAGGGTGAGCAGCTGTGCGACGACCCGCCGTTCGACCTCGCCGGTCTCCTCACGCTTGGGGGCGATCGCGTCGATCTCGTCGATGTAGATTATCGCCGGGGCGTTCTTACGGGCTTCCTCGAAGACTTCACGGATTCTCGCTTCACTCTCGCCGTAATATTTGCTCATGATCTCCGGCCCGTTGATAGAGTAGAACTTCGCCCCGCATTCGTTCGCTACGGCCTTGGCGAGTAGGGTCTTACCGGTACCGGGCGGGCCGTAGAGTAGCACGCCTTTCGGCGGCTTGATCCCCAATTCTTTGAGAAGTTCCGGTCGCTTTAGTGGGAGTTCGACGTACTCCCTGATGAGCTCGATTTCCCGGTCCAGTCCTCCGATGTCGTCATATGTCACGTCCGGGATTTCCGCAGCTTTCGCGAGGTCCTCCGAGTACGGTTTGACCTCGATCTCGGTTTCGGGACCGATCACGGTGGCATCTTCGGGCTCGATCCCGACGACGAGCAGGCTGTCTGGGAACTTGATCAACACGTGTCCCGCTATTGTCTTGCCTTGAACCTCCAGCGGGATCACATCCCGGTGCGTCGCGGGAATCGGCGCCTGCTGAGCACGTGACCGTAAGTAACGCTTAATCTGCTCCAAAATGTCCTGCTCATGTTCCCGTGTCAGTTCCTCTTCGACTTCCTCTTTGAGTCCGGCTTGGACCGGAACTACTACACGTTCCGTGGGCATCAGTTCGACGCGCTTGGCGACCCTCTCTTCGGCCCGATCTACCTCGACTGGCTCGCCTACAGAGGCTCCGGCGTTCTGCCGCTCATACTTGTCCATCCTCACTATCCCTTTACCGACATCTTCCTTCTTAGCCGGCAGGACGCGTGCTACCGTGGTCTTCGACCCGGTGATTTTGACGAGATCTCCTTCTGAGACTCCAACACGATCCCGAGAGGCTTTGTCCATACGTACCGCGCGCTTACCCACGTCCTCAGGATAGGCTTTTTCTACTCGGAGCTTGATCGGCAACCCCGACACCCCAACACGATACGTTCCTCCGATTCGAACAGTGAACCGTCGTATAAACTATCGTCTATCGGATAGAGAGCGCCGTATCTCCTTGGGGGAGGGTACCCTTTGCGGTCTTGCTTTCCCGATGTTCAAAGTTCCGACCCTCAGATCCCGGCTCACCTAACCCGGGTCGGGATCAGCGGGATAAAGAAGCTCGTAAAAGTACCGCGTCGCGGAAAGCGTCCCATTGTACTCGTGTCCACGTTCAACCTGTTCGTGGATCTCCCCGCTCACCAGAAAGGAATACATATGTCACGCAGTCACGAAGTGCTACAGGAGGTTCTCGAAGAGCTTGAGATGTCGATCGAGGAGAGTGATGTCGTCATTGAAGACCTATGCTCGCGGATATCCCGAAGACTCCTGGAACGTCATGATTACGCGACGCGATCTGAGGTTTATATGACCGGCGAACTGATACTTTCCCGGCGAACTCCAGTAACGAGACTCCCGACTCAAGAACCTTACAAAATCATCGGTCGTGCGGTGTCCAAGAGGACCGATAACGGCATCAAGACTAGAAAGATGGTCGGAGCCGAGGTAATCGGACTGACAGCGTGTCCGTGTGCCCTCGAAATGATGCGCGAGCACGGTAAAGAACGCGTGAAACGCAGGTTGATGGAAGAACTCGATTTGGAGAAGGAAGAGGCGGAAGCACTCGCCAAGAAGATAGTGCATGAGGACGTGCATCCTATGACCCATAACCAGCGAGGAGTGGGGACTATACTCATCGAAGTGTCTGACGTGCACAGGGTGAGCATCAACGATATCATCGAAATAATAGAAGAGTCCATGAGCGCTCCGACTTACGAGCTACTGAAAAGGCCCGACGAGCTTAAGGTCACGTGCTCCGCGTGTGAGAACCCGAAATTCGTCGAGGATTGCGTCCGCGAGATGATTAAGCGAATTGTCAAACGGTTCGACTACCTTCCCGACGATGCTGTAGTTATAGTCCGCCAGATAAACAAGGAGTCCATCCACAAACACGACGCGTTCGCGGAACGTGTGACTACCATGGGAGAGCTAAGGAAAGAACTGGGGAGTTAATCGTGCCCGGTACTCCAATCCACATTCATCGACTCGCTAAGAGGATCATGACGGAACTTGACGCTTTCGAGGGCTCGCGGCCACTATTGGATGACGTAGACGTCCTCATAGTCCGCGGTATGAGTAGGGGTGAGGATTGGGACCTCGACGACTTGCAGGGATACCTGGAGAGCGTCCTTGAGCGATGCGACGTCGAGGTGGTCGACCAGGAATCTCCGAAGGGTAAGGAGCTGATAGAAGAACTGGGGAGGTTCGTAGCGGAGCGCATTCAGGCCCAATACGCTGACGAAGAGCCCGTTCCCGTGCGTCCCGTGGAAAACCCATTAGAGGCCGTCGACGCCTTCACTCAGGGTGAAATTTTCCTCGATCCGCTGGGCTTCGAACGTCTTAAACGCGACCTCGAAGCTCTGGGTTGTGCCGTCGCCTACACCTTCGGCCGAGCCTCGGATGACTTGGTGGTCTTCCTAGCCGCCTGGGCGGACCGGAGTGGCATCGGACCTAAGTCGGTGGAGCTACTGGTCGCCAACTTGAAGGGGTAGTCCCGCATTGATAGAAACGGAACACGTAGCGGTGGTCAAAGTCGGTGGTCGAGAACTCGACGAAATCTTGGAGGAGGCCGGTACCGGAACACCGGTGTACGTCTACGACGCAGATGCTGCTGTAGAGGCTGCCCGTGAATACCAGGAGGCGTTTTCTTGGTTCCCGGATCGCGTGTACGTATGCTACGCGATGAAAGCGAACTTCAATCCATATCTCGTCGAGCACATTATAAACGAGACTCGAGCTTCAGACGTGGTGTCACTGTGGGAGATGAAAATCGCGGTCAATTTGGGAGCAGAGACGGTGGTAGTCAACGGCAACGCGAAGTCTTCTGATGAGATCCGTGCGGCTGTGGAGCGCTCATGGGTGATCAACGTCGACTCTTTCGAGGAGTTCCAACGTATCGAAAAAATCGCGAGGCGTGAGGGTGAAAAGGCATTAGTGGCGCTCAGGGTCAACCCGAAGGTGAGTCCCGACACTCACCCTCACATCGCCACCGCGGTCGAAGGGTCGAAGTTCGGTGTCGAGCTGGAAATCGCCGAGCGAGTCTGCAGGCGAATGATCGAATCGAAGTGGGTCGAGTTCCTTGGGCTTCACTACCATATAGGCTCCCAAATCACCGATTTGGGTCCGTTTTCAGAGGCGTTGAGATCCGTCCGAACGTTTCTCGAGAACACCGGACTGATCGAGGAAATTTCGTACCTAAACATCGGCGGTGGGCTCGGGATTCGGTACCGCCGAGGTGAAGAGGTACCGTCCCCTCACGATTTGGCGGAGGAACTCAAGAAGGACCTGAAGGAGCTTCACTCCGAGTCGTCGGGGTTCAACCTGTACCTTGAGCCCGGTCGGAGTATAGTGGGGGAAGCTGGGATT